>NZ_JAVEYL010000021.1:0-72068 GCF_034003485.1 Thauera sp.
ACCGAACGGCAGACGCGTGAACGAAGCACCAATTTCACGTCCCCCAACATGTCATGCGAGGTGACGGCTTCACTCGGTTACTTGCCGTTCGCACCACGAAGAGCCCGACGGCTGGATTGGGTCGGGTCGAGACTGTCGCGGACTGTTCGCCCGGTCGCTGCGAAGAAGGGCGAAGGTCTTAGTCCGGCCGAGGCTGTGTCAAAACGTACCTGCGAGTTTCGGCCGTGGGAAACGCGAGTCGAAGCTTGAGCGCAAACTTGCCCTAGGTGGGAACGACTACCATCCGGCCAACCCAATAGTGGTCATAAGTGGGAGTTTTCTCACCCGACTGGCCGAATTTCCGCGTTCTGATACACCCTCGGCCATCACCTGCCTGTCGCGCTTCTTCTGCAAGGCTGACGCCGAACTGGTTTGCGGCACGTGATAGACGAACTCCCTGCCCACCCTCGAGGGAAATTAATCACGGACTTAAGTGTTCCTGAGCGCATCGAGATCGCTCCAGGGGTCGCTGTAGGATTCGGGAAGAAGCCGCGCAGGTCGGTCCGTTACCGTACAGTCTGAAAAACGTATCAGCGCTACTCGCTGCCGCGCCTGATCTTCCCCAACGACAAACTCGGCCGTCCAACCATTTCTGGTCAACACGAAACGTTGCAGCGAGCAGGAAGCACTGTTGAGCACTTCGTCATCACCCTGCCACACCAGGATTGCCTCGAACTCGTTCACCAGTGCTCGCATCATCTTCGCGGTCACGCCTGACTTACCCTGACGCAGGTTCGGCAACTCGACGCCGATCTTCTTGTGAAACCCTTTCATGTTGAAGCTTTCCTCGCAAAGAGCATGCTTCAGCACCCCGCGCAGCGGGCCAACATAAGGCATCCAGCCTCCAGGATCGATCTTCGCGATGACATTCAATACGGTAAGCAGGGCGTAGGCTTCGTCGCTATCGAGCCACATCCCCGGGACATCGAAACGCTCCGCGCGATAATGCAACGTTCTGCCTGCGCTTTCGGCGTACTTATATGCGTTCAGTTCGGCATCGTATTCGATTGGGGCGCCAAGCCTGTCGCGCATGAGCTCGATGTCGCGCATGACTGTTGCACGCGATACTTCGAAATCGGCCTTGAGTTGAGCCAGCGTAACGATTCCCGTTGATTTCAGAAGGAAGTGAATTCGGGCGATACGCTCCGCCTGGCTCATGGAGTCCTCTCGTTGTCAATCTGCGCGAAAACAGGGTGTCGCACTCGGTGAGACACCACCCTCCGTATGATTGCGCCGTCTCCATTCCGATCGGCAGTCATGAAGGAAACCATACCCGTTTTCTACGATGCCCGGCAGGTGTCACAGCCGACATCGTTTTCGCCCAGCGCGGCAAAGCCTCGGAAGGTGGTAGAGCGGTGGCAGGCGATGTCGTTTCCGATCAGCCTCGTTGCGCCCCAACCATTGACTGAGGCGCAACTCAGGCTGGCGCATGACGCAGATTATGTTCGAGGCATTCTTGACTGCCGTGCGGTCAACGGATTCGGCGGCAAGGATCCTGCGGTTGCGGCGTCCCTACTCTGGACAACAGGTTCGATGCTGTCCGCAGCGCGCTGTGCGCTGGCGTCCGGACGTGTTGCGGTGTCTCCGACCTCCGGTTTTCATCACGCGGGCCACAACTGGGGCGGCGGCTTCTGCACGTTCAACGGTCTGATGACCACTGTTCTGTCCCTCGTCGCGAGCGGAGAGGTGCGGAAGGTTGCGATCCTCGACTGCGACGAGCACTTCGGCGATGGCACCGAAGACATCATCAAGGCGCTGGGCGTCCGGAACCTTGTCCGCCACGTCACTACGGGACTCTGCTACTCGCGCGATCCGGATGCCTTTCTCGCAACACTGCCGTCGATCATTGCCGAATTCCTGGATTGCGACCTGATCCTCTACCAGGCAGGCGCGGACCCGCACGTGGACGACCCCCTCGGCGGCTGGCTGACAACGGATCAGCTTTTCGAGCGCGATCGCCGCGTGTTCGGGTGTGCAAGAAGGTACGGGATTCCGATCGCGTGGAACCTTGCCGGGGGGTATCAGGATCCGTTCCACGAGGTTCTCAGGATCCACGACAACACGCTGCGCGCCTGCGCGATAGCGTTTCTCGGTGAAGACTCATGGCGTTGAAGGGCGAGCGGAAAGTCAGTTGGCCAAGGTCCATGGGGATCCGATTGCTTTGCTCGGTCGCCAAATTCCGCTGCCGTGTTGCGGGCGAGGATGCCGCAACCCTGCTGAAGGAGCGCCCATGAAATTCCAGACGGGGAATGGAAGCCGAAGACCGCGACCTCGCGTGGTGACCGTTGCCCCCGCGCTGGCGGTGCTGTGCGCGGCCGGGTTGCTGCTGCCGCTGCTTACCCGGGTTATCGGAGAGGTGTCCCCCACTGCCGCGTGGGCTCTGGATCTCGCCGCACATTGGCAACTGGTATTTGTGACCGGACTCACCATCAGCGTGTCATTAACGGTATTTTCCAAGCCGCATTGGGGATTACTGTTGTTCCTCATCCCGCTCCCGTGGCTCACGGCATGGTCGACGGCTCCCGACAAGGGCGATGGCGCGGAGCTCGTGGTCATCGCCGCCAACGTATCCGTAGGTAATTCCGATCCCGCGCCGCTGGTTGATTGGATACGCAGTGAACAGCCCGATGTCCTGGCAATCGTCGAGATTTCCAACGGGTTTGCCAAAAAGCTGGAACTGGACGATTCATTTCCGTACCAGGTGGTCCGCCCCCGGTCCGACCCATTCGGCCTTGCGCTGCTCTCGCGACATCCGATCGTGGCCCATTCGATCGTGGACGACGCTCATGGAGTCCAGCGTATCGAGGCGAAGCTAAACTGGCGCGGCAACCTTGTCACGGTTGTTGCATTCCATCCGAGACCCCCACTGACCTCCGCCGACCACGTCCGCCGCAATGAGAATTTGGCCGAACTGGCGAGCCGACTCACCGATATGCCCACCGTAATCATGGGCGACTTCAACGCAACGCCCTGGTCCTCAGCCTTTGCGGCGCCCACGCGTGCCGGTTTCCGTCTGGTGAACGGGTACTCGCCCACATGGCCTGCAGCGTGGGGCGGCCTCATGGGCCTGCCGATTGATAACGTCTTGCTGTCACGGCATTGGACGGCGACAAGGCGCGAGATAGGACCGGACGTAGAGTCTGATCATATGCCGGTGTTGGCAAGAATTGCGCTTGATCCGCTTAACGATTAGGGTTCGATCGTGATCGCGAAGCGACCCACAATCGGACATGCACTTTGAGATGACGCAATAGCGGCATTATTGCCGTGAGCTGAAGATGAAATTTTGCCGCTTGAGGATGAGAAATCATGCAGAAATCCTGCCTGTGCTGCACGAAAGGGTTAAGAGCCGAAACACCGAGAATTTGCCCAGAGTGCGGGCACGAGTTTAAGGGCAACGGTTGGGATGGGATAGACGCACATTGGAGAGCCAAGCACGAGGATGTGATGCCCTATAAGCGGTTCTGGGCCAGCTTGTGCTCCCTGCACAAAGGCGCAAAATAACAGACAATCTACTCGGCGCGGCTGCCACCCTCTTTCTCAAATTGACCCATTAGCAAGGGGGTCGACCTTTAATGTCGTACACTGAACAGCTCACCGCGAAGTTCATAAGTCGTGGCAGTCCTCGTGCTGTCGGAGCTGATGCTCGTCTCGCGCGTCGTGTTGAGCCTCAGCAGGTTAAATGCAAGTTGCACGCGATGGCGAAGAAACTTGGAGCTTTAATCTGGATTTCCTTGAGCTTATGCCTAAGCAGCACTTCCCCCTTAATAAGCTCCTGCCGCAAGGAAAGGAGTTCATCGATAGCGAAATGAAAGAGAATATAAAGGGAAAGTATATAGAGATCTGGGAGAAAGATTTTTCCTAACAATTATTTCGTAGGGGAGGTGACAAGACGTGTCCCTCAAGAAGATGCTAGGTTCCGCAAACGTGTGCACCACTCTACTGGTTCTAGTCGCTTCCTTCCCAGGGGGCGCGGTCGCCACGGGCTTTCTATGCACGGTTCGGGAGGCTCATCAACTCACCGATCAAGGGGGGCTGCGGCGGGACTCATGGTACGAGTCTGAGCTCTCTAAAAGACCCTTCTCGGTAAATCGCGAGCGGGGCGTCGTTACGGGTATGCCCATGGATAATGATTGGGCGACTGATATTCACGTGCTAAGCCCTGGAGGCGATGCGAGTGCATTCAAAGTGCTATCCATTCGTGCGAAGGATGATCCCCACTATTTGCGCATCGACGTGTTTCAACGTGGCATTGAAAAACCGTTTGTCGGTCACACGGGTTCATCTGTTTTCGTCGGCACGTGCAGGAGAATGTGATGGCGAATAGGGCGGTGTTGACCGTTTCCTTTATCGCGCTACGAGGCGAAACGAAACTAAAGCGGTATAAGGGGTATAACGATGACGATCACGAGCAGGTCATTAGATGAGCCAGACAATCATTCCCCAATTGCGCATCACCAGCCAAGGGAGCCACTTTGTTTTCCGTATCGACGGACTTCAACGTTGGGCGTCGTTGGTGAGCCATGGACTTTGAGAACCTAAACCGATTACCTGAATTCGGGTTCTCCAGAGGCGTTTCGGTATCCCACTTACAGGTCAGCGCAATCGCACCTTCATGTCAGAATCCCAAGCAGCTCGGCGCGAAATTCGCCAATCGTCGCAGCAGCATGCGCTTGGACTTGATGCTCGCCTTGCGCGTCGTGTTGAGCCGTAGCAGGTTCATCACGATGTGGCGAACGATGGCGAGATTGTTGGCAGCATAGCCGGTGCGCACCCGTAGGCTCTGAATCAAACGGCACGCGCATAAGAAAACGGCCGGCGCATTCAATCATGAGTGACCGGCCGTCTGTCAGGCTAACGCCTCAGTCTTGGTGCTTCATTCGCTTCTTCAGACGGCGAAATCCTCGCGGCTTTTGCCCTCGAGCCAGCGGGGAGCGCGCCCACGGCCGGTCCAAGTCTCGCCCGTTTCCGGGTTCCGGTACTTGACTGCCACTGCTTTTCCAGTCGATTTCTGCTTGCCGAAAAGCTCATCAACCGTGAGGTCGAACGTATCAATCAGGCTACGGGCATTCTGCAGGGCGTCCGCGCGCTCAGCCTTCTTTATCTGAGCGATCTGTTGTTCCAAGGCTTCTTTTTGAGCAAGGAGTTCTTGAAGTGAAGTCATTATTCTCTCATGGTAAATCTGGAAAGGGGTAGCTCCATTTCTGGAGTTGAACGAGAGAATAACATGTCTTCTTTTAAGCCGGGAGGCGCTTGAGTTTTCCGGTGACGACGCCCCAGACTTCCAGCTCGTTCTCCTCCTTCAACGTTAAAGGCAGGTATTTCGGATTTCCCGCCAGAAGCATCACGCTGCCATCCCTTATGGAAAGCCTCTTTACGAGCCGCTCGCCGTTCACAAAAGGCACCACGATGCAGGGCAATCGCACCTTCATGTCATAACGCCGCGAATCTCGGCACGAAATTCGTCGATCGTCGCAGCGAGCATGCGCTTGGACTTGATGCTCGCCTTGCGCGTCGTGTTGAGCCGCAGCAGGTTCATCACGATGTGGCGGACGATGGCCAGGTTGTTGGCGGCATAGCCGCTGCGCACCCGTGACTGATCCTCGTTGACCTGACACACATCCAGACACCAGTGAAGCCGATTCTCGATCTCCCAGTGACTGCGTACGGCCCGAGAGATGCGCTCGGCGTCGGCGGGCAGGCTGCTGATGTAAAAGACGCGCTCGGTGCTGGTGTGATCGCCCACGGTGCGAATGCGCTCGACCACCGCGAAGCTGGCCAGGTCCTCCCAGTCCTCGGACTTGTAGAGGCGATCGATCGCGGTGTAGGCGTGGCATCGACGGATTTCGATGCGACCGTGGTCCTTGATCGTGGTCTCATGGGTCGAGCTCGGCGTCAGCGGCCCTCGCGGATCGATGTCGGCAAACAGGATCGAATCATGCAGGTTCGGATGGTTCTCCTTCACGCACAGCAAGTAATGTGTCGGCGCGCGTCTAAAACGACCCACCGGTGCGCGTTGAATTTTACCCAGGCACTTTAGCTGCTCGTCATGGAGCAGCCAATATTCAGTGTAGTCGAGTCGCCGACCGCGAGCGGGACGCCCCGTTCGATAGGAAATCCTGACGCCGATCACTTGAGCGCCGGGTTTTGGGCGCTCTAGACGCTCGCAATCGCCGTCCCAAGGTCTCAGTCCGGCCATCAAGAGACATCGGGGTAGAGAAATTTCACCTAGCGCGAACGGCGGGTCACTAGTCCCGAATCAGTCGCCCGGTCGTGTTCGAGGTGAAAAACTCTTCGCCCTTTTGGGCCTCCTTCCGTCAAGAGTCACATAGATTGCAGAGTCCCGACCTTTCAGACCGCAATGGGTAAAACAACTTGGGCCGCCACCTGTTGTGCAATCGGCGTGTAGAGATCAACGTCAGTCTCAGGTGTACGGATGGAGACGATCAGGCTATAGCGGGCAGGCAAGTCGTAACGTTCTTGGGCTTGGCGAGTGCGCCACCAACCTTTCGCCGGATACACGGCAACAAAACCCCGGCTTGCCAACTCAGCGGCCGTGCCATGCCAGATATCCTGGTGCAAGGAGCCACGATGCCGCTGCCGATCACCTAAAATCCAGTTTGGATCTTTGGGGTCAATTGGATCGCCCTCGTCCTCACGGTCGGCGGCGGCATTGATGCGCGCCACGAAGTCTTCGGTAGTGGCGTCCAACGCACGTTGAACGTCAAAGCGCAAGCGGTGAGACGGATAATGGAACTTGGAAGACGTACCGCGCGCAGACGGGTTCGGCTCGACGAAATAGGACAGGGTAATTCGCAACTCCACCTGAGTTTTAGGCGGTAGTTCCAGCAATTGGTCTTTGGGCCAAGGCAACGAATGGAGGTTCATGTCCCGACTGACAACACCTTTACCCTTGACCTTCTGATAAGGGCGGACAACATCCTCGACCACCAAGGTGAGGGAATTACCCGCACTCCACAGAGCTCTATCCAAGTTCGGAGCACCCCAACCGCAGTGACGAATCAGGTTCACGTGGTCCGTCTTCGTTGCCGGCCGGGCGGAGGGCAAGTAGGCCGAACGCATCGCCGGAGTCCACTCCGCCGAGTGCACGATCAAGGCGCGAATTGTCTCCGGTCGGAGATCTGGATAAGCAGCCATCAACTGCCCCGCCATCCGAGCCCCCAATGCTGAGGCAGCGCTGGTGGCATTGGTCGTTGTGAAAAGACGCTCAAGCGGCAAATTGTTGGTCGTGAGCAAGTGAAGACTGGGAATCCCAGCAGGTCCCAAAGTATCCTTGCCCACATTTCCACCTTCGAAGACTACTTCAGGCTTTAGCGGCCAAGCGGTATTCCAGTCAGCCGACGTGCGGGTGTACGGACTCAGGCCACCGAATGGCGCAACAGGCGAGTAGCCTTTGGCATCAGCTTCGGAGATCACTACCTTCTCGGTAAAGGCACCAACTGTGAGCGCATTCCACGCTTGGCCGGGGTCTCGAATACCCTTACTGCTCAAGCTGGCTGGGTAGGTACTCCAGGATTGAGCGTCTTCAGTATTGCCAGCGCACAAGACAAACAGCCGGGGAAACTGACCATTGCCATCGTAGTCAGATGCGAGGCGATCAACGGTCGATGACCAAGCAGAGGGGCGCCCCCGATCTCGGTCATCGCTGGATGTAACCGCCGAAGTAAACACGCGTGAGCGAATTGGAGCTGAAATTTCGGGACGCGCAACCGCTTCAGAAAAAAGGTAACCGTGGTGCCTTGCATCACCATCATTGGCGCCCCGTTCGGGCGTGAGTTTTACCGACTCCAGCCGATGCGAAGCGACTATCGGGTCGTCAGTCGCCAAAGCATTCGACAAGTCACCAAACGCAACGAGCCCAGCAAGCCCAGAACCGTGATTCGCAGTGTCGTCCACGCCCCAAGCAGGATTGACGGTGTGCAGGTCGTCAGATGTTAGAAAAGGCGACAGCAGGGGATGCCCACGATTCACGCCGGAATCCAACAAGCAGACTCGCGGCACGGAGTCGTCATCCGGAGGAACAGAAAACCGCGCCGAGGTCTCGTCAACCCACTGCTGCTGCTCATGAGGTGTCATGCCGTCGAAGAAAGCGGCTGTTTCCTTGGCGCGGCGGAGTTCCGCTACGCAATTGAGCATCATGACAGAGGTGGAGAACTGCTTCCGAGAACCAAACATCAGAACGACCGAGCGTTCCGGAAAGTTTATCTGATGCTCGCTGACTTGGCATTCCGCCAGCCCCGCAACCTTTCGGAAGTCGGCAACGACCGCACCGCGATCACCGCGCACAGGCAGCCAGACCTCCCACCAGAACTGCTCGTCGGCATCCTGCGGGAAAGTATCAAAATCATCGGTCCAAAGGGAGCGGATTTCTGCGCTTCGAATGGAGGAAATGGTGTTTAAAAGCGCATGGTGATCGTTCGAATCACCGTTGACCTTCTTGCGCTCCGCCAAATAGTCTTCTACGTACTTTTCGAAATGGGCAAGCTTCCCGTCTGGCACGAAGACATTGGCGTGAGTGATGCCGTCTTCAGACGTGACACTCAGAACTTCAATCTGCTCCTTCCGATTCTTAGCTCGCTCATTTCCAAGACTCTCGAATGCCAGTGCAACGTCCTGCACGCTAACGAACTGGATTTGGAGACCCAAGCCACTTTCAAGATCCTGCTCTTTTTGGGCTTTAATCACCTGCTCCGCAATTGCATTTAACGCTTGCAATTGATCCATCAGCGCCGCCCCATGTTGGGCTCGGTCGGGCTGCGGTATTGCCGGTGTACCGCCGCCACCATTTTGCGGCGCCTTGAATCCTTGGGCCTGTGATGTGTTCGTCAGTACAAGGTGGGGGCGTTTATCTTGTGCTCGTTCCGGCATCGCTTCTTATTGACGTCTTGTTTCGGGCTAGTTTTTCACTGATGAGCCGGCGCTCATGTAGCGCGCGCTCCAGCGCAACTCGTTGCACCTTAGCCTGGTCATGCATGATCGCGTCTTTAATCGATTCGTCCACCGCACGACAAATTTCCGCGTAACTCAAACCCTCTGCACGTTCGGCCAAACCGTCTTTTTTGAATGGTTTTGGGGCAAACGCACCCAAACGCGACCGGATCAAATCAAGTGCCTGTGTGGAGGTCGGCAAGTGGTATTCCACAACGTCATCGAAACGCCGGAATAAGGCGCTGTCTAGGACTTCAGGATGGTTGGTTGCAGCGACAATGAGGCTATTCGACTGGTCATGCTCAATCATCTGTAGGAAGCTGTTCAACACACGCCGAATCTCGCCCACATCGTTAGCATTCCCGCGCTGCGATCCGATTGCGTCAAATTCATCGAAGAAATAGACACCTCGAATGTCAGCGATGGCGTCAAAAACCTGTCGAAGCTTGGCTGCCGTCTCGCCCATAAACTTCGTGATCAACGAATCTAGGCGGACGAGAAACAAGGGGATACCCAATTCGCCGGCCAAAGCGGAAGCTGTCATGGTCTTCCCAGTCCCGGGGGGGCCGACAAGCAAGAGTTTCCTGCGAGGGGATAGCCCATGTTCCTTGATCCGGGCGAGCAGCCGTTGTTCCTTGATGATGCGAGCGAGTTGCATGGCCGCAAATTCGTCCAGAACCATGTCACCCATTCGGTTTGCTGGATGAGTCACGGTTAAGAGATTGGCTAGCTCGCCCCGGGGTCTGGCCGTGTTGCTCAGGGCACCGGCGATGGGCACAAGCTTGCCAGAAGGGTCTTGACCCAAACGGGTCTTAGCTGCGTCGATTAGGTCGCGCAACTCTCCCGCGAACTTGCCATGACCCAGCTTCGCCTCGTGCGCAGCAACCTGCATCGCAACCGAATAGAAATGCCCATCGTCACGGCTGATATGTGACTTAATGAGGGCTTTGAGTTGTTCTGCGCTGGCCATGGCGTCATTGTGAACTAGTTTGATCGCCCAATACAGCCTAAGAATGCTCGAGTCTATGTCCCGAACGGCGCGGTGCGGCTGACTGTTGTTCCGCTACACGAGATTCTCGTGTCCGGCAGCGTCCTGACAGTAAGCTGCTATTGCGCGTGCATACGTCATCAGGCAGGTCTGGGTCGCAAACAGACTGTCGAGGAGGAGATTATGCGACACGGTCTAGATCGACCCATATGGCATTTGATGTCATCGCGCAGCCCGTTGTCACCACTTGCCGGAAGATTAACGTTACGTTTTAAAGCAAGCGTACTCTGGACCTGCCTTAAATGACTCCCATGTAAAATCTGGGTTTTGGGATACTCGGCAAGTGTTGCCCTTCGTATAACAGGATGTCGCGGCGATGAATCCCTGCCCCTGCGGCCACCATGGCGACCCGCTGCGCAACTGCCGATGCACGCCCGACCAGATCGCGCGCTACCGGGGCCGGCTGTCGGGGCCGCTGCTCGATCGCATCGACCTGGTGGTCGAAGTGCCCGCGATCGCGCCCGAGGCGCTCGCTCGCGGCCCGGCGGGGGAGGCGTCGGCAGTCGTGCGCGAGCGGGTAAATAGCGCACGTGCCGCGCAGAGCGTCAGACAGGGCTGCGCGAACGCAGACCTGCCCGCCGGCGAGGTCGAGCGCCACTGCCGGCCCGATCCGGCCGGCGAGACCCTGCTGCAACAGGCCATGCAGCGGCTGAAGCTGTCGGCGAGGGCGTATCATCGCGTGCTTCGGGTGGCGCGCACGCTGGCGGATCTGGCCGGCGTCGAGCGCCCCGGCGCGGCGCACATCGCCGAGGCCATCCAGTACAGGCGCAGCCTCGACGGCCGCTGAGTCCATCCAGTGAGTGCGGCCCGCGAGTGCGGCCCATGCGTCCAGCCACAGGCCGGGCCGTCACGGCCGCTGGACGTACCCGCGCCACGCAGTCCATCAGGCCGAAATGACAAAGACGCCCTCGCTCGATCGCCTCGCCTTCATGCTCGCGCTGCTCTCCGCCATCGGTCCGTTCTCGATCGATGCCTACCTGCCCGCGTTCCCGCAGATCGCCGCGACGCTCGGCGCCACCCAGCTCGAGGTGCAGCAGACGCTCACCGTCTATATGGCCGCGCTGGCGCTGATGGTGCTCTGGCATGGCGCGCTCGCCGACCGCTTCGGCCGCCGCCGCGTGCTGCTGCTGCTCACCGCGGTGTTCGCCGTGGCTTCGCTGATGTGCGCGCTGGCGCCGAGCATCGAGTGGTTGTGGGTCGGCCGTGCGCTGCAGGGGGTGAGCGGCGGGGCCGGGATCGTTGTCGGCCGCGCCGTGGTGCGCGACTTGCACGAGGGGCCTCAGGCGCAGCGCCTGATGTCGCGGGTGATGCTGATCTTCGCGCTCGCCCCGGCGATCGCGCCGATGGTCGGCGCCGGGCTGCTGGCGCTGGCCGGATGGCGATCGATCTTCGTGTTCCTGACGGTGTTCGGCACCTTCCTGTGCTGGATGATCTGGCGCTTCCTGCCCGAGACGCTCGATGCGGATGAACGCCAGCCGCTGCATCCGCTGCACCTGCTGCGCGGCTACGCCGGCATCTTCTCCCATCCGGCGTTCATGCTGCTGGCCATCGGCATCGCGCTCAATTTCAACGGCTTCTTCGTGTATGTGCTGTCGGCGCCGGTGTTCATCATCGACCACCTCGGGCTGGGCAGCGGCGGCTTCATCTGGCTGTTTGGCCCCGCGGTGATCGGCATGATGCTCGGCTCGGTGCTGTCCGAACGTGTGGCGGGACGGTGGTCGCAGATCCGCACGGTGGCGACCGGATTCGCGGTGATGTTCGCCGCGGTGGCGCTCAACCTCGCCGTGTCGGGGCTGCTGCCGGCCGGCGTGCCGCAATCGGTGCTCCCGATCGGCTTGTTCGCATGCGGGATGTCGATCGCGATGCCGGCAATGAGCCTGCTTGCGCTCGAGCTCTTTCCGGCGCGCCGCGGCATGGCGTCGAGCTGCCAGAGCTTCCTCCAGATCGGCCTCAACGCGGTGACCGCCGGCATGACGGCGCCGCTGCTGTGGGGCAGCACCTTCAGCCTCGCGAGCGGCATGGCGCTGTTCGCCATGGCCGGCCTTGTCGCGTGGCGGCTGTGGATGCGCCTGCCCGCGGCGCGGCGCTGAGCGCGCGCGGCGTGGCGGTCAGCACTGCTCCCAGGGCAGGCCGTCGTGGCGCCAGCCGTTGACCGAATTGCGGTGATGCCGGGCGTCGAGTTCGCCCTCGAAGCCGTACATGACGTTGTAGACGGTGCTGAAACCGGCCTCGAGCAGGGCGTTTCCGGCAACCTCGGAGCGGTTGCCCGAGCGGCAGATCAACAGCAGCGGGCGGTGGCCGCCGTTTCCCGCGAGCTTCTTCACCTCGCCGACGAAGTTCGGGTTCACCTCCCAGTCCGGGCCATCGTTCCACGACACGTGGATGGCGCCGACCGGGTGGCCGACGAAGAGGTACTCGATCTCGCTGCGCACGTCGATCAACAGGGCGTCGGGGTTGGACTGCTGCAGTTCGTAAGCCTCGGTCGGGGTGATGTGTTTCATCGCCGGTCTCCTTATTGTTGGGCGCAGAATTATATTCTGAACAACCGATGTGCTCCTGCGGCGCAGTGTAGTGGTTGGCCCTGATGTTTCCGTTCTGGCGCTTCGGCTAACGTGGGTTTCGTTTCAGTTTTTTGAATCCTGCCGTGCCCGGTGCAAGGAACCCCGACGCTATGCTCGAAGTGGACGGCCTGGTCAAAGCCTTCGGCGGCTTTCGTGCCGTCGACGGCTGCAGCTTGTGTGTCAGGCAGGGCGAGATCCTCGGCCTCATCGGCCCCAACGGTGCGGGCAAGACCACGCTGTTCAACCTCATCGCCGGTGCGCTGCAGCCGACCGCGGGCGCGATCCGCTTCCTCGGCGAGGACATCACCGCGCTGCCCACCGACGCGCGCTTCCACAAGGGCCTGGTGCGCACCTTCCAGATCCCGCACGAGTTCCACAACCTCAGCGCGCGCGAGAACCTGATGATGGTGCCGCCGGGCCAGCCGGGCGAGAACCTGTTTGCCAACTGGTTCGCCGCCGGCAAGGTGCGCGCGGCCGAAGAGGCGGTGCGCAGGAAGGCTGACGACACGCTCGCCTTCCTCGAGCTCGGCCACGTCGCCGACGAGCGCGCCGGCAACCTCTCCGGCGGCCAGAAGAAGCTGCTCGAGCTCGGTCGCACGATGATGACCGACGCCAGACTGGTGCTGCTCGACGAGCCCGCAGCCGGCGTCAACCGCACCCTGCTGCGCAAGCTCGAGGACAAGATCCTGATCCTCAACCGCGAGCGCGGCTACACCTTCATCCTCATCGAGCACGACATGGAGATGATCGAGAAGCTGTGCGCGCCGGTGGTGTGCATGGCCGAGGGCAAGGTGCTGATCGAGGGCGATTTCCACACCGTGCGCTCCGACTCCCGCGTGCTCGAGGCCTACCTCGGCGAGACGCCGACCGCGGTCGAGCGCGAGGCCGCCGAGCACGATCCCAAGGTCGAGGCCCTGCGCGAGCAGGAACTGCACCGGGAGGATCTGTGATGGCGCTGCTCGACATGAGGGCGGTGCGCGGCGGCTATGGCGACGCCGACATCCTGCACGGGGTGTCCATCACGGTGGGCGAGCGCGAGATCGTGGTCATCGTCGGCCCCAACGGCGCGGGCAAATCCACCGCGATGAAAGCCGTGTTCGGCCTGCTCAAGGTGCGCGGCGGCAGCATCGTGTTCGATGGCGAGGACATCACCGCCTGGGCGCCCGACCGCATCGTGCAGCGCGGCATCTGCTACGTGCCGCAGGTGGACAACGTGTTCCGCGAGATGACGGTGCACGAGAACTTCGAGATGGGCGCCTTCCTGCGCCGCGGCGATTTGTCCGCCGCCTTCGACCGCGTGTATGGCCTCTTCCCCGACCTCAAGGCCAAGCGCAAGAACCTCGCCGGCGACCTCTCCGGTGGCCAGCGCCAGATGGTGGCGATGGGTCGCGCGCTGATGCTCGATCCCAAACTGCTGCTGCTCGACGAACCCACCGCCGGCCTGTCGCCCAAGTACATGGAACAGATCTTCCAGATAACCCGCGACGTGCGCGACGCCGGGGTATCCATCCTGCTCGTCGAGCAGCACGCCAAGCAGGCGCTCGCCTTCTGCGACCGCGGCTACGTGCTCGCGACCGGTGCCAACCGCCACGAGGGCACCGGACAGGCCCTGCTCGCCGATCGCGAGGTGGCCGAAATGTTCCTCGGCGGCTAAGGGAGTCCGGCGCTCATGAGTTTCATGGACTTCCTCAACTTCCACCTCGTGCCCGGCATCGTGCTCGGCTCGGTCTATGCGGTGGGTGCGATCGGGATCACGCTGGTGTTCGGCATCCTGCGCTTCGCGCACTTCGCCCATGGCGACATGGCCACGCTCGGGGCCTTCATCGCGCTCGCCCTGGTCACCGCCGGGCTCACCCCGTGGACGGCGCTGCCGATCGCGATGGCGGCGGTCGCGGTGGTGGCGATCGGTGTCGACAAGCTGTTCTACGACTACCTCAAGGTGCGGCCCAAGATCATGACCGTGATGGCCTCGCTCGGCGTCGCGCTGATGCTGCGTGCGGTGGTGCAGGTGGTGTTCGGCGTCGATCCGCGCACCTACGCCACCGGCATCGTGCGCCCGGACGACTACTTCGGCCTCCTGCTGCGCGACCGCGAGCTGTACACACTGGCGGCGGTGGTGCTGATCGTCGTGGGCCTCACGCTCTTCCTGCGTCATTCGCGCTGGGGCAAGGCGATGCGGGCGATGTCCGACAACCCCGATCTGGCGCGGCTCTCGGGCGTGGACAACCGCAAGGTCACCATGCTGACCTGGGCGATCGTCGGCGCGCTGTGCGCGGCCTCGGGCTTCATGCTCGGCATCAACAACGAGCTGCACTCGATGATGGGCTGGCAGGTGCTGCTGCCGATGTTCGCCGCGGCGATCCTCGGTGGCGTCGGTCGCGTCGAGGGCGCGGTGCTCGGCGGCCTGATCGTGGGCATCGCCGAGGAACTGTCGATCTTCATCCTGCCGGCGCAGTACAAGGCCGCCACCGCCTTCGTGCTGCTGCTGCTGATCCTGCTCGTCCGCCCGCGTGGGCTGCTCAACGGCAAGGTGCTCTGATGGATCTGCTCGGTCTCGCCAACTACGCGGTCTTCATGGGCATCCTGATCGGCATCTATGCGCTGCTCGCGCTCGGGCTGAACATCCAGTGGGGCTTCACCGGCCTGTTCAACGCCGGCATCGCGGGCTTCTTCGCGGTCGGTGCCTATGCCTCGGCGATCCTCACCAGCCTGCCGGCGAGTGGCCGGCTCGGCGGCTACGAGCTGCCGCTGGTGGTGGGCTGGCTGGCGGCGATGGCGGCCGCGGCGGCGATCGCATGGCCGATCGGCAAGGTCTGCCTGCGCTTCCGCTCCGACTACCTTGCGATCGCCACCATCGGCATCGCCGAGATCATCCGCCTGGTGATCCGCACGGAGGGCTGGCTCACCGGCGGCGTGCGCGGCGTGACCGGCGTGCCGCGCCCCTTCGGCGATCTCGACTACATGCCCTCGCAGGTGGCCTACCTGGCCATTGTGGCCACGCTGGTGCTGGTCGCCTACCTGCTCGTCGAGCGTCAGGTGAGATCGCCCTGGGGGCGCATGATGCGGGCGATCCGCGACAACGAGCTCGCCGCGGCGGCGATGGGCAAGCAGGTCGAGGCGCGCCGGCTGCAGGCCTTCGTGTTCGGCTCGGCGCTGATGGGGCTGGCGGGCGCGCTGTTCGTGCATTTCAACCGCTCGATCACGCCCGAGGCGATCGACCCGATGATCGCCACCTTCCTGATCTGGATCATGCTGATCCTCGGCGGCTCGGGCAACAACCGCGGCGCCATCCTCGGCGCGGCGGTGATCTGGATCATCTGGTCGGTGTCCGAGCTGCTCACCGACCGCCTGCCGACCGAGATCGCGGTGCAGGCCAAGTACGCGCGCGTGTTCATCATCGGCCTGACGCTGCAGCTGGTGCTGCGCTTCCGGCCAGAGGGCATCCTGCCCGAGCGCCAGCCGGGTTCGCCGCCGCATCGCTGAACGCCGGCGCGCACGACATTCGTAGCGGGCCCGCCGCGGGCCCGGATCGTCCATCAGTGCTTCGGCACATTCAGGAGGTGACAAAGGTGAAGAAAAGAACAGTCGCAGCAGTGGTCGGCGCCATGCTCGGTGCCGTGGTCCTTGCCACACCGGCCCATGCCCAGGACGTCAAGATCGGCCTGATGGCGGCGATCTCGGGCCCGATCGCGGCGCTCGCCCCGCCGATGGCGGCGGCGTCCAAGCTGGCCGTGGCCCACGTCAACGAGCAGGGCGGTATCCTCAAGGGCGGCAAGCTCGAGGCCGTGCTCGGCGACAGCGCCTGCAACCCGCAGAACGCCACCGACGCGGCCACCAAGGCGGTGAACATCGACCGTGTGCTCGCCATCGTCGGCCCGGCCTGCTCGGGCGCGGTGCTCGCGACCGCCAACTCGGTCGCCATCCCCGCGGGCGTGCTGATGATCACCCCCTCGGGCACCTCGCCCGAGATCACCAAACTCAACGACAAGGACCTCGTCTTCCGCACCCTGCCGTCGGACGATTACCAGGGCCGGGCGCTGGCGCGCACGCTCAAGGCGCGCGGCATCGACAAGGTCGCAGTGGCCTACCTGAACAACGACTACGGCAAGGGCCTGGCCGAATCCTTCAAGGCCGAGTTCGAGGCCAACGGCGGCACCATCGCCGGTTATTCGGGGCATGAGGACGGCAAGGCCTCCTATCGCTCCGAGCTGGCCACGCTCGCCCGCGGCGGCGCCGATACGCTGATCATCTTCGACTACGGTGACGGTACCGGCCTCAGCCTGCTGCGCCAGGCCCTGGAAAACGGCTTCTTCAAGACCTTCGTCGGCGCCGACGGCATGAAGTCCGAAGGCCTGGTGAAGTCGATCGGCGCGCAGAACCTCGGCGGCTTCTTCGTCTCCGCACCGGTGGGCGAAGCCTCGGCCTCGCTCGACAACTTCAACAAGGCCTACAAGGCCGCGGGCGAGAACATCGACGCGGTGTTCGCCACCACCTCGTACGACGCCGCCTTCCTGGTCGCGCTGGCGATCGAGAAGGCAGGCGGCGACAAGGCCAGGCTGGCCGAATCGCTGCGCGCGGTGGCGATGGCGCCGGGCGAGCCGATCATGGCCGGCGAGTGGGCCAAGGCCAAGCAGCTGATCGCCGAAGGCAAGGACATCGACTACAAGGGCGCCGGCGGCGACCACGAGTTCGATGCCGCCGGCGACGTGCCGGGCAGCTACGCCTTCTTCAAGGTCAGCGGCACGGGCTACGAGTCGATCGCCGACATGAAGTGAGCGCCTGCGGTCAGGCCGTGATACGGCCCGGCTGCGGCCCAGGCAAGGGCCGGACGGGGGTGCCTGTCCGGCCCTTGCCCTTTTGCCGGCCTGGGCGCGCAGTGCTCGTGAAGATTGCAAACGCTCACGCTGCGAGCGTTGCAAATCCGGCGGTCATGGCGGATCCTGATGGCGTCTTTGTCTGCTGGGGCCCCCAGCCCCGGGTTGTGTCGTCGCCACCGTCCTCTGCCGGCACATGTCGATCTGTGCGGGACGACCGGGAGAATCTGCATGAAACGCGTCATCGCCTGGCTGTGCGGCCTGTTGTCGGCTATCGGCATCACCGCCTGCGACTACATCAACGTCAAGGAACTTCAACCCGGCGTGTCCACCGCGACCGAGGTGCGCGAGCGCTTCGGTCCGCCGCACATGGAGTGGAAGAACGACGACGGCTCGGTGACCTGGGAGTTCAGCCGCCAGCCCCAAGGCATCGAGTGCTTCATGATCACGGTCGGTGCGGACAACATCCTGCGCAGCATCGACCAGGTGTTGAACGAGCAGACCTTCGCGCGTGTCGAAAACGGCATGAACGGGGACCAGGTTCGCCGCCTGCTCGGCAAGCCGGCCTCGAGCCAGTTCTTCCAGCTCAAGCAGGAGACGGTGTGGGAGTGGCGGATCTCGCATGGCGCGCCGGGGACCAGTGATCCGGTGTTCTTCACCGTGTCCTTCAATACCGACGGCCGGGTGACCGGCACAGGGCGCTACACCCAGTACAAGCGTTGAACGGGAGGCCTGCATGATTCCCCACATGAATCCGATCTCGCGCAGCGTGCCGCTCGTCGTGCGCTGGCTGTTGCTCGTGCTGCTGGCCGGCGCGCTCGCCGGCTGCGCCACCTTCCAGCCGCCGCGCCCCTACACGACCGAGGCCGAAGCACTCGCCGCACGCGGCGAGCCGACCCGGCGCTGGAGCAACGACGACGGCACCACCACGCTCGAGTACTCGACCCAGCCCAACGGCTGGACCTGCCTGATGGTGCAGGTAGACCAGGGCGGCATCGTGCTGCGGCAGTGGAATGCGCTCGCCCCGGAAAACCTCGCTCGCGTCGAGCGCGGCATGAGCAGGGAGCAGGTGTCGCGTCTGCTCGGCACGCACCGCTCCGAACAGCGCTTCACGAATTCCGGGGAGACGGTCTGGGACTGGAACATCCGCAATGACGGCCCCGGCATCGCCACGCTGTTCAACGTGCATTTCATCGACGACAAGGTGGTGCGCACCAGCCAGACCTATGTGTATCCGCGCGATGGGGCGGTATTCGGTGGCAGGGGCGGGTATTACGCCTACCCCTGGGGCTGGGGTGGCGGCTGGTGGGGCTATCCGCGCCCTTTCTACCCGCATCCTTTCATGCATCCCTGGTACTGGTAGCAGGTCTCCCACAGATCCTCACGCCCACAGCGGCGCCCGTGGCAGCGCCGTGCGGGGTTGTGATCTTGGCAGTGCTGCGCGACAAGGGCTAGAATCCGGGCCTTGCCGAGGAGCGCTGCGACCCACCGAACCTGTGCGGGCCAGGCTCGGCAACCGATCAACGGCGCTCACAAACCTTCAGCCGGTTTGTGGCGCCGTTCGCTTTTGTGCGTGGCGTTGCCCGGCAGCCGTTGAACGACCGAGGACCCAGCCATGCAAGCCGACCGCAGCACCGAACTCCGCCAGCTTCTCGCCGAACGCATCCTGATCCTGGATGGCGCGATGGGTACGATGATCCAGCAGGAGAAGCTGGGCGAGGCGGACTATCGCGGCGATCGCTTCCTCGATCACCCGAAGGACCTCAAGGGCAACAACGACCTGCTGGTGCTGACCCGCCCGGCGGTCATCGCCGGCATCCATCGCGGCTACCTCGAGGCCGGCGCCGACATCATCGAGACCAACACCTTCAACGCCACCCGCGTGTCGCAGGCGGAGTACGGGCTGGAGTCGGTGGCCTATGAGCTGAACGTCGAAGGCGCGCGTCTGGTGCGCCAGTTGTGCGACGAATACACCGCGCACAATCCCGCCAAGCCGCGCTTCTGCGCCGGCGTGCTCGGCCCGACCTCGCGCACGCTGTCGATCTCGCCGGACGTGAACGATCCCGGCTACCGCAACATCAGCTTCGATGCGCTCGCCGACGACTACTACGACTCGGCCAAGGCGCTGCTCGAGGGCGGCGCCGACCTCCTGCTGATCGAGACCGTGTTCGACACCCTGAACGCCAAGGCGGCGGTGTTCGCGGTCGAGAAGCTGTTCGACGACCTGGGCAAGCGCTGGCCGGTGATGATCTCGGGCACGATCACCGACGCATCGGGGCGCACATTGTCGGGCCAGACCGCGGAAGCGTTCTGGAACTCGCTGTCGCACGCGCAGCCGATCTCGTTCGGCCTCAACTGCGCGCTCGGCGCCGACCAGTTGCGTCAGTACGTCGAGGAGCTGTCCACCGTCTGTGACACCCATGTATCGGCGCACCCCAACGCCGGCCTGCCCAACCCGCTGTCGCCCACCGGCTACGACGAGACCCCCGAGCACCTCGCCGGGCAGATCCAGGAGTGGGCGCAGAGCGGCCTGGTGAACATCGTCGGCGGTTGCTGCGGCACCACGCCGGCGCACATCGCGGCGATTGCCGAAGTCGTCGCCGGATTGGCGCCGCGTGCCGTGCCGACGATCGAGAAAAAGCTGCGCCTCTCCGGGCTGGAGCCCTTCAACGTCGGCAGCGATGCGCTGTTCGTCAACGTCGGCGAGCGCACCAACGTTACCGGCTCCAAGGCCTTCGCGCGCATGATCCTCGAGGGCCGCTTCGACGACGCGCTCGCGGTGGCGCGCCAGCAGGTCGAGAACGGCGCCCAGGTCATCGACATCAACATGGACGAGGCGATGCTCGATTCGGTCGCCGCCATGGAGCGCTTCTGCAAGCTCATCGCCACCGAGCCCGACATCTCGCGCGTGCCGATCATGCTCGACTCGTCGAAGTGGTCGGTGATCGAGACCGGCCTCAAGTGCATCCAGGGCAAGGGCGTCGTCAACTCGATCTCGATGAAGGAGGGCGAGGCCGAGTTCCTGCGCCAGGCCCGCCTCGCGCGCCGCTACGGCGCCGCGGTGATCGTGATGGCCTTCGACGAGCAAGGCCAGGCCGACACCTTCCGCCGCAAGACCGAGATCTGCGAGCGCGCCTACAAGCTGCTGACCAGGCCGGTGGCCGAGGGCGGCGCCGGCTTCCCGGCCGAAGACATCATCTTCGACCCCAACATCTTCGCCATCGCCACCGGCATCGAGGAGCACGACAACTACGCGGTCGACTTCATCAACGCCGTGGCCTGGATCAAGGACAACCTGCCCCACGCCAAGACCTCGGGCGGGGTGTCGAACGTGTCCTTCAGCTTCCGCGGCAACGACCCGGTGCGCGAGGCCATCCACACCGTGTTCCTGTACCACGCGATCAAGGCCGGCCTGTCGATGGGCATCGTGAATGCCGGCCAGCTCGGCGTGTATGACGAGCTCGATCCGGTGCTGCGCGAGAAGGTCGAGGACGTGGTGATGAACCGCAAGCCCGCGTCCGGCCAGAGTCCGGGCGAGGTGCTGGTGGAGATGGCGCAGTCGGTGAAGGGCCAGGCCAAGGAGTCGGCGCAGGATCTGGCCTGGCGCGCGTGGTCGGTGGAGGCGCGCTTGAGTCACGCGCTGGTCAAGGGCATCACCGAGTTCGTCGTCGCCGACACCGAGGAGGTGCGCGCCAAGCTCGAGGCCGAGGGCAAGCCGCCGCTGGCCGTCATCGAAGGCCCGCTGATGGCGGGCATGAGCGTGGTCGGCGATCTGTTTGGCGCGGGCAAGATGTTCCTGCCCCAGGTGGTGAAGTCGGCGCGGGTGATGAAACAGGCGGTCGCCCACCTCATTCCCTACATCGAGGCCGAGAAGCTGCGCACCGGCGCCAGCAGCAAGGGCCGCATCATCATGGCCACGGTCAAGGGCGACGTGCACGACATCGGCAAGAACATCGTCGGCGTGGTGCTCGGCTGCAACGGCTACGAGGTCATCGACCTCGGCGTGATGGTGCCGGCGGCGAAGATCCTCGAGGCCGCCAAGGAGCACGGCGCGCAGGCGATCGGCTTGTCGGGCCTGATCACGCCCTCGCTCGAGGAGATGAGCCACGTCGCCGCCGAGATGAAGCGCCAGGGCTTTTCCGTGCCGCTGCTGATCGGTGGCGCCACCACCAGCCGCAACCATACCGCGATCAAGATTGCGCCGCATTACGACCAGCCGGTGGTGTACGTGCCGGACGCCTCGCGTGCGGTGGGTGTGGTCACCGCGCTGCTCTCCGAAGGGCAGAGCGAGGCCTTCAAGGCCGAGGTCGCCGCCGACTACGAGAAGATCCGCGTGCTGCATGCCAACAAGAAGGGCGTGCAACTGGTCGGCATCGAGGCCGCGCGCGCCAACGCCTTCCGCTGGGCGCCCGACTACCAGCCTGCGCGTCCGAACATGCTCGGGGTGCAGGCGATCGACGTCGAGCTCGGCGAGCTGGTCGACTACATCGACTGGGGCCCGTTCTTCCAGACCTGGGACCTGGCCGGCCGCTTCCCCGCGATCCTCGATGACGCGGTGGTGGGCGAGACCGCGCGCAACGTCTTTGCCGACGGCAAGGCCATGCTCGACAAGATCGTCGCCGAGCAGTGGCTGCAGGCCAAGGCGGTGTTCGGCCTGTTCCCGGCCAACGCGGTGGGCGACGACATCGAGATCTACACCGGCGAGGACCGCAAGCACCTGGCCATGGTGTGGCACGGCCTGCGCCAGCAGCACGAGCGCCCGGCGGGCAAGCCGCACTGGTGCCTGACGGACTTCGTCGCGCCCAAGGAGTCCGGCGTGCCCGACTGGGTCGGCGCCTTCGCCGTCACCGCCGGCCTGGGTATCGAGGCCAAGCTCGCCGAGTTCGAGGCTGGTCACGACGACTACCACGCGATCATGTTGAAGAGCATGGCCGACCGCCTCGCCGAGGCCTGCGCCGAGTGGCTGCACGAGCGCGTGCGTCGCGAGTGCTGGGGCTACGCCGCGGACGAGACCCTCGACAACGCGGCGCTGATCGCCGAGCAGTACCGCGGCATCCGTCCCGCGCCCGGCTATCCGGCCTGCCCGGATCACACCGTCAAGGGGCCGCTGTTCGAGCTGCTCGGTGCGCGCGAGCGTATCGGCATGGAGCTGACCGAGAGCTACGCGATGATGCCGGCCGCGGCAGTCAGTGGCTTCTACTTCGCGCATCCGGAGAGCCACTATTTCGCGATTCCGAAGATCGGCCGCGACCAGCTCGAGGACTGGGCTCGTCGCACCGGCATGGAGGTCGCCGAGGCCGCGCGCTGGCTGGCGCCGCTGCTCTGAGCGCGCACGCGCGGCCCGCCGCCGGCGGGTGCGCGGGTGCCTGCGCGTGTATCATCATGAATCGCTTATCAAACAGGGGCTGACATGGCAACCGTCGAACTTACCGCCGACAATTTCAACGACACCATCGGGCAGAACCCGATCGTTTTCCTCGATTTCTGGGCGGCGTGGTGCGGCCCTTGCCGTAACTTTGCCCCGACCTACGAGGCCGCGTCCGAAGCCCACCCCGACATCGTCTTCGCCAAGATCGACACCGAGGCCCAGCAGGACCTCGCCGCCGCCTTCCAGATCCGCTCCATCCCCACGATCGCGGTGATTCGCGAAGGCGTGATGGTGTTCCGCGAATCCGGCGCGCTACCGGCGAACGCGCTGAATCAGGTCATCGATGGCGTGCGCGGTCTGGACATGGATCAGGTGCGCGCCGAGATCGCCGAGCAGCAGGCTCAGGGCGGCCAGCAACAAGCCTGAGCAGTCGCCACGCTCCTTGGCGGCGGACGACAAAAAAGGCGCTGACGACCGGAAATCCGATCGTCAGCGCCTTTTTTGTGCTTGCCTGCGGCGACGCTCAGCGTCGCTGCGTGGCTTCGCTGGCCGGTGCCGCGGTCAGCATGTCGTCGTGCTCCTGCATCTTCCACGGCAGGCTGCCCGGCGAGATGTGCAGGAAGTGCAGGTACTTCTCGAACTGGTCGAGGATGTCGTCGATGATCTGCTGGCCCTCGTAGCCGTAGATGTCGTACGACTGTCCGCCGCGACGCAGGAAGACCTCGGCGCGGTAGTAGTGCTTGGGGTTGTCCTCGGCGATCTCGGGGAAGGCGTACTCCGGCATCGCATACTCGACCATGCGGATATCGTAGATGAAGTCGATCTGGCCTTCCTTCACCACCTCGATGAAGGCGCGTCCCGAATCGGCGTCGAGCACCACCTCCGAGGTCCAGCCCTGCGCGCCGAGTTCGCGCTGCACGTGCTTCATGCTGTCGGCGACCGGGCCGCGGATGAAGGCGTCGACCTGCGCGTGCGCCGGAAAGCGCACCAGCTCTTCCAGGCGCTTCTTCCAGGTGCCCGCGCCGGTGCGGCTGCGCGCCATGTGCGACTGCAACGACACCTCGCGGTGGCCCTCGATGATCAGCGCCCGCCACATGCCGAAGGCGGCGATGAGCATGATGATCGCGAACGGCAGCGCGCTGGCGATGGTCATGGTCTGCAGCGCCTTGAGACCGCCGGCGAGTAGCAACACCGAGGCGACCACGCCTTCGGTGATGGCCCAGAAGGCGCGCTGCCAGGCCGGCGTCTTCGCCGCGCCGCCCGAGGCGAGCGCGTCGATGACGAGCGAGCCCGAGTCGGACGAGGTGACGAAGAAGGTCACGATCAGGATCACCGTCATGAAGGACACGATCGAGGTCAGCGGCAGGCGCTCGAAGAGCTTGAACAGGGCGAGTGCGTGATCCGCCTGCACCTCGTCGATGAGCGCGCTGTAGCCCTCGACCATGATCAGGTGCAGCGCGGTGTCGCCGAAGATCGAGAACCACAGGAAGGTGAATATCGACGGCACCAGCAGCACGCCGAACACGAACTGGCGGATGGTGCGCCCGCGCGAGATCTTGGCGATGAAGAGGCCCACGAACGGCGCCCAGGCGATGGTCCAGCCGAAGATGAACAGCGTCCAGTTGCCGATCCAGTCTCCGCGTGAGTAGGCCTGCAGGTTGAAGGTGCGCTCGACGATGTTGTTGAGGTAGGCACCGGTGTTCTGCAGGAAGGTCTCGAGGATCATGATGGTGGGGCCGACCGCGAACACGAACAGCATCAGCGCGACCGCCAGCACCATGTTGAGGATGGACAGGTTCTTGACCCCCTTGTCCAGACCAGCGAGCACCGAGATCAGCGCCAGCGCGGTGATCACCGCGATCGCGATCACCTGCACCGTGGTGCCGACCGGGATCGACGGCCACAGGTAGTTGAGGCCGGCGTTGATCTGGGTGACCGACAGGCCGAGCGTGGTGGCGATGCCGAACAGGGTGCCGAGGATGGCGATGACGTCCACCGTGTGACCGATCGGGCCATAGATGCGCTCGCCGATCAGCGGGTACAGCGCCGAGCGCATCGACAGCGGCAGGCCATGACGGAAGGCGAAGTAGGCCAGCACCAGGCCGACCAGGCCGTAGATGCCCCAGATGTGGAAGCCCTAGTGGAAGAAGGCGATCTGCATCGCCTGGCGCGCGGCGTCCACGGTCTCGGCCGCGCCCTGCGGCGGCGAGGCGTAGTGCAGCACCGGCTCGGCCACGCCGAAGAACAGCACCGCGATGCCGTAGCCGGCCGAGAACAGCATCGCGAACCAGGCCGGGAAGCTGTACTGCGGAGTGGCGTGATCGGGGCCGAGCTTGATGTTGCCCCAGCGCGAGAAGCCGATGGCGACGACGAAGACGAGGAAGATCACCACCGACAACATGTAGAACCAGCCGAAGGTCCTGGTGATCCAGGCCAGCGTGGACGAGAAGATCTCGCCGGCGAGGGTGGGGTTGCTGATGGTGCCGACCACCAGCAGGAAGGTGACGATGACCGCCGGCGCGAACACCGGGATCCGGATGGTGGAGGAGGATTTTCTGTTTGTGTCAGGCGTCGGGTCTCCAGGGGGGGAGGTGGGAGCGGACCATTTGCGTGCACGCAGAGGTGTGTAAAATAATTTGTGCAAATGGAAAGGTGTGAATTGTAGCACGCTGATATATCAGCCCATTTTGCCCGCCCGCTCCCGGATCGCCTGCATCGCCGGATGCGACAGTCGGCGCTCGGTGGTGATTGCGTAGACCTCGCTGCTGACCTCCGCAATCTCGCCGACCGCCTCCAGGCCGTACTGGTGGCACACGGTGTCGGCGATCGTGGTCGGTGCAACGAACGCGCCCGTGCCGCTCTGGGCGAAGGCCTTCATCAGTGCGCTGTCGTCGAATTCGGCGACGATCGACGGGCGCACGCGCTGCGTCTCGAACCACTGCAGCAGCGCGCCACGGTGGGCGACGTCCTCGCCCGGCAGCAGGAAGGGCGCGCCGTCGAGCGTTGCCGGAAAGCCATCGGCCAGGCGTGCGGCGAGCGCGGGCGCCGCGAACACCGTCAGCGTGCTCTCGCCGAGCAGCGTGCTGTAGCCACGCACGCTGACCTCGGGCGGCATCGGCCGGTCGGCGATCACCAGGTCGAGCCGGTGCACCGCCAGCTCGGCCAGCAACTCGGCGAGCGGTGCCTCGCGGCACACCAGGCGACCGGGGCGTTCCACATGCAGTGCGGGCTCGATCAGGCGGTGGATGACGGATTTGGGCATCGAATCGGGGAAACCGATGCGAAACGGCAGGCTACGGCGCAGCGTGTCGTCGCGCACCAGGTCCAAGATCTGGTCGCCGAGCGCGAAGATCTGCTCCGCATGGCCGAGGATGCGCTCGCCCGCCTCGGTGAGCACCAGCCGGCGCCCGACGCGGCGGAACAGGCTGACGCCGAGCGCGGCCTCGAAGGTCGCGATCTGGGCGCTGATCGAATGCGGCGCCAGATCCAGCACGCGGCCGGCCTCGGCGATCGTGCCCACCCGCGCCACCGTCCAGAAGTAGCGCAGGTGCTTGAAGTTCAGTTCGGTCACGTTTCAGGCTCCGGCGTTCCATCGAAAAAATAGATTATATAGCGACTAATAATCGACTTTTTGTGCGATTACTTCTCCTTTAGGCTGCAACTGTCTGCAGTGGCACCGGGGTCTACCCACCCGGCCGACCCGACCCCTGCAGCCATCCCGACACAACAAGGAGACCGCACCATGCGCCACTACGAAACCGACAGCCGCCCGGCCGCCACCCGCCTGCTCGCCCTCACCGTGCTTGCCGACGGCGGCCTTGACCGCAACGAGATCGACGCCCTGATGGAAGCCGACCTCGCTCGCCGCCTGGGGCTCGGCAGCGCGGAGTTCGAGCGCATCCTGCGCGAGTACTGCGACGACCTGCTCCTGAGCGCGCACTACCTCGACGGCATGCGCCTGAAAGTGGCCGACGAGGTGCTCGACCTGCTGCTCGAGGACATCGCCGATCCGGCGCTGCAGCGCGCCCTGCTGCACACGATGCAGGACATCGTCAGCGCGGACGGCGTGGAGACCACGGCCGAGGTCGAGGTGCTCGCGCGGGCGCTGCAGAAGTGGGGCGCGCGCGTCGCCGCAAGCGGTCTGAACTGATCGCGATCGCCGCGCCGGGCGCCAACGCCCGGCGCGGCGAAGCGTGCGGCGCAATGCCGGCACCCTGGAGGAGGACATGGACACCCCGAAGATGGCGCGCCCGCCGGAGCACGACAACCACCTTGGCGAGCGTGTCGACGATCCGCTGATCGACCGCCTGCACTGGGTCATCCGCCAGGCGATCCGCGTGCTCGCGGTGCTGATGGTGGCGGTGATCCTGTGGACGGTGGCCGACGTCGTCCTCGTGCTCTACGAGAAGCTGTCCGCCCCGCCCTTCCTGCTCCTCGACCTCAACGACATCTTCGTCGTCTTCGCCGCCTTTCTGGCGGTGCTGATCGCGATCGAGATCTTCGTCAACATCACGCTCTACCTGCGCGACGACGTCATCCACGTCAAACTGGTGATCGCGACCGCGCTGATGGCGATCGCGCGCAAGGTCATCGTGCTCGACCTGACCACGCTGGAGCCGATGTACCTGTTCGCGATCGGCGTGATCGTGCTCGCGCTGGGCGTGACCTACTGGCTGGTGTCGGCGCGACCGGCTGAGTGAGGGGCCGCTCCGGATCAACGCCATTGACGCCAGCATCTGGTCGCCTCGGGCTGCATTGCGCGGGGATCCTCTGCTGCGGATATCGCCTCGCCACGGCACGGAAGCTGTCAGAATTCAGCCCCTTCCGTCCTCTCTTGCGTCTGCCCGTCGTGATCGTTCGTCCCCGCCCGCACTGGATTCACCTGCTCTTTGTCCGCCGCGGCTCGTTGTTGCGGCGCATCTTGCCGCAGCAGCTTTTCGTGCTGCTACTGGCGTGCG
This sequence comes from Thauera sp., assembly GCF_034003485.1. Taxonomy (GTDB): domain Bacteria; phylum Pseudomonadota; class Gammaproteobacteria; order Burkholderiales; family Rhodocyclaceae; genus Thauera. The sequence continues at coordinate 27,738 of NZ_JAVEYL010000021.1, forward strand.
CGGTGGTGGTCGCGCACGGTCAGCTCTTCCACATCAAGGTCACGCTGACCTCGGCGCCGTTCTCGTTGATGGGGGTCGCCCTGGCGATCTTCCTGGGTTTTCGCATCAACGCCAGCTACGACCGTTACTGGGAGGCGCGCAAGTTCTGGGGGGTGGTGCTGGTCGAGGCGCGTAATCTCTCGCGGCATGCGCTGACGCTGACCAACGACGACGTCGATGTACGACCCTTCGTTTTGGGGTTGATCGCCTTCGCGACCACGATGCGCAACCAGTTGCGCGGCCGCCCGCGTGATGAAGGGCTCCACGGGCTGCTGCCTGAAGAGGTGCTTGCGCGCGTGCGGACCGCGCGCTTCGCACCCGCACTGGTGCTGCTTTGGCTCGGTCAATGGATACGCGGCGTGCGCGATGCAGGCCGTCTGTCGCCGATGCTGGCCCAGCACATGGAGCGCTCGGTCGACGAGCTGTCGGCCGCGCTGGGCGGTTGCGAGCGCATCGCCAACACGCCGCTGCCCTTCACCTACTCGGTGATCCTGCATCGCAGCTCATACTCGTACTGCATGCTGCTGCCCTTCGGTCTGGTGGATACGACCGGCTGGATGACGCCGCTGGTGGTGGGGTTCGTGTCCTACACCTTCTTTGCGCTGGAAGCGCTCAGCGACGAGATCGAGGAGCCCTTCGGCACGATGGCGAACGACCTGGCGCTCGATGCCATCGTCGCCGCCATCGACGCGAGCCTACGTGAACTGCTGGGTGAGGTGCCGCCGCCTGCCCCGCAGCCGGATGCCGACTTCGTGCTCAACTGAGCATGCGGTGGGCGCCGCGACGCGCCTCACTCGAACAGCACGCCCACGCTCTGCCCGCTGTGGATGCGCTCGATCGCGGCCGCGAACAGCGGCGCGACGTTGAGCACGGTGAGCTTGTCGAGGCGCTTGTCGGCGGGCAGGCTCACCGTGTTGGTGACCACGATCGAGTCGATTGCCGCATCGCGCAGGCGCTCGATCGCAGGCCCGCACAGCACGCCGTGGGTGGCGGCGGCATGCACGCTGCGCGCCCCGGCGGCCTTGAGCGTCGCCACCGACGACACCAGCGTGCCTGCGGTGGCGATCTCGTCCTCGAAGATCACCACGTCGCGCCCGACGACCTCGCCGACTACGTGCCCCTGCTTGACCGCCGTGTCCGAGACCCGGCGCTTGTCGATGATCGCCATCGGGATGCCGAGCTTCTCCGAGAAGCGCCCGGTGCGCTTGGCACCGCCGGCGTCGGTGGCGACCGCGACCATGTTCGACAGGTCGTAGCGGTTGCGGAAGTGCTCGGCGACCATCGACACCGCGGTCAGGTGATCGACAGGCACGCTGAAGAAGCCATGCACCTGGTCGGCGTGCAGGTCCATGGTCAGCACCCGGTTGGCGCCGGCGGTCTGCAGCAGGTCGGCGATCAGGCGGCCGGTGATCGAGATGCGCGGCGCGTCCTTCTTGTCCGAGCGCGCGTAGGAGTAATAGGGGATCACCGCGGTGATGCGCTGCGCCGAGGCGCTGCGCAGCGCATCGAGCGTGATCATCAGTTCCATGATGTGCTCGCTTACCGGCTCGGTGAAGGACTGCACCACGAAGACGTCGCGCTCGCGCACGTTCTCCTGGATCTGCACGCGCAGGTTGTCGTTGGAAAAGCGCGAGATCTCGAGCTGCCCGAGGCGCAGGCCAAGGCGCTGGGCGATGTCGCCCGCGATATCACGGCTGGCGTTGCAGGCGAAGATCTGTAGGCCGTGCTTGATCATCGGTCGAAAACTCCTGTGGTGGATTGAGCAGCCGCGGCCGCGCTTGGAAAGCGGGCTTGATGTCACCGACGCGTTGGCCGCAGGCGCAATGCTACGGGAAGACGGCGCGCGAAAGGCGCATCGGGGGCTTGCGGACGGTCGATTTTTGCCACATCGTTGCCCAAAACAAGGCGGCTGGAAAAAGCTCCGGTGCAAGCGTCCGAACCGCCCGGACGCGTGCTCTGACTCGAGGCGCTCATGATTGCGCATGGCTCGCCGTTCGGCCGTCTGCAGGGGGATTTTTTCGGCGGGCTCACCGCGGGGGTCGTCGCCCTGCCGCTGGCGCTCGCCTTCGGCGTGGCTTCCGGCGCGGGGGCTGCGGCCGGGCTGTACGGCGCGATCGTACTCGGCCTCGTCGCCGCGCTGCTCGGCGGCACGCGCATGCAGATCTCCGGGCCGACCGGGCCGATGACGGTGGTTTTCGCCTCCGCGTTCTCCGTGGTGGGTGGCGACCTGGCGGTGGCGATGGCCGCGGTGATGATCGGCGGGCTGGTACAGATCGGGCTTGGCCTGCTGCGCGCGGGCGTGCTGGTGCGCTTCATCCCCTATCCGGTGGTGTCGGGCTTCATGAGCGGCATCGGCGTCATCATCATCCTGCTGCAGAGCGCGCCGCTCGTCGGTGCGCCGCCGCCGTCCTCGCCGCTGGCCGCGGTGATCGGCCTGCCCGGCGTGCTGGCGCAGGTCAACGGCGAGGCGTTGCTGCTCGGCTTCCTCACCCTGCTGATCGTGTTCCGCACACCGATGGCAGTGAGCCGGATCGTGCCGGCGCCGCTGGTGGCGCTGGTCGCCATGACCGCGCTCGCGGTCGTCGCCGGCTTCTCGGTGCCGGTGATCGGTGATATCCCGAGCGGGCTGCCCGGCCTGGTGCTGCCCGCATTCACGCTCGAAACCTGGACCACCGTGCTGCTGCTCGGCATCACGCTCGGCCTGCTCGGCAGCATCGACAGCCTGCTGACCTCGCTGGTCGCCGACTCGATCACCCGCACCCGTCATCATTCCAACCGCGAACTCATCGGCCAGGGCGTCGGCAACCTGCTGTGCGCCTTCGTCGGCGGACTGCCGGGGGCGGGCGCGACCATGCGCACGGTGATCAACATCAAGTCGGGCGGGCGTGGGCGGACGTTGGGCGTGGTGCATGCATTGTTCCTGCTCGCGCTGCTGCTCGGGCTGGGGCCGCTGGCCGAGCGCATCCCGCTCGCGGTGCTGGCCGGCATCCTGATCAAGGTCGGCGTGGACATCCTCGACTACCGCATGCTGCGCCTGGTACATACCGCACCGCGCGCCGACGTTGCGGTGATGGGGGCCGTGTTCGTGCTCACCGTGCTGGTGGACCTGATCGTGGCGGTGGGCGCCGGGGTGGTGCTGTCGATGATGCTGATCATCCACCGCCTCGCGCGCCAGGCAAGCTTTCGCGTGCGCCCGCTGCATCGGGACCCGGCGGACGACGGCGGGCGCCTCGATGCGGACCTGGAGAGCGGCATCCGCGTCATCGAGATCGACGGCGCCTTCTTCTTCGGTTCGGCGAGCCAGTTGCTCGACCGCGTGGATCAGGTGATCGGCACCCGGGTGGCGGTGTTCGATTGCAGCCGGGTGCCGTTCATGGACCTGTCGGCGCAGTTTGCGCTCGAGGAGATGATCGAGCGCCTCAAGGCGCAATCGATCGCTGCCCTCGTCGTGGTGCCGCCGACCATCTTCGAGCAGTTGCTGCGCCTGCGCGCGCCGCACCTGCCCGCGGGCCTCCTGCGCGATGATCTGGAGGCGGCGCTGGCCGAGGCGCGCGGCCTGGTGGCGCAGCCCGGGTAGCGCAGGAAGGGGCGGCAAAAAGGGGGCGGCGAGAAGGGGGGCGCTCAAGGGCGAGCGCAAGGAGGTCGAGCAAGGCCTGGCTCGAGAGGTGCCCCCGGGGCTTGGCGGCCTGCACCGGCGGGCGCATGCTGCGGTCCGGTATGGCAGGTGTGCGGGAGGGCGGCGGTGTCGGGGATCTTCATCAGCCACAGCAGTCGCGACCGGCAGGCGGCCGAGGAGATGGCCGCGCGCCTGCGCGCCCAGGGCTACCAGTCGCTGTTTCTCGACTTCGACCCCGCCGACGGCATCCCCGCCGGGCGCGACTGGGAGCGCGAGATCTACGCCCGGCTGCGCAGTTGCAGCGGCGTGGTGGTGCTGTGCAGCGCGCACTCGATGGCTTCCGACTGGTGCTTTGCCGAGATCACCCACGCGCGTGCGCTCGGCAAGCACCTGTTCCCGGTGCTGATCGGCGAATGCACCCTGCGCCCGCTGCTGGTCGACACCCAGGTGGTCGATCTGCGCGCCGACGCGGAGGACGGCTACGCCCGGCTCTGGCGCGGCATGCGCGGCGCCGGGCTGGACCCGGCCGACAGTTTCGCGTGGGAGCGCGGGCGCGCGCCCTATCCCGGCCTCGCGCCCTTCCAGGCCGCCGATGCGGCGGTGTATTTCGGCCGCGAGCAGGAGCAGCGCCGATGCCTCGACACCCTGGCGCAGATGCGCCGCTACGGCGGCGAGCGCCTGCTGGTGGTGGTCGGCGCCTCGGGTAGCGGCAAGTCCTCGCTGGTGCGCGCCGGCGTGCTGCCGCGTATTGCGCGCATGCCCGACTGGCGCGTGCTCGCCCCGATGCGACCCTTGCGCCAACCCGACGAGGAACTCGCGCACCTACTGCTGCCGAGCCAACCCGCGCCTGCAGACACGCCGGCGGCGCTCGGCGCGGCGCTCGCGTCGGCCTTCGCCGCCGAGCCGGGGCGGCCGGCGGTGCTGCTCGTCGTCGACCAGCTCGAGGAGCTCGTCACCACCAGCGCACCCGAGGCCGCGGCGCGCTTCGTGCAGGCCTTGCGCGCGGCGCTGGCTCCCGAGGCCGGCGAGCTCTACTGCCTGGCGACCCTGCGCGCGGATTACGTCGGCGCGCTGCAGGCGCATCCGGCGTGGGGCGCGCTGCCCTTCCGCCAGCAGCCGCTGGCGCCGATGAGCGCCAGTCACTTCGCCGAGATCATCACCGCTCCGGCGCGCGTCGCCGGGCTCGAACTCGAGGATGGCCTGGTCGAGGCGGTCGCGCACGACACCGGCAGCCCCGACGCGCTGCCGCTGCTCGCGTTCACGCTGAACCGGCTGTGGCGCGACTTCGGCGACGACCGTCGCCTCACCCTCGACGAGTACCGCGCGCGCTTCGGCGGCCTGGAGGGTGCGATCCGCCACGAGGCCGAGGCGGTGCTCGGCGCGCTGGCCCCGGCGCCCGAGGTGCTCGCGGCGCTGCGCCAGGCCTTCCGCCAACTGGTGCGCGTCGAGCCCGAGGGCGGTTACACGCGGCGCGCGGCGCGTTGGCAGGATCTGCCCGCGGCCGCGCACCCGCTGCTCGAGGCCCTGGTCGCCGCCCGCCTGCTGGTGTCCGGCCAGGAGGAGGGCGGCGCCCGCATGCTGGAAGTGGCCCACGAGGCCTTGTTCCGGGCCTGGGACCAGCTACGCCGCTGGCTCGACGAGGACCGCGTGTTCCTGCTCTGGCGCCAGCACGCACTGGCCGCGGCCGAGGCCTGGCAGCGCGCGCCGGCCGACACCGGCCTGCTGCTGCGTGGCGGCCCGCTCGCCGAGGCGCGGCGCTGGCAGGCCGAGCGCGCCGACGAACTCGGCGAGACGCTGCGCGCCTACACCGACGCCAGTGCCGCGGCCGAGCGTCGTGCGCGCCTGCGCCGCCTGGGCGCACGTGGCGGCCTGGCCGTGCTGGTGCTCGCCTCGGCCGCGCTCGGCGCCGGCTTCTGGCAACAGCAGCGCGAGGCCGCCCGGCAACGCATCGACAGTTACTGGAGCGGAGCGCTGGCCGCGCGCGATGCCGGCGACGACGCGCTGCGCGCTGCCCACTACCTCGCGCGTGCGGCCGACCTTGGCGGTCACGGTCCGGCGCGCGACAACGCCCTGATCGCGATCGGCATGCTCGCCGGCGGTGTCGCTTTGGCGGGCGAGATCACCCTGCCGGGCGCGCCGGACGGCGTGCGCCTGTGGACGGGTGCGGAAGGTGGGGCGCACGTGCCAGATGACGTGGATGGGCGAGACGCACGCGACGCACGGGATGGCGTGGACGGGCGTAGGGGGGAGCTCCCGAGCGTGCTGCTGGCCTGGCGCGGCCGCGAGGCGATCGTGTACGACCTGGCCGATGGCCGCCAGCGTGCGCGCTTCGAGCACCCCGATGCGGTGGCGGACGGGCTCGTCCTCGCCGGCGGGGCGGTGGTCACCCGTGACGCCGGCGGTGGCGTGTGGCTGTGGGGCAAGGGGGCGCCGCCGCGCGCGCTGGCACAGGGCGGAGTGGCGCGGATTGCCGGCGCCCGCGACGGGCGTCGGCTCGTCGGCTGGGGCGACGACGGTGTGCGCCGGTGGGATCTGCCCGAAGGCGCGCCTGGCGGGCATCTGCTCGCGGGCCGCGCGCTCGCTGGCGCGGCCTTCGTCGATGGTGGCGGGCTGCTGGCCTGGAGCGCCGCCGGCCAGTTCTGGCGCGCGGACGCGGCGGGCGCGACCGTGACCTGGGAGACCGCCTGCGCGCCGCGCGGGGTGGAGGTCGCCGCCGACGGGCGCAGCGCGATCAGCTTCTGCGACACGGCATTGATTCGCCACGACCCGGCCGTGGGCCGGGTGACCGCGCGCTGGAACTCGCCCGAGCTGATCGACGGCGTGCGCTTCGATGCCGAAGCCGGCGTGGTGGTGTCGTGGAGCGCTGGCCGCGGCCGGCTGCGGGTGTGGCAGGCGGCCGATGGCGCGGCGCGCATCGAGCGCCCGCTCGATCGTGAGGGCAGCCTGTCGCGGGTGCTGCTGCTGGCGGGCGCAAGGCGGCTCGTCACTGCCGGCGCCGATGGGTGGCTCGAGACCTGGAACCTGGAGCATGGCGAGCTGGCCGCGCGCGGCCGCCATCACCTCGCCGACGCCCCGGTGCTGGCCGCGGCCAGTGCCGATGGCACCCGCGTGCTGGCCTGGAGCCAGGCGACGGGGGCGCGGCTGTGGGACGCCGGCACGCTGACGCCGCTGAGCCTGCCACTGCAGCACCCCGGCCGTGTCGTGGGCGCGGCCCTCGACGAGGCGGGCGGCGCGATCCTCACCTGGGCGGACAACGGCAGCGTGCGGCTGTGGCGGCGGCAGCCGGCGCTCGAGCTCACCGCGCCGGCGGCGCCGGGTGCGGACGCGGCCCTGCCGCGTGCGCAGGCGCCGGACGCCACGTTGAAGGCGCGGCTCGACGCGCTCGGCCTGCACGGTTACGAACTGCTCGACACGCAGGGCGAATACGCCTTGCTCGGTGCGGGCCCGCTGGTCCGCCGTCTCGGTCCCGGCGACCGCCTGTCGCCACCGCTCGCGCTCGATGAGGGCGCGCGCGGCGGTGCCCTGCTCGACGGCGAGCGCGTCGTGCTGTGGGGCGCCAGCAGCGTACGCCTGTGGGACGCGGTCGGCGGCCGGCCCCTCAGCGCCCTGCTGCGTTCGGACGTGCTGTTTCCCGAGCGCGGGACGATCGACGACGGCCTGCTCACCGCGGATGCCCTGCAGGCGCGGCGCTGGCGCTGGCCGCTGGCCGAAACCGGCGCCGCCGGCGTGGCGGCCTGGCTCGCGCTCGGCAACGCGACGACGATGGACGAGCACGGCGCGATCCGTGCCCTCCCGCGCGCGGAGTGGTGCGAGTTCATGCACACGGAGCAACGCGCGGCGAGCGGCTGCGAGCACTGACGGGCGCCCCGACGGTGCCGTCTGCTGACGGCCTAGTGGCTGGCGGCGCTGTGGGCACGCCCCACAAAGACTGCGCTCACAGCCTTACTGCGTTCGCCCATGCGGGGCGTGGCAGGCTGGCGCCCACCTGAACGGCTTGGGGCGTGTGCTTCACTGCACCAGCACGACCGACTCCGACCACGCCCCGACCCAGTCGCCGCCGTCGTCCCACACGCGCACCTGAAGCTGGTGGCGGCCGGCCGACAGTTGCGCCTGTTCGTCGCGGCCGTCCCAGCGCTGCGTGGGCGCGCTCTCGACGCGGTGCTCGCGCTGCACCGGGCCGATGCGCTGGCCGCGCACGTAGCGTTTGCGCACACCGTCCGGGCTCTGCGTGACCTGCATGAACTCGACCGCGGCGTGGTCGAAGTCGGAGCGTGAATGGAAGGCGTAGCCGGCGGTCTCCCCGCGCGCCGGGCGCATCAGGCCGGGATCGAATTCGAGCCGGTCGACCGCCACCGAGCCCACCGCGCGCGGGCCGATGCCCAGGCCGAGGACGCTGAAGCCGTCGATGGTCTCGCGGCCGGTGTCGAGGTCGGCCGCGGTGAGCGCGATCACCGCGGGCTTGAGGCGGTCGCCGAGGAAGGGCGGCAGATCGAAGCGCAGCACGTGGCGACCGGGACCGAACTTGTCGAGCCGGTAGGTGACGGTCTCGGCGCCCGGGATCGCGATCCGCAGCAGAACGCGCCCGGGGCGCTGCTGGGCGTAATCGACCACCACCGGCCAGCCGCCGCGCACCAGGCCGCGCACGCCGAAGGCGCTGCCGTTGTACTGCGGGGCGAGCTGCGGACCGTCGCGCAGCAGGGCACGGGTGGCCGCGTCGTCGTCACGCTGCTCGGTCTTCTCTTCGGAGAGTGCCTTGCCGATCGCGAACAGTGCCGTCGCGCCGACGAGGATCGCCGGAATCAGCCAGTTGCTACCGCCACCGGAGCGGCGCTCGTCACCCTCGCCGCCGTTGGGCGGGGCGGGCGGTCCATCCCTCGTCCCCGCGGCGGGGCTCGGGGTGGGCGTTGGAGCGGGCACCGCGCCAGGCTGCGCGCTGATTTGCCCGGAAGGGTTCTGCTCGATGCCCTGCGCGCTCGCCGCGGGCGGCAGCCCGGCCAGCGCGAGACCGAGGACGAGACACAGGCTGCGGCGTGCGATCGTGTGTTTCATCGGAGACTCCTTGCGCAGGCGGCGCAGGCGCTCAGGCGGACTGGCCGCTGAAATCGAAGCTGTCGTCGCCCGGCGTGCGGCAGGCCACGCCTTCCATGACCTCGCGCCGGCCGTCGACGTACACCACCTGGTCGAAACGGCGGCACTCCTTGCCGGCGTCGGCGTAGAAGTCCGAGGTGGGTGTCACCGCGAAGTCGCGCCCGGTGTCGTCGTTGTGCCAGCTCACCGTCTGCCCGCTCGGCGCCGCATCGATGGTTTCGGCGAGGCGCTTCTTGTCGGCGTCGTCCATGTACTGGCCGATCATGCGCCCCACCACGCCGCCAACCAGCGCGCCGATTGCGGCGCCGCCGGCGCTGTCCTTGCCGAGCTTGTAGCCGGCGATGCCACCGAGGATGCCGCCGATCGCGGTGCCCCAGTCGCGCTTCTGCATGTTCTCGCAGCCGGTCGCCGAAACCAGCACCAGGGCGGCGGCAAGGGCCGCGGCCAGTGGGCGCACGGCAGGAATTCCGAGCATGGCGATCACCTCCGGAGGAAGAGGAGAGCGGACCTGCGCCGCCCGGGGCGCGGCGGCGGCAGGGCGAAGGCTCAGATTCATTCTAGGCCAGCGTGGGCGTCCTGCTTGCCCGCGTGGCTGAGCGGGCGGTTCAGCCCGGGTAGCGCAGGAAGGGGCGGCGCGTGTCGAGCCAGGCGGCCTCGTCCGCACAGGCGAGCGCATCTAGGTCGGCGGGCGTCGCATTCGCGTCATCCACCCATTCGCGCAGCAGCGGCGAGCCGTTGATCAGGTCGATCGCCAGGCGGTCGTGCTCGTACTCGTAGGCAAAGTCACGCCACAGCGGGTAGTCCGGCTGCAGCCGGCGGAGGGCCTTGAAGGCGAGCGCCTGCACTCGCCAGGGGCGAAATGTCGTGTGCTCGTAGTGCGCCGGGTCCTCGACGTGGATCTGTACCCCGTTGCACAGCTTGCCGGCGTGCTTGTGGAAGGTGGGTTCGAACCAGCACTCGCGCAGCACGCAGCCGGCGAGCCAGTCGGGCGCCAGCGCGCGCATCTCGGCGACGAGCGCGCGCGCGTCGAGGTCGGGGGCGCCGAAGAGCTCCAGCGGTCGGGTGGTGCCGCGGCCTTCGGACAGCGTGGTGCCCTCCAGCATCACGGTGCCGGCGTAGGCGCGCGCCATCCACAGGTTGGGCGCGTTGGGGCTGGGGTTGATCCAGCTGCGCTCGCCCAGCGGCCAGCCGAAGCCGGGGGCGGCGTCGGGCTGCCAGCCTTCCATGTCGATCACGCGCCAGTCGACGTCGAGCTTCAGGGTGGCGACGAACCAGGCGGCGAGTTCGCCCATGGTCATGCCGTGGCGCATCGGCAGCGCGCCGGCACCGACGAAGCTCTCCCAGCCTTCGCGCAGCAGCGTGCCTTCGACCGGACGGCCGGCGGGGTTGGGGCGGTCGAGCACCCACACCGACTTGCCGTGCTTCGCTGCTTCTTCGAGCACGTAGCGCAGCGTGGTGATGAAGGTGTAGATCCGGCAGCCGAGGTCCTGCAGGTCGACCAGCAACACGTCGAAGGTGTCCATCATCGCCGCGGTGGGGCGGCGCACCTCGCCGTACAGGCTGAACACCGGAATGCCGAGCAGCGGGTCGGTGTAGTCGGGCGACTCCACCATGTTGTCCTGCTTGTCGCCGCGCAGGCCATGCTGCGGGCCGAAGGCCGCCGACAGGGTGAGCTCGGGCAGCGCGGCGAGCGCGTCGAGCGAGTGGGTGAGCGCGCGCGTCACCGAGGCCGGGTGGGCGAGCAGGGCGACGCGGCGGCCAGCGAGCGGGCGGCGCAGCGCGGGTTCGGCGAGCAGGCGGTCGAGGCCGAAACGGACGGGGTTCGCCATGCGCTCAGTTCGCCCTGTGCGTTGCGGTGGCCAGGGTCAGCACGAAGGTGTCGCGGGCGTGAAAGTCGGGCTGGGCGGAGACGTGACGCAGCGTCCAGTACTCGAACTGGCCGTCCTTGCGCTCGATGACTGCGGCCAGGTTCACCTGCAGGTCGCTGCCAGCCGGCACCGTCGGCAGCAGCTCGGGCGGGAGGTAGGCCTCGAGCACCAGCGTGCCGTCTTCCTGCGTGCAGGTGATCTCCGGTGCCGCGGCGGGGGCGAAATCCTGGTCACGCTCGCGCCAGGCGCGAAAGGCGTACACCGCCCACTGCCCGGAGGGCGAGAAGTTGTACTCGCGGTACTGCGGCTCGCCGGGCACGCCGAGGAAGACCTCGAAGCAGGTGTGCTGCCACAGCCCGTCCACCGGCCTGGATCGCTGCGCTTCGGGGATCGACGCGGGGATGGCGAGCTTGCCGAGGCGGGTGTCCTCGAGGTGGAACTCGAACACCGCACCGCCTTCGGGCGGCGCAAACATGGTCGCCAGCAGACGGCCGACCGGGCCGGCAGCGGGGGTGCCGGCATCGGGGCTGGTGGGGTGAGGGCGCAGACCGACGGTGATGAGGGGGACGCGCGGGCGTTCGGGGCGGGGCGAGGTCACGATGGGCGGGGTTGATCAGTGTGGTGAAGGGTAGTCCACCGGCGCCTGGGCGCCTGTCGATGCGGGCGGATGAAAGCCGCAATGGTAGCCGCTTCGGGCGTCGGCACCCAAGGACAGGCGGCACGCCTTGGCGAGTTGCGCTGGGGCTGCCGCAAGGGATTTCCCCGCTTGAGCGCCTGCGCCCGCCGCCGCACACTGCCACGCCATGCGCTCATCTCCCCTCGCCGTCATCGTCATCGCCCAGCTCTTCGGCACCTCGCTGTGGTTCTCCGCCAACAGCGCGGGCGACGACCTGATGCGCGCGTGGGCGCTGCAGGCGGCCGACATCGGGCGGCTGACGATCGCGGTGCAGCTCGGCTTCATCCTCGGCACGCTCGGGTTTTCGCTCAGCGGCCTGGCCGACCGTTTTGCGGCGAGCCGGATCTTCGCCGTGTGTGCGGTGCTCGGTGCCGTGGCCAACGCCGGATTTGCGCTGCTCGCGCACGGCCTGGGCGAAGGCCTGGCCTGGCGCTTCGTGGTCGGGCTGGCGCTCGCCGGGGTGTACCCGCTGGGCATGAAGCTGGTGGTGAGCTGGGTGCCGCAGCATGCGGGCGCGGCGCTCGCCTGGCTGGTCGGCATGCTCACCCTGGGCACCGCGCTGCCCCACGGGGTGCGCGCGCTCGACGTCGGCTGGGGCTGGCAGGCGACCCTGCTGGTGTCCTCGGTGCTGGCGCTGCTGGCGGCGGTGATGATCTTCGTGCTCGGCGACGGGCCGCATCTCGCCCGCCGCGCCGGCGCGCCGCGGCTGCGCCTGGGAGAAGGCCTGTATGCGCTGCGCGATCCGCGCTTCCGGGCCTCGGCCTTCGGTTACTTCGGCCACCAGTGGGAGCTGTACGCGTTCTGGACGCTGGTGCCGCTGCTGGTGACGGCCGCACGCGGGGCCGAGGCGGGCTCGTCCGCCGGGCCGGCGTTCGCGGTGATCGGGATCGGCGCCGCCGGCTGTGTGCTCGGCGGTGTGCTCAGCCGGCGCATCGGCAGCGCGCGGGTCGCGGCGCTCGCGCTGGCGGTGTCGGCGCTGTGCTGTGCGATCTACCCCTTCGCCGCCGGCTGGCCGCCGCTGCTGCTCGCCGCTTTGATGCTGGTGTGGGGCGCGAGCGTGGTCGCCGATTCGCCGCATTTCTCGGCCCTGTCCGCGCGCGCCTGCGCGCCGGAGAGCGTGGGCAGCGCGCTCGCCTTCCAGAACGCGATCGGGTTCGCGATCACGATGGCGTCGATCGAACTCACCACCCGCCTGTGGCCCCTGATCGGTGACCGCGTGGCGTGGGTGCTGCTGCCCGGGCCGGTGCTGGGGCTGATTGCGCTGCGGCCGCTCTATCGGTCTTCGTGAGGGCTCTTTCCGCCGGTTTGTGCATGATTACAGGGAGCGCCGGATTTCGTCATTGCCCAAATTGAGTTGTTGCTGCAGCATGCAGTTCGCACACGACGGCCAGGTGCCGGGCGTGGTCCATTTCTTGAGAGGCAAGGATGAAGGGCAGGCTGCCGATGTCGCTCAATCTGCGTCTGTGGGCCGTCGTGCTGGTCGCCGTGCTGCCGATCTTCTCGATGGTGGCCCTGGACTACCAGGCGCAGCGGCACGAACGGGCGGGCGAGCTCGAGGCCAATGTGCTGCGCATGCTGTCCGTGTCCGAACAGCAGGAAGTGCTCGCGCTGGAATCGGTGCAGGGCACGCTTGAGGTCATGTCGCGCGCGAACGATTTGCAGGAGATCGAGCCGCGAGCCTGCTCGGCGCTGGCGGGGCGGATGCTGGCAACCCTGAGCGAGTACAACAACCTGGGCGCGGCCCTGCCTGACGGACGCGTTTTCTGCAGCGGCCGGGGCGCCGTCAGCGCGACATCGGTGCAGGATCGGAAGTGGTTTTCCGACGCGAGTTCGGCTACGGGCCTGACGCAGGGGGAGTTCGTCATCGGCCGCATCTCCGGCCAGCCTGGCCTGGTGTTCGGCTACCCGGTGCGGGACGAGGCCGGCACACTGCGCGCGACGCTGTTTGCGTCGATCGGTTTTCGCTGGTTCGATCGCCTGATCGTGGGCTACGGGCTGCCGGCGGGCTGGGAGGCCAATCTGATCTCGCGTGACGGTCTGCTCCTCGCGGGCTCGTCGATGGGCGAGCAGGGTCAGGCGCTTCCGCCCGCGCAAATGGCCGCGTTGCTGAGCATCGCGCGCACGTCGGAGCGCCCCGCCGAAGTAACCGATGCGGGTGGCCAGGTCCGCCTCTATGGCGCGCGCAGCGTCAGCTTTGCCGGGGACGATATCTTCGTTGCCATCGGCGCGCCGCTCGGAGCCACGCTGGGCGAGATCGACCGAGTCTTCCGCATTCGCGTCGCATTGCTCGCGCTGGTCACCCTGGTGTCGGCCGTGCTTGCGCGCCTGGTGGTCCATGCCTTGATCGGGCGATGGGCGCGGCGCGTCCGTGAAGTGGTCGAGACGATCGGTGGAGGTCGCCTCGATGCGAGAGTCGAGGTCGGCTCGTCCGTGCGCGAGTTGCGTGCGCTGGAGAAGGGCATCAATCGGATGGCGGCAGGACTCGAGCGGCGCGAGGCGGCGCTGGCTGAGCGCGATCAGGAACTCCGCCGCCTTTCGATGGCAGTCGAGCAAAGCCCCGAGAGCATCGTCATCACCGACGCCGGGGGGTGTATCGAGTACGTCAATGACGCATTCGTACGCAACACCGGGTACGCGCGCGAGGAGCTGATCGGCGGCAATCCGCGCATCCTCAACCAGGGCGCCACTCCGACTACCACCTATCAGGACCTGTGGGCAACGTTGCTGCGCGGCGAAGTCTGGCGGGGCGAGTTCCACAACACCCGCAAGGACGGTTCGATCTACATCGAGCTTGCCACCGTCGCACCGATTCGCGATGCAGCCGGGGCGGTGACCAATTATGTCGCCGTCAAAGAGGACATCACCCTGCGTCGGCGTTCGGAAGAGCTGGTGCACCGCCTGGCTTACCACGACCCGCTCACCGAGCTCCCCAACCGCGCCATGCTGCGCGACCGCCTGCAGCATGCGATCCTGGCCAGTGCCAGCAGTGGCGCGTTCGGCATGTTGCTGCTGCTCGACATCGATCGTTTCAAGCAGCTCAACGATACCCGCGGTCACGTGCTCGGCGACGAATTGCTGCGCGCAATCGCCCGCCGGCTGCGCCTGGTCGTGGACGAGGCGGCTACGATCGCACGCCAGGGCGACGACGACTTCGGCGTCATCGTCGAGAATCTGGGCGAATGTGTGGAGGATGCGCTGCTGCGCGCCGAGGCGCTGGCCCGAGAGATCCACGGCAAGCTCAACGAGCCATACGCACTCGAGGGTTCCGTCACCCTGAGCTATGTCACCCACAGCATCGGCATCACCTTGTTCAAGGGCCGGCAGTGGTCGCAGGAGAATCTGTTCAAGCAGGCCGAGGTGGCGCTGTTCACCGCGAAGGACGAAGGGCGCAACACCATCCGCTTCTTCAGCCCGCAGATGCAGTCGCTGGTGGACGCTCACGCGGCCATGGAGCAAGGCTTGCGCGCGGCGCTGGCGAACGCCGCGTTCCGCCTCTTCTATCAGCCCCAGGTCGACGCCGCGGGGCGGGTCACGGGGGCGGAGGCCCTGATCCGCTGGGTCGATGACGACGGGCGGTTCGTGTCGCCGGCGGCGTTCATCCCGGTCGCAGAGGAAACCGGCCTGATCGTGCCGATCGGTCAATGGGTGCTGGATACGGCATGCGCCCAGCTCGCGGCGTGGCAGGCGCAGCCGGAAACGCGGGCGCTGAGCATCTCGGTCAACGTCAGCGCACGCCAGTTCCACCAGCCCGATTTCGTCGACCAGGTGCTCGCCTGTGTCGAACGCCACGCCGTGGATCCGGCGGGCCTGAAGCTCGAACTGACCGAGAGCGTGATCCTTGGCGACCGCGACGAGGCGGTCGCGCGCATGGCCTACCTGAAGGTGCGCGGCCTGCGTTTCGCGCTCGACGACTTCGGCACCGGGTATTCGTCGCTGTCCTACCTCAAGCGCATGCCCCTGGATCAGCTCAAGATCGATCAGTCCTTCGTTCGCGACATGCTCGATGACGCGAGCAGCGAAACCATCGTCCGCGCCATCCTCGGCATGAGCGCATCGCTCGCACTCGGGGTCATCGCCGAGGGGGTGGAGACGGTCGAGCAGGCTGCATTCCTGAAGGCGCAGGGCTGCACCGGCTTCCAGGGCTACCTGTACGGGCGGCCACAGCCGATGGAGGAGTGGCCGCAGGAGTGGCTGCGGCCAACTGCCGTCTGATCCGCCGGCTTGCCCTGCGTCGGCCGTGCGGCAACAATGCAGGTGCCCGATTCGGGTGCTGACGGGAAATGCCCTATATGAACACCCTTGCCGGAAATCGCTTCGCCCTCCTTCTCGCGTTCGTCCTGCTCGTGCCCGTTGTTCCGGCGTCGGCCCAGGTCGTGGCTGGGGACGAGCCGGCGCTGCGCCTCGAGTGCGGCGGTATCGGCCTCGAGGAGTCGGAGCGCATGCGCGCCGAGGTCGCGATGCATGCGCTCACGTTGTTCTTTTCCACCACCGAGGGCGGCTTCGTGACCGACGTGGCGACGCGGGTGGATGATCCGCTCGCCGACCGCAGGGTCGAATCATCCTGCGGGCCGATCGGCCAGCTCGACGTTCCCGCGCCCGGGCGCTACCGGATCACCGCGACCTACGCCGGCGCGACCCAGGAGCACTGGGTCGAGCTGACGCCGGGCGGCGGTGCGCGCTTGTCGCTGCGCTGGAAGGAGTGAACGCGACCGATCCGCCAGAAAGCGGTCGCGGATCGGAGGCGGCGCTGTGGGAGGGCGCTTGCCCGTGAAGGCGGTGGTCCGGAACGCGCCATTCGCGGGCAAGCCCGCTCCCACGGCAGGCGCGCCACCCGCATGGTTTGCGATCGCCCGCGATCTGCCTTATCCGCACGCGCCGAAGCCGTTAAACTCGCGGTCTTTGTCCAGTTTGAGCCGGAGCGATCCATGACTGTCCAGCGCGTCCTCACCGGGATCACCACCTCGGGCACGCCCCATCTCGGCAACTACGCCGGCGCCATCCGTCCGGCGGTGGCCGCCAGCCGCCAGCCCGGGGTGGAGAGCTTCTACTTCCTGGCCGACTACCACGCGCTGATCAAGACCACCGACCCGCTGCGCGTGCAGCGCTCGACGCTGGAGATCGCCGCCACCTGGCTCGCCGCCGGGCTCGACACCGACCGCGTGTGGTTCTACCGCCAGTCCGACATCCCCGAGATCCCGGAACTCACCTGGCTGATCACCTGTGTCGCCGGCAAGGGCCTGCTCAACCGCGCCCACGCCTACAAGGCGGCGGTGGATCGCAACACCGCCGAGGGCGTGGATCCGGACGCCGGGGTCAACATGGGCCTGTACATGTACCCGGTGCTGATGGCCGCCGACATCCTGATGTTCAAGGCGCACTCGGTGCCGGTCGGGCGCGACCAGATCCAGCACATCGAGATGGCGCGCGACATCGCCGGCAGCTTCAACCACATCTACGGCGAGCATTTCGTGCTCCCCGAGGCCGCCATCGACGCCTCGGTCGCCACCCTGCCCGGGCTGGACGGCCGCAAGATGAGCAAGAGCTACGACAACACCATCCCGCTGTTCGCGCCCACCGCCGAGCTCAAGAAGCTGATCTTCTCGATCGTCACCGACTCCAAGGCGCCGGGCGAGCCCAAGGACGCCGACGGCTCGGCGCTGTTCCAGCTCCACCAGGCGTTTTCGACCGCCGAGGAGACGCGCGCGATGCGCACCGCCTTCGACGAGGGCATCGCCTGGGGCGACGCCAAGCAGGCGCTGTTCGAGCGCATCGAGGCCGCGGTGGCGCCGATGCGCGAGCACTACCTGGCGCTGATCGCCGAGCCGGCGCGCATCGAGAAACACCTGCACGAAGGCGCCGCCAAGGCGCGCGCGATCGCCACCCCCTTCCTCGCCGAGCTGCGCCACGCCGTTGGCCTGCGCAACCTGGCCAGCGTGCCCCAGGCGGCGAAGGCGGAGAAGGCGAAGGCCGCGCTGCCGCAGTTCAAGCAGTACCGCGAGGCCGACGGCCGCTTCCACTTCAAGCTGGTCGACGCCGACGGCCGCCTGCTGCTGCAGGGTGCGGGCTTTGCTTCGCCGCGCGAGGCGGGCGCGGTGGTGGCGGCGCTGAAGCAGGGCACAGCGTTCGCCGTCGAGGGCGCGAACATCGTGGTCGATGGGCAGACGGTGGCCGCGCTGGCCGAGGACGTCGCCCCGGCCGAGCTGAGCGAGGCACTGGCGGCCTTCGCCGCCTGAGCCGGCGCCGCGACCGGGCAAGCGCCGGCCGCGCGCGCATCGGTCAGCGTTCCTTCGGCCCGGTCCTTCAATGCCGGGTGATCACCACCTCCAGGTATTCGCCCGGCACCACCAGCGAGTCCGCGCCGCCGACGTTGAGCGACTCGAGCAGCGCCGCCAGGTCGGCCTGCAGGCGGGCCTGGCCGGCCTCGTCGAGCGCGGCGAAGGCCTTGTGCGTGGGGCCGTAGTAGTTGCGGAAGACGTCGATCCAGTGCGCGGGCGAGCGGTAGCGGAAGTTGAAGCTGCGCCGGCTGCACTGGATGTCCTCGGCGTGGGCGCCGAACAATTCCACCAGATAGGGCTCGTCGCCCCATTTCACCGGCGAGCGCAGCCCCGCCGGCGGCGGCACGTGCGCGCCGACGGTGCGGAACAGGCGGCCGATGAAACCCTCCGGCGTCCATGCGGCGAAGCCGATGCGCCCGCCCGGACGCACGACCCGCAGCAGTTCTTCGGCGGTGCGCTGGTGGTCGGGCGCGAACATTGCGCCGAAGGTCGACAGCGCGACGTCGAACTCGCCGTCGGCGAAGGGCAGGGCCTCGACGTCGGCGACCTGGAAATCGACCGCCAGCCCTTCGGCGCGTGCGCGCGCGGCGGCCTTGTCGAGCAGCGTGGGCACGTAATCGGTCGAGGTCACGTCGGCGAAGCGGCGCGCCGCGGCCAGCGTGGCGTTGCCGTTGCCGGCGGCGACGTCGAGCACACGTTCGCCGGCGCGCACGTCCGCGGCTTCGGCGAGGTTCTCGCCGACGATCTGCAGGGTGGTGCCGATGACCGCGTAGTCGCCGCTGGCCCAGGTGGCCTGCTGGCGCAGCTTGATCGCGGCCAGATCCGGGGTGGCGGCGATGGCTGCGCGCAGTTCGGTGGGGGCATTCATGATGAGTCTCCTTGGAGTGGGAGTGGGATTGGGGTTGGGGGTGGGCCTCTGCGGGCCCGTGCCGGGGGACGAAACCTTCCGACGCATTCATTCTTTCGCTGTGGCGAATTCGGTGCTTCACTGGAAATCCGGCAGGCTTGCTCGTGCGTCCGCCGTTGCGGCGCGTGCGCCTGCCCGATTTGCGGAGGTCCTGCCCGATGGGGCGCGATACGCTGTCCGATCTGCTCGGCACCGTGCGCTTGCGTGCCGCGGTCTTCTACTACGTGAGTTGCTGGCGCAACTGGGCGACCGAGGCGCCGCCGGCTTGCGAGATCGCGGCGGCGGTGATGCCCGGCGCCGACCATGTCATGGCCTTCCACATGGTCGTGCGCGGCAGCGGCTGGGCCGCGGTCAGCGGAGAGGCGCCGCTGCGGTTGGCGACCGGCGACATCGTCGTGCTGCCGCATGGCGATGCGCACGTGATGTCGAGTGCGCCCGGGGTGGCGGCCGAGCGCCTGCAGCCGGAGTGGGTGTTCGCCAACCGTGATGCACCGCGCCCGATCCCGGTCAGCTACCGCGGCGGCATCGGCGAGCCGGCCCCAGCCGAGCCCTGCGCGGATGCCGATGCCGTGCTGGTGTGCGGCTTCCTGGGCTGCGACCTGCGCCCGTTCAACCCGCTGGTGGCAGCGCTGCCGCGGCTGCTGCACCTGCCGGCGGCGCGGGCCGGGGGCTGGATGGCGCATGTCATCGACCAGGCCGCACACGAGTCCGCCGAACGTCGGGCGGGGGGCGACGCGGTGCTCGAGCGCCTGGCGGAGATGATGTTCGTCGACACCGTGCGCCGCTATCTCGACGACCTGCCCGCCGACGCCCGCGGCTGGCTGGCCGGCTTGCGCGACCGCCAGGTCGGGCGTGCGCTGGCGCTGCTGCACGGCGACCCGGCGCACGGATGGACCATCGACGAGCTCGGGCGTCAGGCCGGCCTGTCACGCTCGGCCCTGCACGAGCGCTTCGTGCAGTTCCTCGGCCAGCCGCCGATGCACTATCTGGCGAGCTGGCGCATCCAGCTCGGCTCGCGCCTGCTGCGTGAGACCCGCCAGACGGTGGCCGCGATCGCAGCGGAGGTCGGCTACGAGTCGGAAGCGGCATTCTCGCGCACGTTCAAGCGCCTGGTTGGTCTTCCGCCGGCGGCGTGGCGGCGAAGGGCTCAGCTTGCCGTGCCGCCGACCGCGCCGGCCACCGCCGCCTCGGTCAGCTCTGGTGCGCACAGTTCGATGAAGCGATAGGCGAAGCCGCGCAGGTAGTGGCCGCGGCGTACGGCAATGCGGGTGATGTTCTCGGCAAACAGGTGATCGCTGTCGAGCTTGCGCAGCCCCGGGTCGCGCGACGGGTTGAAGGCCATCGACGCCAGGATGCCGACGCCGAGACCGAGTTCGACGTAGGTCTTGATCACGTCGGCATCGAGCGCCGACATCACCACGTCGGGCGTCAGGCCGGCGCGGGCGAAGGTCTGGTCGATGCGGGTGCGGCCGGTAAAGCCTTCGTGATAGGTGATGACCGGATGCGCGGTGATTGCTTCCAGGCTCAGCGGTTGCACCTGCTCGAGCGCATGGCCGGCGGGCACGACCACCGCGTGCTGCCAGCCGTAATACGGAAAAGAGGCCAGTTCCGGGACTTCGGCCAGCGCCTCGGTGGCCACACCGATGTCGGCCTCGCCGTCGAGCAGCATCTGCACGATTTCGCCCGGGCTACCCTGATGCAGTTTGAGGTGCACCTTTGGGTAGGCGTGCTTGAAGGCCGCGACCACCGTCGGCAGCGCATACCGCGCCTGAGTGTGGGTGGTGACCACGGTGAGCTGGCCTTCGTCGCGCCCGCGATACTGGTCGGCCAGACGCTTGATGTTGGCGGCGTCGAGCAGCATGCGCTCGACCATCACCACCAGCTCCTCGCCGGGCGGGGTGAGGCCGAGCAGGCGCTTGCCCTTGCGCACGAAGAGCTCGATGCCGAGCTCGTCCTCGAGGTCCTTGATGTGCTTGGACACCCCCGACTGCGAGGTGAACAGCGCGTTGGCCACCTCGGTGAGGTTGAAGCCGCGCCGTACGGTCTCGCGGATGATGCGCAACTGCTGAAAGTTCATCGGGCGGCTCCGGCCGTGGTGGTGGCTGGTCGCGATTCGAACAGGCTCAGGTTCGAGGGTAGCAGGCGGACGGCCTGGCCTTCCGCCAGACCGAGGCGGGCGACGCGCTCACGCGTGAGTTCCACCTCGAAATGCTGGCCGCGGGCGCCGTTGACGCCATCGAGCTCGACCCGCGCGGTGACGCCGAAGGCGAGGATGCGGCTCACCCGCGCCGCGATGCCTGCACCGGCGCCGACGACGATGTCGAGCTCGTGCGGGCGGGCAAAGGCCACCACCTCGGCGCCCTCGCCAAACTGCCCGGCGCCATGCGGCAGGCGGTCGTCGCCCACGCGCAGGCCGTCGCCATCGACCCGACCGTGGAAGAAGTTCACCGCCCCGAGAAAACCATACACGAAGGGCGTCGCCGGCCGGCGGTACACCTCTTCCGGGGTGCCGATCTGCTCGACCGCGCCCTTGTTCATCAGCACCACGCGGTCGGCCACTTCCAGCGCCTCCTCCTGGTCGTGGGTAACGAAGATCGAGGTGATGTGCAGCTCGTCGTGCAGCTTGCGCAGCCAGCGCCGCAGCTCCTTGCGCACCTTGGCATCGAGCGCGCCGAAGGGCTCGTCGAGCAGCAGCACGCGCGGCTCCACTGCCAGCGCACGGGCGAGCGCGATTCGCTGGCGCTGGCCGCCGGAGAGCTGGGCGGGGAAGCGGTCGGCCAGCCAGTCGAGCTGCACCAGTTCGAGCAGCGCGTGCACCTTCTCGGCGATCTGCTTTTCCGACGGGCGCTGCGCACGCGGCTTCATGCGCATGCCGAAGGCGACGTTGTCGAACACGCTCATGTGGCGGAACAGCGCGTAGTGCTGGAACACGAAGCCAACCTGGCGGTCGCGCACATGGGTGCCGGAGGCGTCCTCGCCGTCGAGCAGGACCTGGCCGGCGTCGGCCGCCTCGAGCCCGGCGATCACCCGCAGCAGCGTGGTCTTGCCGCAGCCCGAGGGGCCGAGCAGGGCGACCAGCTCGCCGGTGGGGAAATCGAGCGACACGTCGTCGAGGGCAACGAAGCTGCCGAAGCGCTTGTGGATCTTGCGAACCTGGATGCTCATGGCTGTCCCTCGTGAAGGTCGTGTTTTGCGTGGGCGGCGCGGTGCTCGATCCAGGTCTTGATGCCCAGGGTCACCAACGCCAGTAGGGCGAGCAGCGAGGCCACCGCAAAGGCGGCTGCGAACTGGTATTCGTTGTAGAGAATCTCGACGTGCAGCGGCAGCGTGTTGGTCTCGCTGCGGATGTGGCCGGAGACCACCGACACCGCGCCGAACTCGCCCATCGCGCGCGCGTTGGTGAGGATCACGCCGTACAGCAGGCCCCACTTGATATTGGGCAGGGTCACGTACCAGAAGGTCTGCAGGCCGTTGGCGCCGAGCACGACCGCGGCTTCCTCCTCTTCCTTGCCCTGCGCCTGCATCAGCGGGATGAGTTCGCGGGCGATGAAGGGGAAGGTGACGAACACGGTGGCGAGCACGATGCCGGGCACGGCGAAGATGACCTTGAGGTCGTGCTCGGCCAGCCACGGCCCGAACCAGCCCTGGGCGCCGAACACCAATACGTAGATCAGGCCGGCGATCACCGGCGATACCGAGAACGGCAGGTCGATCAGCGTGATCAGGAAGTGCTTGCCGCGGAACTCGAACTTGGCGATCGCCCACGCCGCGCACACGCCGAACACCAGGTTCAGCGGCAGCGCGATGGCCGCGGCGAGCAGCGTCAGGCGCAGCGCCGACAGCGCGTCGGGATCGATGAGCGCGGTGAGGTAGGTCTCCCAGCCCTTGCGCAGTGCCTCGACGAACACCGCGATCAGCGGCATCAGCAGGAACACGGCGAAGAAGGTCAGCGCGGTGGCGAGGATCAGCCACTTCACCAGCGGTGTCTCGCGCGTCGCCGCACGGGCCTCGAAGCGGGTCTGGCCGATGGCATGGGCCGCCCCCAGGCGGAGCGTCGTTGCGGCAGCCATCAGCGGTCCCCCCCGGTACGTTTGGCGGTCCATGCCTGCAGGCCGTTGATGACCAGCAGCAGGGTGAAGGACAGGATCAGCATCACGGTGGCGATCGCGGTGGCGCCGGTGTAGTCGTACTGCTCGAGCTTGGTGATGATCATCAGCGGGGTGATCTCCGACACCATCGGGATGTTGCCGGCGATGAAGATCACCGAGCCGTACTCGCCGACCGCACGCGCGAAGGCGAGCGCGAAGCCGGTCAGCAGCGCCGGGAACAGGATCGGCCGGATCACGTGGCGGAAGGCCTGCCAGCGTTGCGCGCCGAGGCTGGTGGCAGCTTCTTCCAGCTCGGTGTCGAGGTCCTCGAGGATCGGCTGCACCGTGCGCACCACGAAGGGCAGGCCGATGAACACCAGCGCCACCAGCACGCCGAGCGGCTTGAACGCGACCTGGATGCCGAGCGGCTCGAGGAGCTGGCCGATCCAGCCGTTCCTGGCGTAGAGCGCGGTCAGCGCGATGCCGGCCACCGCAGTGGGGAGCGCGAAGGGCAGGTCCACCAGGGCATCGATCAGCTTCTTGCCGGGAAAGGAATAGCGCACCAGCGCCCACGCCAGCATCAGCCCGAACACGGCGTTGATCGCGGCGGCGAGCAGCGACATGCCGAAGGACAGCTTGTAGGAGGCCACCACCCGCGGCGCGGTGACCACGGTCCAGAACTCGCTGAAGCTCAGTTCCGCGGTCTTCAGGAACACCGCCGCGAGCGGGATCAGCACGATCAGCGACAGGTAGCCGAGGGTGTAGCCGAGCGTCAGGTTGAAGCCCGGTAATACGCGGAAGGTCGGCGCGGCGGGGGCGGGGTGAAGCGGGGGAGAGAGGGCTGCGGTGCGCATGATGGATGCCGTGACTCGGGAATGCGTTCGAGTCTAGGGGGCGGCTTCAGGGACGAAAAATAATAAAAACAGCGTTGCTTATGCGATTTTCTGCAACGCGGGTGGTGATGTCGCGCGGGTCAGGCGCCGCGGCGGAGCGCGCACGACGACTACAATGGCGCGCTTCATCGAGGAGGCGATCGCGTGACGGACTTCTTTGGCAATTTCCTGCTTGCGCTGCTGCTGGTCGTGCTCCTGCGTTTTCTCTACGCCGTGTGCGCGCTGCTCGTGCGCACCCGCGATGGAGGAAACATCGCGTTTGCGGTCGCCCTGCCCGCGGGCCTGCTCTACATCGTCGTGCGCAACCCGGTGCCGGTGACCAGCTGGGCAGGACTGGCGACCGGGGTGATCCTCGGCGTGGCGCTGCTGCTGTCGATTGCGCTGTGGAAGCGGCGTCGATCCTGAAAAGGTCGCAGCCTGGCGGCGCAAAGCTCGGAGCCTGAAGAGCTCAGCACAATTTCTTCGTTCGGGTTCGGATGCACATCCTCATTGATACGTCCCTTGCGGCCGGCATTCAGCACGATCAGCGCGCCTTCGTGCCGCGCAACGACCGCAACACCGGCTTTCATGTGGCGATTCGTGAGCCCGTGCGGGTGACCTGCACTGCGTGCGGACGGACGGGCGCCAGGACTGCCGGCCAATCCAGACCACTCAAACGCCGGTGTACGCGAGACCAATGGCCGCGCACGCCGCAATCACCTTCATGACGTCCTGCTTGTACTTCCACAGCGCGATGGAGGGCACGAGCGAGATCAGCTCATAGATCCACCGAAGCCGCCCGAGAAGGGCGCGGCTTCGGTGGCACGCGGGAAGATTACATGCCAGCCGAAGAACAGCGCCAGGCCGTCGATCATCTAGGTGCCGGTGAGCCAGCCGTAGGTGTCGACACCGCCCTGATCGACATAGGGCAGCACGGCGTAGGTGCCGCCGAAGGTGACGAGCGCCGCCTTGGTCAAGAACTCGCCCATGGTTCACAGCACCGGCTCGCTCAGCATCGCCATTGCCGCGCCACAAAGGCCGCCGCCGCCAGCGCCCACAGCAACCGGTGCTTCAAGGCCCGCGAGCCGATCCGCCACGCCGCGAACACCACGATTGCCACCACCGCCGGCTTGATGCCGTTGAAGATGCCCTGCATGAAGCTGATGTCGCCGAAGGCGAGGTAGATGTAGGTGAGCGCGCCCAGGATGAGCAGCGATGGCAGCACGAACAGCGTGTCGGCATCGATGCCGCTCCAGGTTCGGTGCAGCAGCCAGCCGCTGTAGATCGCGAGCTGCCCGGCCGGGCCGCCGAAGCTGATGAAGCAGAGTTTCAGCCAGTACAGGAAGGCCTCGCGGAACGAGGGATGGGCGCGGCGGGGGCGCGCCACGGGCACAAAGTTCGCGCTTTGGTGGCGGGTCACGATTGTCGCTGACCGAGCGCCACGCGGGGGGCGGGTCCGCTTCGCTCAGTTCGCAGCCGGTTCGAGCCCGAACAAGCTCGCCGCGCTGCCCCACAGCGCCTTGGCGGGGCTGGACGGCGCACCCTGCCCGGCCTTGGGAAGGGTCAGCCGCTTTGCGGTGTTTGATTCGGGCATGTACGACGTCGCCGCGGATGATTTCCTTCACCCGCCCGCGAAACTGGTTGCGAACGTTGATTGCCTTGATTGCCTTGTCGGGGCTCCCTGATTACCTGGCGTAGACCTGGTCGAACACGCCGCCATCGGCGAAGTGCTTCGTCTGCGCGGCTTGCCAGCCGCCGAGGTCCTCGATCGTGATCAGCTCCACCTTCGGGAAGCGCGTGAGGTCGGCGGGGTCGGCATGCTCGGGTGTCACCGGGCGGTAATAGTGTTTCGCGGCGAGCTTCTGGCCGACCGGCGAGTACAGGTATTCGAGGTAGGCCTGGGCCACTTTTTCCGTGCCGCGCTTCTTCGCCACACCATCGACGACGGTGACCGGCGGCTCGGCGAGGATCGAGACCGAGGGCACGACGATCTCGAACTTGTCCGGGCCGAGCTCGTTGATCGACAGGAAGGCTTCGTTCTCCCACGCCAGCAGCACGTCGCCGATGCCGCGCTGGACGAAGGTGTTGGTCGAGCCGCGCGCGCCCGAGTCGAGTACCGGCACGTTCTTCAGCAGGCGGGTTACGAAGTCCTGTGCGCTCTGTTCGCTGCCACCGGGTTGCTTGAGCGCGTAGCCCCACGCGGCCAGGTAGTTCCAGCGCGCGCCGCCTGAGGTCTTCGGGTTGGGCGTGATCACCTCGATGCCCGGTTTGACCAGATCACCCCAGTCCTTGATGCCCTTGGGGTTGCCCTTGCGCACCAGGAACACGATGGTCGAGGTGTAAGGCGAGCTGCTATGGGCGAGGCGTGTTTGCCAGTCGGCGGGGATCTTGCCGGTCTTTTCCGCGATGGCGTCGATGTCGTAGGCCAGGGCCAGCGTGACGACGTCTGCTTCCAGCCCGTCGATCACAGCCCGTGCCTGCTTGCCCGCGCCGCCGTGGGACTGCCTGATGGTCACGGTTTCGCCCGTCTGTGCATGCCAGTGCCTGGTGAATTCCGGATTGAATTCCTGGTAAAGCTCGCGTGTCGGATCGTAGGACACGTTCAGCAGGGTCGTCTGCGCTGCGACGCCGCCGGCGAATCCAGCGGATAGCGCAAGGGCGAGCAGCGTGCGGTGAAGGGGGTGACGCGCCATGGTGTTTGCTCCAGATCGGTGATTGCGATGGAGAGAATCTATCCGCGGGGCTCGCCAACCCCAACCAAGAAGAAATGCATTGCATATTCGACGTCACACGCCTTGATGGCGGTCGTGTGCCTCTGTTTGGGATGAAGGCTTGATTGATGTCGATAAATATGTAAAATCTCGAGAAATAATGCGGTTCTGCGCATCAACTATTGATCCGGGGAGATCGGGTTGCCCCATCGGCGCGAAGGCGAATCAAGCGGTCAAGTGGATGCCTCCATCAGGCATGGGCCTGGGATGGTCGGCGCTGCCTCGACCCGAGCCGTGCCCCCGCGCCGGGATCGCGTCCTCGACCTGTGCCGCTTGCGTCATGCCGACACGGCAGAGCGTTCATCGACGGTGGCCGACGGGGCGTACGAGATTCACCTGATCCTGGACGGTCATTGTCGGGCTCCCCAGCTCCGCTATGCTCGCCAGCTCGGTGCCGGGCACATCGTGCTGCGCCTTGCGAACGCGCCCGATGCGCTGAGCTGCTCGGAAGATTTCGACAGCTCGATCATCCGGCTTCCCATTGCAACGGTGCATGAGCTTTGCGTGGCGCATGGCGGGGTCAAGCCCGAAGGCAGCGGGGCCTTCAGCTCGACCCCGCCGAGGTGCTGCAGCACTACGCCAGCGTGCTGGCCTGCAAGCTGATCGCCACGCTCCACCCGGGCAGCATCCACGGCGAGCCCGACGCGCAGGCGCGGTGCCTGGCGCGCATCGTCCAGTACGTCGACGACAACACCCGCCAGACGTTCGGAATCCTGCCATCGACGAGTCTCAAGGCGCGCCAGGATCAACACAAAGGCGATTAGGGAGAGGGTGCCGCCTGCGGCTTGGCTGGGGCGTGCTTGTAACAGTGTCATTTTTACGCCGCAGAATGGGGATAATTGTGGCAATGCAACATCGCCTCGCCCGCCCTTGAATCCCGATACTCCGAACCATGAGCCGGCACCCGCGCCGCCATCGGGACGCAGTCCGTTGCGCCCCGGGCGCCTGCTCGCTGCCGCCATTGCAATCGTGCTGCTGGTGGCGAGCGTGGCGGGCGGCCTGCTGCTGTGGCACGAGATGAAGACCTCTCGGCTGCAGGCGCGTGAGATTGCACGCTATGCCGCGCGTCTCGACTACCAGCGCGTCGCCGGCCCGAGCGACGCGATCCGCTTTCCGCCCCACGGCCCCTTCGATCAGCGCCTCGGCTATACCGAGCTGCCGCGCTTTGCCGAGCGCCTGCAGGCGCGTGGCTTCGCGCTCACCGAGCAGGTGCGCTTCAACGACGCGCTGATCGAGCACGTCGAGCACGGCCTGTTTCCGCCCTACGCCGAGAAGACGCGCGCCGGGCTCGACGTCTTCGACTGCCGTGCCCAGCCGCTGTACGGTTTCCGCTATCCCTGGCGCGGCTATGCGCGCTTCGAGGACGTGCCCCCGATCGTCGCCCAGGCCCTGCTGTTCATCGAGAACCGCGACCTGCTCGATGAATCGCGACCGACGCTGAACCCGGCTGTGGACTGGGTACGCTTCGCGCGCGCGGCGCTCGGTCAGCTCGGGCGCATGGTCAATGCCGACCTCGATGCGCCCGGCGGCAGCACGCTCGCCACCCAGATCGAGAAGTACCGCCATTCGCCCGGCGGCATAACCCTTGATGCGCGCGAAAAGCTGCGCCAGATGGTGTCGGCCTCGGTGCGCGCGTATCGCGAGGGTGAGCAGACGCTGCCGGTGCGTCGCCGCCTGGTGCTCGACTACCTCAACACCGTGCCGCTGTCGGCCGCGCCCGGCCATGGCGAGGTCAATGGTCTGGGTGACGGGCTGTGGGTGTGGTTCGGCGCCGATTTCGAGCGCGTCAACGCGCTGCTGTCGGCGCCCGAGGGCGAAGGTGCCGCGCGCATCGAACAGGGCAAGGCACTGCGTCAGGTGGTTGCGCTGATGATCGCGCACCGTCGGCCGTCGTGGTATCTCGCCGGCGGGCGGGCAGAGCTCACCCGCAGCACCGACTCCCACCTGCGCCTGCTCGCCGACGCCGGGCTGATCAGCGCCGCGCTGCGCGATGCGGCCCTCGGCCAGCCCCTCCTCTATCGCGACCTCGCCGCCAACCCGGCGGTGGTGCCGGCCAGTCCGGGCAAGGGCACCACCGCGGTGCGCGCGCGCCTGGCCGGCATGCTCGGCACCTCGCTGTACAGCCTCGACCGCCTCGACGCGCAGATGGGTACCACGCTGCACGGCGGGCTGCAGCAGGCGGTGAGCGGCTACCTCGGCCAGCTCTCCGACCCGGCGTTCGCGCGCAGTCAGGGGCTGATCGCCGACCGCATGCTGCATCCGGCCACGCTCGGCGCCGTACGCTACAGCTTCACGCTGGTCGAGCGCACCGAGGGTGGCAATCGCGTGCGCGTGCAGACCGACACCACCGACCAGCCGCTCGACATCAACGAGGGCAGCAAGCTCGAGCTCGGCTCCACCGCCAAGCTGCGCGTGCTCGCGACCTACCTCGAGATCGTCGCCGAGCTCCACGGCCGTCTCGCGGCGCTCGACGTGCCCGCGCTACGCACGGTGGACGTCGATAACCACGACCGCCTCACGCGCTGGGCGATCGACTACCTCGCCACCACGGCGGACCGCAGCCTGCCGGCGATGCTCGAGGCCGCGCTCGAGCGCCGCTACTCCGCCAGTCCGGGCGAGGGCTTCTTCACCGGCGGCGGGCGCCACACCTTCGGCAACTTCAACGCCAGCGACAACGCCCGCGAGCCCACGCTGCGCGAGGCGCTGCAGGCCTCGATCAACCTGCCCTTCGTGCGCCTGATGCGCGAGATCGTGCGCCACACCATGTACCAGGTGCCGGGCAGCACGGCGCGCCTGCTCGAGGACAACCAGGATCCGCGCCGCGTCGAATACCTTGCCCGCTTCGCCGACCGCGAGGGCCAGACCTTTCTGCGCCGCTTCTGGCGCAAATATCAGAATCGCAGCGCGGAGGAAATGCGCTCGATGCTGCTCGACGGCCTGCGCCCGGGCGCCGACCGCCTGGCCGCGGTGTTCCGCTATCTCGAACCCGAGGCGCCGCCGTCCGCGCTCGCCGCCTTCCTCGGCCGCCGCCTCGGCGACGCGCAACTGAGCGAGGCGCGCATCGGCCAGCTCTATGCCCGCCACGCCCCGGGCGCGTTCGATCTGCCCGACCGCGGCTACGTCGCGCGCGTGCATCCGCTCGAGTTGTGGCTGGTGGCTTTCCGCCTGCAGCATCCGGACGCGAGCCTGGCGGACGCGGTGGCGGCGAGCGAGAAGGAGCGCCAGGAGGTGTATCGCTGGCTGTTCCGCACCCGCGCCAAGGGCGCGCAGGATTCACGCATCTTCACGCTGCTCGAGGTCGAGGCCTTCCTCGACATCCACCGCCGCTGGGCGCGGCTGGGCTATCCGTTCGGCCACCTCGTGCCCTCGCTGGCGACCGCGCTCGGGAGTTCGGGTGACCGGCCCGCGGCGCTGGCCGAGCTGATGGGCATCATCATCAACGATGGCCGCCGCCTGCCGACGCGGCGCATCGACAGCGTGCGCTTCGCGGCCGACACGCCCTACGAGACCGCGTTCGCGGTGCGGCCCGCAGAGGGCGAGCAGGTGATGGCGCCAGAAGTGGCGCAGGCCCTGCGTGGCGCGCTGTCCGATGTGGTCGAGGGCGGCACCGCGCGCCGCCTTGCCGGCGCGTTCACGCTGGCCGATGGCACCGAGCTCGTGCTCGGCGGCAAGACCGGCACCGGCGACAACCGCATCGTGGTCAAGGGCCGCGCCGGCCTGGCCATGAACCGCACCGCGACCTTCGTGTTCTACCTCGGCCCGCGCCACTTCGGCACGCTCACTGCCTATGTGATCGGCCCGAACGCGGCGAGCTATCGCTTCACCTCGGGGCTGCCGGTGCAGATCCTGAAGTCGATGGGGCCGCTGCTGCTGCCGCATCTGGAGGCCGATGCGGAACTGGCCTGCCGGCCCTTCGAGAATCTGCCCCTGCCGACTCCTCCGGTGCCGACGTTACCGGAGGAACCCGAACTCGAGGATCTGCCTGAGCTTGAAGAGGTGCCGGAAATCCAGGACGAGCTTGAGGCATGAGCCTCAATCACCCACCGGCCGGAAGTCCTCGCGCTCGGCAATGAAGGGCGGTCGTGGTGGCAGGCCGCAGAAGGGGGCCTGCGGCCGGTTGTCCACGCTGTTGAACACAATGAAGACGTTGCTGCGCGGCAGCGGGGTGATGTTCGAGTTGGAGCCGTGCATCAGGTTGCAGTCGAAGAAGGTCACCGAGCCAGCCGAGCCCTTGGGTGCGACGATCCCGCCTTCGGCGACGAGACGACCGAGGCTGTCCTCGTCCGGAACGCCGTATTCCTGCCTGCGCAGCGAGGCGACGTAGTGCGCCTCCGGCGTTTCGCCGACACAGGCGACGTACTTGCGGTGTGACCCGGGGATCACCATCAGCGGACCGTTGTGCTCGGTGTTCGGGGTCAGGCTCACCGAGCAGCTCAGGGTGCGCATTGCTGGCAGGCCGTCTTCCACATGCCAAGTCTCGAAGTCAGAGTGCCAGTAGAACTCGCGACCGCGAAACCCCGATTTGTAGTTGATGCGCGATTGATGGATATACACGGGTCCGCCGAGCAATTGGCGGGCGATCGCGACGAGGCGTGGGTGCATGCACAAACGGCGCAGGACGGCGTTGTGCTTGTGGATGGCGAAGATCGAGCGCAGCTCGCCGCTGTCGGGTTCGATGATCGCTTCTGGAGCCCGGCACTCGGATCGGCTATCACGCAGGCGCGCGAGCTCGTCCAGATAGGCTTGTATTTCATCCGTGCTGAAGAAGGACTCGAGGCTCAGGAATCCTTCCTTTTCGTACAGGGTCAGGCGAGCCGAATCCAGCGGGCCGTCCTCGGCGCGGCCGTAGACGATCGGATCCTGGCGCTCGAGCACCGAGGGCTCGGAGCCAATGCGTGACGGGTAGCGGTCGGTTTGGCCGGTAGCGGTCTGGATCGGGTAAGTCATGGGCTAGGCCTCATCCTGAGGCGCGACGCAGGGTCGTGCCGTTTCAAGTAAAAAAGGGCACCGCAGCGGCGCCGCGATGCCCGTCCCGAGGCGGGGCGTGCTTAGCCGGCGGTGGCGAGCATGTCCGTCGGCGCGGCGTAGGCACCGGTTTCGTCATGGACCTCGTGGCCGGTCAGCGGCGGGTTGAAGACACACACCATGCGCATGTGTGTGCCCTTGTTGGCGCGCAGGATGTGGCGATCGTGCAGGTTCAGCGCGTACAGCGTGCCGGGGCGGATCGGGTGCACGGTGCCGCTGGCGAGGTCCTCGATCTCTCCTTCGCCTTCGATGCAGTACACCGTCTCGAGGTGGTGGCGGTACTCCATCTCGAGCTCGGCGCCTTGCTTGATCAGGGTGTCGTTTACCGAGTAGCCGAGCTTGTCGCTGGCGAGGATGAAGCGGCGGCTGGCCCACTGCGGGGTGTCGACATCGGCCGACGTGCCGATGAGTTGGTCGAGATGCTTGACGATCATGCGGTTCTCCGTTCGATTGCGCGTCGTGTGGCTCAGGCCGCGTTGCGGGTGTCGCCCTTGAGGGTCGCCTTGAGGGCCTGCTCGATGATGTCGAGGCCGTGGGCGAGCTCTTCCTCGCTGATGGTCAGACTCGGGAGCAGCTTCAGGACCTCGTCGTTGACGCCGGCGGTTTCGATGATCAGGCCGCGCTCGAAGCAGGCGGCGGAGATCTGGCTGGCGAGCTCCGTGTCCTGGAAAGCGACGCCAAGAATGAGTCCGCGGCCACGCACCTCGCCCTTGACCCCGGTGTTGCGCAGCATCTTCTGCAGGCGCTCGCGAGCCAGCCGTCCCTTTGCCAGCACCGACTTTTCGAACCAGCTGTCCTGCCAGAAATCGAGCGCGGCGGCGCCGGTGACGAAGGCCGGGCAGTGGCCGCGGAAGGTGCCGTTGTGTTCGCCTGGCGCCCATTGGTCGAGCTCGGGCTTGAACAGCACGAGGGCGAAGGGTAGGCCATAACCCGACAGCGACTTTGACAGGGTGACGATGTCGGGGACGATGCCTGCTTCCTCGAAGCTGAAGAACTTGCCCGTGCGCCCGCAGCCGACCTGGATGTCGTCGACGATCAGCAGCACGCCGTGGTGCGCCGTGATCTCGCGCAGACGGCGCAGCCACTGCGGGCTGGCGACATTGACGCCGCCTTCGGCCTGCACCGTCTCGAGAATCACCGCGGCCGGGGCGTCAAGCCCGCTGCCGTCGTCGATCAGCAGGCGCTCGAGGTAGTCGAGGGTGTCGATGTCATCGCCCATGTAGCCGTCGAAAGGCACTGCCATCGTGTGGTTCAGCGGCACCCCTGCGCCAGCGCGCTTGAAGCCGTTGCCGGTCACCGCCAGCGAGCCCAGGGTCATGCCGTGAAAGGCGTTGGTGAAGTTGACGACACGCTCGCGCCCGGTCACCTTGCGCGCCAGCTTGAGCGCGGCCTCGACCGCGTTGGTGCCGGTCGGGCCGGGGAACTGCATCTTGTAGTCGAGGCCGCGCGGGGCGAGGATCACCTGCTGGAAGCGCTCGATGAAGTTCGCCTTGGCCTCGCTGTACATGTCGAGGGTGTGGGTGATGCCGTCGGCGGCGATGTAGTCGAGCAGCGCCTGCTTGAGCTTGTCGGGGTTGTGGCCGTAGTTCAGCACGCCGGCGCCGGCGAAGAAGTCGAGGTACTTGCGGCCCTCGTTGTCGCTCATCCAGGCGCCCTTGGCGGATGCGAACACGGCCGGGAAATTGCGGCAGTAGCCGCGTACTTCGGATTCATGGCGTTCGAATACATTCATGTGTGCTTTCCTGTCGTTTTGATTGTCGGGCGGGTTTCAGTGTGTCGAGCAGGGCCTGAGCGGTCCGATGCGAAGCAGCGGTTCTGCGCTGTGCGGGTGGGGGAAATGCTCAGCGGTAAAGTGCTGGGTTATTTCGCAGGGAGCGCCGGCGCGGCGGGCAAACCCTGCAAACAGGCGGGCGGAGGGCACGTTGTCCTCGGCGACAGTGGCGGTGAGCCACTGCGCATCGACGTTCGCTGGCAGTGCGAGCCAGCGCTCGAGCAGTCGAGTGCCGAGTCCCTCGCCCTGGAAGCGGGCGTCGATGCCGATCTGCCAGACGAAGGCGGCGGCAGGGGTGCGTGGTGGGCGGTAGCCGATCACGGCGCCGATGATCTCGCCGTCGCGCTCGGCAATCAGGCAGGTGTCGCCGAAGTCGGCGGCGAACAGCAGGTAGAAGTAGGCGGAATTCCGCTCCAGGGTGCCAGCGCGTCCTACCAGTTCCCATAGGGCGGCACCGTCGCCATGGTGGGCGGCGCGGAAAGTTGTCGTTTCAATGACGTTGGAATTGCGTGCGTTCAAGAGTCGTCCTTCGCGGGCGGGGCAGTGCGGGATCGCCACGGGGTGGTGGCGCGGTCTGCCTGCGGCGAGGAGCCGGCAGGCGGCGCACGTTGGCTACGTGCGCAGATGACGCCGCGGCAGAGGACTCAGGGAGGAAGCGGTTGGTCGCTGCGGCGACCATGGAGATCGAGACGAAGCGCACCAGCGGATGGCGGTGTTAACGCGGTTCGGCCGGCGCAAAGCGTATCCCGGGAGAGAGCAGGGGTGCACCGGTCGGCGCCGGAGAGGGCGAATTGGGCGTGGCTGCCCAAGGTTTGTCTGTTTGTGAGGGTCTCGGTCATCGGTATGCAAAACACGCCGGTCACAAGGGTTGGCGTGTTTGCTTAAATTTAATTTGTACAAAAGTATATAGGTTTGGGCAGGGGGTGACAAATCCGGCTTGAGTCCTTTGAGCAGGCACCGGGCGTGCGTGGCGAAGCCGACTTTGATCGGCTCAGGGCCCTCGGGGCTTGCTCAAAGGCGAGATAGGGCTTGCCGCCGATAGCCGCGCCTGGGCGGTCCGGTTCAGCTCCGGCGCCCGTGTCTGCAGGAAGCGCAGGAAGGCGGCGGCAAGGGGGCTGAGGCGCTTGCCACCGGGGTAGACCACCTGCCATTGCGACAGCACCGGCGTGTCAACGACCGCGAGCACGGCGATCCCCTCGTCGGCCGCGTGCGCGAGCGCGTGTGCGGAAAGCACCGACAGCCCCAGTCCGCCCGCCACCGCCTGCTTCACCGCCTCGTTGCTGCCGAGCTCCAGCCGCGGGCGCAGCGTGACCCCGTGCTCGGCGAAGAAGTGCTCCGCCGCTTGGCGCGTGCCCGAGCCCGGTTCACGCAATACGAACTCCTCATTCTCCAGTGCCCGCGCCGGCAGCTGCGCATGCCCGGCGAACGCATGGTCGGCGGGCGCGATGACGACCAGCGGGTTGCTGAGAAAGGGCGTGGCCACCACCGCTGGCGCCTCGGGCGGGCGGCTCATGATGTAGAGGTCGTCGAGGTTGTCCGCCAGGCGGCGGATGACCGCGTCGCGGTTGAGCACCACCAGCGACACTTCCACCGCCGGGCGCTCGCGGCGGAAGTCGCCGAGCAGGCGCGGGATGAAGGTCTCCGCGGTGCTCACCACCGCCAGACGCAGCCGGCCGACCACGTCGCCGCGCAGCTCGGCCAGGGTCTCGTCGAGGTTTTCGAGTTCCTGCTCCACGCGTGCGGCGGTGCCGAGCACCACGCGCCCGGCGGCGGTGAGGTGCAGCTTGCGGCCGACGCGCTCGAACAGCGGCAGGCCGACCTGTTCGGCGAGCTGGCGCAGCTGGGTGGACAGCGTGGGCTGGGTCAGGTGCAGGCGCTGGGCGGCGCGCGAAACGCTGCCCTCGCGCGACACGGCGAGCAGCAGGCGGAGCTGGTGGAAGGTGAGGCGCATGGGTGGGGTGCGGCAACGGATGGGTAATATATAGAGTTAAGTCTATGTTAACGACAAAAACAAAGCATTTTTCTGGATGTGTGCGCTGCGGCAAAATGCCTTCGTTCCAGCTATCCGGCAGCGCCCGCCGCTCGCCGCCACGCTTTTCGCCCCTGCAGCACGGGGCCATGCATTCCAGAGGAAAACAAAAAATGGTCGATGCCGTACCTTTCTTCTTCGCCCTCGGCGCGGTTGCCTCGCTCGCCCGCTCCGGCCTGCGCCTGCCCGCCGCGGTCTTCGAGACCCTGTCCATCTACCTGCTGCTGGCCATCGGCCTCAAGGGCGGGGTGGAAATCGCGCGCTCGGAAAGCGCCACGCTGTGGGTCGATGCGCTGCTCGCGATCGGCCTCGGTGCACTGATTCCGCTGCTGGTGTTCCCGCTCTTCCGTTTGCGCTTCGCGCGTCCGGATGCGGCCTCGCTGGCGGCGCACTACGGCTCGGTGAGCATCGTCACCTTTGCGGTCGGCGTGACGGTGCTGGGCGGGCGCGGGATCGAAGTGGAAGGCCACCTGGCGCTGCTTGCCGCGCTGATGGAGGCGCCGGCGCTGATCGTCGCCACGCTGATCGCGCGCTGGGGAGTGAAATCGGCCGACGGCAGCTCCACCGCCGGCGCGCTGGTGCATGAGGTCTTCGCCAACAAGAGCGTGGTGCTTCTCGGTGGCGGCATCCTGATTGGCTGGATCGCCGGGCCGCAGGGTCTGGAGCCGCTGTCGCCGCTGTTCGTCGATCTGTTCAAGGGTGCGCTGTGCCTGTTCCTGCTCGAGATGGGCCTGATCGCCGCCGACCGCCTGCCCGACCTGAAGAAGGCGGGGCTGTTCCTCGTCGGCTGCGGACTGGCGCTGCCGCCGGTGCTGGCGCTGGCCGGCTGGGGCGTGGCGCAGGTGATGGGCCTGGGCGTGGGTGGCACGGTGCTGATGATGACGCTGGCCGGTAGCGCGTCCTACATCGCCGCGCCCACCGCGATGCGGATCGCGGTGCCCGAGGCCAACCCCGCGCTCGGGGTGGCGGCAGCGCTGGCGCTGACCTTCCCGTTCAACCTGCTGGTCGGGATTCCGCTGTATCTGTGGTGGGCGCAGAAGATGGCGGGGGTTTGAGCAGTGCGCCGGGGTCGGCGGGCTGCAGTGCGCCGGGCGCTGCGTCGTCGCCGCCAGCGCTGGGGGGGGCCTCCAGCGCTGGCTCATCGGCCCCGAGCACGTCCGCACCGTCGTCCGGGTCTGCACTCTCGGGCCCGCCTTCGCCACCTTCAGCCGCCGGATCTTCCGGCGACACCATCTCCAGCACCGTGGGCGAGGTGCGCATCATCGGGGTGAATTGGGCCGGCTCGTCCACGATCTCGTCGGCGCTGCGACGCGACAGGACGAGGGCGAACAGCGCCAGCGGCAGGAAGGCGATCCCGAGGTGCAGCGGCAGCGCGATCGCGCCAACCCAGCCCATCAGCGCGCCGGCAATGGCCGGACCGGCGGCGGCGCCTACGCCGTGCAGGAAGAGCACGCCGGTGTTGCCCGCCAGGATCTCGTCCTGATGCAGGTGGTCGACCAGGTGGGCGACCACGATCGGGTAGACCGCGAACGCCATGCCGCCGTAGATGAACAGACCTGCGAGCGGCAGGTAGGGCAGATGGCCGAACGTGGCGACGACGACCCCCGCCAGCGCGGCGCCGAAGGCGGCGACCGCGAGCGCAACGCGGCGATCGCGGGCGTCCGAGAATAGCCCCATCGGCCACTGCAGCAGCGCGCCACCGACGATCGCGGTGGTCATCAACAGGCCGATGCCCGACGCGTCGAGGCCGATGCGCTCGCCGTACACCGGGGTCAGGCTCCAGAACGCGCCCATCGACAGCCCTGACGACAGCGCGCCGACAAAGGCCGCCGGCGCTGCACGCCAGATCAGACGCAGCTCGAGCTTGGCCTGATTGCCGATCTGCGGCTGCGCAAAACGCGTCATCGTCACCGGCAGCAGCGACAGGCAGACGAACATCGCGGCGACCGCAAACAGGGTGAAATTGGCCGGCGTGTCCAGGCGCAGCAACTGCTGGGCACTGGCGAGTGCGGCGAGGTTGACGACCATGTAGATCGCGAACACCTGGCCGCGGCGCTCGGGCGCGGTGCGGTCGTTGAGCCAGCTCTCGATTACCGCATAGAAGCCGACCAGGCCGACGCCGGTGAGCACGCGCAAGCCCATCCAGAACCACGGATGGACCACGATGGCATGGAGCAGGATGCAGCAGGCGACCGATGCGCCGAAGAAGGCGAAGGCGCGGATGTGGCCCATGCGCCGGATCAGCCGGGGCGCGACGAAGGTGCCGAGGAAGAAGCCGAGGAAGTAGGTCGAGCCGATGAGGCCGAGGGTGTTGGTCGAGAAGCCTTCCAGACTGCCGCGCAGCGGGATGACCGTGTTGATCAGGCCGGAGCCGAGCAGCAGCAGGGCAATGCCGGAGAGCAGGGCGCCGATGGGGATGATGGTTGGGAGCATGAGCGGGACTTTGAATGTCGTCCGCACCCATCAGCGGGCGCGGCACCTCGAAAAACTGGGAAAACATTTGCGCCAAATAGTTTAATCGAGGCGCCGCAAGCGGGACGCATCCCGCACGCGTCGCGCTGCGCGCAGGACCGGCGCCGCAGTCAGCCGAAGCTGGGCAGGCTGGGCCGCGCGATCGGTTTGCCGGCGGCAGCCCAGGCATCGAAGCCGCCCGCGATCGATTGCACCCGCACATAGCCCATCTCCTGCATGGCGCAGGCCGACAGCGCGGCGCGGCCGCTGGTCTTGCAGTACAACACCACCCTGAGGTCGCGCGCATCCATTTCGGGGGTGCTGCTGAGCTTGAATTCGAGCAGACCGCGCGGGACGTTGATCGCGCCCGGGATGTGGCCGGCGGCGAATTCGTCGGCTTCACGGACGTCGATCAGCACGTCAGCGTCGCGAATCGCGGCTTCGGCGGCGTCGATGGTGATTTCGTTCACATGGGTCTTGGCGGCGCTGACGAGGTCGAGTGCGGTTTTCATGGAGACTCCTTGTCGGTCGGAAGGGGGAAGGCAAGACGTTTATACTAGCAACCCCGCCGCCGCCGGCTTGTCAGTGTGCGGGCGATTTGCTAAAAATAGGCAGGCCGTCAGCGGCCAATCCGGATCCGACGCGGGGACGACCCCGCCCGCCATGCGCAAGAACGCAGCGACTGTCGGTTTTCCACGGGACGCCCCGTGCTGATCGACGCCCTCCGGGGCTCGCTTTCCTTGCAGGATTCCAAGGTGTCATCCAAACCCAAGCTTCGTTCCGTGGGCGATCGCCTGCGCCAGATCGCCCTTTTCGAGGTCGGCGGCCTGGTGCTGATCACGCCGCCTTTCGCCTGGCTCAGCGGCGTGCCGATCTCTGAGTCGCTCGGCATGCTGGCGCTGCTGGCGTTGATCGCCGCGGTCTGGAATGGCTGCTACAACACCGGCTTCGACTGGGTCGAAGGCCGCGTCACCGGGCGCACGGCCGACCGCCGGCCCTTCCGGCTGCGCTGCCTGCATGCGCTCGGCTTCGAGACCGGCCTGCTCGTGCTGACCCTGCCGGTGATCATGTGGTGGACCGGCATGGGCTGGCTCGACGCCCTGATCGCCGACATCGGCCTGGCGATCACCTACACCGTGTATGCGCTGCTGTTCAACATGGGCTATGACCGCGTGTTTCCCATCCAGCAGGCGCCTGCACGGACCGCGGACCGGATGAGGACCGAGCGGGCCGATGGCGCATTGCCGGCCGAGCGCTGACATGGATGCGGCAGCGGATACTCGCGGGGCGGAACTCACCCGCTTCAACACCTTCGGCCTGAGGGCGCGCGCGGCGCGGCTGGTGCATGTGCGCGACGCCGACCAGGCACGCGCACTGGTCAATGAGGCCGACTGGGCGCACACGCCGCGCCTCGTGCTCGGTGGCGGCAGCAACGTGGTGCTCACCGGCGACTTCGCCGGCACCGTGCTCAAGGTCGACCTGCCCGGCCGCCGCCTGCTGCGCACCGAGCCCGACGCCTGGACCGTCGAGGCCGGCGCCGGCGAGAACTGGCACGACTTCGTGCGCTGGACGCTGGCCCAGGGCTGGCCGGGGCTGGAGAACCTGTCGCTGATCCCGGGCACGGTGGGCGCGGCACCGATCCAGAACATCGGCGCCTACGGGCTGGAGATCGTCGATCGCTTCGACTCGCTCGAAGCGATCGACCTCGACACCGGCGCGTGCCGCAGCTTCGGCGGGCACGACTGTGCGTTCGGCTATCGGGACAGCGTGTTCAAGCGCCAGCCGGGGAAATGGCTGGTGACCGCGGTGCGCTTTCGCCTGCCGCGGCCGTGGCAGCCGGTCACGCGCTACGCCGACGTGGCGCGCGAGCTGGCGGCGCGCGGCATCGGTGCGCCCGGCGCGCTCGACATTTCGGATGCGGTGATCGCGATCCGTCGCCGCAAGCTGCCGGACCCCGCCGAGATCGGCAACGCCGGCAGCTTCTTCAAGAATCCGGTGGTCGCGGCCGAAGCCTGCGTGCGCCTGCTCGCCGCGCATCCGGCCATGCCGCACTACCCCCAGCCCGATGGCCGCGAGAAGCTCGCCGCTGGCTGGCTGATCGAGCAGGCCGGCTGGAAGGGGCGCGACCTCGGCCCGGTGGGCTGCTATGAGCGCCAGGCGCTGGTACTGGTCAATCGTGGGGGTGCCAGCGGCGCCGACGTGCGCCGCATCGCCGACGCGATCATGGCCGACGTCGAGCGCGCCTTCGGCGTGCGCCTGGAGCCGGAGCCGGTCTTCGTCTGATCAGCTCACCTGGTCGGGCGGCCGCTTGCCGTCGAAGAAGGCGACCAGGTTGTCGACCACGCGCATGCCCATGGCCTCGCGGGTCTCGCGCGTCGCGCTGCCGAGGTGGGGCAGCAGCACGACGTTTTGCAACGCCAGCAGGCCGGGGTGGAGCTGCGGCTCGTTCTCATAGACGTCCAGACCGGCGCCGGCGATGCGGCCGTGCTGCAGGGCATCGACCAGCGCGGCCTCGTCCACCACGTCGCCGCGCGCGGTGTTGATCAGGAAGGCGTGCGGCGGCATGGCGGCCAAGCGCGCGGCATCGATCAGGTGGCGGTTGGCGCCGCCGCCGGGGCAGTGCAGGGACACGAAATCGGCCTGCGCCAGCACGTCCTCGATGCGCGCACACGCGGTCGCATCCAGTCCGGCCAGTTGCGCGGGCGCCACCGCGCTGCGGTTGAAATACACCACCTTCATGCCGAAGCCGTGCTGGGCGCGGCGGGCGACCGCGATCGCGATCCGGCCCATGCCGATGATGCCGAGGGTCTTGCCGCTGAGCCGGGTGCCGACCAGATGCGTGGGGCGCCAGCCGCTCCATTGCCCGGCACGTACTTCGCGTTCGCCCTCGCCGGCGCGGCGCGCCACCATCAGCATCAGGGTCAGCGCGAGGTCGGCGGTGCAGTCGGTGAGCACGCCGGGGGTGTTGGTGACGACCAGGCCGCGGGCGCGTGCGGTGTCGAGGTCGATGTGGCTGTAGCCGACGCCGTAGTTGGCGAGGATGCGGGCGCGCGGTGCGTCGATCGTCAGCACGCTGGCGTCGAGCCGGTCGGACACGGTCGGCAGCACCGCATCGAAGTCGCGCAGTGCAGCGCGCAGTTCGTCTGCAGAAAGGCGGTGATCGTCGGTGTTGAGCGTGGTGTCGAACAGGGCACACAGCCGGCGCTCGACGGCTTCGGGCCAGCGGCGGGTAACGAGGAGGCGGGGGAGGAGGCGGGACATGGCGTAGGGCTCCTGGGGCGCGGAGCCCGAAGCTTAGCGCGCAGCCGCAGCCATCGCAGCCACCCTTGCGTGCGCCGCGCGGGTCCGATCTAGATGACCAGGCGCGGGTGTTCGATGATCGTCTGGTAGACGAAGGCCTTGACCACCATGTGGTCGCTCGGCTGCAGCTCGTGGAAGTCCACGCCGTACTGGTAGCCGATGCCGTCCTCGTCGGGGTCTTCGACGACGTTGCGCAGGCTCGCATCGAGCGCGAGCCGGGTGTCTACGCCGTGCAGTGGCAGCTCGAATCGCAGCCGGACCGGACTGTCGCGGTCGCCGATTGCGGCGCGCGTGCGCAGCAGCAGGCCGCTGGCGCTGATGTTGAGGATGGTGCCGGGGGTGGCGTCTGCGCCGCGCTGCTCGACGTCGACCGAGACCGGCCGCTCCGTGCGCACGCGCGTGGCTTTGCGGATCACGCTGCCCTGGATGATCTCGGGGAAGCTCAGGTGGACGTAATGGAAGGGCAGGCGGCATGCGCGCAGCACCGACGCACGAAAGGCAAAGGCGTTCTCGCGCGAGAACACGCGCACGACCACGACATCGTTTTCCACGAGGTCGATGCGACGCTTGCCCGCCAGTGGCGCGGTGACGAGGATGCTGCGTTGATCCACGTAGCCGATCACGCGCACGAAGGCCCTGCCCATGCCCGTGCCCGCAGGACATTCCACCTGCAGGCGGTCGCCGACGGTGAGCTGCATGTCCGCGAAGCTGAAGCCCTTGCGTTCCGTGGTGGCTTCAGCGCTGGCGTTCCCATTCCGGGGCAGGGTGTTGGTCGTGTCGGTCATGGTTTTCGCTTGTTTGCCAGCGTTCGGTCGTCCGCGCAAGGCACCTGGCTAGATGTGTCGGGGTCTTCTGCCTGTGGATGCTGCGCTGCAAATGGAGCGCGTCTTTGCCCCGTACGTCTCCGGTGGGCGAGGAACGCGCCGGCCGGGGGCGAAGAGGCGCGACATCGGGAGCCGCGACACCGCCGTCATTGAAGCGGGCGCATTGAGTGCGCGCAAGGTCATATTCCACGCCGCCGAGGCAGGGACATCGAATTCGCGTGGGTGGGGGCCGTGCAGCATCGGGCTGCCCGGCGCTGGGCCGGCTGTCGATGCGGCTCAGCGGCGATCGATCAACTCGGCGTAGCTGCGTGCCAGCGCGGCGGCGAGCCGCGCCGGATCGTCGACGATGCGGTAGCCCGCATGGCCGAAGATGCGGCGCACATCGGATTCGGAGCCGCGGTCCAGGCTGAGGCAGAAGCAGCGCACGCCCTTGCGTTGCGCCTCCACCACCGCGCGCGCGGCATCCTCCACCAGATGGCGGTCGTCGAACACGTCGATGTCCGACGGTGCGCCATCTGACAGCACGAGCAGCGTTCGCTGCGCGCTGTCCTCTTTCGCCAGCCGCGCCGTCGCGTGGCGCAGCGCCGCGCCCAGGCGGGTGGACAGGCCACGCCGCGCGGCGGTGAGCACCATCGCCGGGCCGGCCGGAACGGGCTGCCCGAAGTCGAGCAGGCGCAGGTAGTTCACCGCCTGCCTCCCATCCGAATCGAAGCCGGCGACCTCCAGCCTGTCCTCACGGCCGCGCAGCGCACCCATCAGCAGCGCGGCGGCCTCGCGCTCCAGGTCCAGCACGCTGCGTCCGCAGGGCTGCAGGTCGGCGGTCGAGGCGGACAGGTCGAGCAGCAGCAGCAGGCTGGTGCGCGGCACGGCGCGGCCGTTGCGGCGGAACAGGCGCGGATCGGGTGCCAGCCCCAGCCGGCGGTCGATGAAGACCTCGGTGGCGGCGTCGAGATCGAGTTCGTCGCCTTCCCACTGGCGGCGGATGCGCTGGCTGCGGTCGAGGCGGCGGCTGCGCGCCAGCCGCAGCGGGGCGCGGGCGGGCGGCGGTGTTGCGCCGGCAAAGGCCGGCGGCACGGCGCGTTCGATCACGGTGCACCAGTTGGCGCGGGCGCGCTCCATGCGGTAATGCCATTCCGGGTAGTCGTGGCGGGCGAGCTCGGGCAGCGGCACCGGGTCCGGGGTCTCTTCCGGCGCCTGCGGCGGCGCGGGCTGGGTCGCGCCGCTCGGTGGCGGTCGGCGCAGCGTGGTTTCGGCCTGCTCGGCGTCGGCGCCGTGCGCCCACAGGTGGCTGTTGTCGTCGTGCCAGGGCAGGGGCGGGGCGTAGGTCTGCAGGTTCATGCGCACGCGCAACTGGCCGAGGTCGTTGGCCAGCACCGACACCATCTCGCGCAAGGCCTCGGCATCGTCCAGCTGCGCGACCTGCGCCTCGAACAGCGCGCGGCCCTTGCGCACCCAGGCGTTGTCGTCGTCGGCCTGCGGATCGAGCAGCACGCGTTGCAGGCGCGCGACCATCGCCCCGAAGCCGACCTGCGGCGGTTCGGGCTGGCTGCGCAGCAGGCGGCGGAACAGGCGCGTGAGCCCGGGGTGGCGCTGCATCAGCAGGCGGTCGACGCGCACGTCCTCGATGGCGCCGGCCAGCGCCAGGCTCATCGGCTTGCGCTTGCCTGCCGGCTGGCGGCGCGGCGAATGGCGCAGGTGGCCGATGGCGTGCAGCGTGGCGGCGAGGTGGAGGTCGTCGGCAGGCATGGCCCACGCCGGCGGCGCCTCGGGCAGCAGCAGGGTGGCGCCGTGCAGCACCGGGCGCGGCGCGGGGCCGTCCTGCGGCGGGCGGTCCAGTGCCTGCACGTCGCCGTCGTCGATGCCGAAGGCGTGCATCACATGGCCGAGCGCGGCCAGCCGCGGAGCGAGCTTGTCGATGCCCGCCACAGGCCACCACGCCGCGGGCAGGTCAGAAGGCCGATTCAAGGATGGCCCCCAGCGCACGCTGCATGTCGGGGTCGTCGGTGATCGGGGCGGTCATCGCCATGCGGCAGCTGTCGAGGGGCGGCAGGCCGTCGCGGATCAGCACGCCGGCGTAGATCAGCATGCGGGTGGAGATGCCCTCGTCCAGCCCGCGCTCGCGCAAGCGGCGTGACTGGTGGGCGATGTCGACCAGGCGTGCGGCCAGCGCGCGGTCGATGCCCGCCTCGTGGGCGACGATGTCGGCCTCGGTCTCCGCCGCCGGGTAGTCGAACTCGAGCGCGGCAAAGCGCTGGCGGGTGGATTGCTTGAGGCTCTTGCTGTGGCTCTGGTAGCCAGGGTTGTAGGACACGACGAGCTGGAAGTCGGGATGCGCGGCGACGATCTCGCCCTTCTTGTCCAGCGGCAGGATGCGGCGGCTGTCGGTAAGCGGGTGGATCACCACCGTGGTGTCCTGGCGTGCCTCGACCACTTCGTCCAGGTAGCAGATGGCGCCGTGGCGCACGGCGGTGGTCAGCGGCCCGTCGTGCCAACGCGTGCCGTCGGCGTCGAGCAGGTAGCGGCCGACGAGGTCGGCGGCGGTCATGTCCTCGTTGCAGGCCAGGGTGATCAGCGGCTTGCCGAGGCGCCAGGCCATGTATTCCACGAAGCGCGTCTTGCCGCAGCCGGTGG
The DNA here is from genome assembly GCF_034003485.1 of Thauera sp. Classification (GTDB taxonomy): domain Bacteria; phylum Pseudomonadota; class Gammaproteobacteria; order Burkholderiales; family Rhodocyclaceae; genus Thauera. The sequence continues at coordinate 71,969 of NZ_JAVEYL010000021.1, forward strand.
GGCCCTTGAGCACCAGCGGCAGGCGGTGGGCGTAGGCGTGCTCGTAGAGGGCGATCTCGTGGCCAGTGGGGTGGTAGTAGGGCTCGGCGGGGATGCGGTA
>NZ_JAVEYL010000041.1:0-16905 GCF_034003485.1 Thauera sp.
CTGCAGCGCCAGCGGCAGGGTGTTGGCCGGCAGCGCCGACAGCAGCCCGGCGAGCGCAAGCGGATACGCCAGGTTCCAGCCCGCCACCGCGGCGGCGCGGCGGCCCTGCCCGGCCTTGAGCGCACGGCCGCCATCGAACACCGTCACCAGCACGCCCATCGCCACCAGCAGCCAGACGGTCGCCGGCAACGCGCCCGACTGCATCATCGCCAGCGTCAACGCCCCGTAGGCGACGAACTCGCCCTGCTGGATGAAGATCACCCGCGTGACCGCGAACACCAGCACCAGCGCCAGCGCCAAGAGCGCGTAGATCGCGCCGTTGGTGATGCCGTCCTGGCCCAGGATCAGTGCAACACTTGAATCCATCTCGTCCTCCTTCGCTCCGCCCCGGACGCAGCACGCTGCTGCCCCGCAAGGGCACCCGTTCCGGGGGCCGCCTGCGGCGTCTCATGGGGGAAGTGCATGGGAAATGCGCGCGCCTGCACCGGGGGCAGGCAGCGCGCATGCGTTGGCTTGCTTACTTGACGAGCGACCACTTGCCGTTGGCGACCTCGATCAGCACGACCGCCTTCGGGTCGTAGCCGCCGTGATCCTCGGCGCTCAGGGTGTAGGTACCATTGACGCCGACCAGGCCGGAGGTGCTTTCGAGCGCCTTGCGGATGCCCTCGCGGAACTCCGGGGTGCCCGGCTTGGCGGTCTTGATCGCGCTCTTCATGGCGTTTTCGAGCAGCAGCCCGGCGTCGTAGGCCGCACCGGCGAAGGTCGAGCGCGAATCGGCGCCGAGCTTGCCTTCGAGCTGCTGCAGGAAGGCCACGCCGGCGGCCTTGTTGGGGTGGCCGTCGGGCAGTTGCTCGGCGACCAGCACCGGCGCGACCGGCAGGCGCGCGCCTTCGACGTTCTTGCCGCCCAGGCGCAGGAACTCCTTGTTGGCGACCGCGTGCGACTGGTAGATCGGGCCCTTGTAGCCGCGTTCGCGCAGTACGGTCTGCGGCAGGGCGGCGGGCGTGCCCGAGCCGCCGACGAAGACGGCGTCCGGGCGTGCCGACAGCACCTTCAGCGCCTGGCCGGTCACCGAGGTGTCGGTACGCGCATAGCGTTCGGTGGCGACGATCTTGATGCCGGCGGCCTGGGTCGTCGAGGTCAGTGCCTTCAGCAGCAGCTCGCCCCAGGAGTCCGAGAAGCCGATGAAGCCGACGGTCTTGACCCCCTTGGCCTTCAGGTCCTCGACCACGCGGCCGACCATGATGTCGGCAGTGGGCTCGACGCGGAAGGCCCAGGCGCGCTTGTCGGCGGCGGGGTCGATCGGCGCGATCGACAGCATCGGCACCTTGGCTTCATTGGCGACGTCGACCATCGCCATGCCGTTGGTGATCAGGTTGGGACCGATGATCGCGTCGACCTTGTCCTCGCCGACCAGCTTGCGGGCGTTCTTGACCGCGTTGGTCGGGTCGGTGGCGTCGTCGAGGACGATGTAGTTGATCTTCTCGTCACCGAGGGTGGCGGGCATGAACTCGATCGCCTTGCGGGTCTCGGCGCCGAGTGAGGCGGCGGGGCCGGTAAGCGAGAACACGACGCCGACGTTGATGTCGGCCAACGCGTGGCCGGCGGACAGGGCGAGGGCGAGGGCGGCGAGTGTGGTGTTGATGCGGGGAGTCTTGATGCGGAGGGCCTTGATGCGAATCGTCATTTTCATCTCCTGGTCTCTCTGATTGTCAGGATGTTGCGGTGTGTAGCGAAGCTGCGTCGGGGGTGATGCCGTGGGTCAGCGCGAACGGCCGCTGAGCGCGCCGAATCCGGCGATCCACTCCGGGATCTCGCGGTAGTAGCGTTCCTCGGCCTGCCAGGCACCGCTGCAGGCGGCGTCCATCGCCGCCACCGCAGCGACCCAGGTCTTGGCCTCGTGCGCCGAGCCGCCGGCGTCGGCGGTGATGTCGGCGTTGCGATAGGCGTCGAGCACCGCCCAGTCGTGCGCGGCGAGCTGTTCCATCAGCCTGCGGTCCCATTCGGCGTTGAGCGGATGCAGGGTACTGGTGCCGGCGGTGAAGGCTTCGGCCGCGGCGATCGTGCGCGCCTGGCGGGCGGCACGGGCTTCCGGCGAGGGGTTGCGGTTGTTGATCAGGCGGGCGATGACTTCCGGGTCGGTCGCGGTCGCCAGTTGCGGCACCGGCGGGTTGTGCGACAGCCCGCCCGATCCGATGAACAGCGCGCGCTGGCCCTGCGCGCGGGCGAAGCGGCCGACGGCCTCGCCGAGCAGGCGGGCGCGCTGGAAGCTCACCACCGGCGGCGCCACCGAGTTGATGAAGATCGGCACCACCGGGTAGCGGTCGAGCGCGCCGGTGAGTTCTTCGAGCGGCTGGGCGCAGCCGTGGTCGACCTGCATGCGGTACGAGAACCCGAGATCGATGCCGGCGTCGACCACCGCCTGCGCGCAGGCCTCCGCCAGGGCGCGCGGCACGTTCAGCGGCCCGGCCGAGGTCTGGTAGTCACCCACCGACTCGGCCGCCATGCCGATGCAGAACTGCGGCATCAGCTCGAGGAAGAAGCCGTTGAGGTGATCGGGCCAGAACAGGTAGATCACCTCCGGGTCGAAGGCCTCGACCTCGGCCCGCAGCGTGCCGACCAGCGCTGCGACTTCCTTGACGATGGCGGCCTCGGGGTCGAAATAACCTTTCAGCGGGGTGTGCGACAGGCACTGCAGGCGCGCTTGCATCAGGCGGCTCCCTTGGTCACGTTGAGCCCCATCTTGTCGGCGATCTGCGCCAGCAGTTCATTGATCTTGACCGGGTAGGCCAGCCCGGCGACGAAGCGGTCGGGGCGGACCACCGCCACCGCGCCGGGGTAGGTGCCGAACCACTCCTTGAGGCGCATCTGCTCGTCGCCGACGACGATCGCGTCCGGCCCGATGTCACGGTCGCGATGGATCTGCACCACCGGCTTGACGGTGATGATGCGAGCGCCGAGGGCGGCGAGGATGTCGCGGCTCTTCTGGTTGAGCCAGAAGCTCGGATCCACGCCCCAGCACACCAGCGCGAAGCCGCTGCCCATGACGTCGTCGAGCAGCTTGACCTCGCCTTCGCGGGTACGCACCTTGGGCTGGATGAAGAACTTGCCGACCGGCGACTTGCTGCCCACACGCTTGGCCGGCATCAGGCGACCGACGAGCGGGGTCTTGCGCGCCAGTTGGCAGAGCAGCTGCTTGAAGCCTGGCTCGGTGGCGACCTCGGCTTCGCTCACCACCAGGCCGGTCTCGTACCTGGGCATGGGCTTGAAGCGCATCTCGGTGAAGTAGCGCTTGGCCGGCGGCACGAGGTTGAGCGCCCAGGTGGCGAAGTCGCGTGCGGCGACCACTGCCGGGTTGCGCGGCGAGAAGATGCGGCCGGCGGTCACCGACAGGTCGATCATCGCCTTGGCGTGCGGCGGACGCTCGAGCTGGTAGGTGTCGAGCAGCTTCTCGGAGGCGATGCCCTTGACCACGTAGGCGAGTTTCCAGCCCAGGTTGGCGGCGTCGCGCATGCCGGTGTTGTAGCCCTGGCCCTGCCACACCGGCATGATGTGGGCGGCGTCGCCGGCGAGCATCACGCGCCCGACTTTCCAGCGCTCGGCGATGCGCGCGTTATGGGTGTAGACGCGTTTGCGGATGTAGTCCAGGGTCGTCGCATCGACGCCCGGCGGCAGCACCTTCGCCATCAGCATCGCCATGTTGTGCGGCTGGGTCATTTCCTCTTCGGTCTCGTTCTCGAAGATCATGAACTCGAAGCGGCGGATCGAATCGGGCAGGGCGACCGACACGTAGGGGCGCGAGGGGTCGCAGTGCATGTAGATGTTGGGGACGCCGAGCGGGTCGTTGCGCACGTCCACCACCAGCCACTTGGAGGTGTCGGTGAAGCCGCCGAAGCCGACGTTGAGCGCGGTGCGGATCGGGCTGCGGCCACCGTCGCTGCCCACCAGCCAGCGCGTGCGCAGGGTGTCGACCGTGCCATCGCTGCGCTTGACGTCGAGGCTGACGCCCTCATTGTCCTGCTCGAAGCGCAGCACGTCGCTGCCCATGCGCACATCGACGTTGTCGAAGCGCTTGAGGCCGTCGAGCAGCACGCGATCGACCAGCGGCTGGTTGAAGGCATTGCGGCGCGACCAGCCGAATTCGTCGGTGCGCGGCTCGATCGAGGCGAAGCAGCGCCCGCTCTTGGTCACGAAGCGCATCCAGTGGTAGGGCGTCAGGTGCGGCAGCACCGCGTCGGCCATGCCGATGCCCTGCAGCGTGCGCAGGCACTCGTCGTCCATGCCGACGGCGCGCGGGTAGTCGATGAGCTCATCCCCGCGCTCGAGCAGGATCGTTCGCACGCCGTGCAGGCCAAGCATGCTCGCCAGACTGAGGCCGACCGGACCGGCGCCCACGACGATCACATCGGCATCGAAACTGGTTTGATCCTTCATGTTTCACTCTCCTTGTTGAGCGCGGGATGCCCCTGATCGTCCCCCCGCAGAGGTGAGGCAAACTGGATGACGGAGGGCAAAGGGATTTTTATGCCGCGATGAGTTGGAACTATTCTAGAAATTTATCGAGATTCTGGGCAATCGCATTTGCACGACCGTCCACAGAGCGCACAATGTTGTTTGAAAAGGAGGTTTGTGCGTTGAGACCGGATTCTGGTGCTGAATACGAGAGCGTGCGCAGTCTTGCTCGCGGCCTGGAGTTGCTGCGTGTACTCAATCGCCACGAGAAGGGCCGTGCCTCGCTGGCCCAGCTTGCCGCCGGCACGGGGCTGCACCGTACGACGGTGCGGCGCCTGCTCGAGACCCTGATCGGCGAGGGCTATGTGCAGCGCAGCGAGTCGGACGACCGCTATGTGCTCATGCTCAAGGTCCGCGCCCTGTCGGAGGGGTTCAAGCACGAGGAGCGGATTTCGGCGGTATCGGGGCCGGTGCTCGCGCAGTTGCTGCACCAGGTACGCTGGCCGTCGGACCTGTGCACGCCCGATGGTGGAACGATGCTGATCCGCGAGTCCACCCATCGCTTCAGCTCCCTGTCCTTCAACCGGGCGATGGTCGGCGAACGCTTGCCGATCCTGCTGACGGCGGCCGGGCGTGCGTATTTTTGCTACTGCGAAGATGAAGAGCGCGAGGCGCTGCTGGTGCTGCTGCGGAAGGACCCGGTGCAGGCGGTGCTGGCGAACGACGATCGCTTCATTGCCAATCTGCTCGAGCAGACGCGTGGCCGTGGCTACAGCTCGAACGAGGGCGACTGGAGCGCGGAGCGCAAGATCGGCGCGATTGCGGTGCCGGTGTTCGAGGCGGGCAGGGTGATAGCGAGCATCAACGTCATCTACCTGTCGCGCGCGGTCTCTCACGCGGAAGCGGCGGCGCGGTATCTGCCGGCGCTCGTTGATGCCGCCCGCCAGCTCGAGGTGGCGCTCGCCGATACTGCCGACGACGCCTGAGCCGTGCTGACGACGCGCACCGATCTGATGCTTGTGTGCCTGGAATCCCGCGAGGCGGACGTCGAGTCGGCTCGACGATCCGCCTGCGAGAAGGGGGACTTTGGCGCTCAGTTGCGGTCGAGCACCATGGCGATTGCCTCGCCCAGTTGCCTGCGTGCCTCTTCGGCGTCCAACATGGGCCCGGTCTGCCGCCATGCGATGTACCCGTCCGGGCGCACCAGCAGTGCGCCAGCCTCATGGATCTCGCGCATCCGCTGCCAGGTGCAGTAGGCATCGAGCGTGCCCTCGCGACCGGTCACGACCGTGCGCAGGAAGGGGAGGTCCAGGTCCTGCGCGGCCTGTACCCATGCCTGGCCGGCAATGCCGGTGACGAGGGAGAACTTGCCCTTGCCGGTCACATCCAGCGTCGACACCTTGCGTCCACGGCGGTCGATCAGCCAGGCGTGCGGGATCTTCGCCCCCGGGCGTGTCGTTGCCTGCAGGTACAGCTCCGGGTCGCGTTTCCAGACCTCCTCACCGCCGGCGGCGTCCGGAACGACGGCCGAGGAGGCATAGCGCTGGTTCATCTCGACACCCTGGGCGTTGAACTCGCGGTTCTTGAGCTCGAGCGCGGCCTGCGCGGCTTCCCGCGCCTTGATGCCCTCGGGGCCGGGATCCTTGAAGCGGGCGATGCCGGCTTCCACCGGGTTGTCGGCGCCCTCGACGCGGAACACCGCCTTGATCGGCGCGTAGTCCAGGCGGGACTGGTTGGCGCGCTTGACGATCTGCTTGCCGACCGGGGCGCGCTCGGCGCTGTAGGTCTCGAGCAGGCCGCGTCCGGCATGGCCCTTGACCACATAGGCCAGCTTCCAGGCCAGGTTGAACGCATCCTGCACGCAGGTGTTGAGGCCCAGGCCGCTCGAGGGCGGGTGGCGGTGCACCGCATCGCCGGCGCAGAACACGCGCCCCTTCGAGTACTGCGGCGCATAGGCCTGGTTTACGTACCAGACCGAGGTGCGCACGATCTCCACGTCGAGGTCGGGGTCGCCGACCAGGATGCGGATCTGCTTGAGGACGAACTCGTCGCTGACGTCGGGCTCGCCCTTGGCGAGGTCGATGCCCCAGCCCGCGATCCATTGCGTCCATGGCTTCACCGCGCGCAGCAGGCCGAAGCCGATCTCGCCGAAGGCGGCGTTGGGGGTGACGATCCAGTGCAGGATGCTCGGCCGGTGCTCGACGTAGCGCGTGAGGTCGGCGTTGAAGATGGCGTAGGTCGTGCCGGCGCGGACCATCTGGCCCTCGACCTGCAGGCCGAGGTCGTCCAGCACCTTGGATTTCGCGCCGTCGGCGCCGACCAGGAAGCGCGCACGCATCGTGTATTCGCGGTCGGTCAGGCGGTCACGCAGGCTCACGGTCACGCCGTCCTCGTCCTGCACGTGCGACAGGTACTCGGTGTTGCACGCGAAGGTTGCGCCGCGCTCGGCGGCGTTCTTGTACAGGACCGGCTCGATCAGCGGCTGCGGGATGTCGAGCAGCTCGCAGGGGCTGCCCTGCAGGTAGTCGCCCTTGCGTTCCTCGCCGGTGCCCCAGGCGCGGATGCGGATCAGCTCCTCACCGGCCAGGCTGGTGGTGAACAGGCTGTCGCCCATCAGCTTCCACGGGGTCGCGTAGCGGTAGGCCTCGTCCTCGATGTCGAGGTCGCGCAGGACCTCCATCGTGCGCTGGTTGGTGATGTGCGCGCGCGGCGTATCGGCCAGCCAGTTGTAGCGGGACACGACATGCACGCGCACGCCATGGGTCGCGAGCGCAAGCGCGGTCGTCGCGCCCGCGGGCCCGGCGCCGACGACGAGCACATCGGTATCGAAAGATTCCATGTTCTGTCTTCCTGCGGCGTTGTTGATCTCGACGCTCACTCGATCAGCTTCCAGGTGCCGTTGGCGACTTCGATCAGCACCGGGCTGGCAGCGTCGTAACCGCCGTGATCGGTCGGCGACATGGTGTAGGTGCCGTTCGCACCGACCAGCCTGGTCGTGTTCTCGAGCGCATCACGCACCGCTTCGCGGAACTCGGGTGTCCCGGGCTTGGCGCTCTTCAGCGCCGAGGTGAAGGCACCTTCGAGCATCAGCCAGCCGTCCCAGGAGGCGCCGGCAAAGGTCGAGCGCGAATCCGGACCGAACTTCGCTTCGATGGCCTTGACCAGCTCGACGCCGACCTGCTTGTTCGGGTGCGAGTCGGGCAGTTGCTCGGCCACCAGCACCGGCGCGACCGGCAGGCGGTTGCCTTCCACCGCCTTGCCGCCGACACGCAGGAAGTCCTTGTTGGCCACCGCGTGCGACTGGTAGATGTCGCCGGTCCAGTTGCGAGCGCGTAGCGTGGTGGCCGGCAACGCAGCCGGCGTGCCCGAGGCGCCGACGAAGACGGCGTCGGGCTTGGCCGCGATCAGCTTGAGCGCCTGGCCGGTGACCGAGGTGTCCGGGCGCGCATAGCGCTCGGTGGCGACGATCTTGATGCCCGCCTCCTCGGTGGTCCTGGTCAGGGCCCGCAGCAGCAGCTCGCCCCACGAGTCGGAGAAGCCGATGAAACCGACCGTCTTCACGCCGCGCGCCTTCATGTCGGCGACCGCGCGACCGACCATGATGTCCGCGCTCGGCTCGACGCGGAAGGCCCATTTCAGCTTCTCGGGTGATACCTCGATCGGTGCCTGCGACAGCAGGACGACCTTTTCTTCGTTCGCCACATCGGCCATCGCCACGCCAGAAGTGATGAGGTTGGGCCCGAAGAGCACGTCCACCTTGTTTTCCACCGCCAGCTTGCGGGCGTTCTTCACCGCGCTGGTCGGGTCGGTGGCGTCATCGAGCACGATGTAGTTGATCTTTTCGCCGCCGAGCGTGCGCGGCATCAGGTCGATCGCCTTGCGCGTCTCGATCCCGAGCGAAGCGGCCGGGCCGGTGAGGGAAAAGACGACGCCGACGTTGATGTCGGCCAGGGCAGGGGCGGCGGCCAGGGCGAGCGTGAGCGCACACAGCGGGGTGCTGAATCGGGTCTTCATTGTGGAATGTCTCCTCGTATGGATAAGGATCGGAACGGTCCTGGATCGCGCTTGCCGACGTTCGCCGACGGTCAGGAAGGCGTTTCTGCGTGCTCCGATTCATTGGCATGCTAGCATGCCAGTTAGAGAATGCAAGCACCGCTCGCGCTCGTTTCGCCGCGTCCACGCTTCGGCAAGCGAGGCGGGTGCCGCCAGATGCTAGGATCACGGCCGGCTCGGCGACCGAAATGCCAGACCAGACTCAGCAGGCAAGCACATGGAAACAGCACACAAGAAGGCCTTCATCTTCCGGGAGCTCCTGCAGCGCCTGTTCACCGGACGCTATCGGTTCGGCGAGCGCATCCCGGTGAAGGACTTGAGCGAGGAGCTCGGCGTCAGCAAGCAGCCGGTCATGACCGCACTCAACAGTCTTCAGGAACGGGGCTTCGTGCGCATCACTGCGCAAGTCGGCTGCGAGGTGATCGCGCCGACGGCGGACGAGATCGAGGATTTCTACCGCATGTTCGCGGCCGTCGAGGGCGTGATCGCCGGGCTTGCCGCAAGACGGGCGACGCCTGAGGAGCTCGCGCGCCTCGCAGAGATCAACCAGCAGCTCACTGCGGTCGCACCGGATACGTCGCCCGCCGAGGCCTATCGACAGATCAACGTCCTTTTTCATCGCCAGTTGCACGACATGGCGCACTCCAGTCTGGTGAGCTCGCGCCAGCAGGCCAACTTCGAGCTGTCGGACTTCTTCATCGTGCAGACCTGCGGATTCGACGCGCACCTGCACCTCGTTGCCGAAGAACACCAGGCGGTGATCAACGCCGTTGCATCCCGCGATCCTGAGCGTGCGGCGGTCGCGGCACGGGCTCATATCCTGAGTGTCTCGGATAGCGTGGCGGGGTTCCTCCGACGCCATCAGCGGTCACGATAAGGCAGCCGCGGCGCAACCGTGAGGTAACGCACAGGAAGGAAAAAGCCCCGGCGCCCGCAGTAAAGCGGGTGCCGGGGCCTCGAATTTCAGCACACGGCCCCAGGAGGGCCGTCGCCGATCACACGAACTGCACGACCTGCGCCGCGCCGCGGGCCTTCGCGGCCTGCGGGTCGTTGAAGTCGGCCAGCAACTGGGCCTGTTTCGCCTTGGTCAGCGCCACGTGACGCTCCTTGACGTGGCCGTAGCCGCGGACGTCGTCGGGCATGCTGGCGAGTTTGACCGCGGTCGCCAGGTTGTCGCGGGTCAGCTTGCCGCACAGCTGGTCGAGCAGGCGGTCGTAGTCCTCGATCGCCTGGCGCTCGAGCTGACGCTCCTCGGTCTTGCCGAAGATGTCCCACTTGCCGCCGCGCAGGTGCTTCATCTTCGCCAGGTGGCGGAAGGCCTTGAGCACCCAGGGGCCGTACTTCTGCTTGATCGGCTCGCCCGTTTCCGGATCGCGCTTGGAGAGCAGCGGCGGGGCGAGGTTGTACTCGACCGTGTAGCCGTGCGGGAACTGCGCATCCAGCTCGGCCAGGAAGGCCGGGTCGGAGTGCAGGCGGGCGACCTCGTACTCGTCCTTGTACGCCATCAGCTTGTAGAAGTAGCGCGCAGCGGCCTCGGTCAGCGCCGAGCTTTCCGGTGTGACGCGCTTCTCCGCTTCCATGACGCTCTTCACCTTGGCCGCGTAGCGACGGGCATAGGCGGCGTCCTGGTAGCCGATCAGATCGGGCACGCGGATCTCGAGCAGGCGGCGGACTTCACCCGTGGCACCGACCGAATCCACGATCTGGCGCGCTTCGGCGGTCAGCTCGGGGAGCTTGGGCGCCTTGGCTTCGTACTTGTGGATCTCGGCGTGGACGTAGTCGATGTCGACCACCGCCATGCGGCCCCACTTGAACGCGAGCAGGCTCATGTCCACACCGACGCCGGCCTGCTTGATCGCGGTCTCGAAGGCCGCTGCGCTGATCGGCAACGCGCCGGCCTGGTAGGCCACGCCGACCATGAACATGTTGGTCGCCATGCTGTCGGCGAACAGGCCCTCGGCCAGCGTCTGCGCGTCGAGGTAGATGTTGTCGTTGCGACGGGTGACGCGGTCGATGCCCTGGGTCAGGCGGTCGATGTTGGGGAACTGCACCGACTTGTCCGACACCATGTAGCCGGTCGGCGCCTGGCCGGTGGACACGATCGCGATCGTGCGCTCCGGATGACACTTGTCCAGGTTCTTGTTGTCGGTGGCGTTGAGGATGTCGAAGCCCAGATACAGGTCGGTGCTGCCGTCCGAGATCTTGTTCGAGCCGTCGAACTGGGTGGCGGTGATCTTGATGTCCGAGATCACCGTGCCGCCCTTCTGCGCCAGGCCGGTCTGGTCCAGGCCCACCGCCCACTTGCCGTCGATGCGCGCGGCGTTGGCGATGGTCGCCACCACGGTCACCGAGCCGGTGCCGCCGATGCCCATGACGTGGGCGCCGAAGTTGTCCGGGTCGACCTTGAAGACCGGATCCGGCAGCGCGCGATCGAGCGCGGGCAGGCGGCCCTTCTTCTTTCTCTTGCCTTCGGCGGCGTCGGGCGCCGGGTTGGGCGTGATCGTCAGGAAGGACGGGCAGAAGCCCTTCACGCACGAGTAGTCCTTGTTGCAGGACGGCTGGTGGATGCGCGTCTTGCGGCCGAACTCGGTCTGCACCGGCTCGACCGACATGCAGTTCGACTTCTCGCCGCAGTCGCCGCAGCCTTCGCACACGCGCTCGTTGATCACCATCACCGCGGCCGGCTCCCAGGCCTTGCCGCGGCCACGCTGGCGGCGCAGCTCGGCGGCGCACTCCTGGTCGTGGATCAGCACGGTGGTGCCTTCGATCTCGGCGAGCACCTTCTGCGCTTCGATGAGGCGGTCGCGGTGCCAGACTTCGGTGTTGCCGTCGAGGTTGACCGCGTTGTAGCGCGACAGGTCCTCGGTGGTGACGATGACGCGCTTGACGCCGTTGGCGATCAGCTCGGCCACCATCGCGCGCACCGGTTCGGCGCCCATGATCTCCTGGCCGCCGGTCATCGAGGTGTGGCTGTTGACCAGGATCTTGAAGGTGATGTTGGTGTTGGTCGCCGCACAGTAGCGCACCGCCAGGCTGCCGGAGTGGGCGTAGGTGCCGTCACCCATGTTCTGGAAGATGTGCTTGGTGTTGGTGAAGGGCTGCATGCCGATCCACTGCGCGCCTTCCGCACCCATGTGGGTGCCCATGACCACGCCGCGGTCCATCCACATCGCCATGGTGTGGCAGCCGATGCCGGCCGACACGATGCTGCCGTCGGGGGCCTTGGTCGAGGAGTTGTGCGGACAGCCCGAGCAGTACCAGGCCGAACGCGTGAGCGTGGTCAGCGAGTTGCGGCTGTGGATCTCGTCCAGGCGCTTGATCCAGGCCTCGGCCGACTCCAGTCTGGTCTTGCGCGACAGGCGAGCGTGCAGGGCGCGGGCGATGATGTCCGACTCGAACTCGCCGTGGAAGGGCAGCAGGTCGCGGCCTTCCTCGTCGCGCTTGCCGACGATGCGCGGCGCGTTGGCGCTGCCGTAGAGGATTTCCTTGGCGAAGAGCTCGATGAAGGGGCGCTTCTCCTCGATGACGAGGATCTCTTCCAGGCCGCGCGCGAAGTCGCGGATGTCGTCCGGCTGCAGTGGGTTGAGCATGCCGATCTTGAGGATGCGCACGCCGGCGCGACGCAGCGCCTCGTCGTCGAGGCCCATTTCCATGAAGGCCTGGCGCAGATCGTGATAGGTCTTGCCGGCGGTGATGATGCCCAGCCAGGCGTCGGCGTTGGGCAGCGTGACCTTGTTGAGGCCGTTCTCGCGTGCGTACAGGCGGGCGAGCTCCTGGCGCGCGTAGTACAGCGTGCGCTCCATGTCGAGCGCATCCTTGCGCACGTTCATGCCGAGGTTGACCTCGGGGGTGTAGGGGCGACCGTCGAGCTCGACCACCGGGGTGACGAACTTCATGCGGTCGGGGGTCACGATCGCGCTGCCGCTGCCGTCGGCGACGTTGGTGACGATCTTGAGACCCGCCCACAGGCCGGAGATGCGCGACAGGTAGTAGCCGTGCAGGCCGAAGTCGAGGATGTCCTGGACGTCGGCCGGATACAGCGAGGGAATGCCGACGTGGTAAAACATCGCTTCCGACTGGCTCGGCAGCGAGGACGACTTGCAGCTCGGGTCGTCGCCGAAGATGGCGAGCACGCCGCCGTTCTTGAGCGTGCCGGTGTAGTTGGCGTGCTTGAGCACGTCACCCGAGCGATCCACGCCCGGCGCCTTGCCGTACCAGGTGCCGACGACGCCGTCGAACTTCGGGTTGCCCACCGTATGCATCATCTGGGTGCCCCAGACCGCGGTGGCGGCGAGGTCTTCGTTCAGACCATCGACGAACTGGATGTTGTGCTGCATCAGCAGCTTCTGCTGCTTGATGAAATTGGCGTCCAGCATGCCCACGGGCGAGCCGCGGTAGCCGGAGATGAACATGGCGTTGTTCAGGCCGCGACGACGGTCGAAGCGGATCTGGTCCATCGTCAGGCGCACCAGCGCCTCGATGCCCCCGATATGAATGATCCCCTCTTCCGCCGTGAATTGCCTGGTCAGATCCTGTTTGGACGACATCGGTTTTCCTCTGTTGGCGTGGTGCGCTCGATATGGAACGGGCCGGCGCGCGCATGACGGCGCGCTGCCGGCCCGGCCCTGCAGCGCGTCTCTGTGTTTAGACGAAGCGGAACGAAACGTTGCCCAGATCCTGGAAGCGGACGTTGACGTTGTCGCCCTTCTTGACCGGGATCGCCTCGGTGACGCCACCGGTCATGATGAAGGTGCCGGCCGGGATTTCCTGGCCGCGCTTGCCGAGCTCGTTGGCCATCATCGCGATCGCGACCAGCGGGTTGCCGAGCACGGCGGCGCCGGCGGCCATCGACACGACTTCGCCGTTGATCTCGAGCACCACGCCGAGCGTCGGCAGGTCGAGCTCGCCGAGGTCGCGCATGTTGCCGCCGATCACGAAGCGGGCCGACGAGGTGTTGTCGGCGATCACGCTCTTGAGGTCGAACTTGAAGTCACGGTAGCGCGAGTCGATCACTTCAACGGCGGGCAGCACGAAGTCGATCGCCGCCATGACGTTGCCGATGTGGCAGCCGGGGCCGCGCAGCGGGGCCTTGGTGACGACGCAGATCTCGGCTTCGACCTTGGGGTGGATGAGTTCGTCGAACTTCACTTCGCCGCCGTCCGGCACCGACATGTAGTCGGCGATGAAGCCGAACACCGGGGTCTCGACGCCCATCTGCTTCATCTTGGCGCGCGAGGTCAGGCCGGCCTTCAGGCCCGCGACCTTGTTGCCGCGGGCGAGCTTGCGGCGCTTGATCTCGTCCTGGATGGCGTAGGCGTCATCCCAGTCCATGTCGGGGTAGTCGTCGGTGATCTTGGTGACATCGAAGGCCTGCAGCTCGGCGTTTTCGAGGTGCTCGGCGAGCTTGGCGATGGTGGCCTGGTCGAGGGTGAGTGCCATGAGTGAATTCCTTGTCAGATGAAGCGGACCGACGTGCCACCGAGGCCGCCGACGTTGCAGGTGAGGCTGTCGCCGGCGACGACCGGGACGAGCGGGGATTGCGAACCGGAGAGGATGATCTCGCCGGCCTTGAGGCCGATGCCCAGGCGGCCCAGGGTGTTGGCCAGCCAGGCGATGGCATTGACCGGCGAGCCCTGCACCGCGGCGCCGGTGGAGGTGCTGATGATGTCGCCGTTCTTGGCGAGCACCATGCCGGCGAGCGCGAGGTCGAGCTGGCGCGGGCTCTTGCGCACGCCGCCGAGCACCAGCACGCCGCACGAGGCGTTGTCGGCCACGGTGTCCTGGATCTTGATCTTCCAGTCCTTGATGCGCGAATCGACGATCTCGAAGCAGGGCACCACGCAGTCGGTGGCGCGCAGCACGTCGGCCGCGGTCACGCCCGGGCCCATCAGATCGTTCTTGAGGATGAAGGCGACTTCGGCCTCGGCCTTGGGCGCGATCATCGACGAGGCGACGATCGGCTCGCCCTCGTTGTAGACCATGTTCGACAGCAGCTGGCCGAAGTCGGGCTGGTTGACCTTGAGCATGTCCATGACGACCTTGCTGGTCACGCCGATCTTCTTGCCGACCACGGTGTGGCCGTCGTCGATCTGGCGCTGGATCATGCGCAGCTGGATGTTGTAGGCATCCTCGATGGTGATGTCGCTCTCGCGGTCGGTCAGCGGCGCGACCGGGGTCAGGGTCTTGAGCGCGGTGTACAGCTCGTCACCGTAATGATTGATCTTGCTTTGGTCCATGTCGTGTTCTCTGTGCTGTGTTCGATTGGGGCGTTACCGGAGGCGGGGCGGATCGGAGCTTGGGCAAGCGCCCGCAGCGCGATCCGCCCTGCGAGTGTCCGGTATCAGTACTTGATCATCACGTTGCGCAGTTCGGTGTAGAACTCGAGCGAGTGCACCCCGCCCTCACGGCCGATGCCCGACTGCTTGGAGCCGCCGAACGGGGTGCGCAGGTCGCGCAGGAACCAGCTGTTGATCCAGCACAGGCCGACCTCGATCGCGCTGGCCATGCGCATGGCGCGGCTGATGTCCTGGGTGTGCACCGAGGTGGCCAGGCCGTAGCGGTTGGCGTTGACCATGTTCAGCACTTCCTCTTCGGTGTCGAAGGGCTGGATGTGGCAGCAGGGCCCGAAGATCTCCTCGGTGACCACGGTCGCGGTCTCGGGCAGGCCGGTCCAGATCGTGGGCTGCACCCAGCAACCGTCCTTCAGGTCTTCCGGCATGTCGGGGATGCCGCCGCCGTAGACGATGTTGGCGCCTTCTTCCTTGGCCTTGGCGTACATGCCGAGCACCTTCTTCTGGTGAATCTTGCTGACCAGCGGGCCGATCTTGGTGTCGGCGTCGAAGGGGCGGCCGGGCTTCATGGTCTCGGCGGTGTGCTTCATCGCGGCGACGACCTTGTCGAAGATCGGGCGCTCGACATACACGCGCTCGGTGCCCAGGCACACCTGGCCGGCGTTCTCGAAGCACGAGCGGGTGAGGGTGGCGATGGTGTTGTCGAAGTCGCAGTCGGCGAACACGACGGCGGCGTTCTTGCCGCCCAGTTCCAGCGACACCGGGCGGATGCCGTCGGCGCCGGCCTTCATGATGGCGGTGCCGGTCTTGGTTTCGCCGGTGAAGGTGATGCCGTTGACGTCGGGGTGGGCGGTCAGGAAGGAGCCGGCCGAATCCACGCCGAAGCCGTTGACCACGTTGTACACGCCCTTGGGCATGCCGACCTTGTTCATCACCTCACCCAGCAGGGTGGCGGTGAGCGGCGTGGCTTCGGAGGGCTTGACGACCACGGTGTTGCCGCAGGCGAGTGCCGGGCCGGCCTTCCAGGTCATCAGCAGCAGCGGCAGGTTCCACGGGCAGATGATCGCGATCACGCCACGCGGGGTGCGCACGCCGTAGCTGCGCGCGGTCTTGCCATCGGGCGTGCGCATCTCGAAGGACTCGGTCGACACGTTCTTGATGGTGTCGGTGAAGATCTTGAAGTTGGCCGCGCCACGCGGGATGTCGATGTGCGAGGCGAGGTGGGCCGGCTTGCCGGTGTCGGCGATTTCGGCCTGCAGGAAGTCGTCGAAGCGGCGGTTGATCTCATCCACCACGGCGTCGAGCATGTTGCAGCGCTCGACCACCGACAGCTTGCCCCAGGGGCCCTTGAGCGCGGCCTTGGCGGCGGCGACGGCGGCGTCGACTTCCGGCTTGCCGGCCTCGTACACCATGCCGATCAGCGAGTTGTCGACCGGGTTGCGGTTCTCGTAGGTCTTGCCGCTGACGTTGGTGACGTACTCGCCGTTAATGAAGTTCTTGATCTCTTTCATGCTCGATGTGTCCTCAGGTGGTGGATGAGACTGCCGGACGCGCGGTGCGGGTGCCGCGGTCCCCGTTACGGTGTCGCCCTCGAGGCTCGACCGCAGTGTGCTGCCAGGGGGCATTGCGCGGAATCGGGCTGTGCCTCCCATTCTTGTCCGCGACATAGGGCAGCAGACAATGTTTTGTTGAGAAATCCGTAAATCTCGAGATTTTATACTAGAGATTCGACGGCTCTGCAATAGCTCGGATGAAAGTCGTTCGGATTCATCCCTCTCTCGTCGCCGGGATGCCCTTTGATTGCATCCGATCGACTCCATGGAGCAAGGTTAGCCGAGTTTTTTGAGCCGGAAAGGGGGGCTGCACGAACTGGATATCGATCGTGCAGAAACTGGATATTGACTGTGCTGATCGCACCATAACCTGACGACCTCCCATCCACCGACGATGAAGAACCCCGCCATGACTATCGATCTTGAATACCTGGACACCCTGATCCAGAAAGACAAGGAAAAGGGCTTGTTCCGCTGCAAGCGCGAGATGTTCACGAACAAGGAGCTGTTCGACCTCGAGATGAAGCACATCTTCGAAGGCAACTGGATCTACCTGG
>NZ_JAVEYL010000042.1:0-16651 GCF_034003485.1 Thauera sp.
GACGATGCGGATATTGAGCTCGACCTCTCCCGCATGCGAAGGCGGACTCGCAATAGAGAAGGCCCGACTACCGATACCGCCAGGCAGTTCGAGATTCACGTACTGCCCGGCTTGGAAGCGTATGCCCTCGGGATCATCGAGCTTCACCCACACGCCCTTGATCGTCGGCGTCAGTGGCTCAATACGGCTCACGACACCCTCGAAATCCCGGACTGGCAGGTTCTCGGCATCGGGGTCCTCTTCGATCTCCGCTTCGATGACGAGATCACTCTCGGCCCGTGCGCAACACGCCAGGCATTTGCCTTCGTCACGCTCGAAATCCATCAGCGCGAAGGTGGAGGCCTCACCGTGATCGACCTCGCCATCCGCTACCTGAACCTTGCAGGTCGCACACAGGCCGTGACAGCAGGCATGCGGCAGATAGATACCTGCACGCAGCGCCGCATCGAGAATCGTCTGTCCTTCCTCGATCTCGATGGTCTGCCCTAACGGCTCGATGGTCAGTTCGTAGCTCATCCCCACTCCTCACGCAGCGTGCAGCAGCGAATTGAGCCCAGGCGTGTGGAAGCGGACCTGATCCTTGTGACCAATGCCGTTTTCGGCAAGGCTTTTTCCGAAGTCCGGGTTGAAAGGCTTGTTGTCCTTCATCCATTCGACCTTATGCCAATCCACAGCGGCGCTGTCGGGGTCGGGCTGAACGAGCGCTTTCAGCGGCCCATCCACCATTTCGCCGAACAGCATGTCGCGCGGCAGGCACATCATGAAGGGCGAAGCAAAAAGAAGATGCCGATCCCAGCTCACATAAACGATCTGTTTTCCACCGAAGTGTTCGACGCTATCTCGGGGCACGCCGATGTATTCCTTGAGTGCACTCACGGCCATGATTGAGTCTCCTTATGTGTTGGAAGCACGTGCCCCATCCGAGGCACGCGCATTGTCGTCAGGTGTCGATCAGAGGTTCGAGGTGGCGAGGTTGCGCCATTCGTTGAAATGCTTCTGATCCTGCGAACCGTCGTAATCCCCGTTGTCCAGACCGTCACGCAGGCTGACCCAGTTCATCCATGCCCCGACATCACCGCCGAATTCCCTGAACAGCGCCGGCATCGGCAGCCATGCCTGGATATATTTCTCGGGCTCGTTCTCGAAGATGTCCTTGCAGCCATCTGAGCAGAACTGGTACTTCTCGCCCTTGTAGACCGTCTCACGATGGCAGGTCATCGTCGGATCGTCGGGCTCGGTGAATACACTCGGCAACTGGCAGCACTGGCAAAGCCTCGCCAAGCCAAAGTTCTTGAATGGCGTCCCGGCAGCCTTCAGCTTCTTGATGTGCTCCCAGCGCGGGCGGTAGTACTTGTCGAACGTGTTCGGATACTTCGCCGACAGCCAGGCCATGTCTTCGTCAGACGGAATCCAGCTGTGGAAAGCGGTACCGAAGCTCCACTGGTACAGACCCAACATCAGTTGGTGCGACATATGGTCGATCGCTTTCTCGGCCTCGTCCCAGCCCTTGGGCGGACGGATGCCATAGCGCGCCAAGTCGCGGAACAGTGCGCCGCCGTTCTCGACGCCGTAGATCTCCCAAGCCTCGCGCCACGACATCACACGCTTGGGCAGCATGTAGTCCATCATCGTGCTGACCAGCCCCAACACACGGAAACCGCGCCAGAACCATTTGTCGATCCAGGCCTGCACGATCGGCAGGTTGTCCGGATCCTGCTCGAGCATGAACTTGATGCACTCCAGACCCAAGGTCATGTGGCGCGCTTCGTCCGATTGGGCCGAGAAGCCGAACGTCACGGTCGCCATATCGCCGTTGTAGGCGGCGCCGGACATGAAGGGCACGAACAGCAGGTTGGTCAGCACGTACTCGAACGAGAAACCGATCGCGATCATGAACTCGAACGGTCCAGCCGACATTGCGTCATCGAAGAACGAGCGTGCAACCGACGTATACCAGATGCGGTCACGCGTATCCGCGAACGCATGGAAACCGTCGTAGTAGCGGTTGTAGTTCGACATCGCGTGAATCTGCGTCTGCGCATGCCGGATTTCGTCGATCGACTGCATCTGGCAAGCCACCTGTGTGCCGACACCCGGGAACTCGCGGCCGGTGCGTGCGAAGCCTTTGTGGGCAGCGTACTCGCCCGGGCTGATGGCCTGCAGGAAGATCTTCAGTGCCGACAGATAGCGCGCATCGGTCAGGTTCAGGTGGCCGTTGTTCTGAGCATGGGCGTCGATGATGGCGTAGAACTTGCGCTCCTTCTCGGCCTGGTACTTCCAGTAGGCATCCATCGTCAGGCGGAACGGATCTTCCCATTTGTCCCAGTCATGAACCTTGATGCCCTCGTATTTCACGTAGGGGAAGATTGCGTCCTTCGACTGGTACGTGGGCTCCCAGCCGAGGTCGCGCGTCAGGGCGCGATAGCGCTCCTTCATGCCCAGTTTCTTCTTGGCGACTTTCATGTCCATGATGTTCTCCTCGCTCAGCTGTTCCAGGTCAGGGTCAGCGTGTCTTCGTCTTCATCCACGTTGCCCGAAAGGGTGATCAGGTTGATCTGCAGTTCCTGCAGGTCGAATGCGCGCCCCAATTGCTCCTCGATGGTCTCGCGGCGGATGACGAGATGATCCGGCGCATCGATCTTGACCATCGCCGGCTGCCGATTGACGACGGCCTTGGGGTTATCGATCTCGATCGCTTCGATGATCGGGCGGGTTTCTTCGTTGGCCTGCAAAGCAATGAATACGGTCGACATCGCGCTTCCTCAGAGACTGATTCCGGTTTTCTGAACACGTGCCTTGAAGGCCGTGATCTGCTCAGCCACGGCTTCGTCGGCCTCCTTACCCAGGACGATCTCCGTAACGGGAACCAGCGCGGAGGCGGCACGATCACTCCAGTGCGCGACCCACCCCTGTAGCACTTCCCGGTTGTGGTCGGACTCGGCTGCCATGGTCTTCAGCACGGCATCCACCCATTTGCGCGTCTCGTCGAACCACTCGGCCATGAACTGGGTCAGCATTGCCACCGCGCTTGCCCCCTTGACCGACAGGTAGTCATCAACGATGCGCTCGTAGACCAGCGGATAGAGCAGGCCATCAAGGGCGACGTTTTGTGCCACGAACAGCTCGACCGGGTCGCGCACGACCATCGTGTCCTCGACGTACCGGCGCAGCGGTTGCCAGGCTGCTTCTTCCAGCCAGTCCTTCTTGCCCGCCTCGAGCGCCTCGACATCGCCCAACAGCATGCCAAGGCGCGACAGGTACTGTGCGATCCCCAGGTTGTCCATGGCGTGGTAGATGCACGGCTGCGTGAACACCGCGCCGAAGCCGTAGCCGCAGATCAGGGTGTTGTTCTGGTTCGCACCCCAGGCGGCGTGGCGCAGAGGTACGAGCAGCCGCAACGCCGCCTCACGCAACTCGGGCGCCATCATGTCGGCCAGGCCGCGCGACTCGACGAAGGCGAAATTCGCCTCGGTCGTGTCCTGCTGGCGGGCCCGCGCCAGGGTGTAGGTGCTGTAGTAGAACTGGCGCGGATCCTTCAGCACGTACCAGTCCTGCATCACCACCTTGGTGATCGCGGCATCGTAGAGCTTCTGCTCCGGATCCCAGGTCGGCAGGTAGTGCAGGTTTTCGGAAGCCTGAATGTCATAGCTCCCCTCCTGGTAGCGCGATGCCGGCTTGTCACCGAAGCGGCGTACCAGGTGGTCGAAGGCATTGCGCTGCGGCTGGATGCTGACGGTACGAAGATCGATCTGCATGCGTGTCTCTCCTGTGTTGCCTCCCCCGGGAGGCATCTCGTTGCTGTTTATCTGAAGCGCGTGTGGGTGGCGTCCGCGAGCCGCCAATCGAAATCGTCGGGCGTCTTTTCGTGCGCCTCCCCTTCGCCGGGCGGCAGCAGCTCCACGTCGTTGGTCGCGCAGAACTCTTCGAAGGCCTCTTTGCTCAGGATCATTTCCGCGAACAGTTCAGGCTCACCAATTGCGAAGTCGAACTCGACGAAGCCGTTAGGTCGCTCGCCAGTCACGCGTACGAAGCGCCGCGCGGTATCGAATTCCGGTGTCGAAGCGCCGGGTTTCTCGATTTCAGCCATGCCCACCCCCGCTCAGGTCACGACGGTAAGGAAGGTCTCGTGCAACTTGCGCTGCGGGTAATCGAGACCCTGGCCGAAGTTGTCGAAGGTCCAGGTGAGCGTCTCGTAGTCCGGATAGGGCTGGTAACCGCCCATGAAGGTCTCGAAGCGATTGCCGGACGGGTCCCACGCGTAGATCGTGCAACCACGGGTGACGCCGTGACGGGTGGGACCGATATCGACCGGCACATTGTTCATCGACATGATGTCTCCGGCCCGCAGCACCTGCTCCCAGCTTTCCATCAGGAAGGAACAGTGATGCAGCTTGCCTTTCTCCGGGTACTCGGCGAAGGCTATGTCGTGCACCTTGTGTGAGCAGGACAGCCAGATCGCGGCATTTCCCTGGCCGTCGGGCGTCAGCACGCGCTCGACCAGGTAGAAGCCCAGCACCTCGGTGAAGATCTTCTGGACCTCGGCGACGTTCGGGCCATAGAGCAGCGCATGGTCGAGGCGGACCGGACCGATGCCATGCTCGCGCTGCAAGGACCAGGGGGCCGGATTGACGAGGCTGATGCCGTTACCGACCGCCGTCTTCTCCGCGTAGAGCTCGATCAGGTGGCCGGAGGGCAGCTCGAAGCGCACGCGCTCGCCGGTCTCCAGCAACTCACCCGCAGGGATGCGCTCGGTCTTGAGCCCATAGGCCTTCAGGTCGGCGTCAAGCTTGTCCAGCGTGGCGCGGTCGAGCACGCGGAATCCAAAGAAGTCGATGCCTGCCGAGTCTGCCTGGCGAATCACATAGCTGTTGTGATCGCGCTCATCCCAGCACTTGAAGTAGACCCGCCCCTGCGCATCACGGCCAGTTTCGACCAGGCCAAGGACGTCACGGTAGAACTTGACGCTCTCTTCGAGATCCAGCACGCGAACCTGCGCGTGTCCGGGCCGCAACACTCCAGTCATTGCCATTGAGTTGTCTCCTGTTTCGACGATGAAAGACGATTGAGCGAACCGTACATAAACGTCACGCATCAACCCTGCTTATTGCTCTTTCACTTCTACTTATGCAGGCAATGTGCCAGCTCAAACAACTCGCTGTTTTATTTGATGTTTATCAGAAACCCGGAGTCGATCCCGTGAAGCGCAACCTGACGTTTACGTCCGGACCCTGGTGTCACCTGACGAAAACGTCACGGTGCAGCGCAACACACCGAATCATCGGGACCGAGGCCGCGCACGATCTTCAGCGCCCAAAACACAGATGGCCGCGAATCACGCGGCCATCTGTATTTGAATGAACACCCGAGAACGGTATGACTCAGCGACCTCGCAGCCCTCCATCCCCCTCGAACTGCTTCAGTCGATAGGCCAGCTGACGGCGGGTGATACCAAGCAGACGGGCTGCGTGCGTCAGGTTGCCACCGGAGCGCTTGACTGCGAGATTCAGCAGCCTCGCCTCATGGGCCTCAAGGTCCAGCCCTTCGCCGAGAAGCATTTCACAGAGCCGGTCTTGATCGGCCTTGACGGCATCCCCCACCACGCCCTCGCGGTCTACCTCAGCGCCACCATCCACCAGCCCCGGGGCGCCACCGGCAAACAGGTGATCCACCTCGATCTGCCCCCCCGAAGGCGCAAGCAGCACGCCGCGCTCGACCAGGTTCTCTAGCTCGCGGATGTTTCCTGGCCATTCGTAAGACATCAACGCCTGCATGGCACGGTCCGTCAGCCCGTCCAGGGTCTTGTGGTAACGAGGCGCGTACTTCTCGAGCATTGACGCAACAAGCAGCGGAATGTCGGCCTTCCTGTCGCGTAGCGGTGGAATGGTCACCGGATAGGTCGCGAGACGGTAGTAGAGGTCTGATCGAAAGCGTCCTTCCGCAATCGCCTGCTGGAGATTCACGTTGGTGGCGGCGACAAGCCGCACATTCACCTTTCGCGTTCTCTCGTCGCCGAGGCGTTCGAGCTCGCCCGTCTGCAACACGCGCAACAGCTTCACTTGCGCAGCAAGCGACAATTCGCCGAGTTCGTCGAGGAACAGTGTCCCTCCATCCGCACGCTCGAATCGACCGGGGCGTGACTGCTGGGCACCGGTATAGGCACCTTTCTGGACGCCAAACAGCTCGGATTCGATCAGATCATGGGGTATGGCTGCGCAGTTGACCGCTATGAACGGCTGTTCGCGGCGATCACTGTTCTCATGCAGCCAGCGCGCAAAGACTTCCTTGCCAACCCCTGTCTCGCCGAGCAACAAGACGTTGATCGGGCTGCTCGCCGCTTTGGACAACAGATCGAAGGCCGCACGAAAACCCGCGGAAGTGCCGACCAGCCGACCGGGCTCATGCCGTTCGCGCAACTGGCCTCGCAGTTCGACCAGTTCAGCCTCCATCTCCTGCAACTTCCAGTCGAGGTTTTCCGGCTTGAAATGTTGCAGGTACGGATCCTCCCCCCAAGCCTCCGCCGGCTTGCCAACGATGACGCACTTTGGATCGCCCTTGCAGACGCATTGCGTCTCGCGAAAGACGATGAGGCGCTTGAAGAAACGTGTGGTGTAGCCAGACGCGTAGCCGACCAGGCTCCAGCACGCTGCATCGTGCCCCCCACCGAACTGCTGCATGTGAGACTCCGCTTCCCAGGAGCCTTCCCATACCACCTCGCCGAAGAAGCTTCCGGCCTCCCAGTCGATATCGGCCTGCGTGATCTCCGCCTTGACGAGCCCTTCGAACGCATGGAGTTCCGGCCCGATGCGGAACACATCATAGTTATCGCCAGCCCCGTAAAGCTTCGAAGCCAGTTCTGCATCCTGTTGCCCGGACATGAAGCCCATCCTCAGCAACAATCCTTGCGCACGCCGGGGACCGAGTGAATCGAACAGCTCCTTGCGCAAGGCGCCCATCGCCCTTGCGTGCAAGAGCAACATTCGATTTTCGTCCAGCCAGATCTGGCCCTTCTCTATGTTGAAACGTAACCTCGAGCGCAGGTTGAAATGCTCGATGAGTCGTTGCTCAGACATGTCTTCGCTCCACTGCCGACTGATAGTCACGCTCCTTCACCCTTCAGGGCGAGAAACGCGGGTCGGTCTGTATCCTGTGGCCATCCGGTGCAGCCACGCTGAACGAGCGACGTTACTTGACTATCGTTCCGCTGGGTAGCCGGGGAACGCCTTCGGAGCACCCGCCGAGCCCGAGCCACTTCACCCGTTTCACCCGCGACGCGGCCAGCTTTGTCAGCGCCTCTCTGCTCGCATGTTCATCAGGCGCGAGAACATCCTCCGGAAGGCTTCGTCCTCCTCCGTGCCCCTGCCCACCTCTGCATTTGAGCGGAAAGCTCTTTCGATCTCGTTCCAATCCTCTTCATGCAGATGTTCCACCGCCAGGGGAAGCACCAACTTTTCCTCGGCATTGAGATGGTTCCACTGCCCATCGACGAATCTGTCTATTGCGTCGCCGAATTGCTGCAGCGTCTCACCCGCGATGCTGCGCCCCTGAAGCCCGGCAGCCTCTGCCTCAAGCGCAGCGAGCAGCCGCCCGCCTTCTTCGTGCTCGTTCTCGAGCCCGGCAATGACGTCTTCCGAGTCCGGGTGCCGTTGCCTCAGTCTCGCGAAGAGGTACTCCTCTTCCTTGGGATGATGAAGCCGTTCCGGAAAGGCACGCAGGTAGTGCAGCATGGACTCAATCAGGACGAAATCAACGTTGTCCCCGCCACGCGCCCTCGAAGCCTGCTCGCGCAGACCGCTGCAGATTGCGGCGATGGCCCGGTGCTCGTCCCTGATGATCCCGACGGCAGCGTCCGCCGACGAACTCCCGACGTTCGCCTCCACCGTCGCCACCAGCACTGGCAATGTCGCATGCGCCAACACTTTCTGTGTTTGCGAACCGATCATCAGCGCCTTGAGGCCACGGCGACCGTGCGAAGCCATGAAGATCAGATCGCAACCCCGTTCGGCAGCGACCTCGAGGATCTGCTCATGGGGACGGGACCCCGTTCGCGCCACACCCACACATTCCACCTTGGCCTCGCCTGCGGCCGCGAGCGCCTTCGCCAGAATCGCATTCGCCTCCCCCAGGGCGGCCTCGGCGAACGACTCCGGCGACAGCGTGCGCGCGAGCGCGCCCTCGCCGGTGGAGCCATAATCCTCGCGCATGCTGAAGAATGTGATTCTGGCCCCCAGCGACTCGGCGAAACGAACGGACTGCGTCACGAGATGGGTTCCGAGTTCAGACCCATCAATTGGTACCAAAAGATGCTGATACATGTGCTGTTTCCTTCTCTTCAGACCGCAATCACTTTCTTGGGCCGGAGCAGGAAATGCCCCAAAGCCGGCAACAGGATCAACGCCCCCAGCATGTTCCACACGAACATGAACGCCAGCAGGATGCCCATGTCGGCCTGGAACTTGATCGGCGACCACACCCAGGTGGCGACCGCAAGGCCCAGCGTGATGCCGGTGAGCACGACCACCTTGCCGGTGAAGATCAGCGCCTTGTAGTAGGCCTCCGAGAGACTCATGCCTTCCTTCAGCCGCGCCAGCGTCACCGTCATGACGTAGAGCGCGTAGTCGACCCCGATGCCGACGCCGAGCGCGATGACCGGCAGCGTCGCCACCTTGACGCCGATGTTGAGCCACACCATCAGGGCCTCGCACAGCACCGAGGTGATCATCAGCGGCACCACCGCGCAGACCACCGCCTGCCACGAGCGGAAGGTGATGAACGCGAGCACGATCACCGCCGCGTACACCAGGAACAGCATCTGCACGTTGGCCTTACGCACGACGATGTTGGTCGCCGCCTCGATGCCCGCGTTGCCGGCCGCGTTGAGGAAACGGATCTGATCCGAACCGTACTGGGCCGCAAAGTCCTCGGTGACCTTCACCACGCTGGCCAGGGTGTCGGCCTTGTGATCCTTGAGGTAGGCATACACCGTCAGCAGGTCGCAGTTCTGGTTGAACATCTCCCGCGGCGCACGGGTGATGATGGCGTTGAGCATGTCCTGCGAACGCGGAATTTCGAGCCACTTCAGGCTGCCCTCGTTCATGCCGGCGTTGGCCACCTTGGCCAACCCGGCCAGCGAGCTGGTCGCTTCGACACCGGGCAGTTGCAGCAGCGCGCGCTCCAGCGCATCGACCGCCATCAGCGTGTCGTACTGGCCGCAGGCATACTGGGGCGTCTTCACCATCACGATGTAGACATCGCTGCTCGCCGCGTAGTTGGCGGTCATGAAGGCGTTGTCGCGGTTGTAGCGCGAGTCGGCGCGCAACTCCGGCGCCCCCGGATCGGTATCGCCGATCTTGAGCTGGAAGCTCACCGCCAGCCCGACCGCGCCCATCACCAGACCGGCCGCGACCGCGATCGTCGCCCACTTGCGCTGGGTGAAGAGGTCGAGGAAAGCCCAGAAGGGATGCTTGCGGTGCTGAGCGTCATTGGCCTCCATCAGCTCGGCCTTCAGGCTGCGGGTCGCCGCGACCGGGCTGACCCCGGTATAGGAGAGCAGGATCGGCAGCAGCACGAGGTTGGTGAAGATCAGCACCGCAACGCCGATGCTCGCCGTCACCGCCAGATCCTGGATCACCTGGATGTCGATCACCATCAGCACCGCGAAGCCCACTGCATCGGCCAGCAGCGCGGTCATACCGGCCAGGAACAGCCGGCGGAAGGTGTAGCGCGCGGCGACGAGGCGATGGGTGCCGCGGCCGATGTCCTGCATGATGCCGTTCATCTTCTGCGCGCCGTGACTCATGCCGATGGCGAACACCAGGAAGGGGACCAGCACCGAGTACGGGTCCAGTTCGTAGCCCAGCGTCGGCAGCAGGCCCAGCAGCCACACCACCGCGACAACCGAGCACGCCACGACCAGGAAAGTGCTGCGCAGGCAGCGGGTGTACCAGTACAGCACCGCCGTACAGATCACGATCGCTACGGCGAAGAACATCATGACCTGCCGCAGGCCCTCGATCAGATCGCCGACGACCTTGGCAAAGCCGGTGACGTGGATCTTGATTGAATCCGATTCGTACTTCGCCCGCAGTTGCTCGATGCGCTGCGACAGCGCATGGTAGTCGATGCGCTCGCCGGTCTCGGCGATGCGGTCCTGCAAGGGGACGAAGATGATGCTCGATTGGTAGTTGGCCGCGACCAGCTGCCCGATTTCGCCCGAACGTTCGACGTTGATACGGACCTGCTCCAGGCTCTCCGGCGACTTGTCGTAGTCGTCCGGAATGACGGGACCGCCATCCAGCCCATCCTCGGTCACCCCGGTCCAGCGTACTGCCGGCGCCCACAGCGACTTCATGTAGGGGCGATCGACCTCCGGCATCAGGAACAGCTCATCGCTGAGCTGGCGCACTGTCTCCAGGTAATCCGCGCTGAAGATGTCGCCGTTCCTGGTCTCGACCGCGATGCGCAGGCTGTTGCCCATGCCGGCGAGCTGGCTGCGGTTCTCGAGATAATTGACGATGTACGGATGACTCGTCGGGATCATCTTCTCGAACGCGGCATTGAGCCGCAGTCCCATCGCCTGATAGGCCAGCACGACGGTAACCAGCAGGCACACGGCCACGACGATGAAACGATTGTTGAAGAGCAGCTGTTCCGGAAGGGAACCCGATCGATGATCGAAGTCTGCGATGTCGGCGATGACCGCTTCGGTCGGAAGAGTGTGTGCAACAGCCATTATCTTGATTCCGCAACAAATTGAGCCGGCTCTACACGCGTCAGTCCACGCACGCCAGACAGCACCACGGCCTTGTCACTCCCCTGCGCCAGACCTGTCAGTCCGGTCGGGAAGCTGCCGTCGACGGGCTTGAAACTGCGCCCCGCATCGGTGCTTCGCATCAACCGCCCACTCTCATCGGCCAGGACGATCGAGCGATCGACCAGTATCTTGCCGCTGGTCACCGTCACCGGCTGACCGAGTTCGATCTGTTCCCAGTTGGCACCCAGGTCGGCGCTGCGCCACACGTTGCCCCGCAGTCCATAGGCGAGCAACGTTTCACCGTCGATCACCAGCACGCCGAAAAAAGTACCCGGATACGGCGTCTCGAGCTCAACGAAGCCTTGGCCGCCATCTTCCGAGCGGAACAGCGCGCCCTGCTCGCCCGCAATCAGGACATCGGCGTCGCGCTGCTGGATGGAGTACAGATGCACGCCACGCGGGTTCGGGATGCGCCCCATCAGGGACTGCCAGGTTTCACCCCCGTCCTCGGTCATCAGTGCGATGCCATAGGCACCCACGGCAAAGCCACGCCGCGCATCAACGAAGCGCACACCCAGGAAAGGCTTGTCGGGGCCTTCTTCGACAAAACGCTGCGCGTCGCGCAAGGCGCGGCTCAGTGACGCATCGCCCGCGGCCGTGCGTGCCTGCACGTCGTCGAGGATGAGTTGCGCCGCCCGGCGGCCGTCCATCTGCAACTGCCAGGTCTCGCCACCGTCGCGAGTGCGCAGGATCACGCCGCTGTGACCTACCGCCCAGCCCTCGGTCTGCGTCACGAAGTGCACATCGGTCAACGCCACGCTCACCGGCACCGACTTCGCCTGCCGCCAGGCACGACCACCATCATCAGACAGCAGCACGATCCCGCGCACGCCAACGCCGACCAGACGCTCTCCCGCCACGGCGACACTGAGTTGGGGCGAGATCTGCGCCCGTAGATCCACGACCGCTGGCGCATCGAGCAAATCGGGCAGTACCTGCCGCTGCGCTGCGAAAACCTTCGCGGCCGAAGAGACTGCGAGAAGGGCGAATGCGACCGCCGCGACACGCCTGCGGTCCTTGAGCCTGATCACCATGATGCCTATCCGTTAGCCCACCCCGGCGTGCGGTGTTTCCACCGCGCACCGGGGTGAAGAATCCAAAGAGAGGAGAATTTGCCGATCGGCCCGGCATCTCCATGCAGGGCCGTGGCAAGAGGCGCTGAAGCGATCAGCGGGCTGCGTCGGCGGCGACCGCGTCACCGGTGAAGAAGGTTTCCGGCTTCGGCTGCATGACCTTGAAGTCCTCGTCATTGAGGGCCTGGATCACACTCATGGTGCCGGCTTGCAGGTTGAAAACCGTTGCGGTCTTCATCAGCGTCGCAGGAATCTTCGGCACAACGAACGGCGTGACCTGAGTGGTACGCCAGAGCTTGCCCTCAGCGTCGTAGCCGTCCATGAGCGCGATCAGCCAGGTGTCCTCATCAAGGTAGTAGCGACGCTTCGGCACGGCATGGCGCTTGCCTGCAGCGACCGTGGCCTCGACTACCCAGACGCGATGCTTTTCCCAGCGGACCTGGTCCGGATTCAGATGGTGCTTGGAAAGTGCGTCACTCAGCTTGGCACCGACGAAACCGTTGTTGTTGTAGGGAATGAGCATTTCCTGCTTGCCCACCAGTTTCCATTCGAAGCGGTCAAGCTGACCGAAGAACCCCTGCACCTCGTCGAAATAGTTTGCCCCCGAGGCCACGAAGTCCGGCGTGTCGTAGGAAACGGTAGGCGCGCGACGCACGCGCCGCTGCCCCACCAGATACTGCCAGGCCGCACGGGCGTTCTTCTGGTCGATGCTGTCGCGGATGACGAGCGACTCACCGGCCTTGAACGGCGGCTCAAGGGTATTGAAGCGGAACATCGAGTACTCGCCCGACCACTTCTCGACCGTCGCATCTTCATAGTACGGCGGGTACTGGAAGGTGATCTCGTTGCGCGTGGCCAAGGTATGCGAGCCATCCGCGTTGCCAACGATGTTCTTGAATCGATACTCGATCGACGGCGCCTCGACGCGCAGCAGGAAGTTCCACATCACCTCGACGCCTTCCTTGGGAATCGGGAAGGGAATGCCGCCAATGCAGTTCTCGAGCGAATAGCCGCCATCCTTGGTGTTGCAGCGGGTGGCATTCAGCGCCGTGTTGTCATACACGCGCTGCGGCGCTGCCGCAGTGCGATGCGTGGGATAGACGTCAAGCCGGAAGCTATCCGGATACTTCTGCAGCAACGCCTTCGTACCTTCCGACAGCAGGGCGTCGTGCTCTGCCATATTCTTCGCGGTCACCTGGAAGACCGGCTTCTCACTGGCGAAGATCTCGCCGGGAATATCGCCAACCGACTTGCCTGCCGCAAAGGGCTTGGTGATGCCGCCATCCCAGGCGGGAATGCTGCCGTCCTTGTTGCCGGCCTTCTCGGCGCCCAGCGGCGTCAGGGAACTCTTCAGCTTGGCGGCCTCCTCGGCCGTCACCGCAGCGCTCGCGCCCTGCGCCATCACCAGTCCAGCGGCCATCGCCGCCCACAGAATGTTTTGCTTGATCATCATTCGTCTCCGGAAGTTCTCGTTATGCAGAATCAGAACGTGCGCTGGATCGACAGCGAAATGAAGTCGCGATCGCGGTGGAAGTTGTCGTAGGAAAGCTCGGGAACCGCCGTGTTGTAACGGATGACCGAACCCCCCGAACCGAAGTAACGGGTGTAGTTCAGTCCCGCCTGCCAGGTCTTCTGATAGTCGGCCTTGACGCCGATGCTGAAGTTGCCGCCCTTCTCCGACGGGAAGAGGACACCATTCACCGACGAACGACCGCTCAGGCCATATGCGAGGCCGATCGGGACCTGCAGGTCCAGGCCCGGCGCCACCTGGAAGTACTCCGGGGTAAACACGAACTGGATCGCGCTGGCGTCGCGCGTCGCGAGCGGGTCCAGCTGATCGGCGTTGTCCGTCACCTTCAGGCGGCGGTTATAGGCAAACTCGCCGATGAAGCTCGCGCCATCCCACAGCGCGCTGCCGCCCATCACACTGATTGCCGACAGGTTCAGGTGCATCGTGCGGCCCCTGGGAAAGGCGGCGTTGTCGTCACCATCGGCCGTGGTATTGCCCGGCAGGATCATCGTGATCCCGCTACCGACCAGCGGCATGTTGTCGCGGAACGAGAGCTCGCCGGCAACGTTGGTTTCCCCGACCAGGGTGCTGAAGCTGGCGCCGACGGTGCGGATGTTTTCCGCATACACCATGACGTAGTCGCCAACACTGCCCGGCTTCACGTTGACGCCCGGACGCACGTAGAACTGCGGCATCTTGTCGTGGAACTGGGCGGCATAGAAGCCGTACTCGGAGTCACCCGCCTTGAAGCGGATCTGAACCCCGCCCTGCCCCGAGTCCTTGGCTTCAATATCGTCGCCACGAAACACTTCGACGCCCGGCCCGAGGATGAGTCGCTCACCGCCGTCATCCACGAAGTCGGCAAAGCTGAAATAGCTGCCGGCGGCCGGCAGCCGCGACTTGCGCCACTCCGCCTGGTAGTAGGCACCCACCGTAACGTCCGGGTTGATCTGCAGCGTCGCCGAAACCTGTCCGACCGGACGCGCAACCTCCTTGAACTGCGAGTTCGGCACCGACAGGGCGCGTGCCAGATCGAGCGGCGTCTGAGCACCCGCGATGCCGTTCGAGCCAAAGAACAGGCTCTCGCCATAAAGCTGGGTGAAACGACCGGCCTTGAGGTTGAGGTTCATGCCGCCGGGCGCGAAGCTGCCATACACAAACGCGTCGAGGAATTCCGCCTTGCGCCCATGCAGCTTCTCGGTGGCACGTGTGAACTCATCGTACGGACGCGAGCGCTGGTTCAGCAATGCACCGCCAAGGGCGCCCGGATTGTCATTCGACTCGTTGTAGACCTGGTCGTACCAGGCGGCACCGCTGACGCGAAAACCGTAATTGCGCTTGAAGCGGAAATCGAACTCCGAGAGCAGGTCGATCCGGTTGGATACCAGGCCGCGTCCGAAATTAAGGTCGCCGTCGTTGGTATTGGCCTGCGGGCCAATCGAATTGTCGGCAACATCGGAATCCACACCACGCACGCGCCAGCTTGCGCTGTACTTGACCGTGTTGTCCCACGACATCCTGATGTCTGAATTGCCGGTGTCGATCTGGAATGCCATCGCCGTCCCGGAAACGGCCAAGCCGGCACATGCGCTGATGACGGCGCGGCAGAGCTTGGTTTGGCGAATCCTGGTCGGGCAGCGCGGCAGCGTCTCGTGTTCCATGCCTTCCTCCTCTATCTGGTTTTGGAATCCCGATTCCATGTGGAGCTTGCCGGGATAGCGCAAACCTTATAGAGCGTCCGGAATGCAGTCCAATACCGATTTATGGACCCATCAATACCTTTAAAGTATGCTTACAACCCGTCTCAAGTTCCCGGAGGCACGGATGGATTTGCGTCATCTCAAGTACTTCATCGCCGTCGCTGAAGAGCAGAACATCGGCCGCGCCGCGACACGGCTCCACATCTCGCAGCCGCCGTTGACACGCCAGATCCAGCAATTGGAGGATGAACTCGGGGTACGCCTGCTGACGCGGACGCCACGCGGTGTCGAGTTGACTCAGGCGGGTACGCTTTTCCTGGAAGAGGCGCGCAACATCCGCTCGATCGTGGAGCAGGCTACTGAACGTACGCAACGCGCGGGACAAGGAAAACTCGGACGTCTCGACGTCGGCATCTTCGGCACCGCGATTCTCGACGCGATCCCCAAGCTGCTACTCGCCTTTCGGCGGGCCTATCCCGAAGTGAAGATCGTGCTGCACACGATGAATAAGGGCGAGCAGATAGAGGCCCTTCGTCAGCGGCGGATCACGGTCGGTTTCAACCGCATGGTGGCACCGTTGCCGGATATCGAGACCAAGCTGGTCGCAACGGAGAATCTGCTGCTTGCGGTCAGCCACGCACATCCGCTTGCAGCGCAGAGCTCGGTGAGCTTCCGAGATCTCAGCGAGCATCCTCTGGTACTGTTTCCGACCGGAGCACGCCCGAACTTCATCGACAAGGTCATGACGCTCTGCCACGACGCGGGCTTCGAGCCGCAAATCTCACATGAGGTCGGCGACGCAATTACGGGCGTGGCGCTCGCAGCCGGCGGTTTCGGCGCGTGTCTCGTGCCAGAGTCAGCCACATCGCTTGCACTGCCCGGCGTCGTTTACAAACCGCTAACGGAGCTTCCGCCCAATTCGAGGGTCGACCTCAGCTGCATATACAGAAGAGATGATCGCGCCCCGATTCTGGAAGCTTTCCTCGGTGTCGTTGACCACGTTCGCGAGAACCTCTTGGGTCACCCCTGAAGGCGAAGCACCGAATGAGTTTGGTCGACTAGCGCCCCAGGTCCTTCGCCGACACACCACCAATTCCCCAATTCGCCTTCGGCACTTCCGTCACGATCACACGTACGGTTTGCTGCGGCGCATCGAGCGCTTCGACCAGCGCCTGGGTGACCTTTTCGATCACGGCCCGTTTCTGTTCTTCGGTACGGCCTTCGAGAATTTGAATCTGCGCAAGCGGCATTGCTTTCTCCCGGAGTGAAGTCGGGGCGCCAGTGGGCGCCCCGGAGGGGTCTATCTACTTGAAACGGACGGACACCGAGCCGAGGTCCTGCACCCGCAGCGTGACGTCGTCGCCGGGCTGCACGGCCACCGCCTCGGTGATGCCGCCCGACAGGATCAGCGTGCCGGCCGGGATCTCCTCACCGCGCTCGCCCAGCATGTTGGCCAGCATGGCGATGGCTGCCGCCGGGTGCCCCAGCACCGCGGCACCGGCGCCGAAGGCCACCGGCTCGCCGTTCTTCTCCAGCACGATGCCGGTGGTGCGCAGGT
>NZ_JAVEYL010000043.1:0-16187 GCF_034003485.1 Thauera sp.
TTCTGGCTGTCGCGGACGGCTGGAAGAGGCGTCCGTAGGTCGCTTTTCGGGCTGTTTGTGGTCGTGAGTTCGGTAGTTCTTGGCCACTTTATGCTTGATTTCGTGCCAGGAAATGCTTAACGGCACACTGGCCTTTTTCGTAGCTGCCCGAAACCCCAGTGTTGGCGCGGGTTTCGCGTTTCGTGCGAAAAGGGCGCCCCCTCCCGGCGCCCTCGTTTTCGAGGGTTTTTCGCCCTCTGTGCTCTCCGTTCTCTGTTTCTGCGAAAGCCGGCTTTCGCACGTGACCTATACAAATCAATGGGTTGCGTGGGGCGGTTTGACCCGACACCTGGCAGGCGAAGGCGACAGATCGGCGGCTGAGCAGATCAGCGCGGTGCAGGCTCGGCTACGAAGGCGCCCGAGTCGAAACCCCGGAAAAATGTGCGCGCCGTGCTTTCCGACTTGGCACGCAGCCAGTCTCCCCAGGCGTCGTCGGGCAGGATCACCACCGAGCGCTTCTCGTCGCCCGGCTTGTGGAATCGCTGCATGAGGGGATGGCCATCGGCGTTGATCGTCAGCATGGTCATCGACCAGTGCAGATCCCCGGCCTCGTCCTCCTTGCGCTCCCACAGCCCGGCGATCCCCATCGGCTTGCCGTCGGCGCGTCGGATCGCCCAGCGCACCGATTTTCCGGTCTCGTAGCAGGGCTCGAAGAGCACCTCGGCCGGGATGATGCAAAGCTGGCCGCGCTGCCAGGCGTGGCGAAAGGAGGGCGTCTCGCCGAGCGTCTCCGAGCGTGCGTTGTAGGTCGAGCAGATGATCTTCAGGTCGTGCGCCCAGGCCGGGACGAGCCCGAAGACGGCGGGCACCCACTGTCGGGGTGCGAAGTTCGTCACGACCGGCACGACCGAGCCGGGATAGGCCTCGCCGTAGCCGAAGTCCGGTGGCGGCAGCGCCAGCGCGGCGAGCGCTTCACGCGAGGCGGGGCGGTAGTTGGCACACATGGGGGGCGGTGCGAGTCTCCGGGCGGCCATTATCCCCGATGCGGGGGGCGGGGATGCAGCGGCGTCAGGCCTCGCGGTTCGCTGCGTTCGTCCCGCAAGTGGTCGATGCCGCGCTGTGTCGCCATCGGCATCTGGTGGAAAATGGATTCTCGCAAGCAAAGCCCCCGCGGACCAACAACACCCTTCGCTCCCTTGCATCCTGAATTGCCCACCACCTCTTCCCGCCGCCGCACGCTGGCGGCCGTGCTGCTGTTTGCGATGACGGTGCTCGCCGCGCTGGCGGGCACCGGGCATGGGCCGCCAGTCTGGATCGCCGGGCTGGCAGCCTGGGGCGCGGCCGCGCTGTTGTGGCCGCAGCTCGCGCGCGCGCAGAAGCGCCAGGCGCTGCTGCTGGCCGGTGTGGGCGTGGTGGCGTTTGGCGTCGCACTCGGGCGCGGGGGCAGCCCGAGCCTGCTGGGCTTGCTGACGCAAAACACCGCGCTGCTGGGCATGCTGGCGGCGGTCAGCTTCCTGCGCCTGCTGCGCACGCCCGAAGCCGGCAGCGAAGGCTTGCCCAAGGGCCGCGGCGCGCTGTGGCGCACCTTGGGCGCGGTGCACGTGCTGGGCGCGGTGATCAACCTGTCGGCGGTCTTCATCATGGCCGACCGCATCGGTCCGGACGGCAAGCCGCGCCAGGACCAGGCGGCGGTGCTGGTGCGCGCCTTTCTCGCCGCGGCCCTGTGGTCGCCCTTCTTTGCCGCCACCGCGGTGGCACTGACTTATGCGCCCGGCGCGAGCCCGCTCGGCCTGGCCGCATCCGGCATGGCGCTGGCAGTGGTGCTGCTGTGGCTCGCCGGGCGGGACACCGAGCGCACCAGTGGCAACCGGGCGGCCGACTTCATCGGCTATCCGATGCAGGCCTCGGCGCTGAAGGTGCCCGCGGTGCTGGCGGCGCTGGTGGTGTCCGGACAATGGGTGGTGCCCGAATGGGCGGCGCTGGCGGTCATCAGCCTGGCCGCGCTCGCGGTGGTGTGCGTCGCGGTGCTGGTCCAGCAGGGGCCGCGGGCGGGCGGCCGTGCGCTGTATGACCATGTGCGCGACCGCCTGCCGGGCATGTCGGGCGAGCTGGTGCTGTTCCTGTCGGCGGCGGTATTCGCCAGCGGGCTGCGTGCGCTGATGGACAGCGGCGGGCTGTGGCTGCCTTTTTCCGCCTTCGGCGTGACCGAGGCGGCGCTGGTGCTGGCGGCGATGATCCTGCTCGCCGCGCTCGGCATCCACGCGGTGATCACCATCGCCATGGCTTCGGCCTGGCTGGCGCCGCTGCAGCCGGAGCCGACGCTGCTCGCGCTGGTGTTCGTGCAGTCGTGGGCGATCGGCCTCGCCGCCGGGCCGATGTCGGGCATCCACCTCGCGCTGCAGGGCCGCTACGGCCTGTCGGCCGCGCGGCTCGCGCGCGCTAACGTGCGCTACTGCCTGCAGGCCTATGCGGCCGCGGTGGTATGGCTGGCGGTGATCGGCAGTGTGCTGGGCGTGCCGCTGTTGCCGGCCTGGGGCTGACCAACACTCGATGAGGGATCTGTCGGACATGGCAACAAAGAAGGGCAAGCCAGGCTGGCGCGACGTAAAGGGCGCGCTGGTCGACTTCGATCGGGCCGGACTGCTCGCCTTGGTCCAGGACATGTATGCCGCCAGCAAGGACAATCAGGTCTTCCTGCACGCCCGCCTCGGGCTCGGTGCGGATGCGCTCGAGCCCTACAGGGTGGTGATCGAGCGCTGGCTTTGCCCCGATGTGTACAAGAATCAGGACTACTCGGTCGCGAAGGCCAAGAAGCCGATCGCCGACTACAAGAAGGCGATCGGTCTGCCGGTGGGGCTCGCGGAGCTGATGGTCTTCTATTGCGAACAGGCGACCGGTTTCAGCGCCGAGTTCGGATTGGACGACGATGCGTACTACGGCGCGCTGGTGCGGATGTTCGAGCAGGCGCTGACGATGGTTGCGGGGCTTGCCCGAGCCGCAGCGCGCGACCTTTCTCGAGCGGCTGGATGTCGTCCGCGTGATGGGGCAGAACGTGGGCTGGGGCGTTGGTGAGGAGTTCGACGTGCTGTGGCGATGCGCCGGCCTCGAGACCGACGGATCGTGAGAATCCGCTCAGCCTCCGGCTTGCGCGGCCAGGGCGTCATCCGCCATGGCTGATCACGAAATTCCGCCCGAACTGGCGGCCCTGGCCCGAAGGATTCAGTCCCTTCGCGAGGAGGCGCGCGCGCTCGGTCTCTTCTCCGAGGATCGCGGGCTGCTGAACTGTCCGGCCTGCGGCTTGCAGGAAGACATCACGATCGAGGGGCGTCTGATCACTTGCGATTGCAATGAAGCTGCAGGCGATGACCTCGGCTTGCGCTTTGTCGAGTCCCCTTTCGGGACATTCGTCTGCCCGCGTTGCGGCACCCTTGCTCGCAGAGAGGATGATCCGGACGAGTAGCGTCACTTGCGCTGGTCCGGCTGAACGTGGCGCCCAACGGTGCCCACATCCGGCGGGCGTGCCATCTCTGGCAGTAGCTGACGGAACGAGAACTTCCGGCAGCGGCCTTGCCGACGGGAGTTTATGTCGATCTGTTCCCTGCCGACGACTACGTCACCGCGGAGCAGGCCCCCCACTTCTGCGAGGCGGCGAGAACAGCATTTCCATCT
Source organism: Thauera sp. (assembly GCF_034003485.1). Lineage (GTDB taxonomy): Bacteria > Pseudomonadota > Gammaproteobacteria > Burkholderiales > Rhodocyclaceae > Thauera. The sequence continues at coordinate 3,649 of NZ_JAVEYL010000043.1, forward strand.
GCCTGCCGACGCGCTCGACCGTGCTGAGGTGTGGTGCGGGAGTCGTTTGGGCTTATCGCCGAGGATGGTTCCAAGGAAAAGTCGGGTTTCGTGTTTTTCGACTCCAGCGCCATAAAAGCTGCTTGCTGTGAGGGAAATTCGAGTGTTGTGATGATTTTTCGGGTTGGGCGGGTGAGGCGGCCGCCTTAAAAGCGTCACCGCCCATCGGCTGAATTTTCCCCCAATGCCGTCCACCGCAGCCACTGACCACATGCCGAGCGCACACCACGCAAGCTCCGATGCCACGGCCCTTCGATGCACATGCCCCGCACCGCGGCCGAGGCGACCTCGACGGTGTCCGGCGCTTCGCCCGGCCGGCGCCGCCCGTGCCAGCGGTTGCAGCTGATGCAGCGCTTGTCGCTCACCGGTTGAACCAAGGCCATTGTGCTTTCCTGCTTCGTCACCCTGAATTTCCATGTGCGCCTGCGTCGCAGACGACAGCCGTCATTTTACGTGCCTGCGCCGCGCTACAGATCACGATGCCGAGCGAGGGCTCGGTTGGCGCCTGCTTCCACGCCGGCCAGGCGACGCAAGTACTTGAAATCACGAAAAAGCTCCCCATTTTGATACATTGGTGCGCGATGGCCGTGCCAATCCCCGTTTTCAGTTTCCACCCCAAGGAGTCCAAGCGCCGTGAGATTCGCCATGCGCATTGACCAGGCACATGCCTGGCCCCGGCCTCGATAGCCCCAAGCGGGCAATGATCGGCAGGCCGGGGCGAGTTGAAAGTGTCCTTTCTCTCATCTCTCATCTTGCAGGTCATGCCATGGATCGCGCCTTGTTGCCGCTCGCCTGTCCGCGATGCGGCGAAAAATTTGATTGTGCCGCCGGTCGCCGAAGCGCTCCGGGCGGGCTGATGCAGCGTTGGTTCAGTCACGCGCAGCCCGCGTGCCCGCGCCGTGCGCCTGGGCGCGCAAAGGGGGCGCAATGAAGCCGTCTGATTCGGTCGCGCCGATTGCGTCCTGGCTGCGGGCTGCTGCCCGCTTCACGCTGCTGGTGCTCGTTGCCGTCTTTGCGGAGCCGGTGTTCGGGCTGTTGCCGCCCGACCACGCAGCGCAAGGCTGGCTTGAGCCTGCGCGCAACGCCGCCATGGCGCTGGCGGTGCTGGCCGGGGCGCAGCTCCTGCTCGTGCTGGTCACGAACCGGCTATCGCAGCGCCGCAAGGGCCAGAGGCCGGTGCCGAAGGTGCTCCTGGACCTGCTGCGGGTGCTGCTTTTTGCGCTCGCGGCCCTGGTCGCGCTGTCCTTGTTCTTTCGCCAGGACCTGTCGGGCATCCTGACCGGATCGGGCCTGGTGCTGGCGGTGCTGGGATTCGCCATCCGCAACGTGGTGGCGGACACGCTGTCGGGCATCGCGCTCGGCATCGAGGCACCGTTTCGCATCGGCGACTGGGTGCGGATCGAAACGCTGGCCCAGGGGCGCGTGCAGGAGATCGGCTGGCGCACGACCCGTCTCGTCACCGGGGACAGCACCTACGTGATCCTGCCCAACAGCCAGATCTCGCGGCAGCGGATTACCAACTTCAGCGCGCCGCGCAAGGAGTATCGCGACCATGCCGAGCTGACCTTGCCGGTCGGTCTGGCGGTGGCCGAGGCCAAGGCGCTGATCCGCCAGGCGCTGTCCGGGGCCGAGAGCATCGTCGAAGACCGGCCGCCGGAGGTGCAGGTGGTGCATTACGGGCTTCATGGAATCAGCTATCGGGTTAAGTACGGGGTGCCCCAGCACGACCGCGAGCCCGTGTGCCGCAACGAGGTCTTCAGTCTGATCGACGCTGCGCTGCGAGCGCACGGCATTGCGCTCGCGCACCCGCAGGTGGCGCCCCTCTGCCAGATGCAGGAGAAGAGGCGGGAAGAGATGGGCTAGGCGGTGGGGGCAGCCACCCGGGAACGAGGCCGACGCGAGGCCGGATTGACAACGCGCGCCAGCCCGGAGTACTAGTCACTCCCCTTGCAGCAAGCGATACGCACAACCGTCAGACCGGACGCGAGAAAACCCGATGACCGCAGCACAACCCAACAACCCCTTGCACGGCCTCACCCTCGAGCGGATCGTGACCGACCTGGTCGCCCGCTTCGGCTGGGCGGGGCTGGGGCGGCGGATCGACATTCGCTGCTTCAACCACGAACCGAGCATCGCCTCGAGCCTGAAATTCCTGCGTCGTACGCCGTGGGCGCGCGAGCAGGTGGAGGCGCTGTATCTCGACTCCCTGCCTGCGGCCTTCCGGCCGGGCGCGGCAACCGACCCCAACACCCCCCGGAGTACCCCCAACACGTGAAGACCCCGAGCAGAATCGAACCGCTGGTGGCCGACGGTCTCGTCGACCGCGTCCTGCGCCAGCTCATGAGCGGCAAGGAGGCCATGGTCTATGTCGTGCAGTGCGGCGACGAGTTGCGCTGCGCCAAGGTGTACAAGGAGGCCAACAAGCGCGGGTTCCACAAGGCGACCGACTACACCGAGGGGCGCAAGATCAAGAACAGCCGCCAGGCGCGCGCGATGGCCAAGGGCTCGCGCTACGGCCGCCAGGAGCAGGAGGCCGCCTGGCAGCACGCCGAGGTCGACGCGCTGCGGCGGCTCGCTGCGGCCGGCGTGCGCGTGCCGACACCGTACGACTTTCACGAGGGCGTGCTGTTGATGGAGCTGGTCACCGACGAGGACGGCGAGCCGGCGCCGCGACTCAACGATGTCGTGCTCGGTGAGGAAGATGCGCGGCGTTTTCACGCCGATCTCGTGCGCCAGGTGGTCCGCATGTTGTGCGCCGGCATCGTCCACGGGGACTTGTCGGAATACAACGTACTGGTCGATGGCAACGGGCCGGTGATCATCGACCTGCCCCAGGCAGTCGATGCCGCAGCCAACAACAACGCCCGCGCCATGCTCGAGCGCGATGTCGACAATCTTGCAGCCTACTTCGGCCAGTTCGCCCCGGAACTGCTCGACAAGGCTTACGGCAAGGAGATCTGGGCGCTTTACGAATCCGGCAAGCTGCAGCCCGAGAGTGTGCTCACCGGAGTCTTCGAGGTGGAAGCCGGACCTGCCGATGTCGGCGAGGTGATGCAGGTCATCGAGGCGGCGCGCCAGGAAGAGGACGCGCGCCAGGCGGGCAGGGCAGCAGCGGCCGGCGGCGAGGCCTGAGCAGCGGGGCGGCCTTCGATGCGAACCCACCTGAACGTCTCCCCCGACGAAGTCGAGTTCACCGCGATCCGCGCCCAGGGTGCGGGCGGCCAGAACGTGAACAAGGTCTCGAACGCGGTACATCTGCGCTTCGACATCGGCACTTCGTCGCTGCCTGAGGACGTGAGGGCGCGGCTGCTGCAGCTTGGTGACCAGCGCATCAGCAAGGAAGGCGTGGTGATCATCAAGGCGCAGAAATTCCGCAGCCTGGAGAAGAACCGGGCTGATGCGCTGCGCCGGCTGGAAGAACTCGTCAACAGCGTCGCGGCGCCGCCAAAGGCCCGCCGCGCCACGCGGCCAACGCGTGCATCGGTCACCCGGCGCCTGGACGGCAAGGCGCGGCGGGCATCGGTGAAGGCGGGGCGGGGCAAGTTGGGCGACTAGGGTTTCGCGGGCATGTGGGCCGGGTGGCTCGAGGCTCGCGCGGTGGAGGCGTTCGCCACGGGCAGGGGCGCGATCATGACGCGATTGCGCCCGGCGTGCTTGGCCTGGTACATCGCGGCGTCGGCGCGTTTGAGGGCGCTCTCCATGCCTTCGCCGGCGCCGAGTGGCGTGACGCCCGCGCTGAAGGTGATCACCACCTTCTGCTGGTCGGCCATGAAGAACTCGCGTGTGAGTTCGCGCTGCAGGCGCACGAGGGCTTGCTGGGCGTCGTTCTCGGCGGTTTCGGGCAGCAGGATGACGAACTCTTCCCCACCGAGGCGCGCCAGCACGTCCTGCGGGCGCAGGTGTCGGCGCACGACGCGGGCCAGATGGACGAGCGCATCGTCGCCGACTTTGTGGCCGAGGCTGTCGTTGAGCCTCTTGAAGTGGTCGATGTCGAGCAGGGCGACCGCGAGCCGGCTGCCGCGGCGCTGGGCGCGTGCGGCTTCGGTCTGGAACATTTCTTCCAGCCCGCGGCGGTTGAGCGCGTCAGTGAGCTGGTCGTGGCGCATCAGGCGGCTGGTCTCCTCGAGCTCGGCCTGCAGGGTGGCGATGCGCTGCTCGGCCTCGCTGGCCTGCTTGCGCGCGGTGAGCAGTTCGTCGCGCGAGCGGCGGGCTTCTTCCTGGATGCTGCGCGTTTCAGTCATCACCTCGTCGAGCAGGGGGCCGATCTCGGCAATGTCGCTGGCCTGTGCGATGCGCTGTGCGCAGCTGCCGATGCGGTCGTGGTAAGTGCCCGTGCTCTCGGAGAAGCGCGCGAGCTGGTCGACGAAGCCGGCGAGCATGTCGCGCAGGTGGCGCTGGCTTTCGGCCAGGGTGTGCTTGAGCTGGCCCTGCTTGAAGATGAGCTCCTTTAGCCGGCGGCCTGCGTCGTCCAGTTTGCGCGGGTCGGGCTTGGTGTCGATGATCTCGCGCAGCATTTCGATCTGGCCGCTCAGCCACTGGTCGTCGAGTACGAGTTCGTCAATGTTGCGCAGGAGCAGGCGCAGAAGCTCGAGCAGACCGGCGTGCACTTCGGCGTCGTCTGCGGCGGCGAGCTCGACCTCGCGGGTGAAGGCGCGCAGGCGCTCGCCGAGCAGCTGGAACCGCTCGGGTTCGTCACGCTTCGCGAACTCCTCGGAGAACCTGAGTGCGGTTTCCTCTAGGCGGGGGTGTTCGGCGAGCAGCGCGGGGACGGTCTGGCGATAGCTCAGTTGCAGCAGGTCGCGCAGGGCGTCGCTGGTCTTCAGGTTTGGGGTGTCGTGGGGAGCAGGCTGTGTTGCAGCAGGCTGCGCCGGGATTGCTGCGCCCGTCTGGTTGGCGCTGGCGGGCTTCGTGCTGCGCTCGGCTACGGAGGTGGGCGTCTCACTTGCCGGGGGCTCGGCGGGGCGCGCGTCGTCGTCAGTGGCGGACTGGCTCCAGCCGCGCAACAGGCCCTGCAGGCGGGTGTAGAGCGTCGCGGGGTCGGCGGCGTTGAGCACGCGGTCGAGCGAGTCGCGCTTGCGTGCGGTGGTCCATCCTGTGTGGCGGGCTTCCCACTGGCGCAGCAGGGTGGCGATCAGTTCGTTCCAGGCGGGTTGTTCGGCGAGCTTGAGCCCGTCGAGGTAGTGCTCAAGTGCGGCCTCGGCAGCCTTGGGCTTGCCGTCGGCGAGTGCCTGCTCAAGCTGGCGCACGTGCCGCTGGCGTTCTGCATTGTCACGCGGCAGGCGGCGGGCGAGCTTGCGCACGAAGGCCTCGGGCAACTCGTTCTCATCACCGGGTGTGCCGGCAATTTCGTGGTAGAGCTTGCCGTAATTGTCGGGCGTGGGCGCAACTCGACGCATCGCGAGCTGGCGCAGTGTCTCGCGGGCGATCTCCGAGGGGTTGCTGAGCGTGGGCATGGAGAGGGTCTTTTCTACCGGTCCGTAGCAATCGTCAAGGCATTATAAGTGGGGGTGCGACCGGGGTGACCGTGCCCGCGGGCACGCGTGCCGGCGCGAATTCAATTTTTGTTTGATCTGACTCAAGTTAGACATTAATCAAAAACTGATATTCATGTCTTGGCTAGCATCTCGATACGAACAGGTGTTTTCGGGGGACGACAAATGGGCAAGCGAACATCCGGCTGGCGCAAGTGGCTCGGCGCCGCTTTGATCATGGCCGCGAGCTCCTTCACACTGGCAGCGACTGATGCGGCGGGTGGGGCGGACGGGATGCCGGTTGCTGCGGCGGGTGGCAAGGCCGCGACCACGGCCGATCACAGCAAGTTCAAGGAGCTGCAGGGGCCGTTCAAGACCGGTCCCGAAGTCACCAAGGCCTGCCTGGCGTGTCACAACGAGGCCGGGCATCAGGTCATGAAGAGCGTGCACTGGACCTGGGAGGCGATCAGTCCGACCACCGGCAAAAAGCTTGGCAAGCAGCACGCGGCCAACAACTTCTGCGGGTCCATCCTTTCCAACGAGACGCGGTGCACGAGCTGTCACGCCGGCTACGGCTGGACGGACAAGAACTACGATTTCACCAACCAGGAAAACGTCGACTGCCTGGCCTGCCACGACACGACGACGACCTACAAGAAAGTCCCTACCGACGCCGGCCACCCCTTGTATGCGCCGCGCGAGATGCCCAAGGGCAGCGGCAAGATCGTGCAGCCGCCCGATCTGACCAGGATCGCACAGGCGGTGGGCAAGCCGGGGCGCGAGAACTGCGGCGCCTGCCACTTCAACGGTGGCGGCGGAGACGCCGTAAAGCATGGCGACCTGGACACCTCGCTGATCAAGCCGTCGCGGGACCTCGACGTCCACATGTCGCCCGATGGCGAGAACATGAGCTGTGCAGACTGCCACACCTTCAACGCCCACCAGCCCTCGGGCAGCCGCTATGCGGCGATTGCGAAAGACACCAAGGGCGTGGACATGAAGCATGTCGACCACAACCGCGCAACCTGCGAGTCGTGCCACGACGTCACGCCGCACAAGGATGAGCGCCTGAACAACCACGCCAACCGCGTGGCCTGTCAGACCTGCCACATCCCCGAGTTTGCGCGCGGTGGCATTGCCACCAAGACGCTGTGGGACTGGTCCACCGCCGGCAAGCGCGGGCCCGACGGCAAGCCGCTGTTCATCAAGGATGACCATGGCCACCTGAGCTACTCGGCCGAGAAGGGTGACTTCAAGTATGGCGAGAACGTGCGCCCGAGTTACAAGTGGTACAACGGCGTGGTCCACCAGATTGCGCTCACCGACAAGATCGACGACAGCAAGGTCCTCGAGTTGAATCGCGTCGAGGGCTCGGCGAGCGATCCGAACGCACGTATCTGGCCGTTCAAGGTCATGGTCGGCAAGCAGCCCTACGACCCGGTGAACAAGACGCTGGTGGTGAACCACGTCTACGGTCAGGACGACACCGCTTTCTGGGGCAACTTCGACTACACCAAGTCGATCAAGGCCGGCATGGATTACGCCGAGCTGCCCTACAGCGGCCAGTTCGACTTCATCGAGACGCGGATGAACTGGTTCATCACCCACATGGTGGCGCCGAAAGAAAAGACGGTCCGGTGTAACGAATGCCATACCCGAGCGGAAGACGGTCGCCTGGTCGAGATTACCGACATCTACCTGCCTGGCCGCGACCGCAGCGCGTTGCTCGACCGGCTCGGATTCGGCTTGGCCGGGCTGATGCTGGTGGGGGCGATCGGACACGGAAGCTTGCGATTCCTGAGTCGCAACAAGCGCAAGCACGACAAGGAGCACTGAGATGAGCGAGCGTATGTATCTCTTTACCCGGTTCGAGCGTTTCTGGCACTGGATGCAGGCGGCCCTGATCATCGTGCTGCTGGTCACAGGGTTCGCGATCCACGGAAGTCATGGACTGATCCCGTTCGGCAAGGCGGTTCAGATCCATGAGGTTGCGGCGTGGTTGCTGATTGGGCTCTGGACCTTTGCGATCTTCTGGCACTTCACGACTGGCGCCTGGAAGCACTACATTCCGACCGCGCAGAACATCGACCGGATGGTGCGGTATTACGCTTACGGGATCTTCGTCGGCGCGCCGCACCCGTACAAGGTTACGCTCGAGCGCAAGCACAACCCGCTCCAGCGCCTGGCCTATCTGGGTGTGAAGCTGGTGATCAATCCAATCATCTGGATCTCCGGGCTGCTCTACCTCTTCTGGGCTGACCTCGCCGGCAAGGTTCCGGCCGGGCTAGGATTGGAGCAGGTCGCCACCGTGCACACGCTCGGCGCCTTTCTGATGCTGGCTTTCCTGATCATCCACATGTACCTCGCAACGGCTGGCCACACCGTGTTTGCTCACATCAAGGCGATGATCACCGGGTGGGAGGACGCGCATGACGAAGGCCCCGCCAACGCCGGTGCAACCCGCCAGCAGGGGTCACGATCCTGATCAGGACCGCCCGCATTCGGACGCCCCGCGGCCGGTTCAGCGCGGGGCGTCTTCGTCTGGAAGCTCGTAACGGTCGGCGACGTAGGCTGGCCCCTTCATCACGAACACGATGAAGCAGTAAATGGCGACGGTCGCCACTATCGTCCAGTGCAGCAGCACGGCGGCGATCACCCAGATGTCGATCATCTGCAGGGCGCGCGCCGTCTCGTGGCTCGAGTCGCCCCACCAGAAAAGGCGCACGAGCAGGGAAACCGCCACGCAGGCAGCTGTTCCAGCGAGCGCGATGACGGGCAATCGGGCAAGCACCTTGCGTTCCAGTCCTGCAGGCTCGGTGCGCGAGCCGGGGAGTCGTCTCCAGCGCTTTTCCATCTTGTGCTCCGTTATGGTTTTAGGGAGAAGCGGGCCGCGGGTCGCGCGGCGGTTGCCGGAACATCCCTGTATCGGGACAAAAAGCGCAAACCGACCCGCGGCGGGGTCGACCCGGCGTTAGAATAGTGCCCAGTTCAAGGCGTGCGGCGGAAATGACCGCGCAGAACTGATTTCGGCCGAGAGGCTTTCGAGATTTTTACCGTCCGCCTGACATTGACTTCCGTTCCCGTACCAGAGTTCTCCTCTACATGACCCCTGACCAAGCCGAGACCAGTGCCGAGGCCCCCGTTCCCGTGGAGCCGCAGGATGCGGCTACGCCCTCGCGCGTCGAGCCCCGCGCAATGCTCAAGCGTCTCCAGTCGGAATCGCCGGCCTTTCGTGATTGCAAACCATTGGCGCTGAAGATCGACACCAGCATCCTGGCGCGTTTTGCAGATTTCGATCGAAAGAACCTGCGTATTGCGCTGCGCACGCATACCGCGTCGACGAAGTACCTGAAAGCGGTAGAGCGTGGCACCGAGCGCTATGACCTGGATGGCAATCCGGCTGGCGAGGTGACACAAGAGCAGCGCGAGCACGCCTCGACCCTGTTGAAGGAGCGTTTTGCCGCCGTTGCCAAGCAGCAGCGGGAAAAGCGCGAGGCAGAGGAAGCTGAGCGCAGGCGCGATGAAAAGCTCAAGCAGTTGATGAGCAAGTTCGGCCGCTGAACGGCGCCCGCATTAGCGCAGGTCGTGCCTGACCGAGTCGGCCCGAAGCATCCAGAGGCCGGCCCCTGCTGCGACCGCCACGGCGAGGCCTCCGCCGATGTGTCCGGTGCCGATCATCAGCCCTGCCAGCAGGCCGAGCGCCATTAGGCTTGTCGTTGTTGCGGATTCCATGGTGCTCCTCCCGTTGAATCGTTTAAACAACTGTATATATAAACAGTTATCGGCGCAAGCCATCGGATACCGCTGCACGCGCAGGCTTGCGCTATAATCCGTGTCCGTTGCCGGCATAGCTCAGTTGGTAGAGCAGCTGATTTGTAATCAGAAGGTCGTGGGTTCGATTCCTATTGCCGGCACCAATGAAATCAAGGGGTTGCAGCGATGCAGCCCCTTTCTATTTTCAGGTGGGCTAACGCCGGGCTAACAGCAAAGTCGCGAGCAGGAGTGGGTCTGCCGTCGTCGCAGACGCTGCCGGCGGGCTTGTCGCCGATGGTCAATGAGGAGCAGGCGGGACGTGCTCGCGGTTCGTTGGTCGCACCATTTATGTCTGCCTCAGATCCTGTCGTCGGAGGTGACAATCGTGAGGCTGCCATGAGCGCAGTCATCATCGAGTGCCCGGTTTGCGATGAGGTGCGAGGCTGCTGAGCCGCTCGCGCTCGTTTCTTATTCGGGCTGCGGTGCAGTTACGGCGTGCATCGTCGACAGGGATCTGTCTGGCTCGGCGGCGTCAGGGCAACTTAGAGGTCGCAAACAAGAACCTACGCTCTACGGGCAGAGTACAGGTTCTGCCGATAAACCATCCGCGATACCGGCTAACGGGCTTATCCGCCTTGTTTTGTTTGAGTATTGTTCGAGTCCATACGGCACGCATGCCGGATTTCATGGATATGAACTATGCCTCACCAACACCCGCATAATTTGAGCGTGGGCAGCGTGGACTTGCTTGATGAAAAGGCCGCTGCTGCATTTCTGGATCTTAGCCCTGGAACCCTGTCGGTCTGGCGCTCGACTGGACGCTACCGGCTTCCCTTCGTGAAAATCGGCCGCAAGGTTCGTTATCGCCGAGCTGACCTTCACGCATGGCTTTCCGCTCGGGTCCGTGAGTCGGGTGCAACCTCTTGATCGGCGCCCCAGGGAGACCTCATTCCACCTTCCTCTGTATTGACCTCGCGGATTGCGAAGTAATGTGAGTTTGCGGTCATCCGTCACAGGCCGGACGCTTGGGGCAAGGATAAGATCACGCGGATTCTGATCTTGGTCGGCGACACGCTTCGTGTGCGCAGCCCATTTCACGACCGATCTTAAACCGATTGCTTCCACTTCTTGCCGACCACGACATGACTCTTCTTGGCGCTAGGGATCACTTTTTCAATATGAGCAAGGCGTTCGTCGCTCGCGAGTCGGCGCGGATGGCCGAGGTGGTCAAGGGATTGCTTCATGAGCATTATCCCAATCACCCGCTTGAACTGCAGGCCGGCGACGAAGCTGGCCCTCAATCGGAAAGTGAGCGTCCGGGGCCTCCGATGCTGCGCCTGATCTACCATTCGCTGACATCTGAAGATCTGCAGCTTCGCGATGACGGTCTCGACTTTGACCGGCTGCAGAGCCTCTATCAGCTCAGCATCATCGCGCACATGATGACCTTGAAAGAGGCGCGTGATGAAGCGTCGGCCTCGGAGTTGCTCAGTCGCCAGGGTAAGAAGGCGGCTGACGCGCGGCACGCTGAGAACCGCGAGATTGCGCAGGAGATCAAGGACTGGTACAGCGCGAATCACCACCGGTACAAGAGCATGGATGCAGCGGCTGCGGCGGTCACCAAGCTCCAACCGGTTGTCTTTAGCACGGCGCGAAAGCACATCGGGACAGCAGCGAAAGAACTCGGGCTGCGCAAGTGATACTACGCGCGATCGGAAATCAGCCTAGCAGCCTGTCGGACTACCCCCTGTAAAATGCCGCATCGCCCCCGGATCCTGAGAGCATGAGCCGCTTCCGCCCGATCGACCGCCAAACGGACTACCTGCTGCCGCCCTCGGTACAGGAGTGGCTGCCCGAAACGCACCTGGCGCGCTATGTGGTCGACGTGGTCGAGGCACTGGACCTGTCGGCGCTGGAGCGGGCGTATGCGGGGCGTGGGAGCGATGCGTACCACCCGGCGATGCTGCTGTCGCTGCTGATCTACGGCTACGCGACGGGGACGCATTCGAGCCGCCGGATCGAGCGGGCGACTTACGATTCGCTGGCGTTTAGGTTCATCGCCTGCAACCAGCACCCGGACCACGACACCCTGGCGAGTTTCCGGCGCCGCTTCGGCGAACAGTTCGCCGAGCTCTTCGTGCAAGTGCTGCAGGTCGCACGCGAGAACCAGCTCTCGCGCTTTGGCACGGTCAGCCTGGACGGCACCAAGCTGCACGCCAACGCCTCCCGGCACAGTGCGCTGTCTTACGGGCACGCGCAGAAGATCGAAGCGCAGCTCAAAGCCGAGGTGCAGGAGATGCTCAAGCTGGCCGAGGCTGCCGACCAAGGCAATGTGCCTGAGGGGGTGGATTTACCGGCGGAGATCAAGCGCCGCGAAGACCGTCTGGCGGCCATCGCGACGGCCAAAGCCAAGATCGAAGCCCGCGCGAAGGAACGTTTCGAGCGCGAGCAAGCCGAGTACGAGGCGAAGATGGCCCAGCGCCAGGCCAAGCAGGCGAGCACGGGCAAGAAGCCCGGTGGCAAGCCCCCCAAGCGCCCGCAGACGGGGCCACAGGCCGAGGATCAGATCAATCTGACCGATGAAGACTCGCGCATCATGAAGGTGGCGGGCGGTGGTTTCGAGCAGTGCTACAACGCGCAAGCCGTGGTCGATACCGAATCGATGCTGGTGGTGGCGCCCCACATCACCACCGCCGGTAACGACAAGGAGCAGGTCGCGCCGATGCTCGAGTGCATCCAGGCACTGCCCGATGGACTCAATCAACCCACGCGGCTGCTGGCCGACACCGGCTTTTACAGCGAACGCAACGTCCAGCACTGCCACGACGCCGGGGTCGAGCCGCTGATCGCCGTGGGGCGCGATGCGCATCATCTGGATTGGCGCAGCCGCTTCGAGGAGCCCGCACCGCTCGAGACGCCCACCTCCCACGTCGAGCAGATGAAGCACGCTCTCAAGACCCAGGCCGGTCGCGCCGCCTACGCGCTGCGCAAACAGACCGTCGAGCCGGTGTTCGGCATCATCAAGTCCGTGATGGGTTTCCGTCAGTTCCTGCTGCGCGGTGTTGGCAACGTGCGCAACGAATGGACGCTGGTCTGCCTCGCGTGGAACTTCAAGCGCATGGCCGCATTGCGTCTGCAGTGAGAAAAAACGACAGGAGCATGGCGATTTCACGCGAAAAAGGCGCTTTCGGCTCTGAAATGCCGATTATTTTTCACATCATGAAAACCCGCCTGCCGGTACGCCGTTCGCCGGCTTCAAGTCCGACAGGCTGCTAG
>NZ_JAVEYL010000081.1:0-3434 GCF_034003485.1 Thauera sp.
AGTGGCGGCGGCGTAGCCGTCAGGAATGGCAAGCGGTCATCGCGCGGTTTGCGGAGAGTGGCCTGGGGGTCGAGCCGTTCTGCATCCGCGAGGGGCTCAGCGAGTCGAGCTTCCGGCGCTGGCGTAGCCTGCTGGGCGAGCCGAGTACGCAGCCGGCCGCGCCGGCGATGGAGCCCACTGGCTTCGTCGACGCCGGCACGCTCAAACTCGGCGGCACGGGTCGCCTCGAACTGCGGCTCGACCTGGGCGACGGCGTGATCCTTCACCTGTCGCGCGGCTGATGTTCTTCCCCGAAGGCGCGGTCCGCGTCCACGTCTATGGCCGCCCGGTCGACATGCGCAAATCCTTCGACGGTCTGTACGCACTCACGCGCCAGGCGCTCGGCTGCGATCCGCTCTCGGGCGAGCTGTTCGTGTTCATCAACCGGCGCGGCACGCAGATGAAGGTGCTGTACTGGGACCGCACTGGGTTCTGCGTATGGGCCAAGCGCCTCGAGCAGGGGCGCTTCATGTCGAACTGGGCGCATGTGAGCACGCGTCAGATGGACTGGACCGGGCTCAAGCTGCTGCTCGAAGGCATCGAGCCGGTCCGCTACAAGCGCCGTTTCCGGCTGCCCGCAAACGCCGTGAAACCCGCATGAATGCTGGGCTCTACGGTAAAATGCGCGCCATGTCCGCGCCGCACACCGCCCCCGTTCCGACCCTTGCCGAGGCCGCCCAGTGGGCGCCCGAGCGCGTCGTCGAACTGGCCCAGGCGCATGCGGATCTGCAGCGCCAAGTGCAGACCATCCAACATCAGCGCGAGTGGTTCCGCCGCCAGCTCTTCGGTCAGAAGAGCGAGAAGCGCCCGGTCTCACCGGACCCGGCGCAGATGTATCTGGGTGAGCTACCGATCCCCGAATCGCAGCCCGACACCCCCGGCAAGACCGTGGCGGGACACACCCGCCGTGCGTCGCGCACCGACTACGCACAGGACAAGGACGACTCGGCGCTGTTCTTCGACCAGACGCGCGTCCCGGTCGAGACGATCACGCTCGCCAACCCCGAGACCGAGGGGCTTGCCGCCGAGCAATTCGAGGTGATCGGCGAGAAGGTTAGCCACCGCCTGGCGAAGCGCCCGGGCAGCTACGTGATCCTCAAGTACGTGCGCCCGGTCATCAAGCGCCGCGACACGCAGACGATCCACTGCCCGGCGGCGCCTGTCGGGGTGCTCGAGGGCAATCGCGCCGACGTAAGTTTCCTGGTCGGGCTGCTGCTCGACAAGTTCGCCTGGCACCTGCCGCTGTACCGCCAGCATCAGCGCCTGGCTGACGCGGGCATCACGGTCAGCCGCGCCTGGCTCACGCAACTGGCTGCGCAGGCGGGGGCGCTGCTCACGCCGATCTACGAGGCGCAGCTCGCGTCGATCCGTGCCAGCCGCGTCAAGGCCATGGACGAGACCCCGATCAAAGCCGGCCGTGCCGGCCCGGGCAAAATGAAGGCCTGTTACTTCTGGCCGGTGTATGGCGAACTGCACGAGATCTGCTTCCCGTTCTTCGACAGCCGCGCCTACAGCAACGTCGAGAAGGTGCTCGGGCTCAAGCCCACCGAAGGGGTGTGCTGCTCTCGGACGGCTACGGCGCCTACGAGACCTACGCGAGCAAGACCGGGCTCACGCACGCGCAGTGCTGGACGCACTGCCGGCGCGAATTCATCCACGCAGAAGCGGCCGAGCCCGAGCTGGCGGTCAAGGCGCTCGAGTTCATCGGCGCGCTCTACGCGGTCGAAGCGAAGATCCGCGACGACAAGCTCAAGGGCGAGGCCAAGCGCGAGTACCGGCTCGATCACGCCCGCCCGATCGTGGCGGCCTTCTTCACCTGGGTACAGGAGCGCCTGGACGCGCAAGGGCTGCTGCCGAGCAACCCGCTGACCAAGGCGCTGATCTACGCACACAAGCGACGGGCGGCACTGGAAGTGTTCCTCGCCGACCCGGATGTGCCGATCGATACCAACCATCTCGAACGGGCGCTAAGGCCGATTCCGCTGGGTCGGAATTATGCGCGGTCGTCGATTATGCAAGCCCTTCGGCCTCGAGTGCTGTCCTCTACGGAGGGTCGCGTGCTCTGCTTTGCATAATTTCAGAGGCTTTCGAGGAACTTGAGGACGGCGTCAGTCGGACGATAGCGTTGGCGTTTCCCCGCCCCGGGCGGCGCGATGGTGGCCAGCGCACGCTCCTTCATGGCGAGATCGGCCTCGACGTATCCGTGAGTCGTGACTGGGCTTTCGTGCCCCAGCCACAGGGCGATGACAGTGAGATCGACGCCAGCCTGTAGCAAGTGCATTGCGGTCGTATGGCGCAATGTGTGTGGCGAGATGCGGCGACCTTGTAGTTGAGGACATCGTTCTGTCGCTTCACTGACCGCGAGGGCAAGCCGTTCAGCCACATTCGTGCGTGTCATCGGCAGGCCCTTGCGGGTCGGTACGAGTGGGTGCTCGGCCTTCAGATCCGCATACGCCAACCAACGTCGGATTTCGGCAGCTGTCTCTTTCCAGAGTGGGACGGTTCGTTGCTTGCGGCCTTTGCCATGCAGGCGCACCGATGAAGTGGTTGCGAGGGTGACGTCGGCGACCCGGATGCCGATCATTTCGGAGACGCGGGCGCCGGTGTTGTAG
This sequence comes from Thauera sp., assembly GCF_034003485.1. Lineage (GTDB taxonomy): Bacteria > Pseudomonadota > Gammaproteobacteria > Burkholderiales > Rhodocyclaceae > Thauera. The sequence continues at coordinate 2,652 of NZ_JAVEYL010000081.1, forward strand.
AGCAGCGTGAGCATCATCCGATCGCGCAGACCGCACCAGGTCGTGATGTCTGGCGCAGCGAGGAGCGCTTGAACCTCGTCGCGGGAGAGAAACCCGAGGAGGGGTTTCTCGAAACGCTTCATTGGGATCGCCAGGATCTGCTGCATGAGCTGCAAGGCTGGTGGGCATTGCAGCGCGACGTAATGGGCAAAGGCGCGAACGGCGGCCAACCGTGCGTTGCGGCTGCGCACCGTATTACGACGCTCCGTTTCCAGATAGGTCAGAAAGTCGAGGGTCAGCGTCGAATCGAAGTCGTTCAGCGTTAGCTTCGCCGGCGGCGTTCCCCTTTCTCTTTCGGCATAGCCGAACAGCAACCGGAAGGTGTCGCGGTAGGCGGCAATCGTTCGCGGGCTGGCATTCTTCTGCTGTAACAACCGTTCGGCAAAGAACCGCTGGAGCAAGGAGGCGAATTCGGCGGGGTCGGTGAGCAAGGCGTTCATTGCGGTGCTCCCTCTGCGTAACGCTCGAAACGTTCAGCGGCGATGGCCATCAGTTCGGGAATGCCAGTGAAGTACCAGTAGGTATCGCTGACCTTCGCATGACCGATGTAGGTAGAGAGTGCCAGGACCGCTCGATCGACATCGATGCCTTGCTGGTAGAAGCGCAGCGTGGCACGCACGACGAAGGTGTGCCGCAAGTCGTGCAGTCGATGATGGGGATAGTCGCCACGAGGCTGCCAACCCAGTTGCCGGCACAGCGTCTGCAGTGCGTAGCGGATGGCTGCCTGATTGACCGCGTGGCCGT
>NZ_JAVEYL010000082.1:0-3409 GCF_034003485.1 Thauera sp.
CGACCCGGGAAAAAGGCAAAAAAAAGGACGCCGCAGCGTCCTTTCCGCGTATTGCACCGTCCGCTTACTTCGCGACCTGGCGCTCGCGCATTTCTTCCAGCGTCTTGCAGTCGATGCACATGGTGGCGGTCGGGCGCGCTTCCAGGCGCTTCAGACCGATTTCCACGCCACAGCTGTCGCAGTAGCCGTACTCGCCGGCCTCGATGCGGCCCAGGGCTTCATCGATCTTCTTGATCAGCTTGCGCTCGCGATCGCGGTTGCGCAGTTCCAGAGCGATGTCCGATTCCTGGCTGGCGCGGTCGTTCGGGTCGGCAAACACCGTGGCCTCGTCCTGCATCGTGTGCACGGTACGCTCGATGTCATCCATCAGCTCGCTCTTGAGCGTGCTGAGGATCTCGCGGAAGTGGGCCATCTGCTTCTCGCTCATGTATTCCTCGCCAGCGGCGGGAACGTAGGGCGGGAATTGCTTGTGCAGGGTATCGTCAGCCATGAATCAACTTCCGTAGGTTGGTGAATGGGTAGAGGCGACTTAATAGCAGAATCGGCTTGATGCGGCAAGCCGACGGGCATGAACGGTGCAAGTCCGGCGCCGGCCGCGCGCCAGGCGGGCATCCTGCCCGCGCCCGTGCGAGAATCCCGGCCCCGTTCATCCGCCCGGAGCCCTCCGATGCCCGTCTCCCAGCACACCGTCACGCAACTCATTGTCCATCGCCTCGTCAAGGAGGCGGAAAGGCCGGCATCCCTCATCTGCCGACCGGTCAACTGCACGCTGGATGCGGTGGCCGTGCGTCTGGTCGAGCGGCTCTGCGGGCAGTACGAGTCGCGTTCCGCGAAGGGCTTCGGACGCTTCGAGGAGGACGAGGAGGTCTTCCCGCTCGCACGCTGGCTGCGTGCTCTTGTGAGCGAGCAGGGGCTCGACTTTGCGGGCTTCTCGCAGCAGGTCGCGCAGCACCTGCAGGCGATCGCGGACGAGGAGGAACTGGAGCAGGGCGGCCTGGTCGTCGTGGCGCGCATCGACGAGGGCGGTGCCGACTGCCTGTGGATCGCGCTGGTCGCCGAGGAGGCCGGGATCTCGGTCAGCGGCGGGCTCGACGTGAGCGACTGCCTGCATGTCGATTTCGCCGGGCTGCAGGCGGCGGGTCGGATCGATCTCGATGGTTGGCGACGGGGGGACGAGCGCTACATCGGTTTCCTGCGCGGACGCGGTAAGGGCGGAGCCTTCTTCAAGCGTTTCCTCGGCTGCAGCGATGTGGTCGTCGCCTTGCAGGAGACGAAGAAGCTGGTCGCTACGCTGAGTCACTTTGCCGACCAGCAGCAGCTCGAGCCCACACGGCGCGACAGCTTGCTCGAGCGCGCCCACGACTATCTGGACACGCTGGGCGAGAACGGCGAGCCGGTGAGCTTCGAGGAGTTGGCGCGGGAGGTGTATCCGGAGCAGCCGGCACGGCTCGGATCGGCCCTCAATGCGCCGGAGGCGCGTCTGGCGAGCGGGTTCGTGCCCAACCGGCGCGCGATCAGGCCGCTGGTGCGCTTCAGTGCCAGCGGCGAGCAATGGAAGGTGGAGTTCGATCGCAGCAGCCTGCATTCGGGCGCGGTGCACTACGATCCGGCGACCGACACGCTGGTCCTGTCGGGCGTGCCCGACTACCTGAAGCGCATGCTCGAGGAAGGCTGATCCTCACGCGGCGGGCCAAAGTGCCCGCACAAAAGAAAAGCCCGAGCGCTTGCGGGCCCGGGCTAAATCCACACCAAAGGAGGAAGTGGAGGAGACGGTTCGAATCATAATGCAGGGATTGCTGCGTTGCAACAATTCAACCTGCAAAATTTTTCTATCGGGCTATTTGCTTGAGCTGGGGCGGATTCGACGGTGTGCGAACCTCTTCGATCAGAACACGAAATCCATGGTGACGCTGAAGACGGTCATGTCGCCGTCCCAGTCTGGCGTTTCGCCACGATAGGGGAAGATCGACTCGGGCTTGCCGTCGATGCGGTCGATCTGGCCCTTGAGCGCGATTCGCGGTGCGACGTCCCAGCGCACGCCCAGCGCAACGGTATTCTGGTGCGCGTAGAAATTGCTGGTGATGAGGTCGATCAGCGGACGGGCGCCGGACGGGATCGGCGACCTGATGTCGGGCGCGGACGAGCGGATCTGGGAATAGCCGAGGTAGGGTGTGACCGATCCGATACGGTAGGCGCCGATGACGTAGGCCGAGCGGGTGTCACGATAGAACTCGCTGTCATGGACGACACGGTTCGCCATGGCCTGGATTTCCAGCGGGCCGTCCTCGTAGGCGATGCCGATCGCGTCATAACGCGTCTTGCGTCCTTTCACCTTCAGTTCGGGCGCGATGGCGAAGGCATTCGCGCCCACCAGTTCGACGATCGGAATCTCATGCTCGAAGCGGACCTGCGTCGTGCCTAGGCGCAGTTGCCAGGGGCCGACCGTGTAGTCGAGATAGCCGCCACGGATGTCCGAACCACGCAGGTCCCAGGTCAGCGAGTCCTTCATCGAGGTCTTCTCGGCCGCCTGGCCGGCGAACAGCTTGGCTTCGAGCAGGCCGTTCCCGAGCGGGAAGGTGGCGGTGACATCGACGCCGTCGAAGTAGGAGAAGATCAGCTGTCCGTAGAAGTCCTGCGGCGGGCGCACGGTGAGATTGGCGTAGCCGATGAGGCGGGAGTCGGCATGCATGTAGAAGTCCGTTCCCATCCGGCCAGCACGCGCGGCCCACTGCGACGAGAACTCGTGGCGCAGGAAGGCCCATGAGATCTCGGGGCCGTAGCTGCCGTCGTAACGGTAGCGGCTCAGTGCCTGCACCACCGCGTTCGTCTGCGGCGTGAGGCGCATGTTGGCCTGCACGCCAAGCAGCGAGTCGATCTTGGGGCTCCAGTCGGTCCGCACGCCATAGGCCTGCGAGAGGTCGCGCACGAACTCGGCGTTGTCGTCGTCGGAGCGCGCAAAGCCGAGCGTGCCGAAACCGAGCACGCTGACGGATGGGGTGTAGGCGGGAGAGGCAGTGGACGGCTCGGCCTGGCTGGTCTGCGGGACGCTGCAAAGCACCATCGACAGCACCGCGGGCAGGCATGCGGAAAGCATGCGCAGGGCGGGTGTGCGTCCGCGCCGCGTCACCGGGCGACGCTGGCGAGTGTTGGCCAAGTCCATTTCAATTCCGCAAGACCTATGGATATGCAGGGCAGTATAGCGGAATGATCCATGACAACGTCGAGGGCCGAGCCGCGCGCGCGGGCGGGCGCTCGCGGCTCGATCCGACGGCCGATCAGCGCGCGATCGGCTTGTAGCGGATGCGCTTCGGCTTCGCGCCTTCCTCGCCCAGGCGCTTCTTCTTGTCCTCTTCGTATTCCTGGTAGTTGCCGGCGAAGAAGGTCCATTGCGAATCGCCTTCGGCCGCCA
>NZ_JAVEYL010000083.1:0-3403 GCF_034003485.1 Thauera sp.
CGCTGGGAAAACGGCGATAATGGCGGCCATTTCGTTATTGCGCCGGTTCAGGATTCCCCCATGGAAATCAAGGTCAATTTTCTCGACAAGCTCCGCCTCGAGGCCAAGTTCGATGACTTCACCGTTATCGCGGACCAGCCCATCCGCTACAAGGGCGATGGCTCGGCGCCGGGTCCGTTCGATTACTTCCTGGCTTCGTCGGCTCTGTGTGCGGCTTACTTCGTGAAGCTGTACTGCGAAACGCGCAATATTCCTACGGACAACATCCGCCTTTCCCAGAACAACATTGTTGATCCGGAGAACCGCTACAAGCAGGTCTTCAAGATCCAGATCGAATTGCCGGAGGATATCTCCGCCGCAGACCGTCAGGGCATCTTGCGTTCCGTCGAACGGTGCACGGTTAAGAAGGTGGTGCAGACCGGGCCCGAGTTCGTGATCGAGGAAGTGGAGAATCTGGATGCCGACGCCCAGGCCTTGCTGACGCTGAATCCGGATTCGGACGCATGCACCTACATTCTGGGCAAGGATCTGCCGCTGGAGCGGACCATCGCCAATATGTCGGAGGTTCTGGCGGACCTGGGCATCAAGATTGAAATTGCTTCGTGGCGCAATCTGGTTCCCAATGTGTGGTCACTGCATATCCGCGATGCGCACTCGCCGATGTGTTTCACCAATGGCAAGGGTGCGAGCAAGGAAAGCGCGCTGGCATCGGCTCTGGGGGAGTATATCGAGCGACTGAACTGCAATCATTTCTACAATGACCAGTTCTGGGGGGAGGACATTGCCAATGCGGAATTCGTGCATTACCCGAATGAGCGCTGGTTCAAGCCCGGCCCCAAGGATGCGCTGCCGGCTGGCATTCTCGACGCGTACTGCCTGAAGATCTACAACCCCGACGGCGAGCTGCGTGGCTCGCATCTGTACGACACCAACTCCGGCAACACGAAGCGCGGCATCTGCTCGCTGCCCTTTGTGCGTCAGTCGGACGGCGCGGTGGTGTATTTCCCGTCCAATCTGATCGACAATCTCTATCTCAGCAATGGCATGAGCGCCGGCAATACGCTGGCCGAAGCGCAGGTGCAATGCCTGTCGGAGATCTTCGAGCGGGCGGTAAAGCGCGAAATCATTGAAGGCGAAATCGCGCTGCCCGATGTGCCGCAAGAGGTGCTGGCGAAGTATCCGGGCATTTTGGCCGGCATCGAAGCGCTGGAGAAGCAGGGCTTTCCGGTGCTGGTGAAGGATGCGTCGCTGGGGGGCGTGTTTCCGGTGATGTGCGTGACCCTGATGAATCCGCGGACGGGCGGTGTGTTTGCCTCGTTTGGGGCGCATCCGAGCCTGGAGGTGGCGCTGGAGCGCAGTCTCACCGAGCTGCTGCAGGGGCGCAGTTTCGAAGGGCTGAACGATCTGCCTCCACCCACCTTCGAGACCAGTGCCGTCACCGAGCCGAACAATTTCGTCGAACACTTCATCGATTCCAGTGGCGTGGTGTCGTGGCGCTTCTTCAGTGCCAAAGCCGATTACGCGTTCGTCGAATGGGACTTCTCGGGCCAGGGTGAAAACTCCAATGCCGACGAGGCCGAAACCTTGTTCGACATTCTCGAGGAGATGGGCAAGGAAGTTTACGTGGCGGTGTATGACCAGCTCGGTGCAACGGCCTGCCGCATTCTGGTGCCTGGTTATTCGGAGATCTATCCGGTCGAGGATCTGATCTGGGACAACACCAACAAGGCACTTGCCTTTCGCGCGGATATCCTGAACCTGCATCGCCTCGATGATGCTGGCCTCGAGGCGCTGCTTGATCGCCTGGAAGACAGCGAACTCGATGATTACACCGACATCATTACCTTGATCGGTATCGAGTTTGACGAGAATACGGTCTGGGGCCAGCTGACGATTCTGGAGCTGAAGCTGCTGATCAACCTCGCCTTGCGGCAGTTCGAGGCGGCGAAGGAGCGGGTCGAAGCCTTCCTGCAGTACAACGAGAACACGGTCGAGCGCGTGTTGTTCTACCAGGCCATGAACGCGGTGCTCGAGGTGCTGCTGGACGACGATCTGGAACTCGACGATTACGAGCTCAACTTCCGCCGGATGTTCGGCAACGCGCGGATGGACGCGGTGATGGGCTCGGTGGACGGCAGCGTGCGCTTCTTCGGCCTGACGCCAACGAGCATGAAGCTGGAAGGGCTCGACCGGCACCAGCGCCTGATCGACAGCTACAGGAAGCTGCACGTGGCGCGCGCCCGCAGGGCGGCGTAAGCCCTAAAGGCTCAGTGCCATCCCTCGAGCCGCATCGTTGCCCGTACCAGGCGCTGCTCTTCCTGCTCGATTTCCATGAAGCTCTCGCGCACGCTGTTGATGTGCTCGCGCGCGATGCGTTCCGCGCGTTCGGGCTGGCGGTCCATGATCGCCTGGTAGAGGCGGTGGTGCTGGCGGTCGATGAGGCGCTTGTGGGCAGGGCGGTGGTAGAGGTTGTTCACTGAAGCGAAGACGCTGCTCAGCATCAGGTCGGACAGCGACTGCAGGGTGTGCACCAGCACGGCGTTGTGCGATGCCTCGCTAATGGCGCGATGGAAGTCGTGGTCGAGGCGGGCGTGGTCTTCGGGCGAGGTGGAACGGGTGTCCTGCTCGCGGGCCACCATGTCCTCGTAGCGGCGACGGATCGAGACAAGGTCGGCCACCGTGGCGCGCAGCGCGGCCAGGCGCGCCGCTTCGCTCTCGAGCAGGGCGCGCACCTCCAGCAGGTCGTAGACCGTGCGTGGTTGCGTGCTGAACAGGTGCATCAGCGGGCTGTTGTCGCGCTCGGCCGAGAGGCGTGCAACGAACGAGCCGCTGCCGTGCCGCGTCTCGATGATGCCCAGTCCCCGCAGTACCCGCAGCCCTTCACGCAGCGCCGAGCGCGATGTGCCCAGCTTTTCGCACAGGCGGCGCTCGGAGGGCAGGGCCTGGCCCACCTTGAGCACGCCGTCGGTGATGAGACGCTCGATGCGTTCGGCGACGATATCGGCGACCTGCTGGCGTTCAGTGACGCCAGCGCGCCGTTCAGGGATATTTTCCATAGTGGTCGGACCAGTTGCGCAGAGAGGGGCGGCTGATGCCCCGATAAGTCCGTATGGCGCGGAGCCTACGGGCTCTTTTGTAACGAGGGTGAAACGATAGGCCAAAAAAACTGGTACGACCAGTAGAAGAATGCTTGGATCGTCCGGGTAATGGACTTAGGATTCCGCGGCAGTACCACCGGCTCGCACGTGCGAAGCCGGGTGGTGCCCCCGAAACGACGTCCGGACGGATCCGCGATGAACATTCTGTACAACGAGGAAATCGATGGCCCGCTGAGCAAGGTGGATCGTGCCGATCTCTTTGCCGAGCTGCGCCAGGCCATGCCCGACCTGCTGATCCTCCACCG
>NZ_JAVEYL010000044.1:0-15964 GCF_034003485.1 Thauera sp.
CAGGCCGGCTTCGAGCCGCTGGTGCAGGGTTTCATCCGCGTGCCGTACAAGGATATCGAGGCCATCCGCAAGATCGCCGAGCACGACCATACGGTCGTCGCGGTGATGCTCGAGATGATCCAGGGCGAGGGCGGTGTCAATGTGGCCGACGAGACCTTCCAGCGCGAGTTGCGTGCCCTGTGCGACGACAAGGGCTGGCTGATGATGTGCGACGAGGTTCAGTGCGGCATGGGTCGCACAGGCAAGTGGTACGGCTGGCAGCACGCCGGCACCAAGCCCGACGTGATGACGCTGGCCAAGGGCCTGGCCTCCGGCGTGCCGATCGGCGCCTGCGTGACGTCGGGCAAGGCCACGGGGCTTTTCGGTCCCGGCAACCATGGCTCCACTTTCGGCGGTAATCCGCTGGCCTGCGCCGCCGGCTTGGCCACCTTCGACACCATCGTCGAGGACAGGCTGATGGACAACGCGGTGGCGATCGGCGACCAGATCCGCAAGGGCATGGCCGAAGCGCTCGTCGGCGTTGCAGGTGTGGTCGATATCCGCGGTCGCGGGCTGATGATCGGCATCGAGCTCGATCGCCCCTGCGGCGTGCTGATGGCGCGTGCGGCGGAGCAGGGTCTGCTGCTCAGCGTCACGGCCGAACGCGTCATCCGCCTGCTGCCGGCACTGACCTTCACCGCCGACGAGGCTCGGACCCTGGTGGCCATGCTGGCGCCGATGGTGCGCGACTTCCTCGCGAACGGCTAAGGATTGCCTATGACTTCCATCAAGCATTACCTGCAGTTCAAGGATTTCACGCGCGAGGAATACGACTATGTGTTCGAGCGCGCGAAGTGGATCAAGGACAAGTTCAAGCGCTACGAGCCTTACCACCCTCTGTTTGACCGCACGCTGGTGATGATCTTCGAGAAGGCGAGCACTCGCACGCGTCTGTCTTTCGAAGCCGGCATGCACCAGCTCGGCGGCTCGGCCATCTACCTGAACACCCGCGACTCGCAGCTTGGCCGCGGCGAGCCGGTGGAGGATGCGGGCCAGGTGATCTCGCGCATGAGCGACCTGGTGATGATCCGCACCTTCGAGCAGGACATCGTCGAGCGTTTTGCCGCCAATTCGCGCGTGCCGGTCATCAATGGCCTGACCAACGAATACCACCCGTGCCAGATCCTGGCCGACATCTTCACCTTCATCGAGCATCGCGGCTCGATCCAGGGCAAGACGGTGGCCTGGGTGGGGGACAGCAACAACATGTGCAACACCTGGCTGCAGGCCGCCGAGGTGCTGGACTTCAACGTCCACGTATCGACGCCTCCGGGTTACGAGGTCGAGCCCGAACGTGCCGGCCTCTATGGCACCGATCACTTCGAGCAGTTCGCCGACCCGATGGATGCCTGCCGCGGCGCGGATCTGGTGACGACCGACGTGTGGACCTCGATGGGCTTCGAAGCCGAGAACGAGGAGCGCATGAAGGCCTTCGCCGACTGGTGCGTGGACGCCGAGATGATGTCCGTGGCCAACAGGGACGCGGTCTTCATGCACTGCCTGCCAGCGCATCGCGGTGAGGAAGTGACCGCCGAGGTCATGGATGGACCGCAGTCGGTGGTGTGGGACGAGGCCGAGAATCGCCTCCACGCACAGAAAGCCCTCATGGAATACCTGATGCTGGGCCGTATCAAGGCCTGACTCAGTCCGACGACATTTACGGTGCACACGGGCGTGCGCGCCGGCAACACAGCAGGAAACAGGAAAACAGCATGAGCGACGTCAAGAAAGTAGTGCTCGCCTACTCCGGCGGGCTGGACACTTCGGTCATCCTGAAGTGGCTGCAGGACACCTACCAGTGCGAAGTGGTCACCTTCACCGCCGACCTCGGCCAGGGCGAAGAGCTCGAGCCCGCGCGCACCAAGGCGCTCAAGTTCGGCATCAAGCCCGAGAACATCTTCATCGACGACCTGCGCGAAGAGTTCGTGCGCGACTTCGTCTTCCCGATGTTCCGCGCCAATACCGTCTACGAAGGCGAGTACCTGCTCGGCACCTCGATCGCCCGTCCGCTGATCGCCAAGCGCCAGATCGAGATCGCGCGCGCCACCGGCGCCGATGCCGTGTCGCACGGCGCCACCGGCAAGGGCAACGACCAGGTCCGCTTCGAGCTCGGCTACTACGCGCTGATGCCGGGCGTGAAGGTCATCGCCCCCTGGCGCGAATGGGACCTGCTGTCGCGTGAGAAGCTGCTGGCCTACGCCGAGAAGCATGGCATTCCCATCGAGATGAAGCACAAGCAGGGCGGCTCGCCCTATTCGATGGACGCCAACCTGCTGCACATCTCCTTCGAAGGCCGCCATCTCGAGAACCCGGCTGCCGAAGCCGAAGAGTCGATGTGGCGTTGGACCGTGTCGCCCGAAGCTGCGCCGGACGCCGCCGAGTACGTCGACCTGGAATTCGAGCAGGGTGACCTCGTCGCCATCAACGGCACCCGCATGAAGGCGCACGAATTGCTCGCCAAGCTCAACGAGCTGGGCGGCAAGCACGGCATCGGCCGCCTCGATCTGGTAGAGAACCGCTACGTCGGCATGAAGAGCCGTGGCTGCTACGAAACGCCGGGTGGCACCATCCTGCTGCGCGCCCACCGTGCCATTGAATCGATCACGCTCGACCGCGAAGTCGCCCACCTCAAGGACGACCTGATGCCGCGCTACGCCAGCATGATCTACAACGGCTACTGGTGGAGCCCCGAGCGCCAGGCTATCCAGGCGCTGATCGACCACACCCAGCAGACCGTCAATGGCTGGGTGCGCCTCAAGCTCTACAAGGGCAACGTCATCGTCACCGGCCGCGACTCGAAGACCGATTCGCTGTTCGATCCGACGATCGCGACCTTCGAGGACGACCAGGGCGCCTACAACCAGAAGGACGCACACGGCTTCATCCGCCTCAACGCGCTGCGCATGCGCATCGCGGCCAACGCCAAGGCGAAGCGCGGCTAAGGAAGCGGTTCAGGTCGTAAAGCTCTTTGGAAACCGGTGATGGACAACGACATACTGATCTTCGGCCTGACGATGGCCGAGTTCGAGGACATTTCACTCAAGGTCTGCTTCACGGCCCTGATCCTCTACATGTTGTTCATCATCGGCAACCTCGCAAAGGAGTCCAAGGCAGGCAAGTACGGCGCGATGTGGATGTTCATCGGTCTCGGCCTGGGTTTCATCGGTTTCGTCGCCAAGGGCTTCATCCAGAGGCTGCTTGGAATCGAGTAAGAAAGGATAGTTTGATGAGCATTACCGAAAAGCTCGACGGCGTTGCCGTCACCACCAAGGCCAACGTCTATTTCGACGGCAAGTGCGTCAGCCACAGCGTCCGTTTCGCGGATGGTACGGGCAAGTCGGTCGGCGTGATCTTGCCGGCTGCACTGACCTTCAATACCGGCGCACCCGAAGTCATGGAAGGCGTGGCGGGCAGCTGCCGCGTCCGGCTCAAGGGTGAAGCTGAGTGGAAGTCCTACGGCGCTGGCGAATCCTTCGACGTGCCGGGTAACTCGAGCTTCGACATCGAAGTGTCGGGCGAGCCGTATCACTACATCTGCCACTTCGGCTGAGCGCGCGGGAGGAGGGGAGCGATGCCGTCATTCGACATCATGTCCGAGGTCGATCAGCCTTCGCTGCGCAACGCGGTGGAGCAGGCGAACCGCAAGGTCGATGGACGCCACGACTTCAAGGGCACCAGCGCCAAGATCGAACACGCCGAGAAGCTGCTCACCCTCTACGGTGACAGCGACTTCCAGCTTGACCAGATCAAGACGATCCTGCTGCCCGAGATGACCAAGAAGAACGTCGATGTCCGCTGCCTCGATTACGGCGACGTGCAGAAGATCTCCGGCAACAAGGTCAAGCAGGAAGTGAAGGTGCGCGTCGGCGTCGATCAGGATCTGGCCAAGAAGATCGTCAAGCTGTTGAAGGACAGCAAGATGAAGGTGCAGGCCGCCATCCAGGGCGACGCAGTGCGCGTGTCCGGTGCCAAGCGTGACGTGCTGCAGGAAGCGATCGCGCTGGTGAAGAAGCAGGTCACTGACTTCCCGCTGCAGTACGGCAACTTCCGCGACTGATTTCCACGCAGCGCTCAGGCTGCGGCGCGCTCACCAGACAGGCTTCCGCCGAAGGGCGAAGCCTGTTTCGTTTTGAACTCGATCAGGCGCAGCAGGCGCTCGTCACCTAGCTTCTGCGCCAGTGACAGCGCGGTCTCGCCATCGCGCCGGCTGGCAAACACGTCTGCCCCCTGTTCGATAAGCATGTATGCGATGTCGGGTGTGCCACCGCTGATCGACAGGAGCAAAGGCGTGTTGCCGAGCGGGTCACGAACGTTGATGTGCGCACCCTTCTTAAGCAGCAGTTCCACCGTGTTCCGGTAGCCGGCCGTCGGCTTGCCGCAGGCGACCAGCAGCGGTGTCAGGTGAAGGCGATCCTTCGCGTTCGGGTCGGCGCCCGCGCTGAGCAGGATCTGCGCGATGATCGTCAGGCCGCGCTTGAGCGCGAACACCAGAGGCGGAGTCCCGTCCTCCGCTGTCAGATTCACGTTGAAGTTGGCGCGGACGAAGAGGTCGATGATTTCCTGGTTGCCTTCTTCCAGTGCGCTGAAGAAGTTCTTCGGCAGGAAGGCGATGCCGCGCGCGGTCAGGTCGTGCATCGCGTGTTCCTTGCGCTCCGCCGCCTTGAAGGTTTCTAGCTCGCGCGCATCCCGCAGGCGGATGATGTCCGCCAGCACGTCCGGCGGAAAGCCCTTGCGGCCGCCGCGCTTGTCGATGAGCAGGTCGCTGAAGTAATCGTGGATCTTGGGGGTGTCCCACAGGTCCTCGATCTTGATCAGGATCCGCTCGAACTCGCGTTCAAGGCTCGAGGGGTAGCTCGTTCCCATGAAGGCGAAAAATTCATGTTTCATAAAAAGAGAATTTCAATTGGTGATCTCTTTTTACGTTGATTTTGGTCCTTTGTGTCACGCTGCCCATACTGGGGCGTGAAGTGGGTCACGACCTGCGGTCATCCACAGTAAAACCATCCGGCGCGCAGTCGTGCCGGGCGTAAGATCAAACTAAACGTATGGGATTTCAGGAGTCAATCATGGATGTAAGCGCTATTGCTGCGGCAGCCAGCGCCAATGCTGCTGCGAGGGTTCAGGCGGAGGCGTCAGTCAGAGTGTTGAAGATGGCGATGGACATGCAGGCCGAGAGTGCCCTGCGGCTGGTGGAGGTCTTGCCCTCTGTGATCGCTATGCCCTCGGCGCCAGTGGCGAGTGGTAGCACGGGCAGAATCGTGGATACGTGGGTGTGATTGACCCAATGCGACACGCCTGAATGTCCTCAACGGCTAAGATCGTGAGACGGGCGCCGGGAACGGGTTCCATCGTCGTCTAGCGGCGGCTCATCTTGTAGCGCATTGTAGAGGGACATAAGGATGCCGGCGGTCGCTCCCCAGATGTGGTAGCCCTGATAGGGCATGGCATGGAAATGTCGTCGTACCCCCTTGAACTCGAGGCTATGGCGTTGATGGTTGGCGGGATCAAGAAAATACGCCAATGGCACCTCGAAGGCCTCGGCGACTTCGAAGGTGTCAAGCCGGAGTTCAAACGGTGGCTGAATAATGCCGACTACCGGTGTAATGCGGAAACCGGTGCCCGTGAAGTAATCGGGAAGGGTGCCCAGCAACTCCACATGGTCGGAAGTTACTCCGATCTCTTCCTCTGTCTCGCGCAGAGCAGTGGCCTGCGGGGATGTATCGCTGGCCTCCATTTGCCCCCCGGGAAAGCTTATCTGCCCCGGATGATGCTGAAGATGATCGGTGCGGCGCGTGAACAACACCGTCGGCGCGTGGCTCCGCAGCACCACCGGCACCAACACCGCTGCGGGTTTTGTCTGTGGCTGTGCCGCAAGCTCCGCCCAGTCAGCGGTGACCTCGTGCTGATGGCTCTGCGTCAGTCGGAGCCTAAGGGCTTCCGCCAGTGATACATGCTGCAACGACACAATGGATCCTCATAGTTCGTTCCGCCGCGGTTATGGTGCCTAACGGCTTGCGGACAGTGGCTTAACGCTAATGCGAGTGTGTGAGAAGGTGCATCCTGCGCGGTAGGCGGGCCTTGGCGTCTGGGAGCGAGTTCGTCCGAGCAGGTCTGTCGGCGACCTACTCTAGTAACGCTTTTCCAGGATGAGTTTCTGCCCGTCGCGCTGCCAGCGCATGCGGTTGAGCACACTCATCCCGAGTAGGGCGATTGGCAGGTCTCTGTCGTGGATCATCGCGTCGACGTTGTGCAGACGCATTCCCCCGACGTCGACCGTATCCAGACGAACACGCCAAGTTGAAACCGTCCCGTTGGCTGTCACGGTCGCTGCGCGCTCCCCTGTCGTGTAATCCAGTCCCAAGCGCAGCGCATCTGACCGGCCCAGGGCGATCATGCTCGCGCCGGTATCTATCAGAAAGCGCACCGTGCTGCCGTTAATCCGGCCTTGTGCCCAGAAATGCCCTTGTCCATCGGCCACCAGCTCCAAACGGGCAGGGGCTGATGTCCCGGGAGTGTTCACAACACTTTCACCGAGCCGCAGTCGCTGGCGCTCGCCTTGAAACTCTACGACCGCTTGGTCACCGGTGAGCCCAATCAAGCGCACCCCTTCTCGCGACAGAGCGCCAACTCGTAAGGTCTGAGGTGACCCGCCATCGACTACAAGCACCGCATGGTGGCCGATTACCCCGGCCAAGGCGATTTCCGCGGCTTCGGGAGCGGTCATGGATACCCCGAGTGCGGAAATAAGCATGATCAGTCTGGTAAAACTCGCGGATCCAAGGGCTCTTCGCTTTTTGCTACTTCCCATCGCTCTTACTCTCTGCTTGTTTAGGGTAATCATACCTGTCCATGGCCTGGCACCGCTTCTCGACGACCGTTCGGCGGCGAAAGTGTGACGCTCGCCCCCTCGAGGGTGAAATCCTTGGGTGTCATCCGCACAATCAAAGCATGGAGGTAGCCATGCAGCGCAACACTGGTCCAGCTTTGAGTACAACTCGGGAACCGTCGAGTCCCTCGCTTGGTGGCGACGTGGTTTGGCGGAGTAGGCGGGGGAGGGGGAGTGAGGTCTCTGGCAGCGAGCGGAGCAAAGGTTTCTCGCTTGTCGAGTTGATGGTAGTCGTCGCGATCGTAGCCATTTTGGCAGGTATTGCGGTGCCCTCCATGATGTCCATGTTGGCGTTGAATCGCTTGAGTTCCCAGGCCAATGATCTTATCGGTGCAGTCCAGTACGCGCGTAGCGAGGCGATCAAGCGAAATCGGAGCGTCAGTTTGTGCCGCACTTCGAGCGCCACCACAACAGTTTGCGCAGGCGAAGACGAATGGGCGAACTGGATCGTGGTCACCGCTGACGGAGAAGTGTTGCGCCGGGGTGCTGTCTCAGGCTCAGGCTCGACGCTGCGCGTTAGCAGCTCACTTGGCGGGGGCAGTCTAACCTTCGTCGGCAATGGGTTGAGCAATGCAGCCGAAGGCGGCAATACCTTGACGATTTGCACCCCCCTCAGCGACAGCGACAACATCGTCACTATTGTCGTGGGTATTGCTGGGCGAACAACGTCTGCAAAGAGTTCCGGAGCCTGTTCATGAAACCTCTCCGACAGCTTAACCCCGGTCTCCAGTCCTTCGAGCGCGGCGTGAGCCTGCTCGAGGTGCTCATCGCCGTCGTGGTCCTATCCATCGGGTTGCTCGGGCTGGCGGGCCTGCAACTGAGTTCCTTGCGGAATAATCAGAGTGCGGCTGAACGCAGCACGGCGATCATGCATATCTATAGCATTGCCGAGGCGATGCGCGCCGATCGCGAGGCGGCGCAGCGCGGCGACTTCGAGATCGACATCGAGGCCGACGCGCCTACCGGGACCAGCTTTGCCGCCGTGCAGATTTCAGCGTGGCGTGCTGGACTCGAGGAAAGCCTCGGTACGTCCGCCTCCGGCAGCATCGCTTGTGAGAATACGGACGTTACGGCCACCTTTTCGTTCACGACATGCACGGTCACCATCCGCTGGGATGACTCCTTGGGTTTGGGGGGATCGAGCGCTCAGACTCTCACAACCGAGGTGGAAATATGATCAGCGCACTTCACTCCGAACGTCGGTTGCACTGCCGGTCGCGGGGCTTCCGAATGGGCGGATGTCGAGGAGTCTCCCTGGTCGAAGTCATGGTCGCCATGGTGCTGGGTATGGTCGTGGTGCTGGGCGTGGTTAGCCTGATGAGCAACAATCGGCAAAATGCCCGTATCTCCGAGGGGTTGGCGGAGATGCAGGAGAATGCCCGTACCGGTTTCGAGTTGCTCGCACGCGATATCCGCGTGGCCCGCGACACCGGTTGTGGCCCTGTGGGTGTAGGAACGACGGATCTCTACGCCGCCCCGAGCGCCTGGTGGCAGAGTTGGCAGCCAGTGCGCGGATTCACAGAGGGGGACGTCAGCCCTGCGGTCGGTTTTGGTTCTGCAGTCGGTCAGCGTGTCATTGGTACGGACGCCATCCAGTTGCAGGGCACGAATGACGGCTGGCCGCTGCGCAACACGGATCCCGTCGCCACAACGGTCACGACTGTGAGTGGCCACAACCTTCAGGCAAACAACATCGTGGTGCTGTGTGATCTGGAGAATCAGAGCGCAATGCTGCATCGGGTTACCGGAGGCGCGACCAGTACCGTTAGTGTCACGCCACAGACCACCTACGGCAGCGGGCAGATCGCACAGTACTGGGCAAGCACTTGGTATATCGGCAACAACGGTCGATCTGATGAAGGTGGCCGATCACTGTATCGCGCGCGATTCAACCAGGCAGACCAGACGGTCTTGACTGAAGAAGTCCTGCCCGGTGTCACTGACATGCAGATTCGTTATCGAATCGACAACGCCGCGAATTTCTCCACGGCCGTCGGTGCGACGCAGTGGGATCTGGTCTCCGCGGTTGAAGTTTCGCTGACTATCGAAACGACGAACCGCAATGTAACGACGGCGGCGGGCGCTGACGCTTCGGTCGGTGCCGACAACCGTCTGCGACGCACCTCCGTCAATGTGATTGCTACGAGGAACAGGCCATGAGCCTCCAGGTATCCCGCCCCCGTGTTCGCTTTCCGGTCGCATATGCCCCTGGACAACGGGGTGTGGCGCTGGTCGTCGCGCTCATTTTGCTGGTTATCGCCACGCTGACTGGCCTGGCAGGCATTCGCAACAGCGCCCTGCAGGAAAGTCTCACCGGAAACATGTACGACCGTACCTTGGCTATGCAGGCGGCGGAAGCTGCGCTGGTGGCTGCAACTGCGGCGATCTCGAGCGGAACGGCCAGCACGGTGGACTGCTCGCCTGAGCAACCGCCCTGCAGAGTCGTGCCCGCCAACGCCTTTACGGGAACGGACGGCGATTGGCAGGACGTGCCGAGCGGCTTCGTCGTGAATAACGCATTGCAGGCCGGAACCACGCCTCAGTACCTGATTCAGTGGGTCGGGTCGCAGAATGTGCCGCTTACCGGCCAGGCGGCCAACTGCCTGCAGTACGGATCAGAGTCGCTTTGCCCAGCGGCCCGTTTCAACCTCTATCGCATTACTGCCCGCAGCGATAACCCAGCTGCCAACAGCGGACGCGCGCTCGTCGTGCTAAGCCGTATTGCCCGCGTACCGGTACTGTAAATAAGTTTGTTTTGACACCCGAAAATCAAAGGTGATTCAAATGAAAAGCTCCAGCCTCCCTCTTCATGCGCCCCGCCCCCGGCAGCTTGCCCTCGCGTTGGTCCTTGCACTGCCGATGCTTGCTCACGCTGGCGTGGAAATCGATCAGGTTCCGCTGACGGTGGGCAAGCCGCTTGAGCCGAACATCTGGTTCATATTGGACGATTCGGGATCGATGGGGCGGGATTACATGCCCGATAACGCGCCTTCGGGCAACATCTCCAGACGGTTTCACCTACGCAACACCATTTTCTATAACCCTGCCGTCACGTACACGCCGTGGATGAACGCAGACGGCACTCCCATGGATGATGCAAATTATTCGTCGGTATCGACTAGCGAAAATAATCTCACCGGCTCAACGGATCTTTCCGATAACGCCCAGTGTTTCCATACCCTTCGGACGCCAACCTCCAATCCAGCGTATAACAGCCAACTGTATCGCTGGCGGCTGAATACGAATGGCTCGGCAAGGCGCTGTGATGCTAACGCCACTTGCACGGATAACACCGGGTGCGTCAATGTCACTTCCTTCACCTGGACGCTCGACGACGGCACCACCACGACGCGTACCATCGCGCAGGAGCGTCAGAACTACGCCAACTGGTACCACTACTATCGTACCCGGATGAAGATGGCGAAAGCTTCGGTTTCCAGGGCGTTTTCAACGCTCGAGGATGAATTCCGCGTCGGCTACACGAGTATCTGGAATAGAAACAGATTCGACATTCCCGTTCAGACCGATAACGGTCTGTTCCGTGGTTCGAATAGGGAGAGTTGGTATGAAAGCCTGCTGTCGGCATCGTCCAGTAGCAATACACCCCTTCGCAGAGCGCTCGACCAGGCAGGGCAATATTTCATGCGCGCTGACGCCAATGGTCCCTATGGACCGGAGAGCGGAACAGACCAGTTGTCGTGCCGGCAGAACTTTACCATCCTCACTACCGACGGTTACTGGAACGATGCTGCCGCATCAACCGCAGGGGCACGAGCAAACGTTGACAATACCGATGGCTCGCTGATCACTCATGCAGATGGCGAGACTACTTATCAGTACACGGCTTCCAGTCCGTATCGAGACGGCTGGAGTAATACCTTGGCCGACGTGGCCATGTACTACTGGAATCGGGACCTTCGGGAAGATCTGGCCAACGATGTTCCGACTGCGGCCGGTACCAACCCGGCCTTTTGGCAGCACATGCGGGTTTTTGGCATTTCTATCGGTCTGCAAGGCACCTTGGATCCGGAAACCGTTCTTGAAGGCACGTTCAACTGGCCGGATCCGACGGACACAGAGAATTTGGAACGCATTGATGATCTTTTCCATGCAACGGTAAACGCACGAGGTCAATTTCTCGTCGCGAGTAACCCTGAGCAGTTCACGAAGTCGCTGTCCGATGCTCTGGGCGCAATCGCTTCTGAAACAGGCCGTTCGGCCAGCGGCGCGGCAAGCTCCACCTCGGTGGACATCGGTACGATGACCTATTTCACGCAGTACACCAGCGGAACGTGGAGCGGAGATGTTCGCGGCTACGAGATCGACCCCAGCACAGGCAGAGTCTCCACCGCGCCGGGTTCCGGTTGGGCCGCCTCCGAAGTGTTGCCTGAGTGGAGCGCACGGAATATCTTCTTCAATAGGGGCGGTACCCTGGACGCTTTTACATGGGGTAATTTGAACACCACGCAGCGTACTGCGCTCGGCTCGGAAGCCGTCGTCAATTATCTGCGTGGTGACGATAGCAACGAGATCACTGACGACTCGTCGGGCGGCACGCTTCGGCCCCGCGATAACCCGCTGGGGTCCTTCGTCAATTCCCAGCCGGTTTACGTTGGCAAGCCGCCCTTCAGCCACTATTACGAGAACGCATCCACTCCTGGCGCCGATAGCTACAAGGATCATGCCACCTCAAAGGCGTCCCGTACCCCGGTGCTGTACGTGGGCGGTAACGATGGAATGTTGCACGGTTTCAATGCTGTAACCGGTGTGGAGACATTTGCCTTCGTGCCGAGCAGCGTGATCAATGAAACCTTGCGTGAGTATTCGAACCCGGAATACGAGCATCGCTATTTTGTTGACGGCGAATTGACTGTCGCCGAGGCATATGTCGATGATGCATGGCGCACCATCCTCGTGGGCTCTCTGGGACGCGGGGGGCGGGGCGTGTTTGCGCTCGATGTAACCAATCCGGACAGCATCAGTCTGCTTTGGGAGAAATCCGCAAGTGATATTCCTGCGTTGGGTAATGTGATCGGAAAGCCGATCATCGCCGAAGTAGGGCCGGCAAGTGACTGGAGAGCGGTTTTCGGCAATGGTCCGAACGGTTCGGGCGACAAGGCGCAATTGATCTCGATCAGCCTCAACGATGGTTCGGTCAGCGTCATTGATACAGGGGAGGGCGGCGACAATGGCCTGTCGGCGCCGCTGGTGTGGGATGCGGACAAGAATGGAACATTTGAAACCGTCTATGCCGGTGATCTCAAAGGCAACGTCTGGCGCTTCAATAACATTTACGAAGCCTCGCCTCCGACGCCGTTCCATCTGTTCACCACTGACGGAAACCGGCCGATCACCGCTTCGCCGTGGGCGGCGGTCAATCAGCGTGACCTGCGCACCTGGGTGTTCGTGGGGACAGGACAGTATCTGAATGAAACCGACCGGGCATCGACCGCAACACAGACCTGGTATGGCCTGATCGATGAGAATGAGACCATTGGCGGGCGCGCAACGGAACTGGTCGAGCGCAGCATCACCGCAACGGGTACCGTTGGCGGCCGGAGGATGAGAACCGTCGAATCCGGCTCGGCCTCTCAGATGGTCGGCAAGAAGGGCTGGTATATCGACTTCACGGAGACTGGCGAGCGCATGATCACCCCCAACATGTTCTACGGCAGCGCCCTCATCGGTACCACTTTCATTCCCGATGGTAGCGATCTGTGCAAACCGGGCGGTCGGAGCGCGCTGTGGGGCATCGACCCCTTCACTGGTGCGAGTTTGCGCAAGAAGTTGTTCAACAATTACGGCACGCTCGGTGGTGAGTTCCCAGGGGTCCTGGATGATCTCAAGCCCATTCTGGTGGGCAACCCCCCGGTCACCATATCGGAAGAGGGTGAGCGAACTGTGGTGGTGATCCACACGGATCCGGAGGAGGAGGAAGAGTTCACTCCGCCTACAGGTGATGCCGAAGGGCAGTCTTGGCGGGAGGTTGTTGGACAATGATCAAGCGAACGAGGGGCTTCACCCTGATCGAGTTGTTGGTCGCAGTGGCCATTGTGGGGATCTTGGTCTCGATCGCGCTCCCCAGTTATCAGGAGTACATTCTGCGAACCAACCGCGCCAAGGCACAGGCCTGCCTGTCCGAGCATGCGCAATTCATGGAGCGCTACTACACCACCAACATGACCTACGTGGGTGCAGCGCCGGCGCTGGGTTGCACCACGGAGGGTGGGCTTGATGGCCGCTACACCATCGCCGTTGGCGGGGTTGGTCAGCGCACTTACACCGTGACCGCAACCGCAATTGGTGTACAAGTACATGACAGGTGCGGCAATTTGAGTCTGAATCAGATCGGCGCGAAGACTGCAAGCGGAACAGGTGCTTGCTGGTGAGACCTGCTGCGCGTCGATTGGGAAGAATCGTGCGGAACTCGTTGGTTCGGGTCCAGGTAACTGCCACGTTGTGCTTGGGCCCGGTGCTTCATGGCGCCTCAGTGACTTCTACCGCTTGCGTGGCAATGGCGGCAGGGTCCATTTGGCATAGAGTCACAGCAGAGACCAGGGGTTGAGCTGATATCCGCATCGACGTTGCGTGATACCGGTGATGAACGCCCGGGCTGACCATGTCACCTGTGGTATCTTCAAGCAACAAAGACCCTGAGCTTCGACCACGTCCCCCGGCTGCTGCATGACCCTCTTTTCGTTGATCATTGCCCTGCTGCTCGAGCAGGTTCGTCCGCTACCCGTCAAACACGTCGTGCTCGACCCGCTTGCGGCCTTGTCGGGTGCGTTGGTGAGTCGCTTCAATGACGGACAGGCCCAGCATGGACGACTGGCCTGGGTGCTGGTCGTCGTGCTGGGGACGGTTGGTACGGCCCTGGCGCACTACCTGCTTTGGGAAGGGCATCCGCTGCTGGCCTTCGCGTTCAACGTGGCGGTGCTGTACCTAACGATGGGCTTTCGTCACGAGAGCCATTTCTTCACAGACATTCACCTCGCGCTGCGCATGGGGGAACTCGATCGGGCACGGGAACTGCTGGGCGAATGGCGGGGCCGCAGCTACCGCGACGCAAGTTCGAGCGAGGTGGCGCGTCTCGCCATCGAACAGGCCTTGGTAGCTGCACACCGCAACGTGTTCGGCGTGGCGTTCTGGTTCGTGATCCTGCCCGGGCCGAGTGGTGCGGTGATGTATCGGCTGGCACGTTTCTTTGCCGAAGATTGGGGGCAGCGCACCGATCCGGAGTTCGGTGAGTTCGGTCGTTTTGCGCGCCGCGCATTCGAGGCGATCGACTGGGTGCCGGTGCGGCTTACAGCAGCCTCTTTCTCGATCGTGGGCAATTTCGAGGATGCCATCTATTGCTGGCGCACTCAGGCCGTGCTGTGGCCCGACAGGTCGTCGGCTATACTTCTTTCAAGCGGCGGAGGGGCGTTGGGCGTAAGGCTCGGCATGCCCATCCATGAATCCGGCGAGATCGTCGACCGACCCGAGCTTGGACAGGGCGATGAGGCGGATGCCGATCACATGCAAAGCACCGTGGGCCTGGTATGGCGGGCGCTGCTGGTGTGTTTGTTCATGCTTGCACTGCTCGGCCTTGCGGGCTGGGTGGGCGGGTGAGATTTCGATTTCCTAGGAGGGAGTTCGCATGGCAAATCGTGAAGTCGTTGTTCTGAGTGCTGTTCGTTCCGCTGTCGGCGGTTTTGGTGGTTCGCTAAAGGACATGGAGCCGTCGGAGCTTGGTGCGGTCGTCGCCAAGGAAGCGTTTGCTCGTGCAGGAGTGGACCCGAAGGCGGTTTCGTTCGCTGCGGTGGGTAACTGCATTCCGACCGACTCGCGCTACGCCTACGTTGCGCGCGTGGCGACGGTCAATGCCGGCATGTCGACGGACTCTGTCGCGTTCGCGGTCAATCGCCTGTGTGGTTCGGCGCAGCAGGCCATCGTCAGCGCCTCGCAGGCGATCATGCTGGGTGACGCGGACTATGCGATCGGTGGCGGCGTCGAAGTGATGTCGCGCGGCGCCTACCTGCTGCCGGCGCTGCGCAGCGGTGCGCGCATGGGTGACACCAAGGCGATCGATGCCATGGTTGCCGTGCTGACCGATCCGTTCGGCGTGGGTCACATGGGTATCACCGCCGAGAACCTGTGCAGCAAGTGGGGGATCTCGCGCGAGGAGCAGGACGCCTTTGCGCTCGAGTCGCAGAAGCGTGCTGCGGCCGCGATCGCCGAGGGGCGTTTCAAGGATCAGATCGTCCCGATCACCTTCGAGACCCGCAAGGGGACCGTGGTGTTCGATACCGACGAGCACCCGCGCATGACGACGATGGAAGCGCTCGGCAAGATGAAGCCGGCGTTCAAGAAGGATGGTTCGGTGACTGCGGGCAACGCCTCGGGCATCAATGACGCCGCCGCCTTCCTGGTGCTGGCCGACGCCGCCAAGGCTGCCGCTGCCGGCCAAAAGCCGATCGCCCGCCTGGTGTCCTATGCCATTGCCGGCGTGCCGAACGATGTGATGGGCGAAGGCCCGATTCCGTCGACCAAGCTTGCGCTGCAGCGCGCTGGCCTGAAGCTCGACCAGATGGACGTGATCGAGTCGAACGAAGCCTTCGCGGCCCAGTCGATCGCGGTCAACCGTGGCCTCGAGCTCGATACGAGCAAGGTCAACCCGAACGGTGGCGCCATCGCCTTGGGTCATCCGGTGGGTGCGACGGGCTCGGTGATCATCACCAAGCTGCTGCATGAGCTGATCCGCGTGAATGGCCGCTACGGCCTGGCCACGATGTGTATCGGTGGTGGTCAGGGCATCACGACGGTGTGGGAACGCGTCTAAGCGCGCTCGGTCGGCACCACGAAAAAACCGCGCAGCCCTTCGGGGCTTGCGCGGTTTTTCTTTGTTCCTGCCGTACCACAGGATCGGCGCCGCCGGCCGGAGCCGACTCGTCAGTCAGGATCCTTATCCAGCTTGATCGACGCCGAGTTGATGCAGTAACGCAGTCCGGTGGGCTGCGGCCCGTCTTCGAAAACGTGGCCGAGGTGGGCGCCGCACTG
>NZ_JAVEYL010000045.1:0-15824 GCF_034003485.1 Thauera sp.
GAAATCCGCCCGCTGCGCCCGAAAACGGGTGCTCGGGGCCGAAAAAGCCTCGAAAAACAGCGGTAGAAGCGGAAAAGGCGATCATCAGAGTCGGTGGAAACGGCTGGCTTGGGTGAACGTGCTCAGAGCATCAATTGATCAGGGATTCCCTAGCTGCCAAGCGGCACCGTAAATTGCGCCCCATGATCCTAAAAATGGTCATCCAGGGCAGCGCGGGAGTATGGCCCGCCACCTGCCGTTTCCTGCTCGGCAACGATAACCTCAAGCTCACTGACATTGTGACGGTGCGCTGACTCCTGCCCCTCCCGTTGATCCAGGTGAGCCGGATCCGGACTCAAATGGCGGTCGATCAAGAAAGACGTCCTCACCGGCAACATCGTCGTCCGCCCGCCGAATTGGGACGTCTTCACTGGCACGGTCCGCGTAACGGACAGGGGTCCATTACCAAGGGCCCCACTCAGACAACCAGGGCTTTCACGCGCGCGGCCACACGAGCATCCACGCCATGCCCCAGATTGGGGAATATCTCGACAGTGACACGCGCGCCGAGCGCCTGCATCGTCTCGGCAGCCCTCAGGCTGTAGCGCGGGTCGATCACCGTATCCTGATCGCCATGGAGCAGATGCACCTGCGTCGCCGGCGGCGCCACACGCGGGGGCGATGCAAAGCGGCCGGCGATCGAGATCACCCGCGCGGACAAGGTCTCGGGTAGTTGCGTGGACTCCAGCGCCATGATCGATCCCTGCGAGAAACCGATCAGCGTGGTGCCGGCGGCGTCCACTCCCGCCCTCGCCTGCCAGTCGCGAACGCTGCGCACGAACAGCGGCATGGCCTCGGCGATGCGCGCCGGGCGGCTGCCCTCGGTCACGCCCCGCACCGAGAACCATTGCCAGCCGCTGCCCAGGTCGCAGGGCTCGGGCGAGCGCACGCTCACCACCCAGGCGGCGGGGTCCGCGTCGGCGAGGATGCGGCCGAGCGGCACGAGATCCTCCGGGCGCGAACCCACGCCATGGAATAGCAGGATCAGGCGTGGGGCAGGAACGGGCGCTGGTTGAACGATGACGTCGTGGTCGGACATGACCGGGCCTCAGATGGGCAACAGGGTTTTCGCGCCAGCCGCCTGACTGGACGCGCCTTGGCTCAGTACCGCATCGATCGACGCCCGTCCGGCGCCGCTCAGCAGCAGCGACACCGACACCGCCAGCAGGGCGAGGCCGAATTCGTAGCCATTCTTGCTCATGAACAGGCCGTTGCCGATATGCACGCTGAAGATGGCCACCAGCATCGCGATCGCGAGCACCGCCGCTGCCGGGCGCACCAACAGGCCGATGATCAGTGCCAGGCCGCCGAAGAACTCCGCGCTACCGGCGAGCAGCGCCATCAGATATCCGGGCGCCAGGCCGATCGAGGCCATCCACTGGCCGGTGCCTTCGAGGCCGTAACCGCCGAACCAGCCGAAAAGTTTCTGCGCGCCGTGGGCAGCGAAGATGATGCCGACCGGGATGCGCAGGGCAAGCGCGGCCCAGCCGGCGTTGGTGGACAGCAGGCGCTTGATCAGGGGATGGGTCATGGTGTTTCTCCGTCGGGTTGTTATCGGTCTGTGGGTTCAGCGTCTTGTGACGTTGCGCTGCCCATGGACGGCACTTTACGGGGCACCCATATTGAGATAAACGAGTATCCCAAGAAGAAACTGTTCCACTGAAAGAGACAATGGACCGCTTTGTCGAAATGCAGACCTTCTGCGCGGTGGTCGATGCCGGCAGCTTCGTGGGCGCGGCCGAGGCGCTCGGCTTGTCGAAGGCGGCCACCTCGCGCTATGTGGGCGAGCTGGAAACGCGACTCGGCGTACGCCTGCTGCACCGCACGACCCGACGCCTGTCATTGACCGAGGATGGCGAACGCTTCTACGCCCGCAGCCGGGAGTTGCTCGCCGGGCTCGAGGAAGCCGAAGCCGAGCTGCATTCGCGCAGCGGTGCGGCACGCGGGCTGTTGCGCATCAACGCCCCGGTCACCTTCGGCATTCGCCATCTGGCGCCACTTTGGGGCGCGTTCCGCGACCTGCATTCGCAGGTGCAGCTCGAGATCACGCTATCGGACCGCACCGTCGATCTGGTCGAGGAAGGCTTCGATGTGGCGATCCGGATCGCCGCGCTCCCCAGCTCCACCCTCGTCTGCCGGCAGCTTGCCCGCACCCGCATCGTGCTGTGCGCCGCACCCGGTTATCTGGCGGCCCATGGCACGCCCCGGGTGCCGGC
Source organism: Thauera sp. (assembly GCF_034003485.1). Lineage (GTDB taxonomy): Bacteria > Pseudomonadota > Gammaproteobacteria > Burkholderiales > Rhodocyclaceae > Thauera. The sequence goes on from NZ_JAVEYL010000045.1 coordinate 2,256, forward strand.
GGACCTCGCCAGCCACACGGTCATCGCCTACAGCTACCGGTCGGGGGGCGACGAGTGGCAGTTCGACGGGCCGGACGGGCGCGTGAGCGTGCGCACTCGGCCGTCTGCGCACACCAACAGCGGCGACACCTGCCGCGCAATGGCGCTCGCCGACCAAGGGGTGATCCTGCAGCCCGGCTTCCTCGTCGCCGATGACCTGGCCTCCGGCACGCTGGTGGAGCTGATGCCCGCGTATCGATCCGTCACGCTCGGCATCTATGCGCTGTATCCCACGCGCAAATTCGTCCCGCCGAAGGTGCGCGCGCTGGTCGACTTCCTCGCCGAACGCTTCGCCGCGCCGCCGCCGGGCTGGTGAGGCCACGCACGCGATCGGTTTCGTTGCGGGCGGCGGAACAGTCCATCCCCGAGAGCGGGCTTTATCTGGGTCGCCGGTAGCAATACCTTGTCGTCCACGCAAAGGCCAATCGAAAAGAGGAGCAGCGACGCATGCTGATCAACGGGCAGTGGGTGGAAAAGTGGCAACCGGTGCAGGCGAGCGACGACGAGGGTCGATTCCTTCGCCAGGACTCTGGCTTCCGGCATCGCATCGGCGCAGACAGCCCCGAAGGCTTCGGCCCTGAGGCCGGGCGCTACGTGCTGTACGTGGCCTACATCTGCCCGTGGGCCTGCCGCACCCTGATCGCGCTGCGCCTCAAGGGGCTGGCGCATGCGATCGACGTCCGCGTGGTCGATCCGCGTCTCACCGACCAGGGCTGGGCCTTCAGCGGCGAACTGGGCACCGACCTCGACGACCTCAATGGCGCGCGCCACATGCACGCGCTGTACACCCGCGCCGACCCGACCTACACCGGACGCGCAACCGTGCCCGTGCTGTGGGACCGGTCGCGCAGCACCATCGTCAATAACGAGTCGGCCGACATCCTGCAGATCCTGAATGGCGATTTCGGCGCCTTGGCGCACAGCGACATCGACTTGCGCCCAGCCGCGCTGGTCGACGCGATCGAGACCACAAACACGCGGCTCTACGCAGACTTCAATAACGGCGTGTATCAGGCCGGGTTCGCCACCTCCCAGGCGGCCTACGACGAGGCGGTGCGGCGGGTATTCGACTGCCTGGCATGGATGGACGCCCAACTCGAGAACGCCCAGTGGCTGGTGGGCGAACGCCTCACCGAAACCGACATCCGCGCCTTCGTGACGCTGGTCCGGTTCGACCTGGCGTACTACGGGCTCTTCAAGTGCAACCTGCGCCCGCTCTCTGCCTACCCGAACGTGATGGCCTATCTGCGCCGCCTGCTGGCGATGCCGGCATTCGCCAGCAGCGTCCGTGCCGACCACATCAAGGCCGGGTATTACTCGATCCGGGCGCTGAACCCGACGGGCATCGTGCCGGCGGGGCCACTGCTCGACTATCTCTGACGCAGGGGCGCCAAGCCCGCCCAGCGCCGCTCAACGGCACGGTCCGGCGCCGGCGTCGCTGGATGGAACGGATCAACCCGCAGTGGCCCCAACCGACGGCTCGATGCGGAAGCGCGACACGATGTGCGCCAGATCCCCCGAGATCTCGCGAATCCGGTCGGCCGCCACCTTGGTATGCCCGGCGGCCTGGTGAGCACGGTCCAGCAGGACATCGATCGTGCCGACCTGCTCGACGATCTCCGCACCCACCCCCTGACCGATCTGCACCAGACGAATGATCTCGCCCACCACATCGATCACCTTCTGTGCCGACTGCTCGACCGATTCGATCGCCTCTGCGGACAACGAGCTGCGTTTCGTTGACCAGCCGCTGACCTACGTATGGGCGCCCCGGTTTCACGCAGCGATCACATTCATGCAAACGAACGGCAATGCATCGTCGTCATCATTCGAATGAACACCCTGTCCATTCGAATCAACGATGACGCTGTCTACGCTTGCCCCTCGCGAACGCCAGATACTTGAGCAAGTCTTGCGCATCGGCTTCGCCGGCATCGACGACCTGGCGCAGCGCTTCGACGTCACCCCACAGACGATCCGGCGTTGCGTAAACCGCCTGTGCGAGCAAGGCCTGCTGCGGCGCGTACATGGCGGCGTCGACTCGCCCAGCCACGGCAACCTTCCCTACCCTCGCCGCCAGATCCTGAACCTCGACGCCAAACGCCGCATCGCCAATGCGGTGGCGGCCTTCATCCCCGATGGGGCGAGCGTATCGATCGGCATCGGCACCACGCCGGCCCAGGTTGCAGTGGCACTGCGCGCCCACTCCCGCCTGCGCGTGATCACCAACAGCCTCAACGTCGCCACCGCACTCGGCGGCAGCCCCGGCATCGAGTTGACGATCGCCGGCGGCCCGCTGCGCCCGAGCGACCTCGACGTCGTCGGCAGCGGCGCGGTGAGCTGCTTCTCGGCCTTCAAGACCGACTTCGCGGTTTTTGGCGTGGGCGGCATTGACCGCGACGGCACGCTGCTTGACTTCGATGTCGCCGAGGTCGCCACCCGCCTCGCAATGGCAGACCACTGCCGAACGAGTCTGCTGGTAGCGGATATCAGCAAATTCGGTCGCCCAGCGATTGCCCGGGGCGGCCGACTCGGTGACGCCGACCACCTTTTCATCGAGGGACCGATCCCGGCCGACTACCTCGGCGGGCTTCAGGCCGGCCATCCCTGTGTGCACGTCGCGGAAAGTGTCGAGACAGCCACCCGCCAACCTGGAGAAGCCTGCTCATGAGCGATGTTCATCTGAACGCGGTCGTCAAAAACTGGGGCACGACGCGCGCTGTTGATCACGTGAGCCTGCACGTAGATGCAGGAAAACTCGTTGCCCTGCTCGGGCCTTCGGGTTGCGGCAAGTCCACGACGCTGCGCCTGATCGCAGGCCTCGAAGCAGCGGACGAAGGCGAGATCCACATCGACGGACGCGATGTCACCCGCCTGCCCCCTGCCCAGCGCGGCGTTGCCATGGTCTTCCAGTCCTACGCGCTGTTCCCGCACCTCACGGTCGCAGAAAACATCGTGTTCGGCCTGCAGGTCCGGCGCGTACCGGCGGCTGAGCGCAAACGCCGGCTCGATGCTACTGCCGAGCTACTTGAACTGGGCGCCCTGCTCGACCGTCGTCCGTCCCAGCTCTCAGGCGGCCAGCGACAGCGTGTCGCGCTCGGGCGCGCGATCGTGGCCGAGGCGGCCGTATGCCTCATGGACGAGCCGCTGTCCAACCTCGACGCCCAGCTCCGCCAGCAGATGCGGCAGGAAATCCGCGCGCTGCAGCAGCGCCTTGGGATGACCCTCATCTACGTCACCCACGATCAGACCGAAGCCATGACCATGGCCGACAAGGTGGTGCTGATGCGCGCCGGCCGCATCGAGCAGCACGGCAGCCCGGCCGAACTCTACGAGCATCCAGCGAGCACCTTCGTCGCCGGCTTCATCGGCAGCCCTGCGATGAATCTGCTGCCGGGCTGGGCCACCCGCACCGGCGACCGCGACGACGCGGTGCTGATCGGTATCCGCCCCGAGCGCATCGCCCTGTGCGAGCCCGGTCGCGGACTGTCGGCGAAGGTGGAGACCATCGAATACCTCGGTGCCGAATCCATGCTGATCTGCCGCCACGACGAGACACACCGCGTCACCGTGCGCATGCCCGGCCGCGTCGCCGCCGGCATCGGCGAGCACGTCGGCCTCGTCTGGCCGGCCGATGCCGAACAGCGCTTCATCCGCGAACACGGGCGCCGCGTAGCAAGAGACTGATCACGCGCGCCTCTAACACGACTTCCTCTACCGTTCCACCCACCAGGAGCTTCCCCGCATGAGAAAGCTGTTCTCCGGATTCAATCAGATCGCTGCCGGCCTCGGCATCGCCCTCAGTGTTGCAGCAACACCGGCCATGGCCGCTGATCTCACCTTCTTCTATCCGGTCGCTGTGGGTGGGCCGGTGACAAAGCTCGTCGATGACATGGCTGCCGCGTTCGAAAAAGAACACCCCGGCATCCGCGTCAAGCCGGTGTATTCCGGCAGCTACCAAGACACCATCACCAAGGTGCTGACCGCCAACAAGGGCGGCGATGCACCCCACGTATCGGTGCTGCTGTCGACCGACATGTACACCCTGATCGACGAGGACGCCATCGTGCCCTTCGATGAACTCGCCCGCAGCGAAGAAGACCGCGCCTGGATGCAGGGTTTCTTTCCCGGCTTCATGAAGAACAGCCAGACCGGCGGCAAGACCTGGGGCATCCCCTTCCAGCGCTCAACCGTGGTGATGTACTGGAACAAAGACCTGTTCAAGCAGGCCGGCCTTGATCCCGAACGTCCGCCACAGAACTGGCAGGAACTCATCGAGTACGGCCAGAAGCTGACCCAGCGCGACGCCAGCGGCAATGTGACGACCTGGGGCATGCAGGTGCCCTCCTCTGGGTTCCCGTACTGGCTATTCCAGACGTTTACCACGCAGGCCGGGGTCGAGCTGATGAACGCCGCTGGCACCGAAACCTACTTCGACAAGCCCAAGGTGATCGAGGCCCTTCAGTTCTGGGTGGACCTGTCGCGCAAGCACGGTGTGCATCCGCAAGGCGTAGTCGAATGGGGCACGACGCCGAAGGACTTCTTCGAGCGCAAGGCGGCCATCATCTACACCACAACCGGCAACCTCACCAACATCCGCAACAATGCCGCGTTCGACTTCGGCGTCGCGATGCTGCCTGCCGGCACGCAGCGCGGCACGCCCACCGGCGGCGGCAACTTCCACATCTTCAAGCGCGCCACGGCCGAGGAGCGCGAGGCGGCGATGAAGTTCGTCAAGTGGATGACCGCGCCGCAGCGCGCCGCCGAATGGGCGATCTCCACCGGCTACGTGGCGGTATCGCCGGCGGCGTGGGAAACCGACACGATGAAGAAGTACGTGGCCGACTTCCCCGCACCCACGGTCGCGCGCGACCAGTTGCAGTTCGCGGTGGCGGAGCTGTCGACCCACGAGAACCAGCGTGTAACCAAGGCGCTCAACGACGGCCTGCAAGCGGCGCTGACCGGCACCAAGACGCCGGCCCAGGCCATGCAGGACGCACAGCGCGAAGCCGAGCGCATCCTGCGCGCCTACCGCTGACGCGCACCCGCCTGCGAAACCTTCAAGCATGACTGCACACCCCCCCGGCAACGGCGGCCGCCTCGCCGCGATACACGGCTGGCTGCTGCTGTTGCCGGCGGCGGTGCTGCTCGCCGCCTTCACCCACTACCCGGCCGTCGCCACCTTCTGGCACAGCCTGTTCACCACCCCGCGCGGCAACCGCCCGGCGCGCTTCATCGGTGCCGACCACTACCGCGACATGCTGGCTGACCCGATCTTCTGGACCGCGCTGCAGAACAACCTGGTGTTCGCCGCCGGCACCATCCTGCCCTCGATCGCGCTCGCCATGGTGATGGCGCTGTGGGTCAATTCCCGCATTTCCGGCCGCAGCCTGCTGCGCCTGGCCTATTTCACGCCCACGGTGCTGCCGATGATCGCCGTGGCCAACATCTGGCTGTTCTTCTACACCCCAGACTACGGCCTGTTCGACCAGCTGCGCGGCCTCTTCGGCCTGCCGGCGGTCAACTGGCTCGGTAGCGGCGACACCGCGCTCGGCGCGGTGATCGTGGTCACGGTGTGGAAGGAGGCCGGCTTCTTCATGATCTTCTATCTCGCCGCACTGCAGCAGATTCCGCCCGAACTGGGCGAGGCCGCCGAGCTCGAGGGCGCGAGCCGCTGGCAACGCTTCTGGCGCGTGACCTTTCCGCTGCTGATGCCAACCACACTGTTCGTACTGATCAACGCCACCATCAACGCCTTCCGCCTCGTCGACCACCTCTTCGTGATGACGCGTGGCGGCCCGGATAACGCCACCTCGCTGCTGCTCTATTACATCTACGAGGTCGGCTTCAAGTTCTGGGACCAGGGCTATGCGGCCGCGCTGACCATGGTGCTGCTCGCCCTGCTCGCAACCGTGGCGCTGCTAAAATTCTTCTGGCTGGAACGCAAGGTGCATTATCAATGAGCGAGACCGCCGAACTCAGCCGCGCGCTCGTGCGGCCCATCGCTTCACCGGCCCAGTCGAGCGTGCTTGCCGATGGCCGTATCGACCGCATCCTGAACACACTCGGTGCCTGGACGCTCGGCATCCTGTGGCTGGCTCCCTTGCTGTACGCAGTGTGGACCGCCTTCCATCCCAGCGCCTACTCGACGCGTTTCGAGCTGTTCGCGCCGCTGACGCTGGAGAACTTCCGCGCCGCCTGGGCGGCTGCACCCTTCCCTCGCTACTTCCTCAACACCAGCATCCTGGTCGCCACCATCCTCGCCGGACAACTCGTGCTGGGCACGCTGGCCGCCTATGCCTTTGCGCGCTTCAGCTTCCCCGGGCGCGACATCGCCTTCGCCTTGGTGCTGATCCAGCTCATGATCATGCCCGACGTGCTGGTGGTGGAAAACTACCGCAGCATCCACGCGCTCGGCCTGGTCGACACGATCCCGGCGATGGCGCTGCCCTACATGGCTTCGGCCTTCGGCATCTTCCTGCTGCGCCAGACCTTCAAGACGATCCCACGCGAACTGGAGGAAGCCGCCCGCATCGAGGGTTGCGGCACGCTCGGCATTCTGTGGCGGGTGTATGTGCCGCTGGCCAAACCCACCTACCTCGCCTATGCGCTGGTATCGGTGAGCCATCACTGGAACAACTTCCTGTGGCCACTCATCGTCACCAACACCGTCGAGACCCGCCCGCTCACCGTCGGCCTGGCCGTCTTCGCCGGGACCGACCAGGGCATCGACTGGGCGATCATCACCGCTGCCACACTGCTGGCCTCCGGGCCGCTGCTGATCGCCTTCCTGCTATTTCAGCGCCAGTTCGTGCAGAGCTTCCTGCGGGCAGGCATCCGCTGACTCGCCTAATCGAAACAACCCATTCATGCCCAGCTCCGAACCCCCTTCCCCCTCGATCGCACTCTTCGACCTCGACCACACCCTGCTCGCCGGTGACTCCAACGCGCTCTGGCTGGGCTTTCTCGCCGAGCGCGGCCTGATCGACGGGGCCGCGATCATGGAGCGCCAGGCGCGCTACCTGACCGACTACACGGCGGGACGGCTGGACATCCTGGCCTACCTCGAATTCCAGCTCGAGCCGCTCGCCGGTCGCACACTGGAATCACTCAATCCACTGCTTGAGACGTTTAGCGCCACTCAGCTCGCGCCGCGCATCGCACCCGGCGCCGCGTCCCTGATCGCACACCACCGTGCGCAAGGGCACCGCTGCGCCATCGTCTCGGCCACCCATCGCTTCCTCGCCGGACCAAGCGCAAACATGTTGGGGATCGATACCCTGCTCTGCACCGAAGCCGAAGTGATCGATGGCCGATTCACAGGCCGCATCAGCGGCGAACCCTGCTTTCGCGAGCGCAAGATCGGACACGTGCTCAACTGGCTGGCCACGCTCGGCGCCACCCCCACTGAGGTACTGCCACATACCTGGTTCTATTCCGACTCTGCCAACGACCTGCCGCTGCTCGAGGCAGTCGGCTATCCAGTGGCGGTGGATGCCGATGCCCGTCTGTATGCCGTTACGGATGAGCGTGGCTGGCAACGTATATCGCTGAGGCATCCGGCTGCCTTCACCGCCCGCCCCACTGCAACCTTCACAGGCAGGGGAACAACGAGTCGGCCATCACTTTGCACAACGGCTGTCAATGACCAAGGCGACAATCGAGGCAACGGCAGCATCTTGCGCAGCGCGCCGAACGGAAAGACAGCCTCGTGATAGCCAACACTGATGGCGACACGCTGTGCGTGCTTAACGAGGAGTTCCGCATGGCGCGGTTTGGTAAGCCTGATTTGTGAGGTACATTCGCAGCGCAAGAAGCCTTGGTGACGTAGACGACCTGGTCGAGGACGGGAACATGAACAGCACCGCAACGTCCGACCCGCAACCGCTCCGAGCGGAAGCCTCACCCGTTCACGGCGGGCAGACGGTCGAGGAAGCCTTCATCGCACTGGCCCAATCGTGTGTCCGCCAGTGGCAAGGCAATGTCGCCGGCGCGGCGCACGCCGAGGCGGACCAGGCGGCGGAGTTCATTCATCAGATCCGCGTTGCGCTGAGGCGGCTGCGGTCTGCACTGAAGGTGTTTGCGCCCGCGCTACCGAATGCGTTCACCGAGACATGGCCGCAGCGCCTGCGCGACGACGCCGACCGTTTCGGGCCGGCCAGGGATCTCGACGTGCTCCGCACCGAACTGCTCGATAGCATTGCACCCGAATGGCTGATCGGCACGGTCACGTTTCGCGACCTCATCGATGTCGTCGATGCCGAACGACACGCCGCCCACGAAGCAGCAAAACGTGCGCTGGATCCCGACGAGCAGGCACGCATCATCCTCGCGTTCAGTACCGACCTGCTCCAACTTCAAGGAAGCGGTCCCGACCCGGGCCTCGAGCTGGCCGAGTTTGCACGGGAGCGGCTGATCCGCGCGCGGCGACGCGCGCGCGAGCGTTTCAATGCGGCGTCGAGTCTCGAACCTGCACAACTGCACCCGCTGCGAATCGGCCTGAAGGAACTGCGCTACGCGGTCGAGTTCTTCGCGCCCCTGTTTGGCCGCAAGACGGTGCGGGCCTATCTTGACCAGCTCACGCAGGCGCAGACCGTGCTCGGCTACCTGCAGGACATGGAGGTGGCGCGCGGCTGGCTCCAGATCTGGATGCGCGACACGCCCTCCCTGTCGCTGGCCGCCGGCTTCGTGCTCGGTTGGCATGGCCCGCGATATGCGAGCCTCCGAAGTCAGGTGCTGGAGAACACAAGACCCGTGCTGTGGGGCAGCCCGCCGTGGAAACACCACTGAGAGGCGAAGCGGCACTGCGAGATGCCCCGAGCCAGGCGATCCTGCACCGGCCTGCTGCAGCACGCCGCCAGCGCCAGGCCGGCGACGATGTCATGGCGCAGCCAGGCGGCCTCGAAGCTGCGCAGGGTTTGCAGGCCCGGCATTCAGCGTAGGCAGGCGGCCGGTCGGAGGTTCGGCCGCGACCGGCGACGCGGCCGCCTCGAGCAATGTAGGGAAGACTCATGAGCGTGGCGCCGAGCGTGTCGCGCCTGCAGCGCGTCGACACCCGTTTGCTGGCTGACTCAGCGCCGCCTGACCAGCCAGTCGAGCAGCGGCTTCCAATGAAGCTGATCGGCGGGGTCAATACGATTGCCATCGAAGAGCGTCACCCCGGTTTCGACCGCCTGAACGTAACGCTGCGACTGCCGTATGCAGGTGACCAGGGGCAGGTCGAATTGCTGCAGGTACTCCACGAGCTGCCGGGAGGCGTGCGTGCGCGGATCGACCCGCATGCCGACGATGCCGATGTCGACCCTGTCCTTGCGCACCGCCTTGGTTTCCGAGAGTTCCTCGAAGAAATCGCGGCTCGCAAGCATGTCGAAGCGCGACGGCGACACGGGCACCACGATCTTGTTCATCTTGTTCAAGGCCAGCTTCAAGCGCTTGCCATGCAGACCCGCCGGCGTATCGAGGATCGCAACCGTGCAGTCCTTGGGCGGCGCTTCGAGCTCGTCGTTTGAAATCTCCCAGTGCCGGATGGGCGCCAGGTGACGCGATCGCCCCGCCAGCCAGTGGCCGGTCGACTGCTGCCGATCGAGGTCGCCGAGATAGACAATCTCGTCATTCCTCGCGAACCAGCTCGCCAGGTGTACGGCCAGCGTCGACTTGCCACTGCCCCCTTTGGGGTTAGCCACCATGATTCTGCGCATTTCGATTGCTCTCGGCACGCTAACGTTATAAATTGTTTATACAGTTTATTACTTTTCACATCTGCTCGGGAGAGCGACATGAACGAAGAAATCCAGGCAATGCCCAAGGCGGATGAAGCCCCCGTCACGGCGGCCCCCGCCCCCGCGCAAGCGGCGGCATCCCCCGCAACTGAAGCGCCGGTCCTGGCCGCGCCGAAGGGGCCGAAGAAGCCTGCTGCGAAGGCAAAGCCGCAAAAAGCCCCTGCTGCCACGGCGGGTGCCGAGGTGGCTACCGAAAAGCCGGCACAAGCCAAAAAAGCAGCCGCAAAGCCCGTCAAAGAGGTCGCAACGGTCAAAGCCCCCGCCCCTGCAGAACCGCCCAAGGCCGCCAAGGCAAAGAAGCACGCGCCTGCCAAGCCCAAGCTCGTTCGTGACAGTTTCACCCTGCCCGAGGCCGACTACGCCCTCTTTGCCAGCTTGAAACAGCGTGCCCTCAGCGGCGGTGCCGAAGTCAAGAAGAGCGAACTGCTGCGGGCCGCACTGGCCATGCTGGCGCGCGCCGATGACGCGGAATTCCTCAAGGCGGTCGGTCTGGTCGAACGCATCAAGACCGGGCGACCGAAGAAGTAAGCCGGCCTGACTGCCAGCCCTCGCTCGCGTTGCGGGCGAGGGCCTCAATCGGGCTTTGATGCGGCTTGGACTGCTGCATCGCCCACGCCTCAATGGCGGCTTCGCCTCCCAGGGCCGCATCTTCCCGCCACGCGCCACACGTAACGAACAGGTCGAACAGATCGGCGTCGATTACCTGCCGGGCGCACAGCGTGCGCATGATGGCGATGGCCTCGCTCGCGCTGTGGGCGGTCTTGTAAGGACGGTCTTGTGCCGTCAGCGCCTCGAAGATGTCCGCGATTGCGATGATGCGCGCATCGACACTCAGGGCCGCTGCGCCCAGGCCGCGCGGATACCCTTTGCCATCCATCGTCTCGTGGTGCCCGCCCGCGATCTCCGTGACGCCGGCGAGGTCGGGCGGAAACGGTAGGCGCTCAAGCATCAGGATGGTCTCGACGATGTGCTCGTTGATCTTGAAACGCTCCTCGGCCGTCAAGGTTCCGCGCGCCACGGTGAGGTTGTGAAGCTCGCCGCGATCGTAGAGCGCCTCGGGTGCCCGCATGGCAAACCCCCACGGGTTCCCGGGCAGAAAGCGGGAGTTATCGTGGCGCGCGATGATGTGCTCCGGGCGGTCCGCGAGCAGCGCCTCCACGGCCGGCAGCGGCCGCTCGGGCAGGCCGTTGCGGCGCTCCAGTTCGGCGTTGGAAAGTCCCAGGCGGTCATCCAGGGTCCGCGTCCATCGTCGCTGGGCGATCTGATGGAGGCGTTCGACATCCGCCGCCGTCAGCGTTTCGCCACCGCCGTTGCAGCGGGCGACGAACGCGAACTCCTCGTCGAGCGCCTGCCAGGTGGCGTCGCGGCGCCGGCGCAGCGCCACCTCGTCCAGCCCCTCGGCCAGGCCTTTCCAGTACGCGAGCTCGGCGTCGCGCTTGAGCACCTCGAAACGGGTGCGGATCTCGTGGATGCGGTTGTGCAGGGTCTCGAGCTTGGTCGCCTTGTCGATCACGTAGTCCGGGGTCGTGAGCTTGCCGCAGTCGTGCATCCACGCCGCCATCTGCAGCGCCTCCCAGCCCGAGGCGTCGAGCCGGTAAGCGGCCAGGGGGCCCGTGTCCATCCCATGGGCCGCGCGCGCCAGGCGAGTCGCGATCTGCGGCACGCGCCGGCAATGACCCCCGGTGTAGGGCGACTTGGCGTCGATCGCCTCGGCGATGAGGCGCATCACGCCATGCAGCAGATCCTTGCGACCGTCTAGCAGACGCTGATTCTCCAGCGCGATCGCGGCCGAACCGGCGAGCGCCGACAGGAAGCCGACCACCTCGCTGCTTTGCAGACTGCTGGCCGCTGCCGCGCGGTCGGCGAGCACCAGGGTACCGAGTCGCTGCCCCGCGTCGATCTGCAGAGGAATGAGTAACACGTGCCACGCGGCGCCCGCCGCTGCCGGAACCTGCACGCTGTGCGGTCCGTCGCCCGAGGCCTCGGGATTCGGAAGACGGGCTGGGTCGAAGTCGTCCGGGAAGGAATCGGCATCCTCCCCCGTGTCGATCCAGCCGGCTTCATCTCGATGCGAGGCAAAGACATATACCGCGCACCACGGCACGTTGGCCACCGCCAGTGCGCCGGCGCGCACCTCCAGCAAGAGGCTGCGCACGTCCCGGGCCGTCCCGAGGTCGCGACCCAGCTCGATGAAGCGCGCAATCGTAGCCTGCATCATCGCGATCGCACCCGCGAGGCGGTCGACCTCGAGGATGATCGAGTGGGTCTGCGCCTCGGGCTGGAACTGCAGCGAAGAGACCGCGTGCGCCACCCCCGAGAGTCGGTGCAAGGGCTTCGTCAGCAGGCGCGACAGGCCCCATGCGAGCGGAAAGCTGAGCAGCACGGCGGCGATCGTGAACAGGATCGAGCGCTCGCGCTGGCGGAAGGCCTCGGCAAAGATCTCGTCACCCGGGGCGGCCACTGCAAGGGTCCACCCGTCGTCGCCGAGCCCTGCGAGCGACGCAAGGGATACGTGCCAGGCCCGACCGGACGCATCGTCGAGCACGCGTGTCGAAGCCCCATCGCTTGGCCGGGTGTCCAGGGCCTGCGTGATCACGGTGTCTCCAGCCAAGGATCCCGCACCGACCGCCGAGGCCTGGCCGGCGATGACGCTGCGGTCGCGCGCAAGAAGGCGCACGAGCGTCGAGGGCGCGGTCGATTGCCGGGCCATCGCCGCCGACAGCGCGGCGAAATTGACATTGATGGCGAGCACGGCCGCGCCGTTGCGTTGGGCGAAGGTGAGCCCGCGCGCGCCCGAGTGCCGAAAGGCGTAAGGGGCCGACACGACCAGTGCGTTGCTCGCCGCCGCGCGGCGGTACCAGTCCGTGAGGCGCGGCTCGAACTGCGCCGCCGGCGCGGGTGAGGTGCCGAGGAAGCGCAGGTCGCGATCGAAGTGGTACTGGAGCGGCACCTGCTGGTCCTCGGCGGCAGCGGCGTCGAGCACCGTCCATACGGCGTCGCCCGCCTCTGCTTTGTTCGCATCGGCACGGGTCAGAAGGAAGAAGGTGCCGTCGCCGTATCCCACCATGACCGAATCGATCAGCGGATCCGCCGCCATGAGCCCGGTCACTTCAGGGAGGAACTGGAAGCGCTCGGCAAAGCCGGCCGCATCCGCGAGCGGGGAAGTCGAGAGCAGGATGAAGGCACGCCGAACCGCACGTTCGGCGTCGTCCAGTGCGGCGCGGACGTCGTCGGCCAGGGTCCGGAACAGGCGTTGATTCGCCGCTTCGAGCAACGAACTCGTCTCGCGGAAGTGATGGAAGGAAATCGTTGCGCCGACGCCGAGGATCAGGAGCGAGAACAGCACCGCGACCGGAATGTGCAGGGGCAAGCGCATTCGGGCCGAGCTTATCGGGCTCCGACCATTGTGTTCCGCTGCTGCTGCATTCGGTCTCATCGTGGCGCTGCTCGTCGTGATCACGGAGCACGGCGGATGGCCATGCCGTCATCCGGACTCTGACAGAGGCGGATGACGAGCCGATGATGCTTGCCACCGGGGATCGCTGGGGCGCGTCGGTACGCGGAGCGCAGGTGCGAAGACCCCATCACCGTACTCGATCGCGTTGCGGACACGGCTCGGTTCGACCAATGCTCTCAACTTAACGCTCCCTTATAGGACATATGCAAATGTGGCTTGCTTCGGGGCGGTCGTGGGTAGCTTCTGCCTGGCTGGATGCGGCATCGACTGCGGCCCATGGCGGCCAGGGTATCG
>NZ_JAVEYL010000002.1:0-202436 GCF_034003485.1 Thauera sp.
CGCGATCAACAAGTCGGGCGGCTCGCTGCTGTTCGAGGGCGCGCAGGGCACGCTGCTCGACATCGACCACGGCACCTATCCGTTCGTGACCTCGAGCAACTGCGTGGCCGGCCAGGCCGCGGCGGGTTCTGGCGTCGGCCCCAGCCGCCTGCACTACGTGCTCGGCATTACCAAGGCCTACTGCACCCGAGTCGGCGGCGGTCCGTTCCCGACCGAGCTCGACATCGAGACCAAGGGTGTGCCGGGCGAGCAGATGTCGACCAAGGGTCGCGAGTTCGGCACGGTCACCGGCCGCAAGCGCCGCTGCGGCTGGCTGGACCTCGCCGCGCTCAAGCGCTCGATCATCATCAACGGTGTCACCGGACTGTGCATCACCAAGCTCGACGTGCTCGACGGCCTGGAAGAACTCAAGCTGTGCACCGGCTACATGCTCGACGGCAAGCGCATCGACCTGCTGCCGATGGGCTCGGAAGAGGTCACGCGCTGCGAACCGATCTACGAGACCATGAAGGGCTGGAGCGGGACGACTTTCGGCGCGCAGAGCTGGGACGCGCTGCCGCAGGAGGCGCGCGCCTACCTGCACCGCATCGAGGAGATCTGCGAGATCCCGATCGACGTGATCTCGACTGGCCCCGAGCGCGACGAAACCATTCTGCGCCGTCATCCGTTTGGCGCCTGATTGCGACTTGTCGCTAGACATGGTCGCTGCGGGTGTAGGGGAGTTCGTGGGAGCGGGCTCGTCCGCGAATGCCTGCCGTGCAGGCGAGATTCGCGGACGAGCCCGCTCCCACGGTGCTTTCGTCCAGCGCGCGAGCGGCTTGGTGGTTAACGAAAAAAGCCGGCATTTAGCCGGCTTTTCCCTGCAACTGGTGCCCAGAAGAGGACTCGAACCTCCACGCCTCGCAGCGCTAGTACCTGAAACTAGTGCGTCTACCAATTCCGCCATCTGGGCAGGGACGCGCATAATAGCAAAGGCTTTGGCATCCGTGAAGGGGTGCAGGTGCGATCGTATCAAACAGGCTCGATCCGGCCGCCGATCCAGCGCCAATCGGCATGCACCCATCTGCATGCAGGGCGCCACGGCTTTGCGCATCGTGGCGGCAGGTGAGCCGGGCATTGCTCCGACATGGCGGGACGCCAGGCGCGAGCAACAAAAAAGCCGCTCCGAAGAGCGGCTTTCCTGTGAAACTGGTGCCCAGAAGAGGACTCGAACCTCCACGCCTCGCAGCGCTAGTACCTGAAACTAGTGCGTCTACCAATTCCGCCATCTGGGCAAGAAGACGCGCATTATAAGCACGAAAAGAAGATTGTCAATGACTCGCAAAACGAAAAAAACCGAAAAGACGGCCTCGAAGGCCTCCCACAAGCCCGCGGACGCGAAGTCCCCGGCAAAGTACTCGACGTCCAAGCACGCCGGTGACAGGCCAGCGCCAGGGCGGGGTTCTTCGAAGAAGCCTGCCAAGGCGGCGACCGACGCCCCGGCCCCTCGCGCGGGCGAGCATGGCGATGCGCACAAGGCCGGCGGCAACCCCGCCGCACGCAAGCCGGCAGCAGCCGACTTGGCGCCCCCCCCCGCGCGGGGCGCCGGCCGCAGCCGTGCCGCACGCAAGGCTGCGATCGCCCAAGCCGGTGCGGGCGGACAGCCGGGCCCGCGCCAGACGAGCCCGATCCGCCTCGCCGACCCTTTCCACGACCGCGAATCGAAGCAGTACGAGAACCCGCTGCCCAGCCGTGAGTACGTGCTGCAGGTCCTCGCCGAACGTGGCGTGCCGACGCCCTTCTCCGAGCTCGCCAGCGCGCTCGATATTGCGCCGCACGAGCTCGAGCACTTCGACCGCCGCCTGCGCGCGATGGAGCGCGATGGCCAGATCATGCGCAACCGGCGTGATGCCTATCTGCTGCCTTCCAAGGTCGACCTGATCAAGGGCCGCGTCGAGGGCCACCCCGACGGCTTCGGCTTCCTGCGTCGCGACGACGGCCAGCCCGACATCTTCCTCGGCCCCAAGGAAATGCGCGAGCTGCTCCACGGCGACCGCGTGATCGTGCGCATCGCCGGCCAGGACCGCCGCGGCCGCCCCGAAGGCAAGCTGGTCGAGGTGCTCGAGCGCGCCAACAGCCGTGTCGTCGGCCGCGTCATCAACGAGCACGGTGTGATGATCGTCGTGCCCGAGAACCGCCGTCTGGCGCAGGACATCCTGGTCGCGCCGGGCGGACGCAAGAAGCCCGAGGCCGGGCAGATCGTCACCGTAGAGCTGGTCGAACAACCGACCAAGTTCGCCCAGCCGATCGGCCGCATCGTCGAGGTGCTCGGCAACTACGCCGACCCCGGCATGGAGATCGAGATCGCGCTGCGCAAGCACGATCTGCCCTACGAGTTCTCGTCCGAGGCCAAGGCGCAGACGCGCAAGCTCCCCGACGTGGTGCGCAAGAAGGACTGGGCCGGGCGCGAGGATCTCACCAAGCTGCCGCTGGTCACCATCGACGGCGAGACCGCCAAGGACTTCGACGATGCCGTGTATTGCGAGCGCCAGGGCAAGGGCTACCGCCTGATCGTCGCCATCGCCGACGTCTCGCACTACGTTGACGCCGCCAGCGCGCTCGACAAGGATGCTTTCGACCGTGGCAACTCGGTGTACTTCCCGCGCCGCGTCATCCCGATGCTGCCCGAGAAGCTCTCCAACGGCCTGTGTTCGCTCAACCCGCAGGTCGAGCGCCTGGCGATGGTCGCCGACATGAACATCTCGGCCACCGGCGAGATCAAGAACTACCGCTTCTACCCTGCGGTGATCTGGTCGCACGCGCGCCTGACCTATACCAAGGTCGCCGCCGCGCTGTACGAGCAGGACCCTGCGGTGCGCGCCGAGATCTCCGCGCTGCTGCCCCACCTCGAGAACCTCGACAAGCTCTTCCGTGTGCTGCTGACGGCGCGCGCCAAGCGCGGCGCGATCGACTTCGAGACCACCGAGACGCGGATGATCTTCGACGATAACGGCAAGATCGCGCAGATCGTGCCCGAGGTGCGCAACGACGCCCACCGTCTCATCGAAGAGTGCATGCTCGCCGCCAACGTGTGCGCGTCCGACTTCCTCGCCACGCGCGAGCACCCGGCGCTGTACCGCGTCCACGACAGCCCTTCCGAGGACAAGCTCGCCAAGCTGCGCGAGTTCCTCAAGGAGTTCGGCCTCGGCCTCGGTGGCGGCGACGAGCCGCGTGCGAGCGACTTCGCCAAGCTGCTCGAGCAGGTCAAGGACCGTCCCGACGCCCAGCTGCTGCAGACCGTCATGCTGCGCTCGCTCAAGCAGGCGATGTACAGCCCGGACAACGTCGGCCACTTCGGCCTCGCCTACGAGTCCTACACCCACTTCACCTCGCCGATCCGGCGCTACCCGGACCTGCTGATCCACCGCGGCATCAAGGCCGCGCTCGCCGGCGACCAGTACCGTCCCGGCGACTGGGAACAGATCGGCCTGCACTGCTCGATGACCGAGCGCCGCGCCGACGACGCGACCCGCGACGTGGTCGCCTTCCTGAAGTGCTATTTCATGCAGGACCGCGTCGGCGAGGAATTCATCGGCAGTGTGTCGTCGGTCGTGCCCTTCGGGCTCTTCATCGCGCTTGACGACATCTTCATCGAGGGCCTGCTGCACATCTCGGATCTCGGCAGTGACTACTTCCACTACGACGAGACCCGCCACGCGCTCATGGGCGAGCGCACCGGCAAGCAGTTCCGCCTGTCCGACCGGGTCAAGGTACAGCTCGTGCGGGTAGACATGGCGACCAGCAAGATCGATTTCCGCCTGGTCGAAGGCCCGCTGCCGGCGGCCGCCAAGGTCGTTCCGCAGGCGATCGAAGCAGCGCCTGAAGCCTTGCCGGAAGCCGGCAGGAAGGCACGCAAGCCGCGCGCCAGGAAGCCTTCTGCCGAAGTCGCAGTGGAGGACGCGCAGCCCGTGAGCGCGCCGCCAGCGACCGAGCCGGTTGCGCAGCCCGCCGCTGCCGCGCCAGCCGTTGACGCGAAGCCGAAGAGATCGCGCACCAGGAAGGCACCCGCTGACGTGTCGCCGGCGCCCGCGCCTGCAGAGGTCGGCCAGCCTGCGCCGCTCGCGGAGAAGCCTGCGAGCAAGTCCCGTTCGCGCAAGGCTGCCGCAGTCGAAACGTCGGTGACGCCCGAGCCCGGTCCGCGCAAGAAGAAGGCAGTCGCTGCGCCGGCGCTGACCACCGCTGTGCCGACCGAAGTTCAGGCTGCGCCCGAGACGAAGCCGAAGTCGCGCGCGAAGAAGAAGGCCGCCGTGACCGCGGCGCTCGCCGAGGCACCGCCCGAGACCCGGCCCGAGACCCCGACGCCCGCGGCCAAGCCGCCCAGGTCGCGCGCCAAAAAGGCCGCCGCCGCGCCGGCTGCCGAAACGCTAGAATCCGCGCCCCCGACTCCGACTGCGGCCCCGGCGCGACGCGCCGGCCGCAAGACTTCCGCAAAGGGCACAGAACGTGGCTAAAGCACCCGAGAACGCACCCACCCGCCTGATTTACGGCTTCCATGCCGTGTCCGCCAAGCTGCGCCACGCACCCGACTCGGTGCTGGAAATTTATCTCTCCGGCGACCGTAAGGACGCTCGGGTGAAGAAGTTCATCGCCCAGGCCGAGGCCGCCGGCGCGCGCATCATGCAGAGCGAGGGCGACAAGCTCGACGGCATGGTGGGCACCCGCCGCCACCAGGGCGTCGTCGCCAAGGTCGACGCGACCCGGCGTGAGATCAAGCTCGCCGACGTGCTCGACGGCCTCGACGAGAACGCGCTCATCCTCGTCCTCGACGGCGTGCAGGACCCGCACAACCTCGGCGCCTGCCTGCGCGTGGCCGACGCCGCCGGCGCGCACGCGGTGGTCGCACCCAAGGACCGCGCGGTGGGGCTGAACGCCACCGCGATCAAGGTCGCCAGCGGCGCCGCCGACACCGTGCCCTACATCACCGTCACCAACCTCGCGCGCGCGCTGCGCGAGATGCAGGAGGCCGGCGTGTGGGTCGTCGGCGCCGACGGTGAGGCCGATAAGACCCTCCACGATATCGACCAGAAGGTGCCGGTGGCGTGGGTGCTCGGCGCCGAAGGCGACGGCCTGCGTCGCCTCACCCGCGAAACCTGCGACGAGCTTGCGCGCATTCCGATGCACGGCAGCGTCGAGAGCCTGAACGTGTCGGTGGCGAGCGGCATCTGCCTTTTCGAGGCCCGCCGCCAGCGCGCCTGAGAATGGATGGGGGCAGGCTCGATTGATTTCGCCAGGATCAATCGAGTCTGAGGCCCATTGCCGATGGATCCTTGATCCCGAATGCACCCGCCCGCGATCTGCGGTTAACATTCGGGCTCGTTTGCTTCGAGGTGCCCGCGCCTGGCGCGGGAGAATCGGGAAGGCGGTGCCATTCCGCCGCGCGCCCAGCGCCGTGAAGGGGATTGTCCGGGCAAGGCTCGCCCAGCCACTGGTCCGTAAGGACCGGGAAGGCGCCCGGACGAGATGATCCGCAGCCGGAAGACCGGCCTCGAAGTGTTCTGCACAGCCGTCTGGTCGGCGGCTGTCTCCTGCTCGACGACAAGGGGAATACATCATGAGCAGCCCGACGCAGGCGCACGCCGCGCCCGCGCGCGATCACGCGCGCACAAATCTCGACCCCGAAGCGGCCACGCGTCTCCCATCTGACGCACCCGCTGGCCTCACCAAAAACTCGCAACCCCGCTTCCAGACCGACCCGCGGTTCACCACCGCCGAGCGCGACGCCGTCTACCGCGCCATCCACACCCGCCGCGACGTGCGCGGCGAGTTTCTGCCCGATGCGATCCCCGACGAGGTGCTCGCGCGCGTGCTCACCGCCGCCCACCATGCGCCCTCGGTCGGCTTCATGCAGCCGTGGGATTTCATCGTGGTGCGCTCGCGTGAGGTGCGCGCGAAGATCCATGCCGACTTCCTTGCCGCCCACGCCGAGGCCGAGCAGATGTTCGACGAGGCCAAGCGCGCCACCTACCGCAAGCTCAAGCTCGAAGGCATCCTCGAGTCGCCGGTCAACATCTGCATCACCTGCGATCGCAGCCGCCACGGCCCGGTGGTGATCGGCCGCACCCACATCGGCGCGATGGACATCTACAGCGCGGTGTGCGCGGTGCAGAACCTGTGGCTCGCCGCGCGTGCCGAGGGGCTGGGCGTGGGCTGGGTGAGCATCCTGCACCCGCCGGCGCTGCGCGAAGCGCTCGGCATCCCGCCCGAGATCGTGCCGATCGCGTACCTGTGCGTCGGCTACGTCAGCGACTTCCACACCCGCCCGGAGCTGGAGGCCGCCGGTTGGTTGAAGCGCGTGCCGCTGCCCGAGCTGCTGCATTTCGACGGCTGGCAGGGCCCGGCGGATCCCGCCGGCGAAGGGCTGGTCGAGGCGATCCACGCGGTGCAGCCGTTCCCGCGTTGACGAAAGTCAACACGCTTGCAGGTCGTTAAAGAATCAAGATTTTCGCGACTGCGGGCTCCTGATCGGCCTGATGGCAGGACCGCGATTGTGCGGATCCCCAGGCCTTCGCATGCGGGGATGATGCTTGTGAGCCGGCCGCCGTGCCGGTTCGCCATCCATCATTCCAGAGGAGACCCATCATGCAGTGGACCGACCCCGCGTATTGCGACATCCGTCTCGGCTTCGAAGTCACCGCCTACGTCTACGTGCGCTGACGCCTGCCGGCCCGGGCGCCCCTGGGCGGACCGGGCCCGGCCAACCCGCACCGGACTGCCCGCATGACCGACACCGCCACCCCGAGCCCGCCCGCGGCCAGCGAGCGCTACGCGCTCAACCCGATGTACCTGTTCCGCTGGGAGCCGACGCAGGACTCGCACGTCCTGCTCTACCCCGAGGGCATCGTCAAGCTCAACCAGACCGCCGGCGACATCATCGAGCGCTGCGACGGCAAGCGCACCGTCGCCGAGCTGGTCGCCGAACTGCAGCAGCGCTATCCGGGTGACGACGAGCGCGTCGCCGAGGGCGTGTACAAATTCCTGGAGGTGTTCCGTGCCAAAGGATGGATCCGTCGTCAGGCTTGACGGGCAGGGCAAGCCGCTGTGGCTGGTGCTCGAGCTCACCTACCGCTGCCCGCTGAAGTGCCCGTGGTGCAGCAACCCGGTCGATTACGCCCGCGACGGCGAGGCCGAACTGTCCACCGCCGAGTGGAAGCGCGTGCTGCGCGAAGGCCGTGAGCTGGGAGCGCTGCAGCTCGGCTTCACCGGCGGCGAGCCGCTGCTGCGCGACGACCTCGAAGAACTCGTCGCCGACGCCACCGCGCTCGGCTACTACACCAACCTGATCACCTCCGGGGTGGGCCTGAGCGAAGCGCGCCTGATCGCGCTCAAGGCCGCCGGCCTCAACCAGATCCAGCTCTCGCTGCAGTCGAGCGAGCGCGAACTCACCGACGCCCTGGTCGGCGCGCGCGCCTTCGACCTCAAGGTGAAGGTGGCGCACCAGATCAAGGCCCACGGCTTTCCGATGGTGCTCAACGTGCCGGTGTTCCGGCACAACATCGGCCAGGTCGAGGACATCCTCGCGCTCGCCGAGGACATCGGCGTCGACTACCTCGAGTTCGCCAACATCCAGTACTACAACTGGGCGATGGTCAATCGCGACGAGCTGCTGCCGACGCTCGAACAACTGCAGATGGCCGAGCGCGCGGTGCAGGCGGCGCGCGAACGCCTCGGCGATCGCATGACGATCTATTTCGTCATCCCCGACTACTACGAGGGCCGCCCCAAGGCGTGCATGAACGGCTGGGGCGCGATCCACCTCACCATCGCCCCGGACGGCGTCGCCATGCCCTGCCAGGAGGCGCGCATCATCGAGGGGCTGGAATTCCCCTCGGTGCGCGACAGGAGTCTCGCGTGGCTGTGGAACGAGTCGCCCACCTTCCAGAAATTCCGCGGCGACGAGTGGATGAGCCCGACCTGCCGCAGTTGCGACGAGAAGGAGAAGGACTTCGGTGGCTGCCGCTGCCAGGCCTTCCTGCTCACCGGCGACGCGTCGAGCACCGACCCCGCGTGCTCGCGCTCGCCGCATCACCACCTGATCACCGAAGCCATCGCGCAGGCCCATGCGCCCGGGCGCACGCTCAAACCGCTGATCATGCGCAACGACCGTAACTCGCGCCTGCTTGGGCAGGGTGGCGGCTGCGGGGTGGGCATGAGTGAGCGGGGCGAGGCCGCAGGGCTGACCGTGGCACAGGTGGAGGTGGGTCATGTCTGATCTGCTGCTGCGCGTGTTCGATTCCTCCGTGGTCACCGTCGCGCTCGGCGTGGCCCTCACCGCAGCGCTGGCGCTGGTGCTGCGCCTGGTGATGTGAGGCGGTGACGATCATGGACGTGCTGCTCGAAGTCGCCGCGCGCTGGCTGCACTTTCTCGGTGCGCTGGTGTGGGTCGGCCACAACTACGCCACCGCGGTCACCCGATCGCGCTATGTGCCGCTGACCGCGGCCGACCTCTCCGACCCCGACAGTCCGCGCCAGCGCGCGCTGATGCAGCGCGAGCACGGCACCTTCCGCTACGCCTCGCTGCTGGTGCTGGGCAGCGGCCTGCTGATCCTGTGGGACCGCGGCTGGCTGGCCGAAGCGCTCAGCCTGCAGGGCAGCCTGGCGCCGCTGGGCGTCGGCATCTGGCTGGCGGTGATCATGGTGTGCAACCTGTGGTTCGTGCTGTGGCCGCACCAGAAGCGCGTGCTCGGCTTCGTGCGCGCGCCGCTGGACGAGCGCCTGCGCTGCTCGCGCGTCACCTTCCTGTCGGCGCGGGTCAACACCATGTTGTCGATCCCGGTGCTGTTCTTCATGGGGGTGGGGGCACATGGCGTCGGGCTGTTCTCCTGACGGCGGCTGTGCGAACGCCTTAGCCGCCTGGGGGGTGCAGCCCGGGTTCAGCTTCTCGGCGGCAGCCGGGCCCTTGCCGGTCGAAGTCGCCAACGAGGTGGCCGAGGCCTGCCGGCCTGGCCCGGGCTCGATCCTGAGCCTGCCCTTCACCACGCCCACCTACCGCAACCTGCAGGCCGAAACCGAGTCCTGCCTGCGCCGTCTGCTGGCGATTCCGGACGATTTCGCGGTGCTCTTCCTGGCCGGCGGGGCGAGCGCGCAGTTCGCGCTGGTGCCGATGAACCTGCTCGGCGGGGCGGAGCGAAGGGACGGGGCCTGCGGGGTTGGTGCGCCCGGAGACGGTACGTTCACCAGCGCGGTGCGCAGTGCGGGCGCTCGCCGCGCTCGAGGCGAAACGGCGGCGTCATCCGCGCAGGCGCTCTACATCGACAGCGGGCACTGGTCGCGGCGCGCGATCAGCGAGGCGCAGCGTTTCAGGCGGATCGGCGTGCTCGATGTGCAGGCCCTGGTTTGCGACCCCGGTGGCGAGGGCGAGCTGCGGCTACCGTCCGAGTGTCTGCCCGCATCCCTGCCCGAAGCGCTCGATGCGCGCGATTGGCCTCTCGCCTATGTCCACGTCACCCCGAACGAGACCGCCGACGGCCTGCAGTTTCCTGCCTTGCCGAACACCGCCGCGCCCGTGGTGGCCGACCTGACCTCCGAATTGCTGACCCGGCCGCTGGACTGGCATCGGCTTGGCCTCGCCTATGCCGGCACGCAGAAGACGATCGGCACGCCCGGGCTCACGCTCGTCGTCGTGCGCCGCGACCTGCTCGGGCACGCCTGCAGCGGCACGCCGCGGGTGATGGATTACGGCGCCCAGGCCGCCGCCGAATCGCGCCTGTGCACGCCGCCGGTGCTGCCGGTCTTCGTCGCCCATCGCATGCTGCACTGGATCGAGGGCGCCGGTGGCGTGGCCGCGATGAGTGCGCGGCTGGAGCGCCGCAATGCCGCGCTCGCTGCCGCGATGGCCGAAGGCGTAGCGCGCGGGCTCTACCGCCGGCGCGTGCCCGAAGGCTGGCGCTCGCGCGTCAATCCCTGTTTCCACCTCGCCGACGACGCGCTCGGCGACCGCTTCCTCGCCGAGGCGGAGGCGGCCGGCTTGCGCGATCTGCGCGGACATCCCGAGCGCGGCGGGGTGCGCATCAGCCTCTATAACGGCCTGGCGGATGCGGCTGTGGAAGCGCTCGCCGCCTTCCTCTCCACGTTCGCCCGGCGCAACGGAAACGCTGCCCGCAGCGCCAACGCGTCCGCGGTGGTCGCGCTGGAACCATGATCCCGCCGCTGACCCCGCGTGCCTTGCGTACGCGCTGGTCGGTACAGCGGCTGGCGCGCTGCGCGTCGGCTACCGGCGCGCCTGCTGCCGCCTCGCCTGCAGTGGTCCCGCTCACTCAGGTCTCCTCGCCCGCAGCCGTCCGACCCACCGCCGTCCGGCCTGCATCGAGCGCCCGCGCGGCGAGCGCGGATTCGAGCCTGACCGCGCGGGCGGTGGAGGCGATGGGCCTGCGCTTTCCCTCGCCGCTGATCGTCGCTGCGGGCTTCGATCGCCGCGGCAGCTTGCTCGCGCACGCCGCCGCGCTCGGCCTGGGCGGGGTCGAGACCGGCAGCCACCGCGCGCACTCGACGGATGCGCCGCCGCTGTTGGCCGTCTCGGCCTGGCGCCACGGTGACGCGCCGCACCGCACGACCTCGCCACTGCGGCCCCGCCACGGGCTCAGCCTTGCCGTGCCCACGCACACGACCGACGTACAGCGCCGATCCCAACACCTGTGTCGCGCGCTGGCCGCGTGGCAGGCCGGCGCGGATTACGTCGTCCTCAACCCGGGGCGCAGCGGCGCCTCGCCGGCGCAATGCGTCGAACTGCTCGCCGCGCTGGCCGAACTGCGTGACCGACTGCCGCGTCCCCGGCGCCTGGCCCTGGTCGCCAAGCTGCCGCCGGCGTGGATGGAACGCGAGGCAGTGGGGGACTGGGCGCAGCGCCTGGTTGCGGCCGGGGCCGACGGTCTGCTGGTGTCGGCCGACGCTGCGCCGCAGCAGGCGGTTGCGCGCCTGACCGCGCTTGCCGAGGCGGTGGGCCCGCGCGTGTGCCTGATCAGCGTCGGTGGCATCGATTCGGCGCACGTCGCCAAGGCGCGGCTCGCGGCGGGCGCGCGCCTGGTGCAGGCTCACCGCGCGCTGCTCGGACCCTTGCCGCGGGTCATGTCCCTGATCGGAGCGCTTGCATAGCGCTTGCACGGCTCTTGCTTGTCTTCGCTGACGGCCGTTCTGGCCGCCGCCTCAAGCAGACACTGCGGAGCCCCATGCATGACCTCGATGCTTGCCTTTCTCGTCGCCGCACGCCGCTGCGAAATTCATGATCTCGAGCAGCTCGCCCGCAGTTGCGAGCTGGTCCAGGCCGTCAGCGAACTCGTCCATCAGTTGCAGGGCGAACGCGGTGCCTCAAACCTCTTTCTGGCCTCCGGTGGCGCCCGGTTCGGCGCGCAGCGGGCGGCGCGTGTCGCGGCCAGCCATGCGACGGAGGCGGCGGTGCGCGCCTGGCTGGCCCGGCCCGAGGTGTGCGGCGCGGCCCCGGCGCAGGCGATGCCGGGCGGGGCGCGGCTGTTCACCCGCATCGCGCTTGCTCTCCATGCGCTCGACGGGCTGGCCGGCCTGCGTGAAGAAGTCGCGACCATGCGCTGCGGCGCGGAGGAGGCGACGCAGCGCTTCAATCGCGTGATTGCGGCGCTGCTCTCGCTGGTCTTCGAGGCCGCCGACGTCGCCGCCGATCCGGCGGTGTCGCGTCTGCTGGTGGCGCTGTTCAACCTCATGCAGGGCAAGGAGTTCGCTGGCCAGGAGCGCGCTGCGGGCGCCGCAGCATTCGCCGCCGGGACGACCGGGCGGGCGGGCGAACAAGCCCTGCTGCATCTGATCGAAGCGCAGGAAGCATGCTTCGAGCGCTTCGAGGCCTTCTGCCCGCCGGATACGCTCGCCGCCTGGGGGACCGCACAACGGGCGATGCCGCTGGCCGAGCTCGAGCGCCTGCGCCGCAAGCTGATCGCAGCGGGGCAGGGCGTCGTGCTGGCGCCTGCACTGGCCGAGGACTGGTTCGCGTGCTGTTCGGCACGCCTCGATCAGATGCATTCGATCGAGTCGGCGCTCGCCGGCGGACTGCGTGCGACGTGTATCGAGCGCATTGGCGCGCTGCAGCTCGACCCCGATGATCCGCAAAGCCTGTTGCAGACCGTCGCCGGGCTGCCCGAGGCTGCGGCCCCGATCGGTGTGTTCAGCGCCGAGCAGGCTGCCGATGCGGCTTCGGGGGGCGAGGAGGGCGGCGACGCAGCGGTGACGACCGAGCCGCTCGGCCCACGACTCACCCGTTCGATCGTCGATGCGCTCCACGCGCAGTCGCGCCGGCTGCAGGCAATGAGCGACGAACTCGCGGCGGTGCGTGCCGCCCTCGACGAGCGCAAGCTGATCGAACGCGCCAAGGGCGTGCTGATGCGCCACCAGGCCCTGGCCGAGGACGAGGCCTACCGTCTGCTGCGGCAAACTGCGATGAACCAGGGCAGGCGGCTGGTCGAGGTGGCACAGGCGGTACTGGCAATGGCGGAGTTGCTGCCCCGACGCTCCTGATCCGCGCCGCGCGCACCGGGACTGTGCGCCGCGCACCCCTGTTGCACTGCAGCAGTGCGTTCTCCAGTCCACGGGGCGGCGGTGTGCCGAGCCTGAAACCCCTGCCAAATCAGGGAAAGGGCTTCTCGCCACAACCTGGCACGACTTCTGCATAGAGTGAATCGAGGCGGAACCAAAGGCGGTTCGAGACTCACCGCGTGGCCCCAGTGCTGCCGCATCCCGGACAAAGGCGTCCATCCACTGTCAGCGAAGCCGCAGGCAGGGGGTGGGCGCCTTCTTGCTTTCAGTGGTTCACATTCAGGAGTCGATCATGGGCAACAAGGCAATCAAGCAGTCGGACTTCAGCCGTCGTGACTTCATGCGCAGCGCCGCTGCGCTGACCGGCGCGGCGATGGTGGGTGGGCTCTGGTCCAGCCGGGCGAGCGCCGCGGGCGGCGCGCTCGAGACCAGGAAGGCCAAGCTCGGCTTCATCGCGCTCACCGATGCCGCGCCGCTCTTCGTCGCCGACGAGAAGGGCTTCTTCGCCAAGCACGGCATGACCGAGGTCGAGGTCCTCAAGCAGTCGTCGTGGGGCACCACCCGCGACAACCTCGTGCTCGGCTCGCAGCGTAACGGCATCGACGGCGCCCACATCCTCACCCCCATGCCCTACCTGATCGCGAGCGGGGCGATGACGGCCAACAACGTGCAGGTACCGATGTACATCCTCGCCCGCCTGAATCTGGCGGGGCAGTGCATCTCGGTGGGCAACGAGTACAAGGATCTCAAGGTCGCTACCGATGCCGGTGCCTTCAAGGCCGCGCTCGCTGCAAAGCGTGCATCGGGCAAGGCCGTCAACGCGGCGATGACCTTCCCCGGCGGCACCCACGACATGTGGATCCGCTACTGGCTGGCCGCCGGCGGTATCGACCCCACGCGCGACATCTCCACCATCGTCGTGCCGCCGGCGCAGATGGTCGCGAACATGAAGGTGGGCAGCATGGACACCTTCTGCGTGTGCGAGCCGTGGAACCGCCAGCTCATCAACCAGGGCATCGGCTACACCGCCAACACCACCGGCGAGCTGTGGCACAACCACCCGGAGAAGGCGTTCGCGATGCGCGCCGACTACGTCGATGCGAACCCCAACGCGGCCAAGGCCCTGCTCAAGGCGGTGATGGAAGCGCAGATGTTCTGCGAGGACCCGGCCAATCGCGAGGAGGTGGCACGCATCTGTGCCAAGCGGCGCTGGATCAACGCCCCCTTCGAGGACATCGTCGACCGCATGCGCGGCGACTTCGACTACGGCACGGGCCGCGTGGTCGAGAACAGCCCCGAGCAGATGCGCTACTGGAAGGATCAGGCCTCCTACCCCTTCCAGAGCCACGACCTGTGGTTCCTCACCGAGAACATCCGCTGGGGCTATCTGCCCCAGGACTTCGACATGAAGGGCTGGGTGGCGAAGGTGAACCGCGAGGACCTGTGGCGCCAGGCTGCCCAGGAGCTGGGCGTGGCGGCGAGCGACATCCCGGCCTCGACCTCGCGCGGCGTGGAGACCTTCTTCGACGGCAAGGTTTTCGATCCGGCGAACCCGATGGCCTACCTCGACAGCCTCGCCATCAAGACCCTGCGCGGCTGAGCCGCGTGCGCCCCGATGCATCCTGAATCCGCAAGGAGCCCGACATGAGCAACACGACATCGATCGCCGGTCTCGCGCCGGCCACTGCCGCACCGCCCCCGGCCTGGCGCAGACATGCCGCGGCGCTGGCGCAGTATTTCACCCGGCACGCCTTGCCGCCGCTGGTGGTCCTGAGCCTGCTGGTGGGCATCTGGGAGCTGCTGTGCCAGGCGCCTGGCGCGGCCCTTCCGCCACCGAGTCAGGTCATCGCCGACACCTGGGAGCTGATCACCGATCCCTTCTTCGACAACGGCGGCAACGACGTCGGCCTGGCCTGGCAGATCCTCGCCAGCCTGGAGCGCGTGGCCTACGGCTACCTGCTTGCAGTGATCGCCGGCGTCAGCCTGGGCGTGCTGGTCGGGCAATCAACCTGGGCGCTGCGCGGGCTCGACCCCCTCTTTCAGGTGCTGCGCACGGTGCCGCCACTGGCCTGGCTGCCGATCTCGCTGGCCGGCTTCCAGGACAGCAACCCGTCGGCAATCTTCGTGATCTTCATCACCGCGATCTGGCCGATCATCATCAACACCTCGGTCGGCATCCGCAACATCCCCGAGGACTACCGCAACGTCGCCCGGGTGATCCGCCTCAATGGGGTGGAGTACTTCTGGAAGATCATGCTGCCGGCAGCCGCGCCCTACATCTTCTCGGGGCTGCGCATCGGCGTCGGACTGTCGTGGCTGGCGATCATTGCCGCCGAGATGCTGATCGGCGGCGTGGGTATCGGCTTCTTCATCTGGGATGCGTGGAACGCGTCGCGCATCAGCGACATCATTCTCGCCCTCGTCTATGTCGGCGTCGTCGGCTTCCTGCTCGACCGCATGGTCGCCTGGGTCGGCAAGCGCGTCACCCGTGGCACCAGCCCCGCATAAGGAGTATCGATCATGAGCCAGCCCTACCTCAGCATCTCCCGCGTCGACATGGCATTCAGCCGCGGCAGCGTCAGCAATCAGGTGCTCGCCGACATCAATCTCGACGTCCAGCGCGGCGAATACATCTCGCTGATCGGCCATTCCGGATGTGGCAAGTCCACCGTGCTCAACATCGTCGCCGGCTTGCTGCGGGCGAGCTCCGGGGGGGTGATCGTCGATGGCCGCGAGGTGAACGCCCCTGGCCCGGACCGTGCCCTGGTGTTCCAGAACCATTCGCTGCTGCCCTGGCTGACGGTGTATCAGAACGTCGAGATCGCGGTGCAGAAGATCTTCAAGGGCAAGCGCAGCGCCGCCGAGCAGCGCGACTGGATCCTGCACAACCTCGACATGGTCAGCATGAGCCACGCGCTCGATCGCCTGCCGGCGGAGATCTCCGGTGGCATGAAGCAGCGCGTGGGCATCGCCCGTGCGCTGGCGATGGAGCCCAAGGTGCTACTGCTCGACGAGCCCTTCGGTGCGCTCGATGCACTCACCCGTGCCCACCTGCAGGACGAGGTGATGCGCATCCAGTCCGAGCTGCAGAACACGGTGATGATGATCACCCACGATGTGGATGAGGCGGTGCTGCTGTCCGATCGCATCGTGATGATGACCAACGGCCCCTCGGCCACCATCGGCCAGGTGCTCGACATCGACCTGCCGCGCCCGCGCGACCGGCTCGAGCTGGCCGACGACGCGCGCTACACCCACTACCGCCACGAGGTGCTGAGCTTCCTGTACGAGAAGCAGCGCAAGGTCGAGCCGATCGCGCAGGCGCGTACGCGCTCCCCCGCGCCGGCGGCGCGCAGTGCGGAGGTCCGCCGGGCCTGAGCGGCTAGGGCGTCGCACGCAGGTGGTGCGGCGCCGGCGGGCATCGCACTGCAGCAGTGCGCGGATCGGTCTCAGCAGCGCAGCGAAAGGCCATCTGCGGTGACGACTCCGCCGTTTCACGCGGAATCAGGCGCTGTCAGCTACGTGGCACGCTTGATGCAAGGGAATGAGCGAAGGCGGACCAAAGAGGGTCCGGCCAGCGGCAGGACATACAAGGCAAGGCTTCGGCATGTGGACAACGGCGTCCATTCCGAGCGCTCGCGCACCTAGCGCGGCGCACGGAATGGACGCCGTTCGTTTTTGGGGCGCACGGTGGAAGACCAGGACATGAGCAAACACGCAAAAACATTCGTAGCGCGCCCGGGCGCCGGGCGATCCAGCCCGACGGTGCGCATCGTCGAGGCAGGCGATGGGATCGCGCTGGCGGACTGGCGTGCGCTGGCCGGCAGTGGCGCGACGCTGGTGTTTCGGCGCGGGTTGCCGCAACTGCTGCAGATCGTCGCCCGCCTGATCGCCGCGGGCATGGCACGCAGCACACCCGCGGCGGTCGTGTGCCTCGCGCCGCAGGAAGTGCAGCCGACCTTGCGCGCGAGCCTGGCCGAGCTGCCTGCGCGGATCGCAGGCGAGCCGCTGCCGAGCACTGCCCTGATCGTCGTCGGGGTGCTCGCCGAGCCAGGCAGCGCATTGGCCGAGCACCTTGGCCGCCTGCTCGCCGAGCCGCCGACGGGCGCTCGCGCCGCTGCCTGACGACCTTCGTTCTTGATTCTTGAGGAGCACGACCATGAAGAAAATGAAACTCGTACTCGTCGGCAACGGCATGGCCGGTGTGCGCACGGTCGAGGAACTGTTGAAGCTCGCCCCCGACCTGTACGACATCACCGTGTTCGGCGCCGAGCCGCACGGCAACTACAACCGCATCCTGCTCTCGCCGGTGCTGGCCGGCGAGATGACGCTGCCCGAGATCATGCTCAACGATCTCGACTGGTACCGCGACAACGGCATCACGCTGCATGCCGGCAGGCAGGTGACCAGGATCGACCGCGTCAGGCGCAAGGTGATCGCCGAGGCGGCAGACGGCAGCGTCACCGAGGCCGACTACGACCGCCTGCTGCTCGCCACCGGCTCCACGCCCTTCATCCCGCCCATCCCCGGTAACGAGCTGCCCGGCGTGCTCGGCTACCGCGACATCGCCGACACCGAGGCGATGATCGAGGCCGCCGCCAGGTACCGCCACGCGGTGGTGATCGGCGCCGGCCTGCTCGGGCTGGAGGCCGCCAACGGGCTGATGCTGCGCGGCATGGACGTCACCGTGGTGCACATCGGCGACTGGATCATGGAGCGCCAGCTCGACCGCGCCGCCGCCGACATGCTGCAGGCCTCGCTCGAGGCCAGGGGCATGAAGTTCCTGCTCGCCCGCCAGACCGAGGCGCTGCTGCCGGCGCGCAACGCGCAAGGCGGCATGAGGGGCGAGGACGGTGCGGAGCGCGTCGGCGCCGTGCGCTTCAAGGACGGCATGGAGATCCCCGCCGACCTGGTGGTGGTCGCCGCCGGCATCCGCCCCAACTTTGCGCTCGCCGAATCCGCCGGGCTGTACTGCGGCAGCGGCCGGGTGCGCGGCATCCATGTCTCCGACACCCTGCAGACGGTGACCGACCCGCGCATCTACGCGGTCGGCGAGTGCGTCGCCCACCGCGGCATCGCCTACGGCCTGGTGGCGCCGCTGTTCGAGCAGGGCAAGGTGTGCGCCAACCACCTCGCCAACTTCGGCATCGGCCGCTACGAGGGCTCGGTGACCTCGACCAAGCTCAAGGTCACCGGCATCGACGTGTTCTCGGCGGGTGACTTCGGCGGCGGGCCGGGCACCGAGGAGATCGTGCTGCACGACAAGCAGGGCGGCGTGTACAAGCGCGTCGTGCTCAAGGACGACCGCATCGTCGGCTCGGTGCTGTACGGCGACACCGCCGACGGCTCGTGGTACTTCCAGTTGATGAAGGACCGCCAGAGCGTCGCCGAGATCCGCGACCACCTGATGTTCGGCCAGAACAAGTTGGGCGACGCCGGCCACAAGGGCGAGAACCGCGCGGCCAGCATGCCCGACACGGCCGAGGTGTGCGGCTGCAACGGCGTGTGCAAGGGCACCATCGTCAAGGCGATCAAGGAGCAGGGGCTGTTCACGCTCGACGAGGTGAAGAAGCACACCAAGGCCGCGTCCTCCTGCGGGTCCTGCACCGGCCTGGTCGAGCAGATCCTCGCCTCCACCGTGGGCGGCGCCTACCAGGCGGTCAGCGCCACCGACAAGCCGGTGTGCGCCTGCACCGAGCATTCGCACAAGGTGGTGCGCGAGGCGATCTTCAAGCTCCACCTCACCAGCAAGGAGGCCGTGTTCGAGGCCCTGAACTGGCGCACCCCCAACGGCTGCGACAAGTGCCGCCCGGCGGTCAATTACTACCTCATCTCGTCGTGGCCGCACGAGGCCAGGGACGACCCGCAGTCGCGCTTCATCAACGAGCGCGCGCACGCCAACATCCAGAAGGACGGCACCTATTCGGTGGTGCCGCGGATGTGGGGCGGGCTGACCACGCCTTCTGAACTGCGCGCGATTGCGGATGCCGCCGAGAAGTACCAGGTGCCCACGGTCAAGGTCACCGGCGGCCAGCGCATCGACCTGCTCGGCATCAAGAAGGAAGACCTGCCCTACATCTGGGCCGACCTCAACGCCGCCGGCATGGTCTCGGGCCACGCCTACGGCAAGTCGATCCGCACGGTGAAGACCTGCGTCGGCGCCGAGCACTGCCGCTTCGGCACCCAGCTCGCGATGGACATGGGGGTCAAGCTCGAAAAGATGCTGTTCGACATGTACGCGCCGCACAAGGTCAAGCTCGCGGTCTCGGGCTGCCCGCGCAACTGCGCCGAGGCCGGGATCAAGGACGTGGGCGTGATCGGCGTCGATTCGGGCTACGAGCTCTACGTCGGCGGCAACGGCGGCATCAAGACCGAGGTCGCGCAGTACCTGTGCAAGGTGACGACCGACGAGGAGGTCATGGAGTATTCCGGCGCCTTCCTGCAGCTCTACCGCGAGGAGGGCTGGTACCTCGAGCGCACCGTGCATTGGCTCGCGCGCGTCGGCCTCGACTACGTGAAGGCCAGGGTGGTCGAGGACGGCGACAACCGCCGCCGCCTGCACGCGCGCCTGCTCGACGCCCTCAAGGACGCCCGCGATCCCTGGGAAACCAGCCGCGAAGCCCCGGCCGTCAAGCAGTTCATCCCGATCAAGGTCGAGGCCTGAGCGGCCCGCATACCCGAGGACACATCATGAGCAACTGGAAACGCATCTGCCCGCTCGACGACATCCCGCGCCTGGGTGCGCGCGTCGTGCAGCGCCCCAGCGGGGGCGACATCGCCCTCTTTCGCAACGCCGAGGACGAGGTCTTCGCGCTCCACGACAAGTGCGCGCACAAGGGCGGGCCGCTGTCGCAGGGCATCGTCCACGGCCGCAAGGTCACCTGCCCGCTGCACGGCTGGAACTTCAACCTGCAGGATGGGCAGGCGCTGGCGCCGGACGTGGGCTCATGCGCGAGCTTCGAGGTCAAGGTCGAGGGCGGGGAGGTTTGGCTGGTGGCGTGAGTCGAGCTGCTGGGCTGGCTACAGTCGGCAGCGTGCCTTGGCTCGGCTTGTTGCTCCTGCAGGCCTTACCCCACCGCCCCCAGCCGCACGCGCTGCACCGGCACCCAGGCGATGAACGCCACGGCGGCGCTGCAGAAGGCGACGCCGACGACCATCGGCAGCGCGCTGCCGTCCATGTTGGCGCCCACCCAGTACGCGGCGCCGAAGGCCACCACCATCATCAGGAAGCCGGTGATCGCCGAGGCGGCGCCGGCGGCCTTCGGGAACGGGGCGATCGCGCCGCTCTGGCCGCAGGGCTGGTGCACCCCATGGCCGAGCATGAAGATGAAGGCCGGCCCCATGATCGACCACACCGTGCTCACCCCGGCGAGCGCGAAGGCCAGCATCAGCGCGCCGCCGCTCAGCGACAGGGCGCCGCCGATCATCACGCTGCGCTGTACGCCGAGGCGCAGGATCATGCGCCGGCACAGCACGGTGCCGCCAATGTAGAACGCGGACAGCAGCAGCAGCAGCACGCCGTAGAAGCTCGGCGAGGTGCCGAGCAGGTTGATGAACACGAAGGACGACGCCGACAGGATGCAGAACAGCCCGCCGAAGGAGGCGGTGCACAGCGAGGCGTAGGTCCAGAAGCTGCGGTTGCCGACGATGGCGCGCGCGGTGCGCAGCAGCACGGCGGGCTGCAGCGCCTCGGGGTGACGCTCGTGCAGGGTCTCCTGGAAGTAGCGCGCGACGACGAGCAGCGTGATCGCGCCCATCACCGTCAGCGCGATCAGTGTCGCGCGCCAGCCGAACCATTCCGCCAATAGCCCGCCGATCCACGGGCTCAGGCAGGCGGCGACGCCCAGCCCGGACAAGCCCTTGCTCATTGCCCGCGCGCCCTCCTGAGGTGGGTAGAGGTCGCGCACGATCGCCCGCGCGCACACCGTGCCCGCGCCCATGAACGCGCCTTGAAGCACGCGCCAGAACACCATCACCTCGATCGAGCCGGCCAGCGCGCTGCCGATCGCTGCCAGCGTGTACCCGGCCAGTCCGATCAGCAGCACCGGGCGCCGCCCGACCCGGTCCGACAGCGGCCCCCAGAACAACTGCGACGCGCCGAAGGCGAGCAGCAGCGCGGTCAGGGTCAACTGCGCCTGCGCAGGCACCGCGCCGAAGCTGGCGGTGAGCGCGGGCAGGGCGGGGAGGTAGAGGTCGGTGGTGATCGGCTGCAGGCCGAGCAGCAGCGACAGGATGAGGATGACGAGGGGGGAAGACATCGCTTTCAGGAAATCGATAATCAGAAAAATATCGAGAAAATAGCACGGCTGATGGGCTTTGGTGCCGTTTAACCTGCGTGAGGCGCATGTCCGGGGAGAAGTTGCCCGCGCGCGCGGCCAGCGTCGCGGTGGTGCGTCCGCGCACCGATTTTGTGCACTGCACGCCAAGCTGGTGCATCACCGCTCTCGAATCCGGAAACCAAACGACTGATTTAGAACGATTTTAAATATGGCATGACGCTTGCTTTGTGTTCGTCAGCACAGCGTCAGTCCCGCCAATGCCGGCGGGTTGTCGGGCAACGGAGTCACGCGCTGGAAATTCCCGCACCCACGGTGCGTACGACGCACGACTCTGGAGTCCGAGATGGACAAGAAATCCTTCCTGCAGGCCGGCCACACGCCGACGGCTGATCGCCGCCTTCTGCTATTCGAGATTGCGGAGACCCTGATGGAAACCAAGGCCACCTGTCCCTACTGCGGCGTCGGTTGCGGCGTGCTGATCGAGCACGACGGCGCGCGCATCACCGGCGTGCGCGGCGATCCCGCGCACCCGGCCAACTTCGGCCGCCTGTGCACCAAGGGCGCCACGCTGCACCTGAGCGCGCGGCCCGAGACCCGGCTGCTCTACCCCGAATTGCGCCGCGCGCGCGGCGATCCGCGCCAGCGCGTGGGCTGGGACGTGGCGATCGGCGCCGCCGCGCAGCGCTTTGCCGAAGCAATCGCGACGCACGGGCCGGACTCGGTGGCCTTCTACATCTCCGGCCAGTTGCTGACCGAGGACTACTACGTCTTCAACAAGGCGATGAAGGGCCTGATCGGCAGCAACAACGTCGACACCAACTCGCGCCTGTGCATGTCGAGCGCGGTCGCCGCCTACAAGCAGACCCTGGGCGCGGATGCGCCGCCCTGCGCCTACGAGGACTTCGACCACACCGACTGCCTGCTGATCGCCGGCGCCAATCCGGCCTATGCGCACCCGGTGGCCTTCCGCCGCATCGAGGATGCACGCAAGGCGCGGCCGGACATGAAGCTGATCGTGGTCGATCCGCGCCGCACCGACACCGCCGCGACGGCCGACCTGCACCTGGCGCTGCTGCCCGGCACCGACATCTGGCTGTACAACGCGATGCTGCACGTGCTGGTGCGCGAAGGCCTGGTCGACACGGCCTTCATCGCCGCCCACACCGAGGGCTTCGACGCGCTGCGCGCGCATGTCGAGGCGGTGACGCCGACCGTGGCCGCCGAGAAGTGCGGCCTCGACGCGGCGGCCATCGTCACCGCCGCGCGCTGGTGGGGGCGGGCGCCGGCGGCGATGTCGCTGTGGTGCCAGGGCCTGAACCAGTCGACGCACGGCACGCACAACGGCGCCGCGCTGATCGCGCTGTCGCTCGCCAGCGGCAAGATCGGCCGCGCCGGCTGCGGCCCGTTCTCGATGACCGGCCAGCCCAACGCCATGGGCGGGCGCGAAGTCGGCGGGCTGGCCAACCTGCTGTCTGCCCACCGCGACCTCGCCGACCCCGTCCACCGCGCCGAGGTGGCGCGCCTGTGGGGCGTGGACAGCGTGCCGGAGCAGCCCGGCCTGACCGCGGTCGAGCTCTTCCGCGCCGCGGCCGAGGGCCGCATCAAGGCCTTGTGGATCGCGTGCACCAACCCGGCGCAGTCGCTGCCGGAACAGGCCCTGGTGCGCGAGGCCCTGCAGCGCTGCGACTTCGTCGTGCTGCAGGAAGCCTTTCGCAGCACCGAGACCGCGCCCTTCGCCGACCTGATGCTGCCGGCCGCGACCTGGGGCGAGAAGGAGGGCACGGTGACCAACTCGGAGCGCCGCATCACCCATGTGCGCCACGCGCTGCCGCCGCCGGGCGAGGCGCGCGCGGACTGGCGCATCGTGTGCGACTTCGCGCAGGCGCTCAGCTCCCTGATCGGCAAGCCGCAGGCGGCGGCGCTGTTCGCCTATGACGAGGTGGAGGAGATCTTCGCCGAGCATGTGGCCACCACCGCGGGGCGTGATCTCGACATCACCGGGCTCGACTACGCCGTGCTCGACGCCGCCGGGCCGCAGCAGTGGCCGTTTCCGGCGGGGATGGCGGTCGCCGATGCGGCGCGGCGCACGCGGCTGTATGCCGATGGCCGCTTTCCTACGTCCAGCGGACGTGCGCGCTTCGTGGTGCCAGCGGGCGAGACCACGGCAGAGCGGGCCGATGCGCGCTATCCGATCGCGCTCACCAGCGGGCGGCTGCGGGACCAGTGGCACGGCATGAGCCGCACCGGCAAGGTCGCGCGACTGTACAGCCATGTGGACGAGGCGCGCATCGAGCTGCACCCGGCCGACCTGCGCATGTTCGAGGTGCAGGCTGGCGAGCTGGTGCGGGTGACGAGCCGACGCGGCGAGATCGTGCTGCGCGCGCTGGCCTCGGACGAGGTGCGCCGCGGCCAGGCCTTCGTCGCCATGCACTGGGGGCGCAACGTACTCAATTCGGCCGGCGTCAACGAGCTGATCGCGGGCGACTTCGATCCGTTCTCGAAACAGCCCGAGCTCAAGCATGCCGCGGTGCGCATCGAGAAGGTGGCGTTGCCCTTCGAGTTGCTGCTGATGCGGGTCGAGAGCGCGGACCGTGCCGCCACCGAACTCGCCGAGGCGCTGGTGCCCTGGCTGGAGCGCTTCGCCTACGCTTCGCTCGCGCTCGCCGGCCGCGACGAAGCTGCGGTGGTGATGCGGGTGGCGCACGACCAGCCGATCCCATCCGCCTGGCTGGACGAGCTCGACACGCTGGTCGGGCTGGATGGGGATGCAGCGCTGACGTATTCGGACGCCCGGCGCGGCGTCAGCAAGCGTGCGCTGATCGCCGATGAGCGCCTGGTCGGACTGCGCCTGTGCGGCGAGACCGTTGCCGGCGCGTGGTTGCGCGAGTTGATGGTGGGGCGCCGGTCAACAACCGAGCTGCGACGCTGGCTGCTGGCGCCACTGGCCGCGCCGCCCGAGGGCGCAGGCGGGCGGGGGCGGATCGTGTGCAATTGCCTCGACGTGGCCGAGTCGGACATCCGGGCCGCGATTGCGGGCGGAGAAGGATTTGCTGCAATGCAGCAGAGGCTGAAGTGCGGTACGTCCTGCGGCTCGTGCGTGCCGGAGATTCGCCGTCTGATCATCGCCGAGGGCGCCTGACAAGGTACGAATTCACGACAGAGCGCCGATCGGACGCCAAAAAGAAAAAAGCCCGGAGGTCTTTCGACTTCCGGGCCAAATCCACACCAAAGGAGGAGGGTGGAGGAGACAGTTCAGATACTAGCCGTGTTTTTTGTGCGACGCAACAAATTATAATTTTTCGACTATAAAGCCGCTTGATCCTTCGCCCGGTGTTCTCCGCAGCGTAAGCATCGTTGTGATGGCTTGGCTGTGGCCGCTTTTCTGTGGGCGCTGGCCCGTGGGAGCGGGCTTGCCCGCGAACGCAGCGGTTGGGCCAGCGCAATTCGCGGGCAAGCCCGCTCCCACGGGCCGGCGCCGCTGACCATCTCTCTATTTCTCGTGCACGTAGCGCCCGGGCGCATCCTCCAGCGCGGGATAGCCGCGCTCGGGCGCACCGAGCGTGGGCGGCTCGGACGGGGTGCCCGAACGTGCGGCGAGCCAGGCAGTCCAGGCCGGCCACCACGAACCCTCGTGCTGCGGGCTGCGGCGCACCCAGTCTTCGGGCGGCATGTAGTTCTCCCCGGTGGGTCGGGTGCGGATCTGGTACTCCCGGCGCGGGTGGCCCGGCTCGCTGACGATGCCGGCGTTGTGACCGCCGCTGGTGAGCACGAAGGTGATCTCGGTCGGGGTCAAGTAGTGCAGCTTATACACCGAGCGCCACGGCGCGACGTGGTCGGTCTGGGTGGCCACGCAGAACACCGGCACGTCGATGTCCGACAGCGACACCGGCTTGCCGCCCACCGGGTAGCGGCCCTCGCTGAGATCGTCGTTGAGGAACAGACGGCGCAGATACTGGCTGTGCATGCGCGCGGGCATGCGCGTGGCGTCGGCGTTCCAGGCCATCAGGTCCCTCATCGGCGCGCGCTCGCCCATCAGGTACTCGCCGACGATGCGCGACCACAGCAGGTCGTTCGAGCGCAGGATCTGGAACGCGCCCGACATCTGGCCGGCGGTCAGGAAGCCGGTCTCGGCCATCTGCGCCTCGAGCAGGCTGACCTCGCTCTCGTCGATGAACAGCGCCAGCTCGCCCGGCTCGGTGAAGTCGGTCTGCGCGGTGAACAGCGTCATCGTCGCCAGGCGCTCGTCGCCGTCGCGCTCCATCGCCGCGGCGGCGATCGCGAGCAGGGTGCCGCCGAGGCAGTAGCCGGTGGCGTGCACGCTCTGCTCGGGGACGATGGTGTTGATCGCCTCGAGCGCGGCATGGAAGCCGAGCTCGAGGTAGTCGTCCATGTCGAGGTCGCGCTCCTCGATACTCGGGTTTTTCCACGAGATGCAGAACACGGTGTGGCCCTGGTCCACCAGGTACTTGATCAGCGAGTTGTGCGGCGACAGGTCGAGGATGTAGTACTTCATGATCCACGCCGGCACGATCAGCACCGGTTCGGGATGCACGGTGGCGGTGGTCGGGGCGTACTGGATGAGCTCGATCAGGCTGTTGCGGAACACGACCTGGCCGGGCGTGACCGCCACATCGCGGCCGACGACGAAGTTCTCGGCACCCGCGGGCGGCGCGCCGGTGAGTGCGCGCCCGAGATCCTCGACCGCATGGGTCGCGCCCTGGACGAGGTTGGTGCCGCCGCTCGTCAGCGTCTGGCGCAGCACCACCGGGTTGGTCGGCAGGAAGTTGCCCGGCGAGAACATGTCGAGCAACTGGCGCGCGGTGAAGGCGACGACCTGCTCGTGATGGTGCGAAACGCCGGCCACGCCATGGGTGGCGGCATCCCACCATTCCTGGGTGAGCAGGAAGGACTGGTGCATGAGGTTGAAAGGCCACTGGTGCCACTCCGGCGCCTTGAAGCGGCGGTCCTGCGCGGGTGGCTCGATGCATTCGTGCGCGGGCGAGCCCGGGGGCGAGGTGGCGATGGCCTGCGCGTAGCGCAGCAGGCGGCGGCTCTGCTCGAGCCCGAAGTCGGCGAGTTCCATGCGCTTGCCCGGCGACATGGCGAGGTGGCCGGCCCAGTCCACGGTGGCGAGCAGCAGCGCGATCGGCGACACCGACGACGTGGCGCGTGCGATCGCGGCATGCACGCGGCGGTCGAGCGCGTTGCGTTCGGGCGGCGGCGCGAAGGGGGTCGCCGGCCCGCGCCACGCGGTAGGCGGGCGGGCAGGGGACCGATGAGCGGACGAGGCCGGGGCCGCAGGCGCTGCGCCAGCCGTCGAGGGCACGACCGCAGCACTGGCGGCGGCCTTGCGTGGCCTTGCGGTCCGGGGGGTAGCGGCCTTGCGGCGCGGGGTTTTGGGCGGGGTCTCTGGTTTTGCGTTCGTTTCCGGCGTGCTCATCTTGTCCTCCATTTTCCGGCCGGGGCCGGATTCAATTCTGCATCGTGCCGATTGCATGGCGAAGGCGGCGGTGCGCGAGGGTGAGGAACACCGCGCCGATCGCCGCCACCATCAGGAATTCCGGCCACACCACCTCGATCCCCGCACCGCGGAACAGGATGGACTGCGCGAGCGACACATAGTGCGTGGTGGGCGCGAGCGACATCAGGGTCTGGATCGTCTCCGGCATGCTCTCGCGCGGGGTGACGCCGCCGGACAGGATCTGCAGCGGCAGCAGCACGAGGATCGACATCAGCCCGAACTGCGGCATGTTGCGCGCGACCGTGCCCATGTAGATGCCGATCGAGGCCGCGGCGAACAGGTAGAGCAGCGTGCCGAGCCCGAACAGCGCCGCCGAGCCCGCCACGCTGATGCCGAGCAAGCCCTTCACCACCACCTGCAGCGAGAACGAGGACGCCACCAGCACCACCACGCCCATCGACCAGATCTTCGACAGCATGATTTCGAGCGGCGTGACCGGCATCACCAGCAGGTGTTCGATGGTGCCGTGCTCGCGCTCGCGGATCAGCGCGGCGCCGGTGAGCAGGATGCCGAGCATGGTGACGTTGTTGATCAGCGCGTTGATCGCGGCGAACCAGGAGGCGTTGAGGTTGGGGTTGAACATCGCGCGTGGCACCAGCTCCACGGGCTGCGGGGCGGGGGCACGGACGCGCTGCACGAAGGCGCGGATCTCGTCGGCGAGGATCGCCTGGATGTAGCCGGCGCCGGTCTGCGCCTGGCTCTGGCGGGTGGCGTCGACATTGAGCTGCAGCGCCGGGCTGCGGCCGGCGAGCACGTCGCGCTGGAAGCCGGGCGGGATGTCGAGCACGAAGGTGTGGCGGCCGGCGTCCATGCCGCGGTCCATGTCGGCCAGCCCGACCTGTTCCGGGGTGATGAACTGCGGCGGCTGCAGCGCGGCCACCATGCGCGTGGAGAGCTGCGAGCGGTCCTCGTCGACGACGGCGATCGAGGCGCGGTTCAGGCTCTCGGGCTTGGCGCGGGCGTCGGCGTAGATCGACACGCTGAACATGAACGCGATCAGGAACAACAGCGCCATGTCGCGCGCCAGGCTGTGGAACTCCTTGATGCCGAGGTGCCAGGTGTTGCGCACGTGGGTCGAGCGTCGGGGTTGGGGCAGGGTCGGGGTCCGTTCCATGATCTGGGTGTGCTCCGCGCTCATTTCGCCTGCTTCTTCAACAGCAGCACCGCCAGCACGGTCAGCACCGGGATCGCCGCCGCCAGCGGCAGGAAGGACCCACCGAGCTCGGCGAAGCCGAGCGCCTTGGAAAACGTGCCGCTGGAGATGGTGAGGAAGTGCGTGGTCGGGTAGATCGCGCCGATCAGCGCGCCGCCGCCCTCGAGCGAGGACACCGGGTCCATCAGCCCGGAGAACTGGATCGCCGGCAGCAGGGTGCCGATCGAGGTGCCGGCGAGCGCGGCCACCTGGCTGCTGGTCATGGTGGACGCGAGCAGGCCCAGGCCGGTGGTGGCGGTGACGTAGAGCAGGGCGCCGCAGGCCAGCGCCACGAAGCTGCCCTTGAACGGCACCTGGAACAGCGTGACCGCAAAGATGAACAGCAGCACGAAGTTGAACATCGACAGCGCGATGTAGGGCAACTGCTTGCCGACCAGGAATTCGAAGCGCGTCACCGGCGTGGTGTACAGGTTGAGGATGGAGCCGAGCTCCTTCTCGCGCACCACGCCGAGCGCGGTCAGCATCGACGGGATGAACACCAGCAGCAGCGGGATCACCATCGGCACCATCGCCACCAGGCTGCGCAGCTCGGGGTTGTAGCGGTAGCGCACCTCGATGGTGGCGGGCGCGGCGGCGGCGGCGCCCGATTCGGCGACCGCGTCGGCCAGCGTCTGCGCGTGCACGCCGCTCACGTAGGCGCGCGCGAGCTCGGCGCGCAGCGGCATCGAGCCGTCGAGCCAGACCGCGATCTGCGGCGCCTTGCCGCGCGCGAGGTCGCGGCCGAAGCCGGGCGGAATCTCGATCGCCATCGTCAGCCGGCCGCTGCGCATGCGTTGGTCGAGCTCGGCGTGGCTTTCGAGCGCGGGGCGTTCGGTGAAATAGCGCGAGCCGGCGATGCGCAGCGTGTAGCGCTGGCTGGCGACGCTGCGGTCGTGGTCGAGCACCGCGAAGCTGAGGTTCTCGACGTCCATGTTGATGCCGTAGCCCATGACCAGCATCAGCACCAGCGTGCCGATCAGCGCGAGCGTGAGCCGCACCGGGTCGCGGCGCAGCTCGATCGCTTCGCGTGCCGACAGGCTGAGCAGGCGGGCGAGGCTGAAGCCGGCGGGGCGGGTGCGGCGGGTGTGGCTCAGGGTCGCAGCCGAGTCAGCGGCCGGATGCTGTGCCGCTGGCGCTGGCGCTGGCGTTGCGCCGGCCGGCTGCTCAGCATCGATCGCGTCCTGCAGCCAGGCGACGAAGGCGTCCTCCAGGCTGGTGGCGCCGCGGGCCTCGACCAGCGCCGCCGGGGTGTCGCTGGCGAGGATGCGTCCGGCGTGCATCAGCGAGATGCGGTCGCAGCGCTGGGCCTCGTTCATGAAGTGGGTGGTGATGAAGATGGTGACGCCGTCCTTGCGCGACAGATCGACGATCAGCGCCCAGAAATGGTCGCGCGCAACCGGGTCCACGCCCGAGGTGGGCTCGTCGAGGATCAGCACGTCGGGCCGGTGCAGCACCGCCACCGCGAGCTGCAGGCGCTGGCGGATGCCGAGCGGCAGCGCGTCGGGCTGCACGTCCATCACCGGGTCGAGGTCGAAGCGGCGGGCGAGCTCGGCGATGCGCGATTCGGCCTCGGCGTCGGCGAGATCGAACAGGCGCGCGTGCAGGTCGAGGTTCTGGCGCACCGAGAGCTCGCCGTACAGCGAGAACGCCTGCGACATGTAGCCCACGCGCCGGCGCGTCTCCAGGTTCCTGGCGTCGAGCTTGCTGCCGAGCAGCAGCGCCTCGCCGGCGCTCGGTTCGAGCAGGCCGGTGAGCATCTTCATCGTGGTCGACTTGCCACAGCCGTTGGAGCCGAGAAAGCCGAAGATCTCGCCGCGCCGCACCGCCAGGTTGACGTCATCGACCGCGACGAAGTCGCCGAAGCGCATCTGCAGGCCGCGCGCCTCGATCACGATCTCGCCCGCCGTGTGCGGCGGAATCTCGAGGCGGTGGTGGTCCTGGCGGCGGGCCTCGGGCAGCAGGGCGATGAAGGCCTCTTCGAGCGTGTCGGCGCCGCCGGCGGCGCGCAGTTCGTCCGGCGTGCCGGTGGCGAGCACGCGGCCGGCGTCCACCGCCACCAGCCAGTCGTAGGCTTCGGCCTCTTCCATATAGGCGGTGGCGATCAGCACGCTCATGCCCGGGCGGGCGGCGCGGATGCGCGCGATGAGTTCCCAGAACTGCCGGCGCGACAGCGGATCGACACCGGTGGTGGGCTCGTCGAGGATCAGGAGGTCGGGGTCGTGGATCAGCGCGCAGCACAGGCCGAGCTTCTGCTTCATGCCGCCGGAGAGCTTGTTGGCCTGGCGGTCGGCGAAGGCCGTCATGCCGGTGGCGGCGAGCAGGTCGGCGATGCGACGTGCGCGCTCGGCCTGCGCCTGGCCGAACAGGCGGCCGAAGAAGTCGATGTTCTCGAATACCGACAGCGTGGGGTAGAGGTTCTTGCCCAGGCCCTGCGGCATGTAGGCGATGCGCGGGCACACCTGGGCGCGGTGGCGGCCATCGGCCATGTCGCCGCCCAGCACTTCGACCGTGCCGTGCTGGATCTTGCGCGCGCCGGCGATCAGGCCGAGCCAGGTCGATTTGCCCACGCCGTCCGGGCCGATGAAGCCGACCATGCGCCCGGCGGGAATGTCGAGGCTGACGCCGTCGGCGGCGAGGGTGTCGCCGTACTGGTGGCGCACGTCGGCGAGGCGCACCACCGCCGGCGCACCGGGGACGGTGACGCCGCGCTGCACACTCACGGCAGCCTCACCTGCAGCTCGGCGGGCCAGTCACGCTCGGCATTCAGGCGCACATGGGCGATGCCGGGAAGGCCGGTCTTGACCTGTTCGGGGTACTTCGCCAGCAGCTCGGGGTCGATGCGCGCCTTGACGCGGAACACCATCTTCTGGCGCTCGCTCTGGGTCTCGACGGTCTTGGGCGTGAACTGGGCGACGCTGGCGACGTAGGACACCCTGGCCGGGATCACGAAGGCCTGCGCGGCGTCGAGCACGATGCGCACCTCGGTGCCGAGCGCGACGCGGCCGGCGGCCATCTCGGGCAGGAAGAAGGTCATGTACACGTCGCCGACGTCGACCAGGCTCACCACCTTGCCGCCGCCCCCGACCACCTCGCCCGGCTGCACCACGCGGTATTGCACGCGGCCGCTGCGCGGGGCGCGCAGCTCGCCGTCGGCGATCTCGGTGGCGATGCGCGCGACCACCGCCTCGGTGGCGCCGATCGCGGCTTCGGCCTGCTGCACCTGCGCCTCGGCGGCGCGCACGCCGGCGCGGGCGGCGGCGATCTGGGCCTGGGCGACGGTGATGTTGGCTTCGGCGCTACGCGCACGGGCGGCATCGTCCTCGACCTTCTGCGCGGACGTGGCGCGGTCGGCGAGTAGCGCCCGCGAACGCGCCACGGTGCTGCGCGCGACGTCGACGTCGGCACGGCGCTGGACCAGCACCGCCTCTGCCATCGCCACGTCGGCCTGGCGCTGCGCAACCAGGGCGCGGGCCGTCTCGCGCGCGCTGATCGCGTTGGCCACCTCGGCGCGCGCCTGGGCGAGCTGGGCCTGCAGGCCCCTGACGTCCATGCGCGCGACCACGTCG
This sequence comes from Thauera sp., assembly GCF_034003485.1. GTDB lineage: Bacteria > Pseudomonadota > Gammaproteobacteria > Burkholderiales > Rhodocyclaceae > Thauera. The sequence continues at coordinate 31,090 of NZ_JAVEYL010000002.1, forward strand.
GCCTGGGCCACGAAGTCGCCTTCGTTTACCAGGATCTCGTCCACCCGACCCGGCGCCTTGGCGGCGACGTCGACCTCGGTGGCCTCGATGCGGCCGTTGCCGCGCACGAAGCTGCCGTCGTCCGGGGCGGGGCGCAGGAACTGCCATGCCCCCGCCGCCGCAATGACGGCCACGCCGGCCCCGATCCAGGCGAGCCGGCTGCGCTGTACTGTGTTCATGGAAATCACCTTGAGATCATGGCGGCTGCGTCACGACGCGTGCTTGTTGCCGCGGGGTCGGCGGGCGCCGTCAAGCATGGGGCATGAAGCCTGGAGATATCCGTGCTTGATGCAGGATGGGGCAATTGTGCACCCGTTGGCGGCGTGGCACCAAGCCGAGGCGCTCGCACGAGTCCGATGCGCCGACCGCGAAGCGGTGGCGGACGCACGATTCGCAGGCCGGCCCGCGTCCACGGCGCGCCTGCGTGCTCCATGCGATCGCCCTGTCCATCGGGCCCGTGTGCAATCGCTGTTGTACCATCGCCCCTTGCCCACATTGGTCCTTGTAGCAGATGCCACGAAGTCCCGAACCTGGAGACCGTTCTTTGCCCGCGCCCGGCCCGGGTGAGGCCGAGCTCGTCGCGGCCGAGGGCGGCGCGCGACTGTCGGTACGGGGTGAGTGGACGCTCGCGCACCACGCCGCTCTGGCTGAGCACGTCCGCGCGTTGAGCGCGCAGGTCGGGGCGGCGCAGGTCGCGACGGTGGATGTCGAGGGCCTGGCAGCGCTCGACACCGCCGGTGCGCGCCTGCTGCACACGTTACTCGGCGCCGAGCGCGTTGGCGCGCTGCTTGCCGACGAGACGGCCCTGCCGCGCGAGCGGCGTGCGCTGCTGAAGGCGGTGGCCGATGCGCTTGCCGATCCCGTCACGCCTGCTGCCCCCGCCGGCTATGCGCTCGGTGACGTGCTCGCCCACATTGGCCAGACCATGGTGGTGTTCCGGCGCCACCTCGCCGGCCTCACCGGCTTCGTCGGCCTGATCCTGGAGACCGCAGTGCGCGTGGCGGTGCAGCCGCGACGCTGGCGCATGACATCCCTGGTCGCCAACCTCGAGCGCACCGGGTTCGACGCGGTGCCGATCATCGCGCTGCTGACCTTCCTGGTGGGCGCGGTGGTCGCCTTCCTCGGCGCTACCGTGCTCGCCAATTTCGGCGCGAGCATCTTCACCGTCGACCTGGTGGCCTACTCCTTCCTGCGCGAGTTCGGCGTGCTGCTGGCCGCAATCATCGTCGCTGGTCGTACTGCGAGTTCCTTCACGGCGCAGATCGGCTCGATGCGCGCCAACGAGGAGATCGACGCGATCCGCGTGCTCGGGCTCGATCCGATAGAGCTGCTGGTGCTGCCGCGCGTCTATGCGCTGCTGATCGCGCTGCCGATGCTGACCTTCGTGGCCATGGTGTCGGGTATCGTCGGCGGCATGGTGGTGTCGGCGACGACGCTCGACATCTCGCCGGCGCTGTTCCTGTCGCGGATCCAGGATAACGTCGCCCTCATCCACTTTTACGTGGGGATGGCCAAGGCGCCGGTATTTGCCTTCCTGATCGCCGTGATCGGCTGCCTGGAGGGCTTCCGCGTGGAGGGCAGCGCGCAGTCGGTGGGCGAGCACACCACCTCGGCCGTGGTGCAGTCGATCTTCGTCGTGATCGTGGTCGACGCGATCGCCGCGCTGTTCTGCATGGAGATGGGCTGGTGAGGCAGGAGGCGCCATCGTGAACAACACTGACAACGTCATCGAGGTGCGCGGTGTGCGCAACCAGTTCGGCGCCCAGGTGGTGCACGAGGCGCTCGACCTCGACGTGCGTCGCGGCGAGATCCTCAGCGTGGTGGGCGGCTCGGGCACCGGCAAGTCGGTGCTGCTGCGCACCATCGTCGGCCTCAACCGGCCGCGCGCGGGCAGCGTGCTCGTGTTCGGCGAAGACCTGCTGAGCCTGCCGGATGCGCGCCGCAAGGCGGTCGAGCGCCGCTTCGGCGTGCTGTTCCAGAAGGGCGCGCTGTTCTCGTCGCTGACCGTGGCCGAGAACGTTGCGCTCCCGCTGATCGAGCACGCCGGGCTGTCGCGGCGCGAGGCGGGCAAGCTCGCCGCGCTCAAGATCGCGCTCGCCGGGCTGCCGGCGATCGCCGGCGACAAGTTTCCGTCGGACCTGTCGGGCGGCATGGTCAAGCGCGCTGCGCTGGCGCGTGCGCTCGCGCTCGACCCCGACATCCTGTTCCTCGACGAGCCCACTGCCGGGCTCGACCCGATCGGCGCCGCGGCCTTCGATCAACTCATCCTGACCCTGCGCGATGCGCTCGGCCTCACGGTGTTCATCGTCACCCACGACCTCGACACCATCTACACCATCACCGACCGTGTCGCCGTGCTGGCGCAGAAGAAGGTGCTGGTCAATGCCGGCCTGGACGAGGTCGCCGCCACCGACGACGCCTGGATCCGCGAATATTTCCACGGCCCGCGCGGCCGTGCCGCCGCCACCGCGGTGGCGGCGGCACGGGCGGTGCCTGCAGCAACGGAGAACCCCTGATATGGAAACCCGCGCCCATCACGTACTGATCGGCCTTTTCACCGTCGTTGTCGTCGGCGCCGCGCTGATGCTCGCGCTGTGGCTCGGCAAGAGCGACGCCGACCGCCAGTTCGACGTCTACGACATCGTCTTCCAGGAGGCGGTGTCCGGCCTCTCCAAGGGCGGCACGGTGGAATTCAACGGCATCAAGATCGGCGATGTCGTCAGCCTGCGGCTGGACCCGAGCGATGCGCACCGGGTGATCGCGCGCGTGCGCGTCGACAGTGCCGCGCCGGTGCGCAGCGACACACGCGCGCGGCTGGTGCCAGCCGGCATCACCGGGCTGAGCATGATCCGCCTCACCAGCGGTGACGATCCGAACAGCTCCGCGCTTGTTACTGCCGATGGCAGCGTGCCGCAGATCGTTGCCGCGCCGTCGCCGTTGAGCCGCCTGCTCGCCGATGGCGAGGATGCGATCACCAACGTCAACGATCTGATGGTGCAGGCGCGCGCGCTGTTCTCGCGCGACAACGTCGCCAGCATCGGCCGCACGCTGGACAACCTCGAGCAGGCCACCGCCGCGCTCGCCGCACAGCGCGAAGACCTCGGCACCGCGCTGCGGCAGATCACCCAGGCCAGCCGCGACGCCAGCGGCACCCTTGCCGAGGCGACCCGCGTGCTCGGCACCACCAACCGTCTGGTGGGCGTGCAGGGTACGCAGACGCTGGACAGCGCGCGCGATGCGATGCAGGCCTTCGAGCGCGCGATGGGCACGGTCGAGGGCCTGCTCGCCGACAACCGCGAGCCGCTCAATGCCGGCATGCGCGGGCTGGCCGAGATCGGCCCCGCGGTCGCCGAACTGCGCAGCACGCTCACCTCGCTGCGCGCGATCACCCGCCAGCTCGAGGACCGCCCCGCCGACTACCTGCTCGGCCTCGAACCGACCAAGGAGTTCACGCCATGAAGACGCTGCAATCCGTCCCGCAACCGCGCAGCGGCAACGAAGTGGCGGGGCTTTCAATGAAGGGTGCATCAGGCTGGGTGGTGCTTGGCGCCACCGTGCTGCTGCAGGCCTGCACGATCCTGCCCAAGGCCGAGCCGCTCGACGTCTATCTGCTGCCGGCCACCACCCCTGCATCCGCCTCTGCCATCCAGGCGGCGCCGTGGTCGCTGCGCATCGCGCGCCCGGGCGCGGGTGTGCATCTGTCGGGTCAGCGCATCGTCGTCGTGCCCGAGGACAACCGCGTGAGCGTCTACAAGGGCGCGGGCTGGAGCGACCCGGCGCCAGTCCTGGTGCGCAACCGCCTGCTCGACGCCTTCCGTGCTGACGGCCGGATTGCCGCGCTGAGCAGCGACGACAAGCAGTTGCAGGCCGACTTCGAGCTCGACAGCGACCTGCGTGCATTCCAGAGCGAATACCGTGACGGTCGCCCCGAGGTCGTGGTGCGCCTCGACGCCCGTCTGGTGCACACCGCTACGCGACGCATCGTTGCCAGCCGCAGCTTCGCGCTGCGCGCGCCCGCGACCGACACGGCCGTGCCCGAGGTGGTGCAGGCCTTCGGCACGGCTGCCGATCGGCTGGCGGCGGAGGTGGTCGAGTGGACGGTTCGCGAGGGCGCTGCGGCAAGGTAAGCTGGGTGTCGCGACCGACAAAGGAGGCCTACGCATGATCTTTCGCCAGCTTTTCGAACCCATCTCCAGCACCTACACCTACCTGATCGGCTGCGAGGATACCGGGCAGGCCGTGCTGATCGATCCGGTGCTGCCGGCCTGGCAGCGCGACCTGGAAGCGCTGCGCCGGCTCGGGCTCACGCTCGCGTACACCGTCGACACCCACATCCACGCCGATCACATCACGGCCGCACGCAAGCTGCGCGAGGAGGTGGGCAGCCGCATCGCACACCCCGCGATCGACGGCCTGCCCTGTGCCGACCTCGGCGTGGAGGAGGGCGTGGCGCTGCAGGTGGGCAGCGTGCGCATCGAGCCGATCTTCACCCCCGGCCACACCGACGGTCACCACGCTTATCGCGTCGGTGACCGCGTGCTCACCGGCGACGCGCTGCTGATCGAGGGCTGCGGCCGCACCGACTTCCAGAACGGCGACGCGCGCGCGCTCTACCACAGCGTGCGCGCCAAGCTGTTCGCGCTGCCCGACGACACGCTGGTGTATCCCGGCCACGACTACAAGGCACGCCGCGTGTCCTCGATCGCTCAGGAAAGGGCGCGCAACCCGCGCCTCGGTGGCGAGCAGAGCCTGGCAGCCTTCGAGAAGCTGATGGCCGAACTCGACCTCGCCTATCCGAAGTTCATCGACTACGCGGTGCCCGGCAACCGCGCCTGCGGCGAATGCCCGGGCGGCATACCCGAGACCTTGCAGGAATACTGCGAACAGATCGGCCACAGCCTGCAGGGCTGAGCCTGGCAGCGGCAACCGCTCCCACAGGGGTGCCGTGATCAGACCTCGCCGGCTTCGAGCTGGCGGCGGATCTCCAGCAGCTTTTCGCGCCGTTGCGGCGTGGTCGGCGGGTAGCGCATGTCGAGCGCGGCCAGGGTGTCGACCAGGATCTGCGACACGATCAGACGGGCGTTCTTCTTGTCGTCGGCCGGCACCACGTACCACGGGCACTCGGGCGTGCTGGTCGCGGCGAGGCAGTCGGCATAGGCGGCCATGTACTTGTCCCAGTGCTGGCGCTGCTCGATGTCGCCCTCGTCGAACTTCCAGTTCTTGTCTTCCTCGTCGATGCGCGCGATCAGGCGCTCGCGCTGCTCGTCCTTCGACAGGTGCAGGAAAATCTTGACGATGCGGGTGCCGTTGCGATGCAGGTGGGCTTCGGAGTCGGTGATCGAGCGGAAGCGGTCGCCCCAGAAATCGTCTGCTTCCAGGGTCTCGTCGGGCAGCTTCTCGCCGCGCAGGATCTCGGGCAGCACGCGCACGATCAGCACCTCCTCGTAGTACGAGCGGTTGAAGATGCCGATGCGCCCGCGCTCGGGCAGCGCGCAATGGGTGCGCCACAGGAAGTCGTGGTCGAGCTCGGTGGCGCTCGGGTGCTTGAAGCTGAACACCTGGCAGCCCTGCGGATTGACACCCGACATGACGTGGCGGATGGCGCCGTCCTTGCCCGCCGCATCCATCGCCTGGAAGATCACCAGCAGCGAATAACGGTCGTGGGCGTAGAGCATCTCCTGCAGTCTGGTCAGGCGCTCGGTGCCGGCCTCGAGCATGTCCTTGTAGGCGTCCTTGGAATCGTAGAAAGGCTTGACCTGCGTCGGCCAGTCGGCAAGATCCAGCTTCTTTCCGCCTTTGACACGGAAGTCGGCGATGTCGATCGGGGTTTGCTTGCTCACGGAGGTCTCCGGAAAAGAGATTCAAGCGCTGCGTCTGGCCATCTTGCCGAGCGTACGGCCTGCACGGCCTTTGACAACACGGCGTGCTTGCGGACGATCGGCATCAGGGGCGGGGAGTGTGCAGCCGCGATGGGGGGCTTGGACAGGAGCATGGTGCCGCGGAGTCAGGCTGCATGCAACGGTGAAGACATGGGCCGCTGAGTGGGGAGATGGGTGAATCACCAGCGAGGGGATGAGCGAAGATGCCGGGCCGGATGCCCCGCGGAGTGGCGACGCATCGGGACGCATGGGGCTGGGGAGACGCTTGGGGATGCATGCGATGAGACGATGGAAGGTGGTCGGTCTGACGGTGGCCGCGGTGATTGTGCTCGGCGCCGGTTGGCTGTGGTTGTCGATGCTGAGCCCCTGGGGGTACACGCCCCCAGCGGGGCTGCCAGCGATCGAAGCGGGCGGGCCGCATCGCGTGTTCGTCTATGGGACGCTGCGCAACCCGGCGATCCGGTGGGTGGTGATTGGTCGCCATGTGCCGACTGCTTCGGCTGTGCTGGAGCAATATCGCAAGGAGGGCCTGGATCTGCGCGCGCAGGCGGACGCACGGGTGGAGGGCGAAGTGTTCGTCGTCGACGCCGACGAGCTGCGCCGCCTGGACCGCTACGAGCGGTTGGGCGTGCGCTACGAGCGGGTCGAGCTGGAACTCGCGGATCGCACGCCGGCGTGGGTCTATCGCCGCCTGCAGGCGCGTTGAGGAGCAGGCAGGTCGAGCGCGGGAGTACCCGCAAGGAGAGCGCATGATGAGCACCGAACGGCACGAACTGGCGCAGCCCCCCTGGCTGCACAACGCAGACGGGCAGATGCGCCGTGTGGGCGTCGAACTCGAGATGAGCGGTTGCACGCTCGACGAGTTCGCCACCTGCGTGGCGGACTTCCTCGGTCTGGGCGTCGTCAGCAGCGGCCGCTACGAGCGCCGGCTCGAGGGCGACCCCGCCGGCGACTGGGTGGTTGAGCTCGACTTCGACCTGCTCAAGCGGCTCGGTCGCGAGGCGCGCGGCGGCGAGTCGTTCGTGGACGAGCTCGGGCGCTCGGCAGAGGATGCGCTGGCCTGGGCGGCCAAGGCCGTTGTCCCGGTGGAGGTAGTCGGCCCGCCGCTGCCGCTGAATCGGCTCGAGGAAGTCGAGCGCCTCATCGTGGGCCTGCGTGCGGCGGGCGCGAAGGGCACCTCCGACCGTCTGGTCAACGCCTTCAGCATGCAGTTCAACCCCGAGCTGCCCAGCCTGGAAGCGCGGCCGATCACGGCCTGTCTGAAGGCCTTCCTGTGCCTGTACGACTGGTTGTTCGCGCGCGCTGACATCGACATCTCGCGCCGCGTGACGAGTTATGTAGACCCGTTCCCGGTCGATTACGCGCGCAAGGTGGTCGACACGCGCTACTGGCCCGACCTGCCCACGCTGATCGATGACTACCTTGCCGACAATGCCACCCGTAACCGCGCGCTCGACATGCTGCCGCTGTTCATGCACCTGGATGCGGCGCGCGTGCGCAGGGTGACAGACGATGCGTTGATCAAGGCCAGGCCCACCTTCCATTACCGGCTGCCCGACTGCGACATCCACAAGCCGGACTGGGGTCTCTACCTGGCCTGGAACGACTGGGTCGAGGTCGAGCGCCTGGCGGCCGACGAGCACCGCCTGCAAGGCTGCTGCGCAGCCTACCTCGATCACCTGTCACGGCCGCTCGACCGCCTGTTGGGCGACTGGGTGGGCGTGCTGGAGCGCGAATGGCTCGGCCGCTGATCGCCATCACCGGGCCCGGGCGCGGGGCCTTCGGTCCCCGGACCCTGGTGGCAATGGCAGTGCGCTTCTATGGCGGGCGGCCGCTGCAGTTGCGTCCGGGCGACGAGCACGGCGAACTCGCCTATCACGGCGTCGTCGTCACCGGCGGCCACGACGTCGAGCCGGTGCTCTATGCCGCCGAGCCCGAGGTCGAGCCCAACTACAACCCGGAGCGTGACGCGCTCGAGACTGCAGTGATCCGCGATGCGCTCGCGCGCCGGCTCCCGCTGCTCGGCATCTGCCGCGGCGCGCAGTTGCTCAACGTGTGCCGTGGCGGCACGCTGCACCAGGAGTTGCGCTCGAGGAGGCAGAAGACCTCGAACCGATGGACGGTGCTGCCGCTGAAGACGCTGTGTGTCGACGAGGCGCAGCAAGGGCGGGGGACGCTGCGCAGCCTGATCGGTGGCGCCCGATCTCGCATCAACAGCCTGCACAACCAGGGCATGGACCGGATCGGCGAGGGGCTGGTGGTGAGTGGGCGGGATCTCGACGGTATCGTGCAGGCAATCGAGGACCCATCGGCCGACTTCCTGCTCGGGGTGCAGTGGCATCCCGAGTTCCTGCTTTATCTGCGCCGGCAGCGCGCACTGTTTCGCGCGCTGGTGGGGCATGCCCGCGTACGTGTCCGGACCTGAGTCCGGCGCTTAGAGCAGCAGCACGGTCGCCAGCCCGAGGAAGGCGAAGAAGCCGACCACGTCGGTGACGGTGGTCAGGATCACGCTGCCGGCGAGCGCCGGGTCGATGCCCATGCGCTCGAGGATGAGCGGGATGGCCAGACCGGCGACCGCGGCACACAGCATGTTGAGCAGGATCGCGGCGGCGATCACGCCGCCGATGCCCCAGTCACCGAACCACACTACCGCCAGCGCGGCGACCACCGCCGCCCATAACCCGCCATTGAGGATGGCGACCCCGACCTCGCGGTTGAGCAGCACGCGCACGTTGCCCTTCTGCACCTGGCCGAGCGCGAGGCCGCGGATCACCAGGGTGAGCGTCTGGCTGCCGGCGATGCCGCCCATGCTGGCGACGATCGGCATCAGCACCGCGAGCGCCACCAGTTGCTCGAGCGTGCCCTGGAACTGGCCGATCACCCAGGCGGCGAGGAAGGCGGTGACGAGGTTGATGCCCAGCCACACTGCGCGCCGGCGCGAGCTCACCAGCACCGGGGCGAACATGTCGGCCTCGTCGTCGAGGCCGGCCATCTGCATCACCGTGCGGTCGGAGTCCTCGCGGATCAGGTCGATGACGTCGTCGACCGTGATGCGGCCGATCAGCCGACCTTCGCCATCGACCACCGGCGCCGACATCAGGTCGAGGTCCTGGAACTGGCGCGCGACCTCGCGGCTGTCGGTGTCGACCGCAATGCCGGCGATGTCGCGCTGCATCAGCTCGGCGACGTGGGTGTCGAGGCTGGCGGTGACCAGCACGGACAGGCGCAGCGCGCCCTGGTAGTGGCCTTTTCGGTCGACCACCATCAGCATGTCGGTCTGTGGCGGCAGGGTCTCGAGCAGGCGCAGGTAGCGCAGCACGGTGCCGGCCTTGACCTCGGCGCGGACCTCGATCGCGTCCGCGTTCATCAGGCCGCCGGCCGACTCTTCCGGGTAGCTCAACATCGACTCGAGCTGCTCGCGGCGCGAACCCGTGGTGGCGAGCACCAGCCGGCTACCAAGCTCGGCGGGAAGGGTCTGGATGAGGTCGACCAGGTCGTCGAGTTCGAGGGGCTGGACGGCGGCGATCAGGTCGTCGAGGTCCAGCTCCTGCGCCAGCGCGGCGCTGATCTCGTCGTGCAGGAAGCTGAGTACGCGGCCGGCACGCTCGGTCTCGACCATGCTCCAGGCCTGGCTGCGCTCGGTGGGCGGAAGCGCCTCGAGCAGGCCGGCGACCTTGGCCGGGTGCATGCGGTGCAGCAGCTTGGCGACGCGCTTGAGCTTGCCGGCGTCGAGCGCACTACGCACCGCCTCGAGCTCGCTCGGTTGGCGCGCACCGCCGTCGCCCTCGGGCGGCGGCGTGGCGGCAGCGCTGTCGGTTTCCGGCGTTCCGTCCTCATGGGATTCGTGTGCCAGCGCGGGACGCAGTTCGGCGCTCAGATGGCCGAGCACCCGGCCCTCGAGCGCGCCATGGATCTGTTGCCACAGCGCCAGGCGCTGTTCGGGATCGAGGCGCTCGAGCAGCGCCGCGATCTTGGCCGGATGCAGACGCTGAAGCAGCTTGCGCACGCGCTTGTTGCGGCCGTCGGCAAGCGCCTTGACCACCTGTTCGCTGAGCGTTCGGGTGGGCGCCTCTGCCTTGCCTGCGGTGTCGTGGCTGTCGTCTGGGTTGTCGTCGTTCATGGCAGGGAGGATACGCGCGCGAGCAGCGGTCGCTGCGGTGATTCAACTGGCCAGCGGCCAGAACAGCAGGAGCAGTGGGAGCGCAACGGCGATCACCAGCAGGTCCACCGGCACGCCCATGCGCCAGTAATCGCCGAAGCGAAAGCCGCCCGGGCCAAGGATCAGCGTGTTGTTCTGGTGACCGATCGGGGTCAGGAAGGCGCATGAGGCGCCGATTGCCACCGCCATCAGGAAGGTGTCGGGATTGACGCCGAGCTGCATTGCTGCGCCCATTCCGATCGGCGCCATCACCGCTGCGGTGGCGGCGTTGTTCATCAGGTCGGTGAGTACCATTGTGGTGATGAGGATCACCGCCAGGCCGATCACCGCATCGCCGCGGGCGAGGCTGTCGAGCAGCAGGCGGGCGACGAGGTCGGCGGCTCCGGTCGATTGCATGGCGCCGGCCACCGGCAGCAGCGCGGCGAGCAGCACGACCACCGGCCAGTCCACCGCGTCGTAGACCGTCCGCGGCGAGACGGTGCGCAAGGCCATCGAGGCCAGCACCCCGCCGGCGAAGGACACTGCAGCCGGCAGCAGGCCGGTGGCTGCGACGCCGACGGCGATCAGCATGATCAGCGTTGCGGTGATCGCCTTGCCGCGGTCGGGGATGCGCAGCTGGCGCTCGGCCAGCGGCACGCAGCCGAAGTCGGCTGCGAACTCGGTGAGGATGTCCGAGGGGCCCTGCATCAGCAGCAGGTCGCCCGGGCGGATCTTGAGCCTGCGTAGTCGTGCCTTCGAGCGCGCGCCGTCGCGTGACACTGCGAGCAGGTTCAGGCCGTAACGTGAGCGCAGCAGGATGTCGCTCGCGCTGCGCCCGGAGAGCGCGGATTCGGGGCGCACGACCAGCTCCATCAGGATCAGATCGTCGCTGCGTTCGTTGTCACGTTCGTCGCCGGCGGCCCCCTCCGGCTTGTCCTCGTCCTTCTTTTCCTTGCTCGCCTTGTGTCCTTCTTCCAGCTCGAGTCCAAGCTGCGCGAGCACCTTGGGAAGCGCCTCGACTTCCGCTTCCAGGACCAGGATGTCCCCCGCGCGCACGACGCGACCGCCGCTGGGCGCGCTCATCTTCACGTCGTTGCGGACGAGGCCGACAATCTGGGCGTCGGCCTCGTCGAGTTCGTTCTCGATCTCGCGCAAGCGCATGCCCGCGGCCTTGCTGCCCTCGGGTACGCGCGCCTCGGTGATGTAGGCGCCGGTGTCGAAGCCCGCGGTGCCGGGCTGCTCGCGCGCAGGTACCAGGCGCCAGCCGACGAGCGCGATGAAGGCGACCCCTGCGACCGTCAGCGGCAGTCCGACGAGGGTGAAGTCGAACATCGCATAGCCGCTGAGATCGGCCTGGTTCTCGCGAAAGCCGGAGACGATCAGGTTGGGCGGGGTGCCGATCAGCGTGGTGGTGCCGCCGAGGATGGAGGCAAAGGCGAGCGGCATCAGCACCTTGCCGGGCGGCAGTTCGAGTCGGCCGGCCAGTTGTACCGCGACCGGCATCAGCAGCGCGAGCGCGCCGACGTTGTTCATGAAACCAGACAGCAGCGCAGCCAGCGCGGCAAGTGCGGCGATGCTGGCGGTGGGGCCGGCACGGGCCGGCAGCACCGCACGGGTGAGCACATCCACCGCACCGGAGCTCTGCAGGCCGCGGCTGAGGACCAGCACGCAGGCGACGGTGACGACCGCCGGGTGACCGAAGCCGGCGAAGGCTGCACCGGGTTCAACCAGACCGGCCAGTACGCAGGCGAGCAGCGCCATGACGGCGACCATGTCGTGGCGCCAGCGCCCCCATAGGAACATGACGATGGTGGCGAGCAGGATGGTCAGGATCAGGGTCTGGTCGTGCATCATCGGGATCTCGGTAGCGGCGCAACGGGGATCCCGCCGCGCCGCGTGTGCATGACGCGGTCGCCAGGTGGCAAGGGCGCCGTCGGTCGAAAGACTGGTCGAAGAGCCGCCCCAAGTTTATGTCGGATGTGACGTTCTGTAAGCTCAGCCTGCGCCGGGAGGGCGTTTCGGGCTGGATCGCACCCGGGGTGTGTCGTCAGCGCTCGCGGGCGCGCAGCAATGCCTTCTCGGCCTCGATGATCAGGAACACCACGGCACCGATCGCGAGCGGTGCCAGCCAGGCATCCAGCCCGACCGGAGTGGTTCCGAACCAGGTGTTCATGATCGGCAGATAGACGAATCCCAACTGCAGCAGGATCAGGATCGCCACCGAAATCTGCGCGGCCGGATTGGTGAACATGCGCGCCGGCGCCAGGCTGGACGCCGTCAGGAAGCGGCTGTTGAACAGGTACCAGGCCTGTGCGATCACCAGCGTGTTGACCGCCATCGTGCGCGCGGCTGCCAGTTCCATGCCGGCGTGCAGCGAATACTCGAAGGAGCCGATGGTGGCGCCGCCGATCAACAGCGACACGAAACCCACTCGTCCGAGCATTGCCCTGTCCATGATCGGCGCCCCCGGCCGGCGCGGCGGGCGCTGCATGACGCCGGGCTCCGCGGGTTCGAAGGCGAGCGCGAGCGCGAGGGTGACCGCGACCACCATATTCACCCACAGGATCTGCACCGGCGTGAGCGGCAGGGTGAGGCCGAGCACCACCGCGGCGAGCATCACCAGGCCTTGTGCGCCGTTGGTGGGCAGGATGAAGAGGATGGCCTTCCTCAGGTTGTCGTAAATCGTGCGGCCTTCCTCGACCGCGCGTTCGATGGTCGAGAAGTTGTCGTCGGCGAGCACGATCTCGGCGGCTTCCTTGGTGGCCTCGGTGCCCTTGATGCCCATTGCCACGCCCACGTCGGCGCGCTTGAGCGCGGGCGCGTCATTGACGCCGTCGCCGGTCATCGCAACCACCTCGCCACGCGCCTGCAGGGCCTTCACCAGGCGCAGTTTGTGCTCGGGGCTGGTGCGGGCGAAGATGTCGCAGTCGTGGGCGATGGCCTGCAACTCCTCGTCCGAGGCGGCCTCGATCTCGGCGCCCGAGATCACCTTGAGCTCGTCGGCCGTGCCCAGGCCCATCTCGATACCGATCGCGCGCGCGGTGCCGGCGTGGTCGCCGGTGATCATCTTCACGCGGATGCCGGCGGTGTGGCAGGAGCGGATGGCGTCGGTCGCCTCGGGGCGCGGCGGGTCGATGATGCCGATGAGGCCGAGAAAGACCATGTCTTCCTCGAGGTCCTCGAGTGCGAGCTCATCCTTGTCGCCCGCCACTTCGCGCGCCGCGGCGGCGAGCACGCGCAGGCCTTCGGCGCTCAGGGCCTCGATCTGTTCCTCCCAGAATGCACGGTCGAGCGGCTGGAGTTCGTCCTCGGCGCCGAGTTCGCTCGCGCACCGGTCGAGCAGGCGGTCGGGCGCGCCCTTGAGCAGGATGCGGCGCGTGCCGCCGGGCACGGTGTTGAGCGTGGCCATGAACTTGTTGGCCGACTCGAAGGGGATGCTGGCGTGACGCTCGTGGGCGTCGGCATCGAAGCCGGCCTTGTCGGCGAGCGTGCGCAGTGCGCCCTCGGTAGGCTCTCCGGTGACCTTCCACTGGCCGTCCTCCTCGGCGACATGGGTGTCGTTGGCTACCGCGACAACCTCGATCACTGCGTGCAGGTGGCTGCTGCTCTGCAGGCTGGCGCTGCGACCGTCGAGCGTGATGTCGCCTTCGGGCCGGTAACCGGTGCCACTGACCTCGTAGAAGCCGCCGCGGGTGACGACATGGCGTGCGGTCATCTCGTTCTTGGTGAGCGTGCCGGTCTTGTCCGAGCAGATCACGGTGACAGCGCCCAGGGTCTCGACCGCGGTCAGCTTGCGGGTGATGGCGTTGCGCTGTGCCATGCGCTGCACGCCCAGCGCCAGGGTGATGGTGAGGATGGCCGGCAGACCTTCGGGGATGGCTGCGACCGCGAAGCCGATGGCGGCAAGGAAGACCTCGGCCAGTGGCAGCTCGTGCACCTGCAGGCCGATCACCAGCATCAGCGCCGCCAGCGCCACGATGGCCACGGAAAGGATCTTGCTGAACTGGGCCATCTGGCGGGTGAGCGGGGTCTGCAGCGTCTGCACCTCGGCGATCAGGCGGTTGATGCGGCCGAGTTCGGTGTTGGCCCCGGTGGCGACCACCACCCCGATGCCGCGCCCGGCGGCGACCAGGGTGCCGGAAAAAGCCATCCCGAAGCGGTCGCCGACGCCCGCTTTGGCATCGACTGCGTCGGTGCTCTTGTCGGCCGGCACGGATTCGCCGGTGAGCGCGGACTCCTCGATGCGCAGGTTGGTCGCCTCGACCAGGCGCAGATCCGCCGGCACGCGGTCGCCGGAGCGCAGGCGCACGATGTCGCCCGGCACCAGGCCATCGGCATCGACCTCGCTCCATTGCCCCTCGCGGCGGGCGTGAGCGCGCAGCGACAGCATCTTGCGGATGCCCTCGAGCGCTTGCTCGGCCTTGCCTTCCTGGATGAAGCCGATGATGGCGTTGATGACGACCACGCCGAGGATCACGCCGGTGTCGATCCAGTGCCCGAGCACGGCGGTGATGGTCGCTGCAGCGAGCAGCACATAGATCAGCACATCGTTGAAGTGCTTGAAGAAGCGCTTGAGCAGGCCTTCCTTCGGTGGTGTCGGAAGCCGGTTGGGGCCAAGCTCGGCGAGACGACGTTCGGCCTCGGCTGCGGACAGGCCTGCGCTGTCAGACGATAGCCGGGCCATGACCTCGTCGGCGCCGAGGCCGTGGGGATTTTCGATCTGCAGCGCGTCGCGGTGTCGGGAAGTCATGATCTTGCGCGAGAACCTTGCGTGAGGCGCCTCAGCACGGCGCGGCCGGCGGACCGCGCGCCGCTGCGGCGCGTGAATCAGAAGGAGCCGAATACGGACCCGAGTATAACGAGCAGCACCAGCGCCAGAATCGGGAACACCACCGCGACCATGAAGATGTCCTTGTAGGCCTCGCGGTGGCTGAGACCGCAGATCGCCAGCAGGGTCACGACCGCGCCGTTGTGCGGCAGGCTGTCGAGGCCGCCGGTGGCGACCGTGGTGACGCGGTGCATCAGCTCGGCGGAGATGCCGGTGGACTGCGCGAGCGCGAGATACTCCGTGCCCAGGGTCTGCAGCGCGATGCTCATGCCGCCCGAGGCCGAGCCGGTGACGCCGGCGAGCACGTTTACCGACAGCGCCAGCGAGACCAGCGGGTTGCCCGCGCCGAGCTCGTCGACGAAGGCCTTGATCAGCTCGAACGCGGGCAGCGCGGCGATGACGGCGCCGAAGCCCACCAGGCTGGCGGTGTTGAAGATCGGCAGCACCGAGGCGTTGGCGCCGTCGTCCAGGCTGCGGCGCAGGTCGGCAATGCGCTGCCAGCACAATGCGAGCAACAGCAGGCAGGCAACGGTCAGCGAGCCGATGATCGCCCAGATGCCGCGCACCGCGTCGATCGAGGTCGCGCCGTACAATTCCTCGCCGAGGTAGCCGGTGTCGAGCGCCGGGATCAGCAGGCTGCTGAAGACGTAGTTGAGCACGATCACCAGCACCACCGGCGCGATCGCCACCGCAAACGGCGGCAGATCGCGCGCGGCCTCGTCGGGCGGGATCATCAGCACGTCGAAGCCCTCGCCCGCGCAGCGCTCGCGCTGGTCCTTGTCGAACGCAGCAGGCTCTGCGCCGGCGTCGTCATGCTGGCCATAGCCTTCGCCTGCGGCACGTGCGCGCGCAGACTGGCGGGCCAGCCACCACTGGCCGAGGCCGAACATCACCAGCGCGGCGATGATGCCCAGCACCGGCGCGGCAAAGGGGGTGGTGCCGAAGTAGGGCATCGGGATCGCGTTCTGGATCGCCGGCGTGCCGGGCAGCGCGGTCATCGTGAAGGTGAAGGCGCCGAGCGCGATCGTGGCCGGCAGCAGGCGCTTGGGGATGGCGGCCTGGCGGAACAGCGCGGCGCCGATCGGGTACACCGCGAACGCCACCACGAACAGCGACACGCCGCCGTAGGTGAGCACCGCGCACGCCAGCACGACGGCGAGGATGGCGCGCTCGGCGCCGAGTCTGGCGACGATGCCCTGGGCGATTGCCTCGGCCGCGCCGCTGTCGTCCATCAGCTTGCCGAACAGGGCGCCGAGCAGGAAGAGCGGGAAGTACTGCACGATGAAGCTGCCGGCCGAGCTCATGAAGAGCTGGGTGTAGGTCGCCATCAGCGGCGTGCCGGCGGCAAACGCCGCGGCGAGCAGGGCCATCACCGGCCCGAGCAGCAGCACGCTGACGCCGCGCCAGGCGAGCCAGATCAGCAGCCCGAGCGCGAGCAGGACGCCGAGCAGTCCGGTCATGCGCGGTCCTCCTTGATGGTGGCCGCCGACTTGATGCTGTCCTCCAGCAGCCAGTCGAGATTGAAGCTCGAGCGCTCGCCGAGGTCGCTCCAGTGCTTCTCGAGCCAGCGCTCGGCGCGCTTGCGGCCGAGGTCGCGCAGATGGCACAGATAGGCCCATTCGGCGTTGAGCTTGCTCGAGGCCTTGAGCTCGACGAGGTCCTCGTCGGCATGGATGCGGTGCAGGCGCATGTCGCGGTAGCGCTCCTGCTCCAGACCTTCGGCCTCGATCAGGTCGCGCAGCAGCATGATCGCGCGCAGCTCCTTGAGCAGGCTGGCGTTGAAGGTGATCTCGTTGAGGCGGTTGATGATGTCGCGCGCGCTGCGCGGCAGGTCGGGGCGCTCGAAGGGGTTGATCTGCACCAGCACGAGGTCGCGTGCGTCGCACTCATCCACGAGCGGGAAGAGCGCCGGGTTGCCCATGAAGCCGCCGTCCCAGTAGGCCTCGCCGTCGATCTCCACCGCCTGGAACATGAGCGGCAGGGCGGCCGAGGCCATCACCGCGTCGACGCTGAGCTCGGGCTGGCGGAAGACCCTGGGCCGGCCGCTGCGCACGTTGGTGGCGGTGACGAAGACCTTGATCGCGGTGCAGCGATTGACGCGGTCGAAGTCGACGGTGCTGGCGACCAGGTCGCGCAGCGGATTGAGGTTGAGCGGATTGAGCTCGTAGGGCGAGAACACCCGGCTGAGGTGATCGAAGAACACGTAGCTCGGTGAGTTCTCCAGCCCCCAGTCGCCGTTGATGCGCGACCACAGGTCGCGCTGGATGGGACTGCCGACGGCAGCCTCGCTGACCGTCTTCCAGAAACGTTCGAGCGCCGCGCGGGCACCGTCGGGCCCGCCGGCCTCCAGACCGTCGGCGAGCACGACGGCGTTCATGGCGCCGGCGCTGGTGCCGCTGACGCCTTCGATGTGCAGTTGCGGTTCCTCGAGCAGGCGCTCGAGCACGCCCCAGGTCAGCGCGCCGTGGGCGCCGCCGCCCTGCAATGCGAGTTCGATGGTCTTGCGCGGGGTCTTGTTCTTCGTCATGTCCCTATTCTCCCTGCGTATGCGGTACACGAATGCTGCAGTGCCACATGAAAGAGTCCGTCAGGACGAAGAAGTTCCGGCGCGAGTGGTGACTGCGCGAGGTGTCCCCGCGCGCCTACTCGGTGTCGTAACCGAGCAGGCGCGATTCGATGATGCGCTGCGCCACGCCCTCGGGTACGTCGGCTTCCCAGTCGCCGCGGCCGCGGCGCAAGCCGGTGAGCACCTCGGCGATGTCGATGTGGAGGTGGCTGTCGTCGTGGGGCTGCACGGCCACCAGCTTGTCGTTTTCCTTCAGGTGCGCGAGCAGATGACGCAGGTTGGCCGGGACCTGCACGTTGTCGAGTGTGACGGTGGCCGACGGATCGGTGCCGCGCGGGCGCGAGGGGTAGACGTACACGTGCGTGTTGTCGGGAAAGAGCTTGCCGAAGGCTTCGAGGATGCCGCCCTCCAGGCCCTCGTAGTACTTCTCGTCGAACAGGAACTGGAAGTCGCGCACCGAAAGCACGATGCCGATCGGCTTCTGCGTGTAGCGGCGCAGGTAGGCGCGCAGGCGGAAGAAGCGCACGTAGTCCGAGATCATCACCGTGTAGCCCTGCGAGGCGAGCAGGTCGATGCGGGCGAGGAAGTCGGCGCCGTCGACGTTGTCGCCGCTGATCAGCGAGTTCATCGTGACCTCGGCGAGCGACAGGATCTCGCTTTCGTCGACCTCGGAGAGTTGGCTGAACTGCTTGACGCCCGACGCCATCATGTCGACATTGACCAGGGTCACCGGCTTGAAGCTGCCACGCATCACCATCACCGGCTTGCGATAGAGCAGTTCGCCCGGCACCACGACCTGCCCCTCGGGGTTGAACACTACCGCCCGCGTCAGCCAGCTGCGGATCAGGTGCAGGTTCATCAGGCGGTTTTCGACCTCCTCGAAGTAGGGGCCGGAGAAGTGGATCAGATCGACCTCGATACGCTCCGAGCCCAGCCCGTCGGCCAGGCCCTCGACCACCCATTCGGGATTCTGGTGGTGGAAGAAGGCGCCGTGGATGAGGTTGACGCCGAGGATGCCGAGCGCTTCGGACTGCAGCGCGTTGTCGTTGTCGAGCATGCGCACGTGCATGATCACGTCGCTCGGCTCGGCGCCCGGGTGCAGTTGCAGGCGGATGCCGACCCAGCCGTGGCACTCGTTCTTCTGCTTGAAGCTGCGCGCGGTGACGGTGGCGGCGTAGGCGAAGAAGGTGGTGTTCTTCGCCCGCAGATGGGCGAGGCGGGCGACGACCTGGGTGAATTCCTTGTCCAGCATCTGGAGCAGGCGCGCACGGCTGACGTAGCGGTCGACATGGCCGTAGATGTCGTCGCTGACCGCCATGTCATAGGCCGACATCGTCTTGGCGACGGTGCCGGCGGCGGCGCCGACCTGGAAGAAGCGGCGGGCGACCTCCTGGCCGGCGCCGATCTCGACGATCGAGCCGTACTTGTATTTGTCGAGGTTGACCGCGAGGGCCTTCTGGTCGGTGGTCAGGGAGGTGTTGCGGGTGCGCATGAGGTCTCCTCGGGACGGGCGGGTAGCGAACGCTTGTTGGCTTACTTGAGCTTGAAGCCGAGGGCGTGCAGGGCGTCGATCAGGCGGTCGCGGCCGGAGAGGCTCTCGGGCCCGGCGATGCGCTTGGCCGAATGCACCGCCCAGGTGCCGCGCACATTCATCCTCTGTTCGTCGTAGAAGCGCGCCATGGTCTGGTTGTAGGCCTCGATACCGGCGTCCTGAACATTCTGGCTGTAGCGCTCGTGATGCACCACCACCGACTGCGGCGGGCGCGGCTTGACCTCGGCCGGGTGGGTCGGGTCGGGCGTGCCGACGCACATGCCGAACACGGCGAACACTTCGGGCGGTAGATCGAGGAGCGCCGCGACCGCTTCCGGATGATTGCGCATGCCACCGATATAAACCGTGCCCAAGCCGAGCGATTCGGCCGCGGCCGCGGCGTTTTGCGCGGCGAGTGTGGCGTCGATGACACCGGTCAGAAACATCTCGGTGTAGTCCAGCCCGGCCGACGGGCGCTCGAGCTCCTCTGCGACGCGGCGCAGGCGGGCGAGGTCGGCCAGCCATACAAGCTGCAGCGGTGCGTCGCGCACATGGGCCTGGTTGCCGGCGAGTTCGGCGAGGCGGGCGCGGGTGCCGGCCTCGCGTACCGCGACCACGCTCCAGACGTTGAGGTTGGACGAGCTGGCCGCCGACTGTGCGGCGGCGGCGATGGCCGTGAGTTGTGCATCGCTTACCGGGTCGGGCAGGTAGGCGCGCACCGAACGGTGCGCCAGCAGTTGTTCGATCAGCGGAGTCAGTGCCGCTTCGGCAGGTGCGGCGTCGGTGCCGTAGCGAGCGATGAGGGCGGGCGGTGTCGAAGACATGGGCATTCCTCGCGGCGAAAGAGCGCCGAACAGGCGCATCGGCTGTGCAGTATACCGGGTGCTTCCGGCTCCGCGGAGGTGCGAGCGGTGGGCGAAGACGAGCGCCAGCAGGACCGCAAAAACGGCGTCGGGCGGGGTAATGGGGCAAAGTACTGACTTTGCAGCACAGCCGGGTCGGATTTATTCTCAAAGCGGTTTTCTTGATCTCTGTCGAGGAATTACGTTAACGTCAACGTAAAATAGACGGCTGGCTTGGCGGGGCATCCCCGCCGCAATTGATTTCAACGAGGCAATGGAGAGGAGAGCCCATGACTGCTGTTACCGAATTTCTTGCTGCACGCGACTTCCTGCTGCAACACCGCAGCGACTACGCCACCGCCTACGCCGGCTTCAAGTGGCCGAAGCTGAAGGAGTTCAACTGGGCGCTGGACTACTTCGACACCCTGGCCGCGGGCAACGACAACCCGGCGCTGTGGATCATCGAGGAAGACGGCAGCGAGTCGAAGCTCTCCTTCGCCGAGATGTCGGCACGCTCGAACCGCGTCGCCAACTGGCTGCGCAAGCAGGGCGTCAAGCGCGGCGAGCGCATCCTGATCATGCTCGGCAACGAAGTGCCGCTGTGGGAGACCATGCTTGCCGCGATCAAGCTCGGCGCAGTGGTGATTCCCGCAACCACGCTGCTCACCCCCGACGACCTGGTGGACCGCGTCGAGCGCGGCCAGGTCAAGCACGTCGTCATCGGCACTGCCCACACCGACAAGTTCGAGAGCCTGCCCGGCAGCTTCGGCCGTATCGCCGTGGGCGGGGCGCCTGCGGGCTGGAAGGCCTTCGAGGAGGCCGCGGCCGAATCCGACGTGTTCACGCCTGACGGCGTGACCCGCGTCGACGACCCGCTGCTGCTCTACTTCACCTCGGGTACTACCTCCAAGCCCAAGCTGGTGCTGCACACTCACCAGTCCTACCCGGTCGGCCACCTGTCGACGATGTACTGGATCGGCTTGAAGCCCAACGACCGCCACATGAACATCTCCTCGCCGGGCTGGGCCAAGCATGCCTGGAGCTGCTTCTTCGCGCCCTGGAACGCCGGCGCCTGCGTGTTCCTGTACAACTACAACCGCTTCAACGCCAAGGCCCTGCTCGACGTGCTGGTGAAGTACGAGATCACCACCATGTGCGCGCCGCCGACCGTGTGGCGCATGCTGATCCAGCAGGACCTGGCGTCGGTGAAGACCCGGCTGCGCGAACTCATCGGCGCCGGCGAGCCGCTCAACCCCGAGGTCATCGAGCAGGTGAAGAAGGCCTGGGGCATCACCATCCGCGACGGCTTCGGCCAGACCGAGACCACCGCGCAGATCGGCAACACGCCCGACCAGCCGCTCAAGCCCGGCTCCATGGGCCGCCCGCTGCCCGGCTACAGGATTGCGCTGCTGGACGCCGAGAGCAAGGCGTCGGTCGAGGGCGAAGTGGCGCTGGTGATGGGCGAGCACCGCCCGGTCGGCCTGATGGTCGGCTACGCCGGCGATGCGGCCAAGACCGCGGAAGTGATGCGTGACGGCCACTACCGCACCGGTGACGTCGCCAGCATCGATGACGAGGGCTACATCACCTATGTCGGGCGCGCGGACGACGTGTTCAAGGCCTCGGACTACCGCATCAGCCCGTTCGAGCTCGAGAGCGTGCTGATCGAGCACCCGGCCGTGGCCGAAGCCGCGGTGGTGCCGAGCCCGGATCCGCTGCGCCTGGCGGTGCCCAAGGCCTTCATCATCCTGGTCGCCGGCCAGGAGCCGAGCAAGGAACTCGCCAAGGACATCTTCGCCTTCACCCGCGAACGCCTGGCTCCGTACAAGCGCATCCGCCGCCTGTCCTTCGCCGACCTGCCCAAGACCATCTCGGGCAAGATCCGTCGTGTCGAGCTGCGCAAGGCGGAAGAGGCGCGCGGCGAGAACGTGCGCGGCGAGCTGGAGTTCTTCGAGGAAGACTTCCCCGAGCTCAAGGGCTGATCCAACCCGGCACCGGCACCGGCTGCAGCCCCGCAGCTTGGCCGGTGCGCAAGCCGGTGCGCGGACAAGGACGCGGCAAGGGCGCCCCGCGCGCTGCTCATGCTGCTACAATGCCGGCCGTGGCGGGTCTCCCCGCATTGCAGCGCGGTGAACCTGGTCAGGGCCGGAAGGCAGCAGCCACAGCCGTTTCCTGCAAGTGCCGGGGGTCAGGCTCGCCACCCTGAACATCAAAAGCGAAGGGCGCTCCATGTGGGCGCCCTTCGCTTTTGTGCTGCGCCGTTGCAACCGGCCCTGGCCGTGCGTCCTTCAGCCGAGCAGTGAGTCCATCAGCATCATCAGCACGAAACCGACGATGAGGCCGCCGGTGGCCAGCGTCTCGTGGCCGCGGCGGTGCGACTCCGGGATGATCTCGTGGCTGACCACGAACAGCATCGCGCCGGCCGCCCCCGCCAGGCCCCAGGGCAGGATCATCGCCGACACCGAGACCATCATCGAGCCGGCAATGGCGGCGATCGGCTCGATCAGGCCGGATACGGCTGCAACGCCGAAGGCCAGCCAGCGGCTGTAGCCGGCAGTGACGAGCGCGATCGCCACGATCAGGCCTTCCGGGATGTTCTGCAGCGAGATGCCTGCCGCGACCGCGTCGCCCGAGCTCGCACCGCTGCCGTTCAGGCCCGCAGCGACGCCGATGGCGAGCCCTTCGGGAATGTTGTGCACCGCAATCGCGAACACGAACAGCCACACCGCAGCGCCGCTGTGGCGGCCTTCGGGGGCGTGGGTGTGGGGCAGGGCGCGATCCATCGCGAGCAGGCCGCCGGCGCCGATCAGCACGCCGAGCGCGACCAGGGTGGCGGCGCTGAGTTCGGAAGCGGCCTGCGCCTGAGCGGCCTCGAACGCCGGCAGCAGCAGCGAGAACACGCTCGCCGCCAGCATCACGCCCGCGCCGAAGCCCAGCAGCATGCCCTGCACATTGGCGCCGATGCGGCGCACCACCAGCAGCGGGGCGGCACCGATGGCGGTCGCAGCGGCCGCCATCGCGCCACCAGAGACGGCGCCCGACACCGGCAGATCGAAGCCTTCGATGCTGCGAACCAACTGGGCGACGAGCAGCGCGAGGCCGGTGATCGCAATCAGCCAGCCGCTGAGCGCACGCAAGGCGCCGGCCGGGCTGGCGGGCTGGAAATGCAGGCGGGAAACTTTGTCGACCATGGCGGAACTCCTCGTGACGTGAGGGCGAAGCGGACCGGGCGGACTGCACGGCGCTTTACACGTCTTCATTATGGGTAACGGTCGTTGATAGATCCAATTGAACATTCCGAAAAAACTGATAGCGGTAGGATATTCAGTCGATCCGCTCCCGATGCGGCGGCGGTCGATTGCTGCAGTGCGCTTCCGGTTCCGGGGGCAGGCCACTAGAATCGTGGGGTTCGTTCAAGGAGCTTCCCGATGACCCAGTCCGCCCCCCATCAAGCCGTGACCCCTGCACGCAAGGCCGAGATCCTTGCCGAGGCCTTGCCCTACATCAAGCGCTTCTTCGACAAGACCATCGTCATCAAGTACGGCGGCAACGCGATGACCGATCCGCACCTCAAGGATTGCTTCGCGCGTGACGTGGTGCTGCTCAAGCTGGTCGGCCTGAACCCGGTGGTGGTGCATGGCGGCGGCCCACAGATCGAGAGCCTGCTCGCGCGCGTGGGCAAGAAGGGCGAGTTCATCCAGGGCATGCGGGTGACCGACGCCGAGACCATGGAGGTGGTCGAGATGGTGCTCGGCGGTCAGGTGAACAAGGAGATCGTGAACCTGATCAACCAGGCTGGCGGCAAGGCCGTGGGTCTCACCGGCAAGGACGCCAGTTTCATCCGCGCCAAGAAGCTGCTGATGCAGAAGCTCGACGCGCCGGTGGGCGACCTGATCGACGTGGGCCAGGTGGGTGAGATCACCAGCATCGACCCCAGCCTGATCGCCTTCCTCGACAAGGGCGACTTCATCCCGGTGATCGCGCCGATCGGCGTGGGCGAAGAGGGCGAGACCTACAACATCAACGCCGACGTGGTCGCCGGCAAGCTGGCCGAGATCCTCAAGGCCGAGAAGCTGGTGCTGCTCACCAACACCCCGGGCGTGCTCGACAAGGCGGGCAACCTGCTCACCGGCCTGACCCCGCGCCAGATCGACGATCTGGTGGCCGACGGCACGCTGTCGGGCGGCATGCTGCCCAAGATCGGTTCGGCGCTGGATGCCGCGCGTAACGGCGTGAAGTCGGTGCACATCATCGACGGTCGCGTCGAACACTGCCTGCTGCTCGAGATCCTCACCGACCACGGCGTCGGCACGATGATCAAGAGCAAGTAAGGCTGGACGGATACCGGCGGCGCAGACGCTGCGGCCCCCAGGAAGAACAAAACCCGCCTCCGGCATTCTTCCCGGGGCGGGTTTCTTACAAGGGCGTGACGGCGCAGGATCAGTCGATCGCGAGGCGCTTGGCCTGGGCTTCGGCCTTCTTCGGCAGCGCCAGTTCGAGCACGCCGTCGTTGAACTTGGCCGAGGCCTTCGCTTCGTCGATTTCCTGGCCGAGCTGGAAGCTGCGCGAGACCTTGCCGAAGTAGCGCTCGGTGCGCAGCACCTTCTCGCCGTCCTTCACTTCCTTTTCCTGCTTGCGTTCGGCGCTGATCGACACCACCGGGCCGTCGATGTGGACGTGGATGTCTTCCTTCTTCATCCCCGGCAGTTCGGCATGCACTTCGTAGCCGTCGGCGTTTTCCTTCACATCGACCCGCATCTGCGGCGCATCCGTCCCCATGTTGGCCACCGGGCCACTGCCGAAATCAACGGGGCGGACGAAAAAGCCGCGGAAGAAGTCTTCCAGGGGATCGACGCGTCGGGTGACATTCGTGCTCATGTACGGTTCTCCTCTTCTCAAGGCTGCCGGTCCATTCCGGCCTCACAACCAATATAGGTGCGTGCCTCGGGTTTTCAAGCCGGCTGTTCCGGCGGCGATAGCCGCGGGCGGAAGGCGGGGAGCGGAACTGCAGGAAGGGAATGCACTATCATCGACGGCACGACGCCGCCGGCCACGGGGCCTGGCGCCGTTCGACGACGATGAATGCCCGAGGCGTTTCTGTAATGAGCGAGCCGACCAACACCTGTCCGCGCTGCGGCGCGACCTTCACATGCGGCATGCAGGCGGGCGAATCCGCGTGCTGGTGCGCGGCGTTTCCGGCTGCTTTTGCGGTGCCGGAAGCGGGCGCGCTGCCCGCGGATGCCGGCTGCTACTGTCCGCGCTGTCTTGCAGAACTCATCGAGGACAGGCGGGCGCGCCTGGCGCAGGGCGATCGTCTTCCAGCGGCGTCTCGCTGAGCGCGAATTCGAAGATCACCCCGTCGTCGGCCCAGAACTCGGCTGCCTCGCCGAGGATCTCGAGTGCGGTGTCGAGGGTGTCGGGCGCTGCGGTGCGCAGGGTCTGCGGCTGGGCGAGTTCGATGCGGTAGTGCCGGGCCGGGAGCCAGGACAGGTCGGTGAGGCAGTCGGACAATGCGTCCCAGTTGTGGCCGAACCAGTCGGGGAAGTGCAGCGCGGCCGCGAAGCGCGCGAGCAGGGTAGCCTTGTCGGTGCAGCCGGCCAGATCGACGCGGATGTCCATGTGCGCGGCGGCGCCGGGGGTGTTCGGGTCGGGTCGGGGCGGCGTGGTGGTCATGGCAGGGGTTCGATCTGGCGGAAGCTGCTGTAGTGATCGGCGGTGTAGTAGAACACTTCGGGCGGGTTGCCACCGGCGACGATGCGGCGCGCGCCACGGTCGCGCGAGCCGGGCGTGGGCACCGTGTATTCGCGGTAATAGCCGCGCGGCTTGGCCGGCAGCAGGCGCTCGCGGTTCTGGAAGGTGGTGCCGTCCTTGCGGTAGGGGAAGGGCCCGCCGCGCTGGATGAGGGCGAGGGTCTCGATCGCCTCGGCCGGCAGGCCGGCGTGCGAAGGCAGACGAGTGTCCGAGCCGGCGGGCGGTGCGCAGGCGATCAGGCTGCCGACGACGGCGAACAGGAGCAGCAGGCGGGTGATCAGGTTGCGCAGCATGGGTGTCAGGCCGGGCGCGGCTTGGGCTGTGAGCGGGTGGGGGCGATGCCGAAGCGCTTCATCAGCTCGTGCATGAATTCCGTGATCGCCGTCAGCCGTGGGTTGGCGGGCGAAAGGCGCTGGGCGCGCTCGATCAGCGCGCTCGCCTGGGCGGCGAAGGCCTCGTTCCAGCCGCGGTTCTCGATGTGGCGCAGCAGGGCGAGCGCGGCGTTGAACAGCACGTGCGGATTGCCGGGCATCTTGCGCGCGGCATTCATCATCTCGGCCACGGCGCCGTCGAAGTCGCCGGCGTGCGCTTTCTGGGCGCCGGTGGTCACCAGCGACTTCACTTCGGCCTGCACCTTCGCCTCGACCTCGCGCGAGACCTGGTCGAGGCCGCGCGAGCGCAGCGCCGCACGCGTCGACTCCAGCGTGCGGTCATCGCCTGCGGTACGGATCAGGTCGGCGAGCAGTTCGGTGCCCTCGTCGGACATCTGCTGGTCGTAGCACGCCTTGACGAGCTCCTGGCGCAGACCGACGGAGAGTTCGCGCAGACGTGTGGGATTGCGCAGTGCGCCCAGCATCGACTGCCGGGCCGCGGTGTGGTCGTGCTGATGGGCCTGGATGAGCGCGCCGCCGATCGCTGCGCACAGCTCGCCCTTGGGGTGGCGTCCCAGGCCGCGCTCGAGGTCGCCGAGCGTTTCGCGCGCATCGGCGAGCTTGTGCAGGGCGAGCTGGGCCTGCAGCAGGCGCACATGGTCCTCGGGTTCGCGAAACTCGGAGTATTTGCCACGCTCGACGACGTCGATGAGGCTGCGCTCGGCGGTTGCCGGGTCACCGGCGCTCAAGGCCAGCTCGCCGAGATGACGCAGTCGGGCGATGCGATAGGGCGACAGTTCGCTGGCGCGCTGCAAGGCCGCGCAGGCTTCCTGCGGGCGCGCGGTTTCCTCACGCAGCCGGGCGAGCAGCTCGTAGGCCTCGATGAAGCGATCGTGGCGGGCGAGCAGCTCGGTCAGGATGTGTTCGGCTTCGACCCAGGACTTCTTCAGCACCAGCATGCGCGCGAGGCCGAGTGAGGCCCACGGGATGGGGCGTGCCGACAGGATCTCGCGATACAGCGTCTCGGCCTCGGCGATCTGGCCGATCCCTGCGTGCAGCTCGGCCTGCAGACGCATGAAGTCGACCAGGTGTTGCGGAAACTCGTTGCGCGCGATCCGGCAGTAGTCGATCGCCGCCACCGGGTCGCCAATCTTCATGAGCTGCCAGGCGGGCAGGAAGGCGTCGCGCTTTTCGAGTGCGCGCAGAAGGCGCACCCGCAGCGTCTCGGCGGTGAGCGGTTTGAGGATGTAATCGTTGGGGGCGAGCTCGCAGGCGCTGGTCACGCGCTCGTAGTTGCGCTCGGCGGTGATCATCACGAACAGGGTGTCGAGCGGGATGATGCGGTGCTGGCGCAGGTCCTCGAGCAGGTGCTGGCCGTCCTGGCCTTCGCCGAGGTTGTATTCGCACAGCACGAGGTCGAAACGCTGTGCACGCAGCCGGCGCATGGCCATCGTCGCCGACACGGCAAACTGCGGCGCCTCGATGCCGATGGACGTGAGCATGTTGCGCAGTTGCGCGCGCATGGTCGCCTGGCTCTCGACGACGAGGACATCGATATCGTGGGGCAGCAGCATCGGACAGGGTACCGGACGCACGCTGGGGGCGTGCCATGACCGAAGATTACGGCAGGCAGCGCAAAGGCTGAAGCCCCCGCGACGAAGAAATCCATCTTCGTCGCGGGGGCTTCAGGCATGGGCGCCAGGAGGGGGCGTCGAGCCGTGCGAGCGGGCTTGCCCGCGAACGGCGTGCGTGGAGCCGCTGCATGCGCGGGCAAGCCCGCTCCCACGGGCCAAGCGTGTGCTCAGCCGCGCTCGACCTCGACCTCGGTCTGCACCTTCTGGCGCAGGCGGATGTGCAGTTCGCGCAGTTGCTTCTCGTCCACGCCGCTGGGCGCGTCGGTGAGCAGGCACTGGGCGCGCTGGGTCTTGGGGAAGGCGATCACGTCGCGGATGGACTCGGCGCCGGTCATCATGGTGACGATGCGATCCAGCCCGAAGGCGAGGCCGCCATGCGGCGGGGCGCCGTACTTGAGCGCGTCGAGCAGGAAGCCGAACTTGGCCTGCTGCTCCTCGGGGCCGATGTTGAGCGCCTCGAACACGCGCGCCTGCACGTCGGCGCGGTGGATACGCACCGAGCCGCCGCCGATCTCCCAGCCGTTCAAGGCGAGGTCGTAGGCCTTGGCCAGGCACTCGCCCGGGTTGGATTCGAGCAGCTCGATGTGCTCGTCCTTCGGGCTGGTGAAGGGGTGATGGCAGGCGGTCCAGCGCTTGTCGTCCTCGTCGTACTCGAACATCGGGAAGTCGACCACCCACAGCGGGCACCACGCCTCGCCGGTGACGTAGCCCTTCTCGTGGCCGAGCTTGATGCGCAGCGCGCCCATGGCGTCGTTGACCACCTTGGTCTTGTCGGCGCCGAAGAAGATGAGGTCGCCCGACTGTGAGCCGGTGCGCTCGAGGATGGTGGTGAGCGCGGTCTCGTGAAGGTTCTTGACGATGGGCGACTGCAGGCCCTGCTCGTTGGGCTGGGTGACGTCATTGACCTTGATGTAGGCCAGGCCGCGGGCGCCGTAGATGCCGACGAACTTGGTGTATTCGTCGATCTCGCCACGGGTGAGGCTGCTGCCGCCCGGCACGCGCATCGCCGCGACGCGGCCGCCCGAGGTGGCGGGACCGCTGAACACCTTGAAGGCGACGTCCTGCACCGCGTCGGTGACGTCGGTGAGCTCGAGCGTGACGCGCAGGTCGGGCTTGTCCGAGCCGTAGCGGCGCATGGCTTCGGCGTAGCTCATGCGCGGGAAGGGTGCGGGCAGCTCGACCGCCATCGCCTCCTTGAACACGTAGCGGATCATCTCCTCGACCAGCGCGGTGATCTCGTGCTCGTCCATGAACGAGGTCTCGAGGTCAACCTGGGTGAATTCGGGCTGGCGGTCGGCGCGCAGATCCTCGTCGCGGAAGCATTTGACGATCTGGTAGTAGCGGTCATAGCCGGCCACCATCAGGAGCTGCTTGAACAGCTGCGGCGACTGCGGCAGGGCGAAGAACTGGCCCGGGTGCACGCGCGAGGGCACGAGGTAGTCGCGCGCGCCTTCAGGCGTGCTCTTGGTGAGCATCGGCGTCTCGACGTCGATGAAGCCGGCACCGTCGAGGAAGCGGCGGAAGGCCATCGTGGTCTTGTAGCGCAGCATCAGGTTCTTCTGCATCTGCGGGCGACGCAGGTCGATGACGCGGTTGGTCAGGCGCACGGTCTCGGACAGGTTCTCTTCGTCGAGCTGGAAGGGCGGCGTGACCGCCGCGTTGAGGACCTCGATGTCGTGACACAGGATCTCGATCTCGCCCGAGGTGAGGTTGGCGTTCTCGGTGCCGGCCGGACGGCGGCGCACCTTGCCGCTCATCTTGAGCACGAATTCGCTGCGCACCGATTCGGCGATCCTGAACGTCTCCGCACGGTCGGGATCGCACACCACCTGCACCAGGCCTTCGCGGTCGCGCAGGTCGATGAAGATGACGCCGCCATGGTCGCGGCGGCGGTGCACCCAGCCGCTGATGGTGACGATCTGGTCGAGGTCGGCGGCGGTGACTTTTCCGCAGTAGTGAGTTCGCATGTCGGGTTCCGGCTGTTCAGGGGGCGGCGCGCCGCCCCGGGGAGTCAATGATCGGTGAGTTCTGTCGGGCGGCAGTGGCCGTCGTCATTCGTTGAGCAGCGCGGCGCGCGGCACCGGCTTGCGCAATGGGGGCGAGACCACCCCCATGGAAATGATGTACTTGAGCGCTTCATCGACGCTCATGTCGAGCTCGATGACGTCCGCGCGCGGCATCATCAGGAAGAAGCCCGAGGTGGGGTTCGGCGTGGTCGGCACATACACGCTCACATAGTCGCCGCTCAGATGGTTGGCGGCGTCCCCGCCCGGTTGTCCGGTCAGGAAGGCGATCGTCCATGCACCCTCGCGCGGGTACTGCACCAGCAGCGCCTTGCGAAAGGCCTGGCCGCTACTCGAGAACAGCGTGTCCGAGACCTGCTTGACGCTGTAGTAGATCGACTTCACAACCGGGATGCGCGACAGCAGCGCCTCCCATAGTCGCACCAGTTTCTGGCCGAGCACGTTGGCCGCCACCACGCCGGTGAGGAAAACGATCAGCAGGCTCGCCACCACGCCGACGCCGGGGATGTCGATGCCGATGTAGCTGCTCGGCTGGTGTTCGGTCGGCAGCCACAGCAGGATCGCGTCGAGCGTGCCGATGATCCAGGCGAGCACCATGAAGGTGATCGCCAGCGGGATCCAGATCAGCAGGCCGGTGATGAAGTATTTTTTCAAGTCAGTGGCACGCGCAGCCGCCGCCGCAGCCGCTAGTGGGCGAGGCGTCGGATGAAGAAGAAGTGGAGGACGTGGGCGTCGCCGCCGAGGTGCCGCCACTCTTGAAGTCGGTGGCATACCAGCCCGACCCCTTCAACTGGAAGCCGGCGGCCGACAGCAGCTTGGCATAGCCGGTGGCGCCGCACGATGGGCAGGAGGACAGCGGTGCGTCGCTCATCTTCTGCAGGTGTTCCTTCTGGAAACCGCAGCTTGGGCAACGATATTCGTAAATGGGCATGGGGTGCTCCCGAAAACAAGTGCGCAAGTCTAACGCAATGCAGCATAAGGAAAAAGCGCGCTCCGGTTGCCGGAACGCGCTCGATAGATTAGGGCGGCAGATGCTCGCTTCAAGCCCCGTTCGGGGACGGGGTCAGAGCAGGCCCAGGTAGTGCGTCGTCAGGGCTTCGCCCCAGAACAAGGCGATCACACCCGCAGCGGCCAGGTAGGGTCCGAACGGGATCGGCACGTTGCGTCCGTGGCGGGCGAAGGCGATCAGGGCGATGCCGACCACCGCCCCGACCAGCGACGACAGCAGGATGGTCAGCGGCAGCACCTGCCAGCCAAGCCAGGCGCCAATTGCGCCGAGCAGCTTGAAGTCGCCGTAGCCCATGCCTTCCTTGCCGGTGGCGAGCTTGAACAGCCAGAACACCGACCACAGCGCCAGATAGCCGGCCATGGCACCGACGACCGCGCTCGACAGCTCGGTGTAGGTGCCGGTGAGGTTGAAGGCCAGTCCCAGCCACAGCAGCGGCAGGGTGATGTCGTCGGGCAGCAACTGGGTGTCGAGATCGATGAAGGCCAGCGCCACCATCGCCCAGATGAAGAGCAGGGCGCCCGCCGCGGCCAGCCCGTAGCCGAAGTGCCAGGCGGCATAGCCCGAGAGCACGGCGGTGAAGGCCTCGACGATCGGGTAGCGCTTGCTGATGCCGGCGCCGCAGTGGCGGCAGCGTCCGCGCAGGAGTACATAGCTGACCACCGGGATGTTCTCGAGCGCGTCGATCTGGTGGCCGCAATGCGTGCACCGTGAGCGCGGGGTGGCGAGGTTGAAGCGCTCGCCAGCCGGCGCGTCCTCGCCGCGCAACTCAGCGGCCTGGGCGTGCCAGTCGCGCTCCATCATCTTCGGCAGGCGATGGATGACGACGTTGAGGAAGCTGCCGACGAACAGACCGAGCAGGGCGGCGAGCGTGGCGAAGGCCACCGGATCTTGCAGGAGCGCCAGCATGGATCAGACGACCGCGCCGAGCTTGAAGATCGGCAGGTACATCGCCACCACCAGGCCGCCGATGATGGTGCCGAGGAAGACCATGATCAGGGGCTCGAGCAGTTGCGACAGGCCGGCAACTGCGTCGTCCACCTCCTGCTCGAAGAAGTCCGCGACCTTGCTCAGCATTGAATCGAGCTGGCCGGATTCCTCGCCGATCGACACCATCTGCACAACCATGGTCGGAAAGACGTCGGTGCTCTGCATTGCAACGGTGAGGCTGGTGCCGGTGCTGACATCGCTCTGGATCTGTCTGGTCGCGACCAGATACACGTAGTTGCCCGCAGCGCCGCCGACCGAGTCGAGCGCTTCCACCAGCGGCACGCCGGCGGCGAACATCGTCGACAGCGTGCGCGTCCAGCGCGCGACGGTAGCCTTGCGGATGATCGGGCCGATCACCGGGAAGCGTAGCAGCGCGCGGTCAAGCGCGATCTGCATCGCCGTGGAGCGCTTGTAGCTCCAGGCGATGAAGACGATCGTCCCGATCAGGGCGCCGAAGACGAGATACCAGGACTGCACGAAGAAATCCGACATTGCGATCACCATCATCGTCGGCGCAGGCAGGTCGGCGCCGAAGCTGGCGAACACGCTCTTGAATTCGGGAATCACGAACAGCATCATCACCGAGACCACCAGGCCGGCGACCACCACCACGGCGGCCGGGTAGAACAGCGCCGACTTGATCTTGCTCTTGATGGCGAGGATCTTTTCCTTGTAGGTGGCGATGCGGTCGAGCAGGCTGTCGAGGATGCCCGCCTGTTCACCGGCGGCGACCAGGTTGCAGAACAGCTTGTCGAAATGCGCCGGGTGCTTGGCGAAGGCTTGAGACAGGTTGAGACCGGTCTCGACGTCGGTGCGGATGTCGTTGAGCAGGCGCGACAGCGCCGGATTGCCCGAGCCCTTCATGGCGATGTCGAACGCCTGCAGCAGCGGCACGCCCGACTTCATCATGGTTGCGAGCTGGCGGGTGAACAGGGCGATGTCCTTGTCGCTGATGCGGCCGCCGCGGGCCATCTTGTGCTTCTTGACCTTGCTGACCTGGATGCCCTGGCGGCGCAACATGGCTTGCACCATGGCGTCGCCGGCGGCGCGGATCTCGCCGCGGACGACCTTGCCGGTCTTGTCCTTGCCTTCCCAGGTGTACAGATCTTCCTTCGGGCCTGTGGCGCGCACTGCCCGGCTTGCTGTCGCCATGAGATCGAACGTCCTTTATTCGTTGGTCGACGCCAGCACTTCTGAGAGTGAGGTGACGCCCTGTTTTACCTTGCGCAGACCCGACTGGCGCAGGTCTCGCACGCCTTCGCGGCTGGCCTGGGCGGCGATGTCCATCGAGTTGCCGCCCGTCATGATGATGTGGGCGATTTCCTCGGTGATCGGCATGACCTGATAGATGCCCACGCGGCCCTTGTAGCCGCTGCCCTTGCAGCGGTCGCAGCCCACTGGCCCCATCGGCTGCCAGCTTTCGTCCAGTTCCTCGGCGCCGAATCCGGCCTCGATCAGCGCCTCCATCGGAATTTCCATCGGCTTCTTGCAGGAGCATAGCCGGCGGGCAAGGCGCTGGGCCGTGATAAGAATCACCGAGGATGCGATATTGAACGGCGCCACGCCCATATTCTTTAGGCGTTCAAGGGTCGAGGGCGCGTCGTTGGTGTGCAGGGTGGACAGCACGAGGTGGCCGGTCTGCGCAGCCTTGACCGCGATCTCGGCGGTTTCCAGGTCGCGGATCTCGCCCACCATGATGATGTCCGGGTCCTGACGCAGGAAGGAGCGCAGTGCGGCCGAGAAGGTTAGCCCC
This sequence comes from Thauera sp., assembly GCF_034003485.1. GTDB lineage: Bacteria > Pseudomonadota > Gammaproteobacteria > Burkholderiales > Rhodocyclaceae > Thauera. The sequence continues at coordinate 64,442 of NZ_JAVEYL010000002.1, forward strand.
GCCTTTTCATTGACGTTGACCTGGTTGATGCCCGGCAGGTTGATTTCGGCCGGGTCCTCCGCAGTGGAGATATTGACGTCCGCACCATTGAGCATGTTCAGGCAGGTGTAGAGCGAGACCGTCTTGCCCGAGCCGGTGGGGCCGGTCACCAGCACCATGCCGTAGGGGCGTTTGATTGCGTTGACCAGCGCCTCCTTCTGGTCCGGGTCGTAGCCGAGCGCATCGATGCCGAGCATGGCCGAACTCGGGTCGAGGATCCGCATCACGATCTTCTCACCATGCAGCGTGGGCAGGGTCGACACGCGGAAGTCGATCGCCTTGTTCTTGGACAGCACGAGCTTCATGCGCCCGTCCTGCGGCACGCGTTTCTCGGAAATGTCCAGACGCGAGATCACCTTGATGCGCGCGGCGATCTTGTCCTTGAGCACCAGGGGTGGTTGCGAGATGTCGCGCAGGATGCCGTCGGTGCGCACGCGGATGCGGTAGTACTTCTCGTAGGGCTCGAAGTGGACGTCGGAGGCGCCCTCGTTGATCGCGTCGATCAACACCTTCTGGATGAACTTGACGACCGGGGCGTCATCGACCTCGTTTGCTTCATCGTCCTCGCGCTGCTGCGCCGGGCTGTCGTGCTGCAGCATGTCCATGTCGAAGGCTTCACCGGTCAGCTCCTTGAGCGTGTCGGCAGCGGATTCGGACAGGGTTTCGACGACGCGCTTGAGCTTGTCGGCCTCGGCAATCACGAGGTCGAGCTGCATGCCGGTCTGGAAACGGATCTCGTCGAGCGCGCGCAGATTCGACGGGTCGGCGGTGGCGAGTGTGATGCGGTTCTGGCGCTTGGCGAGGGGGGCGACCTGGTGCTTTGCCAGCAGTTTGCGGTCGACCGCCTCGCGCGCAAACATCTCCGGGTCGAAGGCCGCGATGTCGAGCAGCGGGTAACCGAAGATCTCGGCGGCGAAGCGCGCCATCGCCGCACAGCTCATCAGGCCGCGATTGGCCACGTCGAGCATGAAGGCGTTGGTCGCGTCGCCGGCATGCGCAGAGCAGGTAATCGCATCCGCCTCCTGCAGATGGCCATGCTGGATGAGCGCCCTGGCAAAGCCGCTCAGGGTCGGTTTGGTGGTTGCCGCCATGCCTTGCTCGAGTTCGAGGTGCGGTCGATGTTGCCCGCCGGTTGAGGCCTTGTAAAGCGCCGTTCCATGCCTGCCGTGATCCGTTGCCTCATTGGACGTCGTTGCGTGAAACCGGGCGGAACAGGCGCGCGGTGCGCACCATGCGGTCCTGTGTCTGTACGACTTCGATCGGCGTGTCGGCAATCTTCATCGACACGCCGGTTTCGGGAATGTCCTGCAGGTGCTCGAGGATCAGGCCGTTGAGCGTCTTCGGACCGTTCGTGGGCAACTCGAGCTCGAGCTTGCGATTGAGCTCGCGCAGGTTGGCCGAACCATCGACCAGCACATTGCCGTCCTCGTTCCACGCCATGCGGTCGCCGGCGTCGGGCGTGCTGGTTGTGAACTTGCCTATCAATTCCTCGATGATGTCTTCAAGGGTGATGAGGCCGAGCAGCTCGCCGTACTCGTCCACGACGAAGGCCAGGCGCTGCTGGTTTTCCTGGAAGAACTGGAGCTGCGAGTACAGCGGCGTGTCGGCCGGGACAAAGTATGGGCGCGCGAGCAGCTCGCGCAGGCGCTCGGTGTCGAAAGCCTGCTCGAGCGTGTCGCTGAGAAGGCGGCGTTGATGCAGTACGCCGATCACGTGTTCGCGGTCCCCGTCGTACACCGCGAGGCGGGTGTGGAAGCTGGTGGCGATCTGGTGCCGGATCTCGCCTTCCGGGTCGGACAGGTCGATGCCTTCGATGGCGCCGCGCGGTGTCATCACGTCCTCGACCGTGATGCTCTCGAGGTCGAAGAGGTTCATCAGGATGCTGCGGTGCTTGTGCGGAATGTACTGGCCCGATTCGATCACCATCGCCCGTAGCTCTTCGACCGACAGCGCGCTGCTGGTGTCGTCCTTCGACTTCAACCCCATCAGTCCGAGCAGGCCACGCGAAAAAAGGTTCACGAACCAGACCGCAAAGTAGAAGATGCGCAGCAGTGCCGATAGCGGATAGGCCACGAAGGGCGCGAGACGGTCCGCGTGGTTGGCACCAATCACCTTCGGGGTGATCTCCGAAAACACCAGGATGGCAAAGGTGACAAGTAGCGTCGCGATGCCCAGTGCCCAGCGCTCGTTGCCGAAGAGTTCGAGCGTGATCACGCTGACCAGCGTGGCGGCCGCGGTGTTGACCAGGTTGTTGAACAGCAGGATGACGCCCAGCAGGCGGTCGGTCTTGGCAAGCAGGTCGAGCGCGAGCGTGGCGCCGCGGTTGCCCTGGCCTGCAAGCGAGCGCAGGCGGTAACGGTTGGCCGCCATCATTACTGTCTCGGACATCGAGAAACAGCCCGAGAGCACCAGCAGGACGACGAGCGCGGCGATTTGAAGCGTCAGGTGTATGTCCGACACGGGGATATGCTAAGTCTGGGGAGCCCGAGTATTCGTGCGGGCTTGAGCGGTGTCAATGACGGGGGGTGACGCTTATCCGACACGCTCGAGTACGACCTCGATTACGAAGCGGCTGCCCACGTAGGCGAGCATCAGCGCCACGAAGCCCGCCAGCGTCCAGCGCAGGGCGACGCGCCCGCGCCAGCCCCGCAGTCTGCGTCCCACCAGCAGGCCACCGAACAGCAGCCATGAGATGAAGGCGAACACCGTCTTGTGGTCTACACGCAGCGCCTGGCCGAACAAGGTCTCGGCGAACAGCACGCCGGTGACAAGGGTAAGCGTGAGCAGCACGAAGGCGATGCTGATCAGGCGGAACAGCAGGGCCTCCATGGTGAGTAGTGGAGGCAGCCCCGCGAGCACGCGGCTGAAGCGTGCGTTGTGCAGCTGGCGGCTGGCAACCGACATCAGCATCGCGTGCAGGGCCGCGAGCGTAAACAGGCTGTAGGCGAGCATTGCGATGACGAAGTGCACGCGGAAGGCGGGCGAGGCCGCATTGGCGAGCACGTGTTCGCCGGGGAAAAACAGCGGGATCACACTGGCAAGCGCGCCAGCGGGCATGATCACCGCATGCAGGCCCTCAAGGCGGGTGTAGAGGGTCTCGACCCAGTAGAAGCACACGGCCAGCCATACCATCAAGGACAGCGCGACGCCGAAACCGAAGCGCATGTCCGTGCCCGGGAAAATGGCGGTGTGCAGAATGGCACCGTGAGTCAAGATCGCGGCCAGCAACAAGAGACGCTCGCGCGCGCTCATGCACTCGCGCTGCCGATCCTGCGCGCCGCTGCCCATGACGCAGCTCCGCCAGAAAAGCACGCCCACGGCTGCGTAAAGCGAGGCAGGAACCAGATGAAGTAGAATTGATCGCATACGTTGCAACAGTTTACTCCAAGTCACGCGCCCAAGGCCTCTCCGAACATGCTCGACAATCTGACCCAACGCCTGTCCAAAGTCGTCAAGACCCTGCGCGGCCAGGCCCGCCTCACGGAAGAGAACATCCAGGAGGCGATGCGCGAGGTGCGCATGGCACTGCTCGAGGCCGACGTCGCGCTCCCCGTCGTCAAGGACTTCGTCGCCAAGGTCAGGGAGAAGGCGGTCGGCCAGGAGGTCATCGCCTCGCTGACCCCCGGCCAGGCCCTGGTCGGCGTGGTGCACGACGAACTCAAGGCGCTGATGGGCGGTGCCCACGAGGGGCTCGACCTGTCCACCCAGCCGCCCGCGGTCGTGCTGATGGCCGGCCTGCAGGGCGCGGGCAAGACCACCACCACCGGCAAGCTCGCCAAACTGCTGCACGAGCAGCAGAAGAAGAAGGTGCTGGTGGTCTCCACCGACGTCTATCGTCCGGCGGCGATCGAGCAGTTGAAGACGGTGGCGGCTCAGGCCGGGGTCGGTTTCTTCCCCTCGGAAACCGCGCAGAAGCCGGTCGACATCGCGCTTGCCGCGCTCGATTACGCGCGCAAGCACCACATTGACGTGCTCCTGGTCGACACCGCCGGCCGGCTCGCGGTGGACGAGGCCATGATGGCCGAGATCCAGGCCCTGCACGCCGCAGTCAAGCCGATCGAGACCCTGTTCGTGGTCGACGCGATGCTCGGCCAGGATGCGGTCAATACTGCGCGCGCCTTCAACGAGGCACTGCCGCTCACCGGCATCGTGCTGACCAAGCTCGACGGCGACTCGCGCGGCGGTGCGGCGCTGTCGGTGCGCCACGTCACCGGCAAGCCGCTCAAGTTCGCCGGTGTCGGCGAGAAGCTCTCCGGGCTCGAGCCCTTCCACCCCGACCGCATGGCCAGCCGCATCCTCGGCATGGGCGACATCCTGGGCCTGGTCGAGGAAGCGCGCCGCGGCGTTGACGAGGACAAGGCCAAGGCCTTCGCGCAGAAGCTCAAGACTGGCAAGGGTTTCGATCTCAACGACTTCAAGGAGCAGATCGCCCAGATGCGCAAGATGGGTGGTCTGTCGTCGATGATGGACAAGCTGCCGGCGCAGTTTGCGCAGGCGGCGGGCAAGCTCCAGGGCGGGGCCGAGGAGAAGACCATCGGTCGCATCGAGGGCATCATCAACTCGATGACGCCGCTCGAGCGTGCCAAGCCCGAGCTGCTCAAGGCCAGCCGCAAGCGTCGTATCGCCGCGGGCGCCGGGGTCACAGTGCAGGAGGTCAACCGCCTGCTCAACCAGTTCGAGCAGACGCAGAAGGTGATGAAGCAGTTCTCCAAGGGCGGCATGAACAAGATGATGCGCGCCATGAAAGGCATGATGCCGGGCGGCCTGCCCGGCATGCCGCGCTGACCGGGTTTCGCGATCAAGGACATCCCGCGATGAAAGACATCCTCGTCGCCTTCGGGCGGGCGAGCCGCAGCCTGATGCGGCGCGACATCTTCTGGCATCTGCTGTGGCCGGGGCTGCTCGCCGTGGCGATCTGGGCGGTGGTCGCGTTCATGCTGTGGACCCCGGTCACCGAGGGCCTCTACGCCTGGGTGAGCGGCTGGACCTTCATAAGCGGCTGGCTGACTGCGTCGGAGACGACGGCGGCGATCGTGCTGGTCTTGCTCCAGATCGCGATCGCCCTGCTGATCGTGCCGCTCGTCTATGTGACCGCGGCGATGCTGGTCGCGACCGTCGCGTTGCCGCTGATGCTCGAGAAGGTGGCGCGCGTCGACTATGTCGACGTCGAGCAGCGCCGCGGTGGCTCGAACCTCGGCAGCGCGTGGAACTCGATCCTGGCCGGCGTGCTGTTCCTGATTGCGCTCGTGTTGTCGCTGCCTTTCTGGCTGATCCCGGGCGCCGGTCTACTGATCTCGGTGGGGCTCACCGGCTGGCTCAACCAGCGCGCCTTCGGCTACGACGCGCTCATGCTTCATGCCGACAAGGCCGAACTGCAGCGCCTGCGCGACGACTGGCGGCCGCAGATGCTGCTGCTGGGGGGCGGCACCGCGCTGCTCGCCTATGTGCCGGTGATCAACCTGGTCGCGCCGGCGTATGCGGGCCTGGCCTTCGTCCATTACATGCTCGAAACCCTGCGCCGCCACCGCCTCAAGTACGGCGTCACGGTGCTCGATGCCGATGCGGGCGCTGCCCAGCGGAAACTTCAATGAACTTCGGTACCCTGATCATCGGCGACGAGATCCTGTCCGGACGTCGCAGCGACAAACACCTGGCCAAGCTCATCGAACTGCTCGGCGCGCGTGGCCTCAAGCTGTCGTGGGCGCGCTACGCCGGCGACGACTTCACCAGCCTGACCGAAACCCTGCGGCAGACCTTCGCTACCGGCGACGTGGTGTTCAGCTTCGGCGGCATCGGCGCCACGCCTGACGACCGCACCCGTGAGGCAGCCGGCGCCGCGCTCGGGCTGGAGCTCGCGCTGCACCCGGAGGCCGAAGCCGAGATCCGCGCCCGTTTCGGTGATGAGATCACCCCCGAGCGCCTGCAGATGGGCGTGTATCCGGTCGGCAGCGCAATCATCCCCAACAGCTTCAACCGCATTCCGGGGTTTTCGATCCGCCAGCATTACTTCACGCCGGGTTTTCCGATCATGGCCTGGCCGATGGTGGAGTGGGTGCTGGACACCCAGTACGCCCACCTGCATCACGCCGAGGACTACGTCGAGCAGGCGGTGACCGTGTGGGACGCCTACGAAGGCCAACTGATTGGCCTGATGCGTCAGGTCACCGCAGACTTTCCCGGCACCACGCTGTTCAGCCTGCCGACGATCGCCAGCGAGGGCCAGCGCCGTTCGCTGGAGCTCGGCATGAAGGGGCCGGCTGCACGCGTTGCCGCGGCCATGGCGTGCATCAAGTCCGATCTCGGCGCGCGCGGCCTGGCCTGGGAAGACAAGGTTTGAGCGCACGCGGCCGCGCGGCGGCTCAGGAGCAGGCGCACAGCCTCGTCATCGAGGGCACGCGCGTCGATCTGGTGCTGCGCCGCTCTGCACGTCGCTCCTTCGCCTTGCAGGTCGATCATCGCGGCGCACGGGTTGCGGTGCCCTTGCGCACGCCGCTGGGCGAGGTCGAGCGCTTCGTGCATAGCCACGGACGCTGGCTCCTCGACCGTCTCCGTTTCCGTGCCGCCGCGCACCCGGCGCCGGTGCTGAACGTGGTCGATGGCGCGACCGTGCCGCTGTTCGGCCGGGCGCTGACGCTACGCCTGCGCGAGGGGCGCATCACCCGCTGGCACCCGCTGACCGACGACCGCGAGGAACTCCTGTTGCCGACCACCGTCGATCCGCTGCGCGCGCTGTTGCGCGCCTTGCAGGCGCGCTCGCTCGCCTGGTACCGCGGGCGGGTCGAGGAGTACTGCCATCGGCTGGGCTTGCCGGTGCCTGCCGTGCGGCTATCGAACGCGCGCACGCGCTGGGGCAGTTGCAGCAGCCGTTCGGGCATTCGCCTGCACTGGCGGCTGGTTCATCTGCCACCGGCGCTGATCGATTACGTGGTCGCCCACGAAGTCGCTCACCTGGTCGAGATGAATCACTCGCCGCGATTCTGGGCGGTCGTCGAGCGCCTTTACCCGGACTGGCGTAGCGCGCGCGCCGCGCTGCGCCAGGCGTCTGCGTCCCTGCCGGTGATCGCCGCTGCCCCCGCGACCGATACCGGCACCTTCGAGCAGGAAGACTGAACCCTTCAACGAACGAGGAACCCCTCCATGCGAATCCTTCACACCATGCTGCGCGTCGGCGATCTGGACCGCTCGATCGCCTTCTACACCGAGGTGCTCGGCATGCGCCTGCTACGCCGCCACGACTATCCGGACGGCAAGTTCACGCTCGCCTTCGTCGGCTACCAGGACGAGCAGGACGGCGCCGTGCTGGAGCTGACCCACAACTGGGGCGTGGACAAGTACGACCTCGGCACTGCCTACGGTCACATTGCGCTCGAGGTCGAGGACGCCGCGAAGGCGTGCAACGACATCCGCGCCCGCGGCGGCAAGGTGGTGCGCGAGGCGGGACCGATGAAGCACGGCTCGACCGTCATTGCCTTCGTCGAGGATCCGGATGGTTACAAGGTCGAACTGATCGAGCGCGCGCGCTGATCACGGGCGGCGGCTGCGGTCGGGCTCAGGCGGTGGCGGCGAACGCAGGCTCGCCTCGGTCATGAAAGAGCGAGTGCGAATCTCCTGCACGTCGTCCCATGCCTGCAGCAGCCCGTCGACGCAGTCGCCGTCGAAATGGTTGCCGCGCCCTTCGCGCAGCAGCGCGATCGCGCGCGACAGCGGCCAGGCGGGTTTGTAGGGGCGCTCCGAGGTCAGCGCATCGAACACGTCGGCGACGGCGACGATGCGTCCTTCGATCGGGATCTCGCGTCCGGTAAGGCCGTGGGGATAGCCGCTACCGTCGAACTTCTCGTGGTGAGTCAGCGCGATCGACGCGCCCAGACGCAAGATGCTCGATGACGACTCCTTGAGGATGTCGTAGCCAATCTGCGGGTGCTGCTTCATCACCGCGAACTCGTCCGCGGTGAGCCGTCCCGGCTTGAGCAGGATGGTGTCCGGAATGCCAAGCTTGCCGACGTCGTGCATCGGCGCAGCCATCATCAGTGCATCGACGAAGTCCGGCGCGTGACCGAGTTGGCGCGCAATGAGCGCCGAGTAATGCGACATCCGCTGGATGTGCGCCCCGGTCTCCGGGTCACGGAATTCCGCCGCGCGCGACAGGCGCGTGATGGTCTCGCGCTCGCGGTCGACGATCGCCGCGGTGGCCTTGCGCACTTCGTCGGCGAGGATCTCCGTGCGCTCGCGGCTCGCCAGATGGGCCTCGCGCAGCTTGAGCATGTTGCGCACGCGCGCCTCGAACTCTCGCCCGTCGATTGGCTTGGTCAGGAAGTCGCTGGCGCCGCAATCCAGGGCTTCGTAGCGGACGTTGCGCTCGTGGCTCGCGGTGACCATCAGGATAGGGAGGTCGTCGCGGTGCCGGCGCGCGCGCAGGGCACGGATGAACGCCAGGCCGTCCATGCCCGGCATCATGTAATCGACGATGACGAGGTCGGGCTCGTTGTGCAGGCACCAGGCGAGGGCGGCCGTGGGCTGGTCGAAGGCCTTGGCACTGGCGTGTTCCAGCCGATCGACGAGCTTGCTCATCAACATCAGATTGAGTTGCGTGTCGTCGACCACTGCGACCTGCAGCGGACGCTCGGGTGAGCGGTTCATGCGCGCAGTATCGGGTGGCGACACTGGCCCACCGAGGAACTATTGCGCAACGCAGGCACGCAAGGCCCCGCCTGCAGGGCGGGCGGGGAGCCCGGGTTTCGCGCCGCGCACAGTTAGAACAGAACCGTGTGTTGCCTCAGGCGGGCAGGGCCACCTTGCCGTCGGTGCTGAACTGGTAATCGTGGAACACATGCTCGGCCGAGAGGATGCGGTAGTCGCCGTTGTCTTCGCGCACCGTGGTGTCCTTCAGGCGGTAGGTGTAGTGGCCGCAAGTCCAGCAGTCGAAGTTGCGCATGTGGGTGCATAGACAGGTCTTGTCGAAGACCTTGATCTTCTTCGCCTCGGGGTGCGCCGCCACCTCGCGGTTGTAGGCCTCGATGTACTGGCAGTTGCCGCTGGAGTCGAGCAGGTAGCCGTAGGCCTCGCAGTTTGGGCGGATGCCGCTGCCGATCGCCGGGCTGCTCTTGAGCATGCGCATCGGATAACCGGTGGGCGAGATCTGATTGACCTCGATTTCGTCTTCGCTGGCCTTGAAGTAATCCTGCTTGACGTCGTCCGGCAAGCCGCATTCCTTGGTGACCGTAAACCGGGTCGCCACCTGCACCGCTGCAGCGCCGCCCTCCAGGAAGTCCACTGCGTCGGTGCCAGTGAAGATGCCGCCGGCCGGGATCAGCGGAATGTCGAGCTGCTGCTCGCGCATCCAGTCGCGGATCTCGGCGACGATGGTCGCGAGGTCGTACTGCGCCCAGTCCATGCCGAAACCGAGGTGACCGCCGGCGAGCGGGCCTTCGACCACCACGTAGTCGGGCATGCGGCCAGTGCGGGCGCTCTTCTTCAGGAACAGTTGAAGCGCGCGCAGCGAGCTGACGATGATGCCCAGCTGCACGTCGCGGAAGCGCGGATGGTCCTCGATGAGCGCGAACGAACCCAGGTGCAGGCCGGCCGCGAGCGTGATGCCGTCGATGCCGTGGTCCATCGCGGTGCGCAGGCGCACGCGCAGCGTGTCCTTGGGCGCGTTCATCGTCAGCTTTTCCATGCAGTTGATGAACACCATGCCCGCGCCGCGCTTGCGCTCCATGGTGCGGCCAACGTGGGTTGCGGTGGCCTCGGCGATCAGTCCGAGGTCGAACTGCACCACCGACTTGTCGGCGTTGGCGACGTTGAACTTGTACTGTTGAAGCTTGTTCTTGACGTATTTGGTGTTGTAACGCCGGTCGGACACGGTCGGCAGCATCGCGTCGGAGATGTGCCCGACGCCGCCCAGGCGTGCAGCTTCGAGCGCCAGGTCGGCGGTGGAAATGTCCACTCCCATGCCACCCACCATGATCGGCACGAGTTCCTGAGAACCCAGTTTCAGGCGGAAGTCATCTACACGCTTCATTGCTTCAAGTCCGTTAATTCGGCAGTCCCTCATTATCACCCGAGAGGCCGATTCGGCCCAGCCCCGCGGCGCATCCTGACGCTTCGGTTACCATGCCGTTTCGACTTCAAATCGGGCGACAGGTGCGCCGCAGGGGGAGATAAATGTTCAAGGCAGTGCTGATCGAGAAGGATGAGGCGGGGTATCGCGCAGGCGTCACCGAAGTGGACGAGGCCGCGCTGCCCGAAGGCGACGTCACCGTGCGCGTCGATTACTCCACGCTCAATTACAAGGATGGCCTCGCCATCACCGGCAAGGGGCCAGTGGTGCGCAAGTTTCCGATGGTGCCCGGCATCGATCTGGCGGGCACGGTCGAGGCCAGCAGCCATGCCGACATCGCGGTTGGCGATGCGGTGGTGCTCAACGGCTGGGGCGTGGGCGAGGGGCATTGGGGCGGGCTGGCACAGCGCGCGCGCCTCAAGGGCGACTGGCTGGTTCCGCTGCCCGCAGCCTTCACGCCGCGCCAGGCGATGGCGATCGGTACCGCGGGGTACACCGCGATGTTGTGCGTGATGGCGCTCGAGCGTCACGGGGTGACGCCCGCCAGCGGCGAGGTGCTGGTGACGGGCGCCAACGGCGGCGTGGGCAGCGTGGCCGTCGCCCTGCTGGCGAAGCTCGGCTACACCGTGGTCGCCTCCACCGGGCGCCCGCAGGAAGCCGGCTACCTGAAGGCGCTCGGTGCCGCCGAGATCATCGACCGCGCCCTGCTTTCGGCTCCCGGCAAGCCGCTCGCGAAGGAGCGTTGGGCAGGCGCGGTCGACACCGTCGGCAGCCATACGCTGGCCAATGTGTGCGCGAGCATGAAGTACCGCGGTGCGGTCGCCGCCTGCGGTCTCGCCCAGGGCATGGACTTCCCGTCCTCGGTCGCGCCCTTCATCCTGCGCGGCGTCACGCTTGCCGGCGTGGATAGCGTGATGGCGCCGCGTGGCGAGCGGCTGGAGGCCTGGCGCCGGCTGGCGCAGGATCTCGACGTTGCAAAGCTCGAATTGATGACGCAGGAGATCGGCCTCGGCGAGGTCGTGGCCACGGCTGCGGCGCTGCTCGAGGGCAAGGTGCGCGGGCGCGTCGTCGTCGACGTCAAGCGCTGAACCCAAACCAGATCACAATAACCGGAGACATCAAATGACCGAACGCATCAGTCGCTTCGCCGTTCCCGACCTCGCCGACGTGCCCGAGGACGTGCGTAACCGCATTCTCGCCGTACAGGAAAAGGCCGGCTTCGTGCCCAACGTGTTCCTCATGCTGGCGCACCGCCCTGCCGAGTTTCGCGCCTTCTTCGACTACCACGACGCGCTGATGGAAAAGGATGTGGGCCTCTCCAAGGCCGAGCGCGAGATGATCGTCGTCGCCACCTCCGCCGCCGGCCAGTGCCTGTACTGCGTGATCGCCCACGGCGCGGTGCTGCGCATCCGCGCCAGGAACCCGCGCATCGCCGACCAACTCGCCGCCAGCTATCGCAAGGCAGAGATCAGTCCGCGCCAGCGCACGATGCTGGATTTCGCGGTGAAGCTGTCGACGCGCGGGGGCGAGATCGAGGACGCCGACATCGAGGCGCTGCACACGCATGGCTTCGACGACGAGGCGATCTGGGACATCGGCGCGATCACCGCCTTCTTCAGCATGAGCAATCGGCTGGTGCACCTCACCGGCACGCCGCCCAACGAGCCCTTCTACCTGATGGGGCGCGTGCCGAAGGGTTGAGGTCGCGCATCGGGTGGGCCGGGTGGCGCCAGCGCACGCAGCCTGGCCTTGAGCAAGCGGGGCCGGGCGGAGCATCTGCTTACAAAGCCTTCGCCATTTGCCTGCGTGCAGGCATTGAATGCGGGCGCCGACCTGCGTAAGATCACGTTCATGGTTGTAATTCCGGCAATCTGGAGGCGTTCTGGACAGGGGTTCGATTCCCCTCACCTCCACCCAAGCGCATTCGGGAGTGTGTTTGGGTGGGGGTGTACCGGTTTCGACAGGGCGGGCAAAGGTGAGCAGGCAACCCGAAAGGCGACGGACGTAATCCGAGCAAATCCATAAACGCCAACGATGAGCGTTTCGCACTGGCCGCTTAAGGTCTATGCCGAGGCTGCTTGAGCCTTGTTACCAAAGAAAAGCCGGTGGGGACTTCGGTCCCCATCGTCACGTCTACGGCGCGCGTTTTCGGCCTGCGCGCATGAACTGCCCTCGCTGTCGCGTTCGCGCTGTGCGTGGTCAAGCTCGACGGTGGCCCTTCAGGCGCGGAATCACCAACTCCCATCAGGGGGGCGGCTGGCCCCCAACGCTCAGCCCTTCCTGCCGCCCATCGCGACCAATACGCCGCCGACAAGAATGGCGCCGATCCCGGCCCATAGCGGCACGTTCACGTTTTCCTTCTCCTGTACCGTGAGTTCGAGCGGGCCCACTTTGACTGCGGTTGTGTCCTTCGTGTAGCTGAAGCCGCCGTACACGAGGCCGAGCACGCCCGCGACGATCAATGCGGCGCCGATCAACTTGATTCCGTTCATGAGTTTTTCTCCTTCGTGAATGACACCCGATGGTACGACGGTGTTGGTGTCGCGGGTACGGAATGCGTCATCTTGCAGCACGGTGTCCTCGTTTTGGGTGCCCTTGCTTGACGCGCTTGCTTGCCCAGGCAATAAAAAAGGAGCCTGGGATTCCTCCCAGGCTCCTGATTTCATTGGTGGGCCCTGCGGGATTCGAACCCGCAACCAAAGGATTATGAGTCCTCTGCTCTAACCGTTGAGCTAAAGGCCCGCAGGCCCGACGGCAGATGCCGCCGGGCGGTGCAACGGGCCTTTACGCGTCGCTGTCGAGGAAGCTGCGCAGCTTCTCGGAGCGGCTCGGGTGGCGCAGTTTGCGCAGGGCCTTGGCTTCGATCTGGCGGATGCGCTCGCGGGTCACGTCGAACTGCTTGCCGACCTCTTCGAGCGTGTGGTCGGTATTCATCTCGATGCCGAAGCGCATGCGCAGCACCTTGGCCTCGCGCTGGGTCAGCGAGTCGAGCACCTCGCCGGTGGCATCGCGCAGGCCGGAGTACATCGCCGCCTCGGCCGGGGCCAGGGTGGCGGTGTCCTCGATGAAATCGCCCAGGTGGGAGTCGTCGTCGTCGCCGATCGGCGTCTCCATGGAGATCGGCTCCTTGGAGATCTTCATGATCTTGCGGATCTTCTCCTCGGGCATCTCCATTTTCTCGGCCAGCGTCGCGGGATCCGGCTCGGAGCCGGTTTCCTGCAGGATCTGGCGGCTGATGCGGTTCATCTTGTTGATCGTCTCGATCATGTGCACCGGGATACGGATGGTGCGCGCCTGGTCGGCGATCGAGCGCGTGATGGCCTGGCGGATCCACCACGTGGCGTAGGTCGAGAACTTGTAGCCACGGCGGTATTCGAACTTGTCCACCGCCTTCATCAGGCCGATGTTGCCTTCCTGGATGAGGTCGAGGAACTGCAGGCCGCGGTTGGTGTATTTCTTGGCGATCGAGATCACCAGGCGCAGGTTGGCCTCGGTCATCTCACGCTTGGCGCGGCGCATCTTGGCTTCGCCGGTGGACATCTGGCGGTTGATGTCCTTGAGCTCCTTGAGCGGGATGCCGATGCGGTCCTGCAGGTCGATGAGCTTCTGTTGCTCCTCGAGCACCGCGGGGTGGATGCGCATCAGGCCGTCGGCGTAGTTCTTGCCTGCGCCGATCTCGTTCTTGAGCCAGTCGAGGTTCACCTCGTGGCCGGGGAAGACCTTGATGAAGTGCTGGCGCGGCATGCCCGCCCGGTCGACGCACAGTTGCAGGATCTGGCGCTCGTGGCTGCGCACCTGCTCGACCATGTGGCGCACCGAGTCGCACAGCTTCTCGATGGCCTTGGCGGTGAAGCGGATGTTGAGCAGCTCGTCCGAGATCTGCTGCTGCAGCGCGAGATAGGTGAGGTCCTGCGAGCCCTTCTTGTCGAGGGTGGCCATCTTCTTCGCGTACAGACCGCGAATGACGTCGAAGCGGGCCAGGGCGTCGTTCTTGAGCTGGAGCAGGGATGCGGCGTTGGCGCGCTCGGCGCTGTCGGCGCTGTCCTCGTCGTCGGCGTCTTCGGTTTCCTCGTCGGCTTCTTCCGCCTGGCCCTCGTCCGCGTCGGCTGAAACCGCCGCATCGTCATCCTCGGCGGCGCCTTCCTCGCTGCTGGCGTTGGGGTCGATCACGCCGTCGACGAGTTCGTCGATCTTCGCTTCGTCGCGCGCGACGCGATCGACGATGTCGAGCATCTCGGCGATCGTGGTCGGGCAGGCCGAGATGGCCTGGACCATGTGCTTGAGGCCATCCTCGATGCGCTTGGCGATCTCGATCTCGCCCTCGCGCGTGAGCAACTCGACCGTGCCCATCTCGCGCATGTACATGCGCACCGGGTCGGTCGTGCGGCCGAACTCGGAGTCGACCGAGGACAGGGCCTGCTCGGCCTCTTCCTCGGCAACGTCCTCGTCGACGTTGGTCGCGACGCTGTCGGACATCAGCAGGTCTTCGGCGGCCGGCGCCGCGTCGTAGACCTGGATCCCCATGTTGTTGAACGTGGCGATGATGCCTTCGATCTGTTCGGCGTCGGCAACGTCATCCGGCAGGTGGTCGCTGATCTCGGCGTAAGTCAGGTAACCACGCTCCTTGCCGAGCGTGATCAGCGTCTTCAGCCGGGTGCGACGCACCTCCGCATCGAGCGGGGCGGCGGCAGGGCTTTCGACGACAGGGGCTGACTTGTCCTTGGCCTTTGAAGGGCGGCCCTTTGCGGGTGCGTCCTTGCGCGGGTCCTTGGCTTTTTCGCGTGCCATGGCACTCCTCAAGTGAGGGTGTAAGAAAATGGGAAACCCAAAATTGTACTATAAATCTGAGACTTTGCCGCCGCTAACGAGGTTCCGCTTCTCCAGCAGCAGCTCACTGAGGCGGTGGCGAGCGGCGGTATCGAGGCCCTGCTCACGGTCCTGTTGTAGCAGCACGGCGATCTCGTTGCCGACGCTGTCGGCGTTCAGTTTGCGCAGGGTGTCGTCGAACAGCGTCTCGACCACGGCTTCGTCGAATTCCGAGTCCACGAGTTCCGCAGCCACCCGCGACAGGGTTTCGCCGTGCGGGGTGTCGCGGAAGCGCTCGATCAAGGCGCCGAGTCCGCCGGCGGGGACGGGTTCGCCCAGGCTGAGCAGGTCGATGATCGCGATTAGGGCCAGGCCTTCCGCGCTGTCGTCGGGGATCAGGGCAACAGGCAGGCGGGCGGCCCAGATCGGGTGCTGGAGGACCAGGCGAAGAAGCGTGCTGGCGGTGGAGGGTGGCTTGCGCCGCCCGCCTGCGCGTGGTCGCGACGTCGTGGTGCGTGTGCTGGCGGCGCGTGTGGGCGCACGATCCCGACGCTCTCGGCCTTCGCCAGGAGGCGTTGCTGCCGTCAGCGCTGCTGCGCTGTGTGCGCCAGGCTGGGGTTCGGCGCTGCGGCGGCGGGGCGCCTGCGCCGCCAGTTGTTCGAAGGCGAACTCGACCTCGCCCTGGGTCATGCCGGCGGTCTCGGCCACCGACTTGACGACCTGCAGCTTCAGCAGCGGCGCGGAGATCCGCGTGACCAGCGGCGCGGCCTCGTGCACGAAGGCCGCACGGCCTTCCGCGCTGTCGAGCGCATGGCGCTCCGACAGGGTCTGGATCAGGAAGCGGGCCAGCGGCGTGGCAGCGAGCGCGGCGGCGCGGAAGGCGTCGGCGCCCTCGGCGCGCACGAAGGAGTCGGGGTCGTGTTCGGCGGGCAGGAACAGGAAGGCGAGCGTGGCGTCGTCACGCAGGGATTCGAGTGCGTTCTCGAGCGCGCGCCACGCCGCACGGCGGCCGGCCGCATCGCCGTCGAAGCAGAACACGACGCGGTCGGTCTGGCGCAGCAGCGTGTGCACGTGATGCGGCGTGGTCGCGGTGCCGAGCGTGGCGACCGCGTTCTCGATGCCGAACTGGGCGAGCGCGACCACGTCCATGTAGCCTTCGACCACGACGACGAAGCCCGCGTCGCGGATCGCCTTCTGTGCGAGGAAGAGGCCGTATAGCTCGCGCCCCTTCTCGAACAACGGCGTTTCGGGCGAGTTCAGGTATTTCGGTTCGCCCTTGTCGAGCACCCGTCCGCCGAAGGCGATGATGCGGCCGCGGCGGTCGTGGATCGGGAAGATGATGCGGTTGCGGAAGCGGTCGTAGCGTCGGCCCTGGTCGTTGTCGATGACGAGTCCGGCATCGGCGAGCGTCTTCGCCTGGTAGTCGGGGAAGACCTTCTGCAGCCCTTGCCATTCGTCGGGGGCATAGCCGAGTTCGAAGCGTGCGGCCACCTGGCCGGAAAGGCCGCGCCGCTTGAGGTAGTCGATGGCCTGGCGCGCGGGCTTGAGCTGGTCGCGGTAGAAGCGGGCGGCCACGGCCATGGCTTCGTACAGGCGTTCGCTGGCGTCGTCGTGGGCGGGTGTCGCGCTGCGTCCGTCATCGGGGACCTGCAGGCCGACCTGGTTGGCCAGTTCCTTGACGGCGTCGACGAAGCCGAGGCCGCTGTACTCCATCAGGAAGCCGACCGCGCTGCCGTGCACGCCGCAACCGAAGCAGTGGTAGAACTGCTTGGACGGGCTGACCGAGAACGAGGCGGATTTCTCGCCGTGGAAGGGGCAGCAGGCGAAGTAATTGGCGCCGCTCTTCTTGAGCGAAACGTAGCGTTCGATGACGTCGACAATGTCGACGCGGGACAGCAGTTCCTGGACGAAGGACTGTGGAATCATCGCGCGCGAGTACGAATGCGAATGCGAACCCTCAGCCGCCACCCTGCGAAGGCGGGCAGGGGGAGGAGGCTGGAGCGATCGTCAAAAAGCATCACGCCGGGCGAGGGTCGAGTGACCTTCGGCCGGCGTGGAAGCAGCCCCGCGAGGCGGGGTGCGAGAACAATCAGTAGAGCTTCGGCGGCAGGGTCTGGCTGCGCAGGCGCTTGTGATTGCGCTTCACTGCGGCGGCCAGCTTGCGCTTGCGCTCAGCGGTGGGCTTTTCGTAGAACTCGCGCGAGCGCAGTTCGGTCAGCACACCGGTCTTCTCGATGGTGCGCTTGAAGCGGCGGATCGCAACTTCAAACGGCTCGTTTTCCTTGACGCGGATACCGGGCATTGCGGACTTCCTTGGGTGTCTGGTGGGCAGAAAGATCGCGAATATAAACCACGCCTCGAGATAAGGCAAGGGCGCTGCTCGCCAGAGCATGCCGGTGCGGGGTTAAAATGCAACACCGAATCAAGCGGATGCACCTCATGAAAGTTCTCGGCATCGAAACCTCCTGCGACGAAACCGGCGTGGCGATCTACGACACCGACGCCGGCCTGCTCGCGCATGGCCTGCACTCGCAGATCGATCTGCATGCGGCCTATGGGGGGGTGGTGCCCGAGCTCGCCTCGCGGGACCACATCCGTCGTTTGCCCCTGCTGATCAAGCAGACGCTCACCGAGGCAGGACTGGGCGCCGGTGACGTCGACGCGGTTGCGTATACGTCCGGGCCCGGCCTTGCCGGAGCGCTGCTGGTGGGGGCGAGCGTGGCCGAATCCTTTGCGATGGCGCGCGGCATCCCGGCCCTGCCGGTGCATCACCTCGAGGGCCACCTGCTGTCGCCGCTGCTGTCCGCGGATCCACCCGCCTTTCCCTTCGTGGCGCTGCTGGTGTCGGGCGGGCACACGCAGTTGATGCGTGTGCGTGGCGTGGGTGACTACGCCTTGCTCGGAGAGTCGGTTGATGATGCCGCGGGCGAAGCCTTCGACAAGACCGCCAAGCTCCTAGGGCTTGGCTATCCGGGTGGTCCGCAGCTTGCGAAGCTGGCAGAGCAGGGCGTGGCGGGGCGCTTCCGCCTGCCGCGTCCGATGCTGCATTCGGGTGACCTGGACTTCAGCTTCAGCGGCCTCAAGACGGCCGTGCTCAACGTCGTTTCGGCGTCGGGCTGGAACCCGGCCGATATGGCCGATCTCGCTGCCGAGTTCCAGAAGGCGGTGGTCGATGTACTGTGCGCAAAGGCGCTGGCGGCGCTCAAGAAGGTCGGGCTGAAAACCCTGGTGGTGGCCGGCGGCGTAGGCGCGAACCTCCAGTTGCGGGCAGTGCTCGATGAAGCTGTCGCCCGTCGTGGCGGTCGGGTGTACTACCCCGAGCCTGCGCTGTGTACAGACAATGGCGCAATGATCGCCTTTGCCGGCGCCCTGCGATTTGCGGCGGGCGAATCCGCTCCGGAGATTTCTGCCGTCCGGATCCGGCCGCGCTGGCCCTTGGTCGATCTGCGACCCCCGCACTCCGCTGTCGGCTGAGGGCTCCATGTCGGCGGCACCCGCGTGCGGCGGCGCTGAGGGCGCGAGAGCGGGGTAAGGAGCGCGAAGCACGTGGTCCCTTTCAGCTTGCGGATTGTTTGTCCTTGTTCTTGTTGCCGCCGATCTTGCCTTCGGTGCCTGCGCGCAGACGTGCGATGTTGGCCCTGTGGCGCCAGATCAGCATGGCTGCGATCACCACCATGACGGCGACCGAAACTTCGGGGCCGAGGAAAAACAGGCCGGCAAGCGGTGCCGCAAGCGCAGCCGAAAGCGCGGCTGCCGACGAATACCGCGACGTGTAGGCGATCATCAGCCAGATCATTGCGCTGAAAACAGCGATCCGCGCATCGATGCCCGCCAGTACGCCCAGCGCGGTGGCAACGCCCTTGCCGCCGTTGAAGCGCAGGAACAGAGAGAATACGTGGCCGACAAAGGCAGCGAGGCCGGCGAGCGCCGCCTGGCCAGCGTCGAAGCCCAGCTGCGTCGCCGCCCACACTGCCAGCCATCCCTTGAGGCTATCCCCGATCAGCGTCAGCGCCGCAGCGCCCCTGTTGCCGCTGCGCAGGACGTTTGTGGCGCCGGGGTTGCCCGAGCCGTACTTGCGCGGATCTTCAAGGCCGAACAGCTTGCTGGTGACGACGGCGAAGGGAATCGAGCCGAGCAGGTAGGCGGCGACGAGCAGCAGCAGAAATGACATGGTGGCTCCGCCATCCGGGCTTGCCGGGCGGCTTTCAAAAGGGTCTTGAACGCGAGGGACAACAGCAAGTTTGCGCCGGCAGGCGTCGCTCTTCAGGTTCGTGTGGCAGCCGCGGAAAGCTTTTTACGGCGGGCTTGCCCTGGCGCGATAGAATTCCGGCGATTCTAAACGGGAAGCAGCATGGATTTCATCTTCATCGAGGAAATGCGCGTCAAGGCCTGGGTCGGCATTTACGAGCGCGAAAAGACCGGTCCGCAGACGGTCGAGCTCAATCTGACCTTCGGTGTGCCGGAAGCTGCCGCCGAGCACGACGACATCGCTGATACGATTGATTACGCCGTGGTTACCGCACGCATTCGCCGGGAGCTGGGCGAACGCCATTTCAACCTGATCGAAAGCCTGGGTGAATTCGTCGTCAATCTGCTGTTCGAGGAATTCGGTGCGCCGTGGGTGAAATTGAAGGTCGCAAAGATCGGGGTAATGAAGGATGTGCGTCGGGTTGGCGTACATATTCAACGTAGTCGCGCCGGCGTGACTGTTCCGCCCACTGCATGAAGAACCAAGGCCGCGCATCCAGATCACATCCGGATGCGCGGCCGTTTCAGCCAGAGCCCGGCGCCGTATCCGCCGGGGGCTCGAACTGCGTCAGACGGCGAGTTCGTCGAGCGACTTGCCCTGCGCAAGCCAGTCGAGCGCCCACTGGGGCTTGCGGCCACGACCGCTCCAGCCCTGATCCGGATTGGCGGGGTTGCGGTATTTGATGACCGGTGCCGGCTTGGCGGGTTTGGCGGTCTTCGTGCCCGGGCGGCGGCCGCGCTTGGCTGCGGGTGTTGCTTCAGCGCTTGCCGGGGTGCTGCCCTCGAGCAGATCGTCGAGCGTAAGGCCTTCGTCGGCAGCCATCTTCTGCATGCGCTTGATCAGGTTGCGACGGGTCACGTCGCTGCGACGACGGATTTCGCTTTCGACCTTGGCTTGAAGGCGGCGCAGTTCGGGCAGGGTGTAGGTCGACAGATCCATGGTTTCTCCAGTTTTGAAAAGGGCGTCACACCACCGGAATAGGGGCATTTTCGGCGCGTATGCACCGCGAAAGACTGCCCGATTCGTTTGCCCGCAATTGTGCCATTTTTCAAAACCGAATTGAAAGCAATTGAGCGGTGTCAATCGTCCTTGCAGTCGTGCGGTGGCTTCCTTTCACTCCCGGATGACTGCCGGAGGGTCAATTCGCGGCCTGTACCAACTTCGGCTGCAGGGCTCGCAGCAGGTCGTGCGGATGAATGCCGACGAGAAATCCGCGCCGTCCGCCATTAATGTAGATGAGTGGAAGGTCGAGGATGGTGCGCTCGAGGAAGACCGGCATCTTCTTGCGGGTTCCGAAGGGCGATGTGCCGCCGACCAGAAAGCCGCTGTGGCGATTCGCCGTTTCGGGCTTGCAGGCTTCGACGTGCTTGCAGGGAATCTGGCGCGCGAGCTCCTTGGTCGAGACCTTGCGGTCACCGTGCATCAGGACGATCATCGGTTGGGCGTTCTCGTCCTCCATGATCAGGGTCTTGACGACGGCATGTTCGCTGACGTTCAGTTCGCGCGCGGAAACCGCAGTGCCGCCATGTTCCTCGTACTCGTAGAGGTGGCTGGAAAATGCAATTCCGTGCTGGCGTAGATAGCGGGTGGCCGGTGTTTCCGGTGCGTGCGTGTCTTGTCTGCTCATGATGAATCCGGATTCTGTTTAAGTCGGCTGCTGTCTTCGGCAAATCGAGTGCAACGATAATTGGCGCCGCGCGATCGATTCGCCTGGCGGCTTGCTCAAGCGCGCGGGTGGTGCTTCGCGTGCAACTGCTTGAGCCGCTCGCGTGCGACGTGCGTGTAGATTTGTGTGGTCGATATGTCGGCGTGTCCAAGCAGCAATTGCACCACGCGCAAATCTGCGCCGTGATTGATCAGGTGTGTCGCGAAGGCGTGCCGCAGCGTATGAGGTGAAATGCGCTCGCGTGCAATTCCTGCATCCATCGCGTGTTGCTTGATGATGCGCCAGAACATCTGTCGTGTCATGCCGGCGCCGAGGCGGGTAACGAAGACTTCGTCGCAATTGCGCCCGGCGAGCAGTGCCGGGCGACCTTCGGACAGGTAGCGCTGCAACCATTCCGCAGCGATTTCGCCGATCGGTACGAGGCGCTCCTTGCTGCCCTTGCCCATGATGCGCAGCACGCCCTCGTTGAGACCCACTGCAAATACCTTCAGGCCGACGAGTTCAGATACGCGCAGGCCGGCTGCATACAGCACCTCGAGCATGCAACGGTCGCGCAGGCCCTGATGCGTTTCTGTGTCTGGGGCGTTGATCAGAGCTTCGACCTGGGCCTCACTGAGCGTTTTCGGAAACCGTTCGGTGGGCATCGGCGAGTCGAGCAGTAGCGTAGGGTCTTCGGCGATCTCGCGGTTGGCGAGCAGCATGCGGTAATAGCGCCGCCAGGTGGCGAGCAGCCGGCGCTGGCTGGCTGGCTTTGCGCTGCGACTGAATTCGGCCAGATAGGCTGCGAGATCGGCCGATGTAGCGGCGGGAAGGCGGGTGTTGCGCGACTCCAGCCACGCCGCAAAGCGCGCCAGGTCGCTGCGGTAGCCTGCCAGCGTGTTGCGGGCGAGGCCGTGTTCCAGCCACAGGGCGTCGGCGAAGCGGTCGAGTTCGCTGCGGTGATGGTCCTGCAGGCCGGACTCGACCGCCGGCGGGCGAACGCTCACAGCGCCTCTTCGAAGGCCAGCAGCCAGCGCTTGACGTCGAGCAGCCAGCCATCGTGCGCATTGGCGAATCCGCCCAGTCCGTTCGCGGCGGTCACGCGGTGACAGGGCACGATCAGCGGGAAGGGGTTGGCGCCGCAGGCCTGGCCGATTGCGCGCGGCGCACTGCCCAGTCGCGCAGCGAGGGCGCCGTAGGTGGCCGTTTGTCCGCGTGGGATTGCACTGATCGCTGCCCACACGCGCTGGCGGAATGGTGTGCCGGTGCGCGCGAGCGGGACCGGGAAGGGCTGGTCTGGATCATCGATCCATTCCCGCAACGCATGGGCGGCAGCGCCTGCGGTGGCGTTGCGCGGATCCTCGAGCGGTGTGCCCGGCGGAAGGAACGCCAGTTCGTGCACTTCGCCATCATGGGCGCGGATTCCGAAGGGGCCGAAGGGCAAGGCAATGATCGCGTCGAAGTCGGGCGACGGCGTTTCGCCGCGCATCGGCAGGCCCGCTGCGCCCGGTCCGCTTGCGATGCTCATCGGGGCTGCCCGAGCAGGGCGTCGCGCAGCTCGTTGTCTGCGGGACGGATACCAAGCCAGACGCGCAGCAGGGCGGGATAGAACTTCACGTCACCGATGTCGCCGCCCCGTTGCCGACCATTGACGAGCAGACGTGTGGCACCGTTGGCGAGCTGGTCGAGCAGGATCTCCGTGCCGGACTCGACCTCGCCCACTGCCGCCAGCGCCCCGATCAATGCATCGGTGGCGGGCTTGAGTGCGGCGAGCTCGTCGGGCTCGTGGTTCTTCTCCAGGCCGGCGAGCAGGGCGTCGCCGAACTGCTTCGCTTCCAGGTCACGGGTGAGCACGATGCGGATGCGCTTCTCGCCCCTGTCGTTGATGATCGCCGCGGCATCGGTGAGTGGCGCGCGCAGGTACAGCCCCATCGCATAGACCTTGAAACCGACCCGGGTGCGCAGGCCGGCGCCATTGAGTGCAAGCGTGCCCTTCTCGGCGCCCAACTCGGACTTGAAGTCGACCCCGCCAACCTGGATGGCGGCCTGGGCGATGCTGGCAGACAGCAGGGTAGCGGCCAGCAGGGTACGGATGAAGCGACGCATCGGATTTCCTTGTTTCTACAGAGTCACGCCGCGTCCGGCAGCGGCCAGGCTCAGCGACGGACCTCACCGTTGCCGAACACGATCCACTTCTGGCTGGTCAGGCCCTCCAGCCCGACCGGTCCGCGGGCGTGGATCTTGTCGGTGGAGATGCCGATCTCCGCGCCGAGGCCGTATTCGAAGCCGTCGGCGAAGCGGGTCGAGGCATTGACCATCACCGAGGACGAATCTACCTCGCGCAGGAAGCGCATGGCGTGGGAATAGTTCTCGGTGATGATCGCTTCGGTGTGGCCGGAGCTGCAGGTGTTGATGTGGGCGATCGCTTCGTCGAGGCCGGCCACGACCTTCACAGCGATGATCGGGGCGAGGTATTCCTCGCGCCAGTCGGCGTCGGTCGCGGCGACCAGCTTGCCGGCGTCGATGCCGGCCGCCGTCAGCAGCGCGAGCGACTCGGCGCAGCAGCGCATCTCCACGCCTTTTGCAGCGAGCATGCGACCGATTGCGGGCAGGTAGATGTCGGCGACGTCGCGCGCGACAAGCAGCGATTCGGCGGTGTTGCAGGTGCCGTAGCGCTGGGTCTTGGAGTTCTCGACGATCGGTACGACCTTGACGGGGTCGGCCTCGTCATCGATGTAAACGTGGCAGTTGCCGTCGAGGTGCTTGATCACCGGCACGCGTGCGTCCCTGGAGATGCGCTCGATCAGACCCTTGCCGCCACGCGGCACGATCACGTCGACGAACTCGGGCATGGTGATCAGCGCGCCGACGGCCGCGCGGTCGGTGGTCTCGACCACCTGCACCGCGTGCTCGGGCAGGCCGGCCGCAATCAGCCCGGCGCGCACGCAGGCAGCGATTGCGCGGTTGGCGTGGATCGCCTCCTTGCCGCCGCGCAGGATCGCGGCGTTGCCGGACTTTAGGCACAGCGCCGCAGCGTCGGCGGTGACGTTCGGGCGGGCTTCGTAGATGATGCCGATCACGCCCAGCGGCACGCGCATCTTGCCGAGCGCGATGCCGGAGGGGCGGCGCTTGATGTCGGTCATCTCGCCCACCGGGTCGGGCAGGGCGGCGACCTGCTCGAGGCCGACCGCCATGGCTTCGACGCCCCCTTCGTTGAGCGTCAGGCGGTCGATCAGCGCCGGCTCGAGGCCGGCGGCGCGCGCTTCGTCCAGGTCCTGGTTGTTGGCGGCGAGCAACTCGGCCCTGCGGGCGCGGATCTCGGCGGCCATCGCCAGCAGCGCGGCGTTCTTCGCTGCGGTCGAGGCGGCGGCGAGCACGCGCGAGGCCGCGCGCGCCTGGCGGCCGAGGGTCTGCATGTAGTGCTGGATGTCCATGGGGCGGTTCGGGGTAGTTATCGGGGCGCCGGTGCGGGCATGCCGGCATTAAAGCATCGAACCCGGCATTGATGGAACCGGGCAGGGTCGTTCCTGCGAGACCGGGTTTTTTCAGCCGCGTTGCGCGAGGCGCAGCGCGAGCTGCAGGAATTCGTCCCACACGTCGCCGGCGGCGAGGCCCTTGATCATGCGGTCGATGCGTGCGGCGTGCATCAGCGCGGCGCGCAGGCCGCCCTGGGTCAGGCGCCCAAGGGCGCGGCCGATGGCTTGCTGGCGGCGCGGATCGAAGATGCGTTCGGCCTTGAACAGCGCGGGCAGCGGCTGGCCGGCGTCGCGGCCGGCGCACAGGTTGGCGAGGCTGCGCGTCTCGTTGGCGAGCGCCCACAGCACCAGCGGCGGTGCGGCGCCTTCGCCCTTGAGGCCTTCGAGCAGGCGAGCGCAGCGCGCGGGGTCGCCCTCGATCACCGCCTGGCGCAGTTTGTCGATGTCGTAGCGGGCGACGTTGAGCACGGCGTCCTGGATCTGTTCTAGCGTCAGCGCGCCTTCCGGGTGAAGCAGGCCGAGCTTGAGGATCTCCTGGTGGGCGGCGAGCAGGTTGCCTTCAACGTGGTCGGCGATGAAGGCGAGCGCCTCGGGGGGGGCGGACTGCTTCTGTGCGGCCAGCCGGCGACCGACCCACTCGGGCAGGCGCTCGCGCTCGGGGGCGTTGAGCTCGAGCGTGGTTGCGGCATCGGTCAGGGCCTTGAACCAGGCGGTCTTGCGCGTCGCCCAGTCGAGCTCGGGCAGGGTGATCAGGGTCAGCGTCTGCGCCGGCAGGTTGGCGATGTAGCGCTGCAGCGCGTCGCCGCCGTCGCGGCCCGGCTTGCCGGTGGGTATGCGCAGGTCGATCAGCTTGGCGCCGCCGAACAGCGACATGTTGCCGGCAGCCAGCGTCAGTGCGTCCCACTTGAAGCCCTGGCCGACGACCAGGGTCTCGCGCTCCTCGAAGCCCTGGCGGCGGGCGGCGGCGCGCAGCGCGTCGGCGGCCTCGAGCACCAGCAAGGGTTCGTTGCCGTGCAGCAGCCACAGGGGCGCAAGTGGGCGCTCGAGCTGGGCGGTGAGTTGTTCGGGGCGCAGGTTCATGAGCGCGGTACTACGACAGGTCCGGCGCGCCGGCTTCGGTGCGCCGTCCTGAGTGAACGCCGTGGCGCGTCCGCGTTCCCGGTTGCGGCATGGCCTTCACCTGCGCTCAACCGGCGCGGCGGGCGGCCGCCAGGCGACGCATCATCTGCTGCACCAGGTCGGCCTGCATGTCGCGATAGAGCAGATTTTCTTCCTGCTCCTTGCCCAGCACCTGCGAGTCGTCGAAGGTATATTCGCGCCTCGCCGACAGGCTGGTGGGCGGGATCAGCGGCTTGCCGGCCTTGTCGAGCAACTGGAAGCGCAGGGTCTGGGTGAGCTGGTATTCGCGCACCTTGCCCGCGCCGGTCAGGCTCAGGATCTCGCGGCCGCGGTTGTTGCCGAGGATCTGCAGGCGCGCTTCGGCCTGCTCGGCGTCCTCGGTCACGGTGGTCGTGCCGCTGGTGGCGATCAGGCGGCGGAGCTGGGCGCCGAGCTCGGTTTCGGGCGGCGTGTTGATGTGAACCGTTGCGAAGTCGAGCGCCTGCGGTCCGCGCAGGCGGAATCCGCAGCCCGACACCAGCAACGCGGTGAGCCCGCTGCCGCCGAGCAGCAGGCGACGGCGCGAGGGGGCCGCAACCCCATCCGATGCAGCCTCACCTGCGCGCGGTCCGTTCGGGGGGGCGTCAGCGCAGGAACGGGATGCGCGCATGCCGGCGCGGTCGGCCTCGGGGATCGGGTTACGGACAGACATGCGCGACTTCCTCAGGCGACGATGTTGACCAGGCGGCCGGGGACGACGACGACCTTCTTCGCCGGCCTGCCTTCGATGAACTTCTGCGCGGCTTCCGAGGCCAGGGCGAGCGCCTCGATGTCGGCCCTGGATGCGTCGGCCGCGACCTTGATGCTGCCGCGCAGCTTGCCGTTGACCTGCACCACCAGCTCGATCTCGTCCTGCTTCAAGGCGTCCTGGCACACTTCCGGCCAGTTGGCGGCGAGGATGTCCGTGCCGAAGCCGCAGTCCTTCCACAGCGCGTGGCAGATGTGCGGGGTGGTCGGCGACAGCAGGCGCAGCAGGATCGAAAAGCCCTCCTCGGCCACTTCGGCGTGCGCGGCCGGCTCGGCGCCGGCCAGATCCTTGTGCGCCTTCTCCAGTGCGTTGAGGATCTTCATCGCCGCCGACACCACGGTGTTGAACTGGTGCTTGCCGAAGTCGTAGCTCGCCTGCTTGAGATGCGTGTGCACCTCGCGGCGCACGTCGGCGGCCGCTGCGGGCAGCGCGTTGGCGGCGAGGCGGCGCTCGGCGGGCAGTGCGGCGCGCATCTCGGTGGCGAAGGCGTGCCCGTAGTTCCACACCCGGCGCAGGAAGCGCG
Organism: Thauera sp.; assembly: GCF_034003485.1. Taxonomy (GTDB): domain Bacteria; phylum Pseudomonadota; class Gammaproteobacteria; order Burkholderiales; family Rhodocyclaceae; genus Thauera. The sequence continues at coordinate 91,143 of NZ_JAVEYL010000002.1, forward strand.
AGGCGCCCTCGACGCCGGCGTCGGACCACTCGAGCTGCTGGTCGGGCGGGGCGGCGAACATCATGAACAGGCGCGCGGTGTCGGCGCCGTACTGGTCCACCAGCGACTGCGGGTCGACGCCGTTGTTCTTGGACTTCGACATCTTCTCGATGCCGCCGATGACCACCGGCAGGCCGTCGGATTCCAGCTTGGCGGCGACGATGCGGCCGCGCTCGTCACGCTCGACGACAACGTCGGCCGGGTTGATCCACTGCTTCTTGCCACCGCCGAGCTCGCGGTAGTAGGTCTCGGCCACCACCATGCCTTGCGTGAGCAGGGCGCTGAAGGGCTCGGAGACATTGACCAGGCCGCAGTCGCGCATCGCGCGGGTGAAGAAGCGCGAGTACAGCAGGTGCAGGATGGCGTGCTCGATGCCGCCGATGTACTGGTCGACCGGCGCCCAGTAGTTGACGCGCTCGTCGACCATCGCGGTCTTGCTGTCGGCGCAGGCGTAGCGCAGGAAGTACCAGGACGACTCGACGAAGGTGTCCATGGTGTCGGTTTCGCGCTTGGCCGGCTTGCCGCACTTTGGGCACGCGCATTCGTAGAACGAAGCGATCTTGGCCAGCGGCGAGCCGCGGCCGGTGATCTCGACGTTCTCGGGCAGCACCACCGGCAACTGGTCATCGGGCACCGGCACATCGCCGCAGTCGGCGCAGTGGATCATCGGGATCGGGCAGCCCCAGTAGCGCTGGCGCGAGATACCCCAGTCGCGCAGGCGATACTGCACGCGCTTGGCGCCCAGGCCCTTGGTGGCGAGGTCGGTGGCGATCGCATCGACCGCGGCCTGGAAGTCGAGCCCGTCGTACTTGCCGGAATTCACCAGGCAGCCGTAGTCGGAATAGGCGTCGTGCCAGGGCGCGACGGTGTCGGCGTAGGCTTCGGAGCCGACCACCATGCGGATCGGCAGTTCGTACTTGGTGGCAAACGCGAAGTCGCGCTCGTCGTGCGCCGGCACGGCCATCACCGCGCCTTCGCCGTAGCCCATCAGTACGTAGTTGGCGACCCAGACTTCCAGCGGTTCGTCGGTGAGCGGGTGGCGCACCTTGAGGCTGGTGGGCATGCCCTTCTTTTCCATCGTGGCGATGTCGGCCTCGGCGACGCCACCGCGCTTGCATTCCTCGATGAATTCGGCGAGCGCCGGGTTGTCGGCGGCGGCCTGGGTGGCGAGCGGGTGCTCGGCGGCCACCGCGACGTAGGTCGCGCCCATCAGCGTGTCGGCGCGGGTGGTGAACACCTTCAGCACGCCCTCGTGGCCGATGCTCGATACATCGAACGGGAAGCTGATCTCCACGCCTTCCGAGCGCCCGATCCAGTTCTTCTGCATCAGCTTGACCTGCTCGGGCCAGTTCGGCAGGTCATCCAACGCGGACAGCAGCTCGTCGGCGTAGGCTGTGATCTTCATGTAGTACATGGGGATCTCGCGCTTCTCGACGAGTGCGCCCGAGCGCCATCCGCGGCCGTCGATGACCTGCTCGTTGGCGAGCACGGTTTCATCGACCGGGTCCCAGTTCACCGTGCCGAGGCGCTTGTAGATCAGGCCCTTCTCGAACAGGCGGGTGAACAGCCACTGTTCCCAGCGGTAGTACTCGGGGGTGCAGGTGGCCAGCTCTCGCGACCAGTCGATGGCGAAGCCGAGGCGCTTGAGTTGCACCTTCATGTAGTCGATGTTGGCGTAGGTCCACTTCGCCGGCGGCACGTTGTTCTGGATCGCGGCGTTCTCGGCGGGCATGCCGAAGGCGTCCCAGCCCATCGGCTGCAGCACGTTGAAGCCCTTCATGCGGTGGAAGCGCGCGAGCACGTCGCCGATCGTGTAGTTGCGCACGTGCCCCATGTGCAGCTTGCCCGAGGGGTAGGGGAACATCGACAGGCAGTAGTACTTCGGACGGCTGGCGTCCTCGGTCACGCGAAAGGCGTCGGTGGCGTCCCAGTGCTGCTGAGCGGTGGTCTCGACGGTGGCGGGCTGGTATTTGTCCTGCATGGCGGGCGTGCGGGCTTCTTATGGCGTTGAAAACACGCCAGTATACCTTGAACGGCGGCTAATCGCGGGCCGCCGCCGAGCGCCGCCGAGTGCTGGCGCGTGTGCGCAAGGATAAAGAACGGCACTCCACCGGCTGGCGGAGTGCCGAACTCCATGAAAGGAGGGAGGGAGGCGACTAATCTGTCGAGCGCGCAGGCGCCCGGGAGCTGATCTCAGGGGAGCCTGCGGCGCGGCCTGACACCGTCAGGTCTGGTCAGGCCGCGCGGTGCGTGCTGCCTGAGTGGCGGTTCCAGCGCGCGTGCATGGCTGCGAATACATCTTCCATCGCCAGTAGCGGCAGGCGCCACATGCGGTTCTGGGCACGCACATAGGGCACGACGCGGGGTGCGCACAGGGTGGAGCGCTCGTCCTTGAGCAGGCGGGTGAAGTGGTCCATCGCCGAGCCCCAGTATTCGGCATTACCCACCCAGCCGGTTTCGAGGGTCGCTTCGCGTACGGCCTTGCGCCAGAGGGCTTCGGCACGTTCGAGGGACACGCCCGCCTTGCGGGCATGCCAGGGCAGCAGTTTTGGCGTTTTCATGATGTGTTCTCCAGTCGGGCCGGGATACGGCGCCGTCATCGGCTGGCCGCTTCATGGGTGGCCGGGCCATCGTCAATGTTGTGGCGCAATATATCGTCGGCGCCATCTTGTTTTCCTTGATTCTGCACAATTCGGACTTCGGTTGCCGTGACAAGGTTCCGCTTTCTCGAGATCGTTTGGTGCAGTGCACAATGTGCAATTTAGCTCAACCGTGCCTGTGTGCAATCAGCCTGTTGTTTCAATGCAACACTGTTGCTCTTCAATGCAGGCTCGGTCGTGCGCGGCGGTGCCGATACAATTCGGGCTCGAAAAGGAACCACGATGTCCACGCTGCTAGCCAATCTCAACACCGAACAACTACAGGCGGTAAGCCTTCCGCCGCAGCATGCGCTGATCCTCGCAGGGGCCGGCTCGGGCAAGACCCGGGTGCTGACCACCCGCATCGCCTGGCTGATTCAGTCGGGTCAGGTTGATCCGGCCGGCATCCTGGCGGTTACATTCACCAACAAAGCCGCAAAGGAAATGCTTGCTCGCCTGTCGTCCATGCTGCCGGTGAGTACCCGCGGCATGTGGGTCGGCACCTTCCACGGCCTCGCCAACCGCCTGCTGCGCGCCCATCATCGCGATGCCGGCCTGCCGCAGTTGTTCCAGATCCTCGATTCGGGCGACCAGCTCGCCGCCATCAAGCGCCTGCTGAAGACGCTCAACGTCGACGACGAGAAATTTCCGCCGCGCGAGCTGCAGCAGTTCATCAACGGCCAGAAGGAAGCCGGCAACCGGCCGCACGCGGTCGAGGCCTGGGACGACTTCACCCGTCAGCGCGTTCAACTGTTTCAGGAGTATGAAGCGCAGTGCCAGCGCGAGTCTGTTGTGGATTTTGCGGAGTTGCTTTTGCGCAGCTACGAGCTGCTCGAACGCAACGAACCGCTGCGCCGCCACTACCAGCGGCGCTTCCGTCACATCCTGGTCGACGAGTTTCAGGACACCAACCGCCTGCAGTACCGCTGGCTCAAGCTCTTTGCCGACGAGGGCCGAGAGGGCGGCGCGGCGATGTTCTGCGTCGGTGACGACGACCAGAGTATCTATCGCTTCCGCGGCGCCGAGGTCGGCAACATGCGCGACTTCGAGCGCGAGTTCCGCGTGCACAACGTCATCCGCCTCGAGCAGAACTACCGTTCGCACAGCAACATCCTCGACGCCGCCAACGCCATCATCCGCCACAACAGCAACCGCCTCGGCAAGAACCTGTGGACCGACCAGGGCGCGGGCGAGCCGATCCGCATGTTCGAAGCCTTCTCGGATGGCGACGAAGCGCGCTGGATCGTCGAGGAGATCCAGTCCCTGGTGCGCGATGGCGCGCTACGCAGCGAGATCGCGCTGCTGTACCGCTCGAACGCGCAATCGCGGGTGCTGGAGCATCAGTTGTTCTCGGCCGGCATCCCTTATCGCGTCTACGGCGGCCTGCGCTTCTTCGAGCGCCAGGAGATCAAGCACGCGCTCGCCTATCTGCGCCTGATTGCCAACCCGGACGACGACACGTCGTTCGCACGCGTGGTGAACTTTCCCACCCGCGGCATCGGTGCGCGCTCGCTGGAGGTGCTGGCTGACGCCGCGCGCACCTACAACACCAGCCTGTACGCGACCGTGCCGCACCTCACCGGCAAGCCGGGTACCGCGCTCGGGCAGTTCGTCCGCCTGGTGGAGGACCTGCGCCGCGACACCGCCAGCCTGCCGCTCCCCGAGCTGGTTGACCACGTGCTCGATCTCGGCGGCCTGCGCGCGCACTACAAGGCCGACAAGGAAGGCCGCGATCGGCTGGAGAACCTCGACGAACTGATCAACGCCACGGCCAACTTCCTCGCCGAGTCGCAGGCCCGGGCGATGAGCGCTGACGAGGCGCTCGCGTCGCCGCACGCGCTGCTGGCCGACTTCCTCGCCCACGCCTCGCTCGAGGCCGGCGACCACCAGGCCGACCAGGGCGCCGATGCCGTGCAGTTGATGACGGTGCACTCGGCCAAGGGCCTGGAGTTCAACGTCGTGTTCCTGTCCGGGCTGGAAGAGGGCTTGTTCCCGCACGAGAACAGCATTCTGGAGACCGACGGCCTGGAAGAAGAGCGCCGGCTGATGTACGTGGCGGTCACACGGGCACGTGAGCGGCTGTACCTGTCCTTCGCGCAGAGCCGCATGCTGCATGGGCAGACGCGCTACAACCTGCGCTCGCGCTTTCTGGAAGAGATTCCCGCCGAGCTCACCAAGTGGCTGACGCCGCCGAACCCGCGCTCGGCCGCCGGCGGGGCGATGGGTGGCATGGGGGGCGGCTACTTCAAGCCCTCGCCGGCGGCCCAGGTGCAGCGCGCGCCGCGGCCGGCGTTCGCGACCCTGCCCAATGGCTTGCGGATCGGGCAGTCGGTGAGCCACGCGAAGTTCGGCCAGGGAGTGATCGTGGCGGCTGAGGGCAGTGGCGCGGATGCCAAGGTGCAGATCAACTTCGGGCCGGCCGGGGTGAAGTGGCTGCTGCTGGCGGTGGCAAAGCTCGATCCCGCGTGACGCGGCTGGGCGGCGCGCGGAAGGTTGGCCACGGTGGAGGCCCGCCCGCTGTCGCCGCCCGGCAGCGTTCAGAACGGCAGCTGCAGTCCCGGCCACACGTCGTCGATTGCGCGTCGGAACGCGGCCTGGATCGCCCCCAGTGCGGCTTCATCGTCCGCTTCGAAGCGCACCACCACCACCGGCGTGGTGTTGGAGGCGCGTGCCAGGCCGAAGCCGTGCGCGAACTCCGCCCGTACCCCGTCCAGCGTGATCACCTCTCCGGCGTCCGGGAAGCAGGACGGCGCGGCGAGCGCGGCCTCGCGCAGCCGGCGCACCAGCTCGAAGGGTTCGCCTTCGGCCATCTTGAGGTTCAGCTCGGGCGTGCTCACCGCGTCGGGCAGCGCCTTCAGCGCGGCGTTGGCGTCGGCGCGCGCGGACAGGATCTCGAGCAGGCGGGCGCCGGCGTACAGGCCGTCGTCGAAACCGAACCAGCGCTCCTTGAAGAACATGTGGCCGCTCATCTCGCCGGCGAGCGGGGCGCCGGTTTCCTTGAGCTTGGCCTTGACCAGCGCGTGACCGGTGTTCCACATCGTCGGCTTGCCACCGCGTGCGCGGATCCACGACGCCAGGTTACGCGTGCATTTGACGTCGTAGATGATCTCGCCGCCCGGCACGCGCGAGAGCACGTCCTCGGCAAACAGCATGAGCTGGCGGTCGGGGTAGATGATCTCGCCGTCCTTGGTGACCACGCCGAGGCGGTCGCCGTCCCCGTCGAAGGCCAGCCCCAGTTCGGCGTCGGTGTCGCGCAGCGCGCGGATCACGTCCTGCAGGTTCTCGGGTTTCGACGGGTCGGGGTGGTGGTTGGGGAAGCTGCCGTCCACCTCGCAGAACAGCTCGACCACTTCGCAGCCGAGGCGGCGGAAGAGTTCGGGGGCGATGCCGCCGGCGACGCCGTTGCCGCAGTCGACGACGATCTTCATCGGCCGCGCCAGCTTCACGTCACCGACGATGCGCTCGATGTAGTCGGCGCGCACATCCGCGGTGCGCAGCGCGCCGGTGCCGTGGGCGAGGTCGTCCTCGGCGATGCGCCGGCGCAGGCCCTGGATCATGTCGCCGTAGAGCGTCTGGCCGCCGAGCACCATCTTGAGGCCGTTGTAGTCCGGCGGGTTATGGCTGCCGGTCACCGACACGCAGGAGTCGCAGCCGAGCTGGTACGCGGCGAAGTAAGTGAGGGGGGTGGGCACGCAGCCGATGTCGATGACGTCGACGCCGGCGGCGCGGATGCCGTCGGCAAGCGCGCCGGCGAGCGCCGGGCCCGATAGCCGACCGTCGCGCCCGACCGCGATCGCCGTCTGCCCGCGCGCGACGGCCTCGCTGCCGAGGGCGTGGCCGATCGCGCGCACGGCGTCGGGGGTGAGCACGGTGTCGACGATGCCGCGGATGTCGTAGGCCTTGAAGATTTCGGGGGCGGGGAGGGCGTGGCGCATGGGGTGTCCGGTGGGGGCGGGGTGTGAAAGCCGGCGTGGGCCGGGATGATGTCCGAGCGCTGGCGAAGGGAATCAAGCACGGATTTTATGCTGCCACGCAGCGCTATGCACCGTTCCGGCGCGGATGCGTGATCGCCCCCGCATCAGACGGGCCGCGTCGCCGCGCGGGTGGCCCAGGCCCGGCGAGCGCATACAATGCCGTCCATCCACAGGCCTGCAGGCCTCGTTCCCTATTTCGGAGCACTTCATCGTCATGACTCGACGCAAGGGCATCATCCTCGCCGGCGGCTCCGGCACCCGGCTGCATCCGGCGACCCTGGCGGTCTCCAAGCAGCTGCTGCCGGTGTACGACAAGCCAATGGTCTATTACCCGCTCGCTACCCTCATGCTGGCGGGCATCCGCGACATCCTCGTGATCTCGACGCCGCAGGACACGCCGCGCTTCGAGCAGTTGCTCGGCGACGGCAGCCGCTGGGGCATCCGCCTGCAGTACGCGGTGCAGCCCAGCCCGGACGGCCTCGCGCAGGCCTTCCTGATCGGAGAGGACTTCCTCGCCGGTGCGCCGTCCGCGCTGGTGCTCGGCGACAACCTGTTCTATGGTCACGACCTCGCCACCGAGTTGCGCGCGGCCGCAGCGCGTACGACCGGGGCGACGGTGTTCGCCTACCCGGTGCAGGACCCCGAGCGCTACGGCGTGGTCGAGTTCGACGCCGACGGGCGTGCGGTGAGCCTGGAGGAAAAACCGGCGCGGGCCAAGAGCCGCTATGCGGTGACCGGGCTTTACTTCTACGACGAGCAAGTGGTCGAGCTGGCACAAGGGCTCGTGCCGAGCCCACGCGGCGAACTCGAGATCACCGACCTCAACCGCCTGTATCTGGAGCAGGGCGCACTCGACGTGCAGGTCATGGGGCGCGGCCACGCCTGGCTCGACACCGGCACCCACGAGAGCCTGCTCGAAGCCGGCATGTTCATCCAGACCATCGAGAAGCGGCAGGGCCTGAAGATCGCCTGCCCCGAGGAGATCGCCTGGCGCGCGGGCTGGATCGACGAGGCGCAGTTGCGCACGCTGGCGCAGCCGCTCGCCAAGAGCGGCTACGGGCAGTACCTGCTGCGCCTGCTCGAAGACCGGGTGTTCTGATGAAGGCGACCCCTACCGCACTGCCCGAAGTCCTGCTGCTCGAGCCCAAGGTGTTCGGCGATGCGCGCGGCTTCTTCCTCGAGAGCTGGAACGCGCGCAGCTTCCGCGAGCTGACCGGGCTCGATGTCGATTTCGTGCAGGACAACCACTCGCGCTCGGCGCGCGGCGTGCTGCGCGGCCTGCATTATCAGTTGCAGCAGCCGCAGGGCAAGCTGGTGCGCGTGGTGCGCGGGCGGGTCTTCGACGTCGCGGTGGACCTGCGCCGCAGCTCGCCGCGCTTCGGGCGCTGGGCCGGCGTCGAGCTGAGCGAGGACGATCACCGCCAGTTGTGGATTCCGCCCGGCTTCGCGCACGGCTTCCTGGTGCTGAGCGAATCGGCGGACTTCCTCTACAAGACCACCGACTATTACGCGCCCGCGCACGAGCGCTGCATTGCGTGGAACGACGCGCAGATCGGCGTCGACTGGCCGGTGGAGGGCGCGCCGCTGCTGTCGGCCAAGGATGCGCAGGGCGTGAGTCTTGCCGAGGCGGAGGCTTACGGCGACTGAGAATCGCGCGTGACGGCTCAGCGCGCGCGGTCGAAATGCGCCAGCACCCGCGCGGCCAGCCAGTCCTGGCTGCCCGGCCAGGCGCCGGCGAGGAAGCCGACGTGGCCGCCTTCGTCCGGACAGTCGAAGTGCACCGCGGGCGGTAGCGTCCGCACATCGGGCAAGGCCCGGGCGGGCACGAAGGGGTCGTTGGCGGCGTTGAGCACCAGGGTAGGCACTTCGATGCCGCCCAGCCATGGACGGGCCGATGCGCGCCGCCAGTAGTCATCCACCCCGGCAAAACCGTGGGCCGGCGCGGTATAGACGTCGTCGAATTCGGCCAGTGAGCGCGCGCCTGTGATGCGTGCGGCGTCGAAGCAGCCGGGATGGCGTTCGCATTTGGCCAGCGCCTTGGCGCGCAGGGTGGCGAGGAAGTGGCGCGTATAGACGCGATTGAAGCCCTCACCGAGCGCGTATCCCGAGAGCGTGAGGTCTAGCGGGGCGCAGATCGCCGCGCCGGCATCAACCACTTCGCGCGCCGCGGTGCCGCGTTCCCCGAGCCATTTCAGCAGCGCATTGCCGCCGAGCGAGACCCCGGCGGCGAACACCGGCGCACCGCGCGCGAGTTGCTGCAGGCGGCGCAGGATCCAGTCGATCTCGTCGCTGTCGCCGGAGTGGTAGGCGCGCGGCAGGCGGTTGGGCGTGCCGCCGCAGCCGCGAAAGTGCGGCACGACGCCCCGCCAGCCGCGAGCGGATGCGGCCTGCATCAGGCTGCGCGCGTAGTGCGAGCGGCTGCTGCCCTCGAGGCCGTGGAAGAGGACGAAGATCGGTGCGGAGTCCGGCTGCGTGAGGGCTGCCTGCGCCGCGCTCCCCGGGCCGGGAGGATCGATCCAGTCGAGTTCGATGAAGTCGCCGTCGGGTGTGTCCCAGCGCTCTCGCCGGTAGGTGGGTAGCGGCGCCTTGCGGGCGACCGGAAAGATGGTCTGCAGGTGACCGCCAGGCAGCCACCACGGCGCGCGGTAGGCGGGCGGTGGACTCAATGCACCACGCGCGGCGACAGGTCGCCAAAGTCTGCGTGTTCCGGAATCGGCGAGGCATGGTGCAGCACCATGCGCCAGCCGTTGGGGCCGCGCACATAGACGTTGGTCGCGGCCAGCGTCGGGCCGCGCTGCATCTGGCCTTCGGCGCCCACGCGCTCGGACACGCAGTGCATGGCCATCATCGCGCTCGCGCTGACCACGGCCTGGCTCACGTCGATCTTCAGCGCATTGCCGTTGGACAGGATCTGCCGCCAGGTCTCGCGCACGGCCGCGAGCCCGACGATGCGCGGGCCGCCCGGATGGACGCACACGACCTCCTCGTCCTCGGACCAGACGGTCATCAGGGCGTCGACATTGCCCTGGGCCAGGGCATGGTAGAAGGCGGCCTCGGCTTCCAGTGCGGTGGTGAAGTTGGCTTTGCTCACGGGATCGCTCGATGGGTTTTTCGGGTGTTGCAAAAGCGAGTGTGGGGCCGTCGCAAAATGCGACGGGGGCCGAAGCCCCCGTGCATGCAAGACTGCGGAAACGCCGCAGGGTTCAGTGATGGCCCTTGGGACGCTCGCCGGTGAGCACGTAGTGCGCGCTGCAGTAGGGGCACAGCGCCTCGCCGGTCTTCAGGACGTCCAGGAACACGCGCGGGTGACGCGCCCACAGCGGCGCGCCCGGCGGCGGGCAGTGCAGCGGCAGATCCTTGGCCGTGACGATGATGGCGTGGGGTTTGTCGGTGGTTTCAGCCATGTCGCAATCCTCGGAGCGTGGAAATCAGACGTGGGCGAGCCAGTGCGCGTATTCCGGCGCACGGCCATTGACCACATCGAAGAAGCGGGACTGGATCTTCTCGGTGACCGGACCGCGCTTGCCTTCGCCGATCTTGCGGTCGTCGAGCTCGCGGATCGGGGTGACTTCGGCCGCCGTGCCGGTGAAGAAAGCCTCGTCGGCGAGATAGATGTCGTCGCGGGTCAGGCGCTTGGTGCCGACCTCGTAGCCGAACTCGCGCGCGATGGCGTGGATCGAGTCGCGAGTGATGCCGGTCAGCGCGGAGGCGATCTCGGGCTCGTAGATGCGGCCGTCCTTGACGATGAACAGGTTCTCGCCCGCGCCTTCGGCGACGAAGCCCTGGTTGTCGAGCAGCAGCGCCTCGTCGTAGCCCATGCGGGTGACTTCGAGGTTGGCGAGGATCGAGTTCGGATAGGTCGCGGACAGTTTGGCGCGCGGCATCGTCGAGTTGACGTGGTGGCGGGTGTAGGACGAGGTCTTGACGCGGATACCCTTCTGCAGGCCTTCCTCGCCCAGGTAAGCACCCCACGGCCAGGCCGCGATCGCCACATGCACGGTGGCGCCGACGGTGGAGATGCCCATCTTTTCCGAGCCGTAGAAGGCGATCGGGCGCAGGTAGCAGGACTCGAGCTTGTTCGCGCGCACGACCTCCTTCTGGGCCTCCATGAGTTCATCCTTGGAGTAGGGGATGTCCATCATGTAGATCTTGCCGGAATTGATCAGGCGCTGGGTGTGCTCGGCGAGGCGGAAGATCGCGGTGCCGCTGACGGTGTTGTAGGCGCGGACGCCCTCGAAAACGGCGAGGCCGTAGTGCAGCGAGTGGGTGAGGACGTGGGTGGTCGCCTCGCGCCACGGAACGAGCTTGCCGTCCTGCCAGATGAAGCCGTCGCGGTCAGCCATGGACATGATCAGAATCTCCGCCTGAATGAGTGTTCGCTGGATGGGTGTCGGGAACGCCCCGGCCTGGATCGTCGGGGCTTAGCCGCAGAATTCTAGCGCAAAGGCGGGGCTTCCATGCGTCCCACGTGCAGCCGGGCGCGCATCGTCCTCGGCGCTGTCCGCTGGGAGTGCAGACGGGCGCGCGCTAGAATGCAGCGCTTCGTGCTGCCTGGATCCGAAATTGAAAGACCGTCCGTGGAAACCCAATGTCACCGTCGCCGCCGTGATCGAACGCGATGGCCGCTTCCTGCTGGTCGAGGAAGAGACGCCCGAGGGCCTGCGTTTCAACCAGCCTGCCGGACACCTCGAGGAGGGCGAGTCCCTGCTCGAAGCCACCATGCGCGAAGCGCTCGAGGAGGCCGCGCAGCATTTCGTGCCCGAGTATCTGGTCGGCATTTATCAGTGGACTCGGCCCCAGGGCGATATCACCTACCTGCGCTTTGCCTACGGCGGCCGGGTCGACGGCGAGGAGGTCGGGCGCAGGCTCGATGAGGGCATCGTGCGTGCGGTGTGGATGACGATCGACGAGGTGCGCGCGACCGCCGACCGCCACCGCAGTCCGCTGATCCTGCAGTGCTTCGAGGACTGGCTGGCGGGTCAGCGCTATCCCCTGTCCGTGGTGCGCCACACGTGAGGCTGGCGTGATCCGCGTGCTGTTGGCGCTGCTGCTCGTCCTGCCCCCGGCGGCGCAGGGTGCCACGCTGCGGGCGACCGCAGAAGTCAGCATCTGCTACAACTACGGCTGCGTGCGCGAGGACACGGTGCAGTTTCACGGCGCGACGCTGGCGCGTCTGGGCGAGCGCCTCGCCAGTGCGCGCACGGCCGCCGAGGAGCGCGAGCGGCTGGCCGAGGCGATCGGGCGGCTATATCGGGTCGCCGGCACACAGACGCCGGTGGGCGCCGATCGCGCCGGCAATTTTCTTGATGCCGAAGTGCATGGCCGCATGGATTGCATCGACCATTCGACCTCGACCACGCGCCTGCTGGAACTGGTCGAGGCCCGCGGCGGCTTGCGTTTTCACCGCGTGGTCGAGCCGGCGCGGCGTACGCGCCTGATCCTGCAGCACTTCAGCGCGGTGATCGAGGTGCTGACGGTGGAAGAACGCATCGCCCGCCTGCCGCCCGGCGAGGCATTGGCGGGCTGCAATTGCACCGAGGACGGGCTGGTGATCGAGGCCGCGGACGGCGCCGACCGTCCGGGCGAACGTTATGTGGTCGACAGCTGGTTCGTCGACAATGGCGAGCCGGCCGTGGTGCTGCCGCTCGCGGAATGGCTCAATGGAGGTGGACCGAATGTCCAGTAAGCAGGATGGGAAGCAGGACGGGCAGGGCATGAAGGTGGTGGTCGGCATGTCCGGCGGGGTGGATTCGTCAGTCACGGCGCTGCTGCTCAAGCAGCAGGGCTATGACGTGACCGGCCTGTTCATGAAGAACTGGGAGGACGACGACGACTCCGAGTACTGCTCGAGCCGGCAGGATCTGGTCGATGTGGCTTCGGTGTGCGACGTCATCGGCATCGAACTCGAGGTGGTGAACTTCAGCGCCGAGTACAAGGACCGCGTGTTCGCCGACTTCCTGCGCGAGTACGAGGCCGGCCGCACCCCCAATCCGGACGTGCTGTGCAACTCGGAGATCAAGTTCCGCTGCTTCCTCGATCACGCCATGCAGATGGGCGCCGAGCGCATCGCCACCGGCCACTACGCCCAGGTGCGCGAATGGACCAACGACGGCCGCACCGAATACCAGTTGCTGAAGGCCGAGGACGGCACCAAGGACCAGAGCTACTTCCTGTACCGCCTCGACCAGCAACAGCTGGCTAAGACGCTGTTCCCGCTCGGCGCGATGTACAAGCGCGAGGTGCGCAGGATCGCCGAGCAGGCCGGCCTGCATGTGGCGACCAAGAAGGACTCGACCGGGATCTGCTTCATCGGCGAGCGCCCGTTCCGCGAGTTCCTGATGCGCTACCTGCCGACCCAACCGGGCGAGATTCGCGCCCTCGACGACGAGCGCGTGCTAGGCGAGCACCAGGGCCTGATGTACCACACCATCGGCCAGAGGAAGGGCTTGCACATCGGCGGCATCAAGGGCAACCAGGACGAAGCCGGCGAGCACGACGCGTGGTACGTGGCCGGCAAGGACGTGAAGGCCAACGTGCTCTACGTGGTGCAGGGCCATGCCCACCCGGCGCTGCTGCGCGACCACCTGGTCGCAGGCGACCTCAACTGGATTGCCGGCCGCGACCCGCACACCAACTGGGTCTATACCGCCAAGCCACGGTACCGTACGCCCGATCAGCCGTGCGAGATCGACCGCATCGCCGACGGCCGCGCCGAGATCGCCTTCGCTCAGCCGCAGTGGGCGGTCACGCCCGGGCAGAGCGTGGTGGTGTACGAATCGAAGGTCTGCCTGGGCGGCGGCATCATTCTTTGAGCGCCGGGCCCGGGGTCTTCAGGCCTTCAGCGGCCCACCCGCCACGAGCGGCGGATGATTCGCCGCCTGCAGACGGGCGGCGTAGGTCTGGCAGCGCTCGATGTATTCGCGCGCGCTCTTGGGCATGGTCACGCGTGCGCGCGTGATGTCGGTAACCAGATTGCGCCCGAGCAGGATGAGGCGCAGCCCGTCGGTGGCGAGCTGGCGCTCGTGTTCGGTCGAGGCTGGCGACAGGACCGGGCTGACCGCCCCAAGGTGCTCGGAGGCGACCACGAAATCCGCCCACACGTCGAAGATGTCGGGGTCGGTGCGCAGCGTCTCGCACTTGATCTTGGCGATGCGGGTGAATTCCAGCGCCAGCGGCGCAACGCCCTCGAAGATGTGCGTGCTCGAGAAGGTGGCGGCCATCACCGCGCCGAGGCGGTCGATCTCGCGCAGAGCCTGGGCGATCTTGATGTAGCGGCTCTCGTAGAAAGCTTCAACCGGGATCGAGAACGCGCGGAAGGGCTCGCCCCACAGCTCGTCGATGCCTTCGTCGCCACTGCGATGCAGCACCAGGCGTCCGAGCGCGAGCGCTTCCTGCAGGCACAGGCCGCATTCGCGCATCAGCGCGTTGTCGGTCTCGATCTCGATACCCAGCTCCTGCAGCTCGACCAGCTTGGTGAAGATGTCGGTGGCGCGGTTGAACAGCGCGCCGGCGTACATCGCGCCCTTGACCCGCTTGCGCTCCGGGTCGGGCTCGTCCAGATAGGAGCGGCGCGCATCGTCCAGTCGTTTGCCGGGGATGTTGATGCCGTGCTCGACGTGGTTGAACAGGCGGCGGGTGAGGGCCTGGATGAGCTTCTTCTTGGCGTCGAGCGAATCTGCCGGCGGGTCATAGACCTTGAGCCAGTAGCCGTCGTGGTGAATGCGCCGGATGCCGTCGATGACGGCGACCGTGCCGTCCGGGGTAGGCTCGTCCATGATGGTGGGGCGTCAGCGTTGGAGCGGAAAACGAAGCATACGCCCGCGCTCAGGCGCTTCCAATAGCCTGCCGACGCGCCGCTGCAGCACGCAGCCGACGCTCGTGCCGCAGCCGGCGCCACTTCGCGGTGACGCGCATGCGCCAGACGAGCTGAGTTCCCCAGTAGGCGATGATGGAACCGGTGGTCGCCATGATCAGCATGCCGACCAGCAGCGGCTGGCCGATGCCGGTGATCCACGCCCACGCCTGTGCGAGCGAGTCGATCATGCGGATCGGTCTCTCGACGTCGTCTGCAGTGAGGTCGGCCGGGGTGCGCGTGCCGATCACGCCGGCCCCGAGCCGGTAGGCAAAGTAGTAGAGCGGGCCGTAGGTGAGCGGATTGCTGACCAGGGTGGAGACGGCGGCAATCCATAGATTGCCGCGCAGCATCAGGGAGGCGATCGCCGCCGCGGGGATCTGCGCGATCGGGATCATCAGCCCGAAGAACACCCCCAACGCCACCCCACGCGCCACCGAACGCCGATTGACATGCCACAGCAGCGGATCGTGGATCCGCGGCCCGAGCCAGCGCAGGAGACGGCTCTGCGTGATGGCGTCGCGAGTTGGCAGGAAGCGTTCGAGCATGGACCGATCCGGGGCGAAGACGGCATCTTACGCAATGCGTGACAAAGCACAAGGAGCGGCGCCCGCGGGTACCCGGGGCGTGCGCCTCGATGCCGCAAGCGGGTGATTTACATGTCGTTCGACCGCGGCTGTCGTGAGGAATTCCGGCAGGATTGGACGAGACCTCGCCTGGAGCCGGGCGGTGACGCGCGCGGCCCCGCATCGGTCCATGCTCAGGTGAAATCGCTCGGGATCACCGCACGCAGCACGGTCTGGGTCTCGCCCTCGCGGACGCGGTTGGTGAACCACCACAGCGCGCCCTTCTTGATCGTCCAGTCGGCTTCGCTGCCCGCGAGCAGCAGGGCGCACAGGCGGCCGAGTGCGGGCTGGTGGCCGACCACCAGCGCCGCGCCGCTCGCGTCGGGCCAGCCGGTGGCGGCCAGGATGTCAGCGACGTTGCCGTCGGGGCCGAGGCTGCTGACGATGTCAAAATCCTCGGTGAAGGCACTGGCGGTCTGGCGCGTACGCACGCTCGGGCTGGCCAGCACCTTGAGCTGCTTCGGTTTGTGCTCGTCGAGCCAGTGCGCCATGCGCCGTGCCTGCTTGAGTCCGCGGGGGGTGAGCTCACGCAGGTGGTCGGGCGTGCCGTCCACCGCTTCTGCGTGTCGCCAGAGCAGCAGGTCCATGTCGTTCGTCCAGGGGTCGAGGGCCGGCATCATCGGCTGCTCGTGTTGCAGCACGATGACTCGGGCGCTGTTCGATTCGCGCGCGTGACCGTCACCACGGCTTCCTGCCGTCGAGCAAGGGGGCGCATTCGCACAGGATGCGA
The DNA here is from genome assembly GCF_034003485.1 of Thauera sp. Taxonomy (GTDB): domain Bacteria; phylum Pseudomonadota; class Gammaproteobacteria; order Burkholderiales; family Rhodocyclaceae; genus Thauera. Next base: position 107,003 of record NZ_JAVEYL010000002.1, read on the forward strand.
CGGCGCAGGCGGACGTAGCGCGGCGCATGCCAGCCGAGCACGAACGCGGCCGCAGGCGCGAGCGCGGGATTCGCCCGCGTCCAGTCCGACAGGCGCTGATGCGCGATATCCACGTCCTGCAGGAAGCCGAGCGCAGTCTGCGCCTGCACGACGCCGTCGAGGTAGCGATTGATGGTGCGTGCGGCGAACAGCGGGGCGAAGAACTCGACGCCGTAGCGCAGCAGCTTGAAGCCGATGCGCAGCGCGTGCAGGCGGGTGGGCGCGAGCGTGCCGGCGGCAGCGGCCTGGCGACGCGCGCGTTTGCGCAGGCTGTTCAGGCGCAGACGCGCAAAGGCACGCAGGTCGGCTGCAGCGGCAAGGCTGCCCACCGGCAGGCGGTAGAGGTCGGCAGTGAAGGCGAGCAGCAGCCGGCCCTGGGTGGCCATGTCGAGCCTGTGGCTGGCAAAGTGGCGCGCCTCGTTGCGGGCCTGGTGCACGGTGTCGAGCAGCGCGGCCATCGCCGTCGGGTCGGCGAGGCCCTCGGGCAGCACTGGCTCGAGCAACTCGGCGTAAAAGACGTCGAGGTCGCGGGCGTCGCCGAAGCGGTTGGCGTTGTCGCGCAGGCGGGCGTTCCAGGTGCCGGCGAAGTTCTCCGGCAGCGCCGGAGCAAAGAGCTTGAGCAGCGCGCGCAGTCGGCGCTGGGACACGCGCATCTGGTGGATGAAGTCGGGGTGGATATCGTCCGGGTCGGCGCTGGCGAGCGCGGCGGCGGCATTGCCCTGCCACTGGCGCACGCAGGAAAAGGCCAGGGTGCGGAAGGCCTCGACGACGTTCTGCCCGGCGTCGATTGTCGATGGTTCGGCACGCACCGGGCTGAGCGGCGTGTCGAGGAACAGCCGGTAGCCGCGCTCGGCCTTGGAGATGTCGGCGGGCATCAGCGGCAGGTCCTGCGCCAGCGTGCAGGCGAGCTCGACGAGATCCTGCGGCCGGCCGCTTTCGAGTTCGAGCTCGAGTTCGCAGATCGGCGCGCTGCGCTCGGTGCCGTCCGCCGTGCGCACCTTGACCTCGCCGGTGTCGATCATCAGCAGGATGCTGACGCCGGGTTCGGGCGTGTGGCGGCGCGTTTCGCGTCGGAAGCGGGTGGTGAACACCGGCACCAGTGCGTCGTGGTGGCGGGCGAGCAGCCGCGCCACCTCGGGCTGGTCGATCATGGAGAAATCGAAGGCGCCGGCCCACGGCTGCTCCCATTCCGGGCGGCTCGACAGTCCGCCGCTGGAGACGGCTGCGCACTTCACCGTCTGCAGCATCTGCCGGCCCTGGCGGCGGGTGCGCACCGCCACCTTGCGCGCCTTGAGCGCCAGCGACGGGGTGTCGAAATAGGTGTTGTCCAGCGTGGTGGTCGTGCCGAGCTTCTGCGCCGCGGCGACGAGGGCATGCCTGCGCAGGGCAGGCAGCGCGCGTTGCGGCAAGGCAAGCTTGAGTTCGATTTCGTGGCTCATTGAAGTCGCCCGCGAGCAGGCGCCAGAAGAAGGGGCGTTTGAATTCTAGACACCGTGGCGCAGTGCGTCATGCGTGGTTTCGTGACCTGAAATATTTCAGCCCCAGCATGCGCTCATTCACCGAAGACATGGCGCCACAGCGCGCGCACGGGCTCGCGCGCGGTCTCGGCTTCGTCCGGGTCGATGCGCGAGAGGCGGTCGTTCAGGCGCTGGCGGTGCTGCAGTCGGCGCAGCTCACGGTAACTGTCTGCGCAGGCGGCGGCGAGCTCGGTCGGGATCAGGCCGAGTTCGCCGGCGATACGCAGCAGCGCGATGTTGCCGAGGTTGCCGGTGAGCTGGGCGTGGTCATGACTGTGACCGAGCACCAGGTACTGGATCAGGAACTCGACGTCGATCAGGCCCCCCGCGTCGTGCTTCAGATCGAACAGGGCGTCCTTGCTGGCGTGGGCGTCGCGCATCTTCTTGCGCATCGCCAGCACTTCGGCGCGCAGGGCGTCGAGATCCCGCTTCATGCGCAGGACCTCGCAGCGGATGCGCTCGAAGGCCTCGCCGATCGCGCGGTCGCCGGCCGAGAAGCGCGCGCGTGTAAGCGCCTGATGCTCCCACACCCAGGCCGATTCCATCTGGTATTTGCGGAACGCCTCGAGCGAGGTGACGATCAGGCCCGACTCGCCGTTCGGGCGCAGGCGCAGGTCGGTGTCGAAGAGCTGGCCGGCCGCGGTCTGGCTCGACAGCCAGGTGTTGGTGCGCTGGGCGAGCCGGGTATAGACCTCGGCCGCCTCGGGTGCGTCGTCGTCGAACAGGAACACGATGTCGAGGTCGGACGCGTAGCCGAGCTCCTTGCCGCCGAGCTTGCCGTAGCTGATCACGGAGAACCTCGGCTCGGGGCGATGGCGGATCTTGATGCGGCGCCAGCACAGCGGCAGCGTGAGGTCGAGCACGATGTCGGCGAGCTCGGACAGATGGTCGGCGAGCTTCTCGACGGTGAGCAGCCCGGCGATGTCCTGCGTCAGCAGGCGGAACACCTGCGCGTGGTGCTGCTCGCGCATGACGTCCATCTGGCGTTCCATGTCGGGCTCGAGGGCGTCCAGCTCGGCCGCGAGGTTGGCGCGGAATGCCCGCCAGTCGGGCGTGCTGTCGAGGTTGCGCGCGTCCAGCATCTCGTCGAGCAGGATCGGATGGCGGGTGAGGAACTGCGCGCCCCAGCGCGAGGCGCTCATCAGGTCGGCGACGCGGCGCAGGGCCTGCGGATACTGCTGCAGCAGCGCGAGATAGGCGCCGCGCCGGCCGATCGCCTCGATCAGGTCGAGCAGGCGGGTGAGGGTGTCGTCGGGCCCGGGCGTGGCCGCGGCGACCTCGATCATGCGCGGCATCAGCGCGTCGAAGCGGCTCCTGATGTTGTTGGGCAACTGGCTGTAGCGTGGGCTGCAATGGATGGCGGCCAGGCGCTCGGCGCCGACCTGCGGCCTGCGGTAGCCGAGCTCGCCCAGCGCCGCCGTGGTGGCCTCGGTGTCTTCGGCGTTGGTCCAGGCGGCGTCGAGGCTGTGGTCTTCCTCGGAAGGGTCGCCGAACACGCTGTCGAACTGGTCGCTCACCACCTTGCGCTGTGCATCGAGCGCGCCGAGCAGCGCCGGGTAGTCGGCAAAGCCCATCGCCTCGGCGATCAGCGCCTGGTCGGCCTCCTTGGTCGGCAGGTCGTGGGTCTGGGCGTCGTCCAGGTATTGCAGGCGATGCTCGAGGCGGCGCAGGAACACATAGGCGGCGGTGAGCTCGTCCACCGCCTGCGCCGACAGGATGCCGCGCTCGGGCAGCAGGGCCAGCACCTTCAGCGTCGGGCGCACCTGCAGGGCGATGTCGCGACCACCGCGGATGAGCTGGAACACCTGGGCGATGAACTCGATCTCGCGGATGCCGCCCGGGCCGAGCTTGACGTTGTTGGCGCGGTCGCGGCGGGCGACTTCGCGCCGGATCTGCGCGTGCAGCTCGCGCATGGCGTTGATCGCGCCGAAGTCGAGGTACTTGCGGAACACGAACGGGCGGGCGATGTTGCGCAGCTCCGACCAGCGCTCGCCGCGCAGCACGCGGCCCTTGATCCAGGCGTAGCGTTCCCACTCGCGGCCCTGGGTGACGAAGTAGTTCTCGAGCATGTCGAAGCAGCACACCAGCGGGCCGGAGTCGCCGTTCGGGCGCAGGCGCATGTCGACGCGGAACACCTGGCCGTGCTCGGTGACATCGTTCAGGGCCTGGATGAGCTGCTTGCCCAGGCGCTCGAAGAACTCGTAGTTGCTGATTACCTTCTTGCCGCCGGTGTCGCCGTCTTCGGGGTAGATGAAGATCAGGTCGATGTCGGACGACACATTGAGCTCGCGCCCGCCGAGCTTGCCCATGCCCACCACCAGCAGCTCCTGCTCCCAGCCGGTGGGCGACAGTGGCTGGCCGTAGCGCTCGACAAGGGCGGCACGCAGCACGTCGTGGGCGTGACGGATCGACACCTCGGCGAGCACCGTCATGGTCTCGGTGACTTCGGACAGTTCGGCGTTGCAGGCCAGGTCGCGCACGATCAGGTGGCACAGCACCCAGATGCGCAACTGGCGCAGGGCCGGGCGCAGCGCGCCGTCTGCGCCGCCGAACACGACCTCGCGCGCGGCGAGGAAGCGCTGCATGTCGGCCTCGCCGATCGGCTGGCTGATGCTTTCGGCAAGCGCGGCGCCCAGCCAAGGCTGGCTGTCCACCATGCGTGACAGATAACGCGACAGGCGGCGCGCAGTCTGCACGGGCTGGGGCAGGGCGTCGGGGAGGGAGGGCATGGCTTGGCTCCAGTGCGGGCGCGGATCGTTGGTAGAATGCGGGTCTGGCCGGCGATTCTGCGCCAGCGGGCGGTTCGCAGGCATTTTATCCGTCCCCGCAGTCGGCCGGCATGGCGCATGCGGGGTGTTGGTGCGATGTCGCCGATCAATCCCATCGACCCGTGCCTCTAATTCCCAGCAACGTCTCCGAGCAAGTTCACTGAGCACGCCCGCGCCTCCCCCTTCGAACGCAGATTCCCCGCCGCCTGTGCCTGCGCGCCGGGCGGGCGGGGTGCTGCCCAGCGTCATGGCGTGGGCCTTGCGCATCTGCGTGATCGCCTGGTTCGTCGCGGCCGGCACGGTGCTGGTCGTGCGTCACGTGCTGATGCCATCGGTCGATGCGTTGCGCGAGCCGATCGCGGCGATGCTGGCGCAACAGCTCGCGTTGCCGGTGTCGATCGAGCGCATCGAGGGCAGCTGGGCGGGTTGGCGGCCGCGTCTGCGCATCGAAGGCTTGCGCATTGCCGACCGCGAGGGACGCGAGGCCCTGACGCTGGGCTCGATCGATGCCACCGTAGCCTGGTCTTCGCTGTTGCGGGGCGAGCCGCATTTCGAGCGCCTCGACATCCAGGCGCCCGAGCTGGTCCTGCGCCGCGATTCGACGGGCAATATCTTCGTTGCCGGTATTGCGCTGCCCGCGGGCACGGGCGAGGAGGGCAGCGGGCTGGACTGGCTGCTCGCGCAGCGCCAGATCGTGATCCACGGCGCACGCCTCACCTGGCAGGACGAAGTGCGCGTTGCCCCTGCGCTCGTGCTCGAGGGCGTGGCCCTTCGCCTTGACCGGCGCGGCAGCAAGGTGCGCTTTGCGCTCGATGCGCGCCCGCCGCCGGCGCTGGCTTCCGCGCTGGTCGTGCGTGGTGAAGTGGCCCGCGCATCACGCCTCGCAAGTTTGCAGCGGCTATCGGCTGCAGCCGGGCGCATGTACGTGGAGCTCGAGCGCGCCGATCTCGGCGGCTGGCACCCCTGGTTCGATTACCCGCTGCCACTTGCAGGCCACGGTGGCGTGCGTGCCTGGGCGGACGCGGACGGCGAGGGCGGCCTCGAGCTGACCGCGGATGTCGCGCTCGATGGCGTGCACACCCAGCTTGGGGAGGCGCTGCCGGCGCTCGACCTCACCCGGCTCGATGGGAGGCTGTCGATGACGCGTGGCGCGAAAGGAAGCCGCTTTGGCGCGCGCGGGCTGGCGCTGACCCTGGCCGACGGCCTGACCGTCTCGCCCACCGACTTCGAGCTGCGGCTCGCGCAGGGCGGCGAGGGCGAGCCTGCGGGCGGCGCGATGAGTGCCAACCGGCTCGATTTTGCCGCGCTCGCCGTTCTGGCGAGCTATCTGCCGTTCGATGCCGGGGTGCGTACGCGGCTCGCCCGCTTCGCACCCAGCGGCAAGGTCGAGGACCTGCGCCTGGCGTGGCGCGGCGACCCGGGCGCGCCGACCCACTGGGCGCTGGCGGCGCGTCTCGAGGGTGTCGGCCTTCTGGCGCGTGAGGGCTGGCCTGGTGTGGGCGGCCTGTCGGGGCGCATCGACGGTGATGCGGACGGCGGCCGCTTCCAGCTCACCGGTTCGGGCATGCACATCGATCTGCCGACGGTGTTCGATCCTGGCCGGCTCGACTTCGACCGCCTGCGCGCGGAGGGCGGCTGGCAGCGCCGCAACGACCGGATGGAGGTCGCGCTCGACAGCGCCGAGTTCGACAACGCCGACGTGGCAGGAACCGCGTCCGGACGCTACTGGCCGGCGGCGGACGGCCCCGGCGAGATTGACCTGCAGGCCCGCCTGAGCCGGGCGGACTCTACCGCGGTGTGGCGTTACCTGCCGCGCTTGGTCAATGCGCACACCCGCGAATGGGTGCAGCAGGGCATCCGCGCCGCTGGCGTGCCCGAGGCCCGTTTACGCCTGCAGGGCAAGCTGCAGGACTTTCCGTTCCGCGACGGCGCGGGCCAGTTCCTGGTCACGGTGCGCGTGGCGGACGGGGTGCTGGACTACGCGCCCGGCTGGCCGGGCATCGAGGGCATCCAGGGCGAGGTGCGCTTCGAGGGGCCGGGCATGCGCATCAGCGCCGAGCGCGGTCGCATCCTGGGCGTCGATCTGGTGGGCGTGGTCGCCGACGTGCCCGAGCTCGACGCCAGGCCGAGCGAGATCATGACCATCACCGGTCGGGCGCTGGGGCCGACCGCGGAGTTCCTGCGCTTCGTGGCGGCCAGTCCGGTGTCACGGCGCATCGGTGGTTTCACCGATGGCATCCGCGCCGAAGGTAGCGGCGAGCTCGAGCTCAAGCTGGTGATGCCGCTGCGAAGCACGATCGACACCGCGGTCGAGGGCGTGTTCCGTTTCGCCGGGAATCGCATCGAGCTGCTCGATGGGCTGCCCGCGCTCGAGCGTGCCGGGGGCGTGGTGCGCTTCACTGGCGACACCCTCGCCATCCCGGAGGCGAGCGCGCAGTTTCTCGGCCAGAAGGCCACCGTGAGCGCCAAGACCGGGGCCGATGGGGTGGTGCGCTTCGAGGCGGTCGGGCGTGCCGACGCCGCAGCGGTGCGCGCGCGCTATCCGCAGCCCTTGCTCGACGGTGTTTCCGGCACGGCCGCATGGCGCGCGGCGATCCGCGTCGGCAAGGGCAGTACCCGGGTCGAGGTCGATTCCGATCTGCTCGGCTTCGCCTCCAGCCTGCCGGCGCCGCTCAACAAGTCCGCCGGCGAGGTCTGGCCCTCGCGGTTCGTGTTCGAGCATGCGAGCGGGCGAGCGATCGACACGCTCGGGCTCACGCTCGGCGCGGTGCTGCGTGCGCAGCTGATGCATGCGCCCGGTGCGGGAGAGCTGCGTGGCGGCATTGCCATCGGCCGCGCCACCGGCGATGCGCCTCCGGCCTCCGAATCGGGGCTGCGGGTGGCGGCCGTACTCGATCGGCTCGATGTCGACGCCTGGCGACGTGTGCTCGAGGCCGGGGAGGATGTGGCCGAGGCAGATGGGAGCGGCAGCGGCGCCGAAGCTGGCGCAGACCCTGCGGCCAGCACGGGCGGTGCAGCCCTGGCGGTGGCGGGGCTGCGCGATCTCGCGCTCGCTGCGGACGAGGTGCGTGCCTTCGGTCACACCCTGAAGGCGGTCGATCTGCGCGCCGAGGCCGACGCGGGTGGCTGGAAGGCGCGCCTGGAAAGCGACATCGCCGACGGTGCGTTCGACTGGCGCAACGCGGGCGACGGGGCGCTGCGCGCGCGCTTCCGCCATCTGCGTGTGGGTCAGGAGGATCCGCAGGGCGGCAAGGAAGGGGAGAGCGCCGAAAGGGGCGGCGATGCCGCGGAGCAGGCCGAACCCGTCGACGAGGCGCCGCCGCGCCGTCTGCCCGCACTCGACGTGGTCGCCGAGGAGTTCGAGCTGCGCGGCCTCGCGCTCGGTCGGCTGGAGGTGTTCGCGCGCAACCGCGGCGGGCTGTGGCAACTCGAGCGCTTCAACCTCGCCAACGACGATGGTCGCCTCGCCGGTAGCGGGCAGTGGCAGGCCGCGGGACGTCAGCGCACACGGCTGGATTTCAGCCTGGAAACACCCGACTTCGGCCGCCTGTCGAGCCGCCTGGGCTATCCGGACGTGGTGCGCGGCGGGCAGGCCAGCCTGACCGGACAGCTCGGCTGGCAGGGTGCGCCCACGCGCATCGACTACCCATCGCTCAATGGCAGCCTCAAGCTCGAAACCGGCAGCGGTCAGTTCAACAAGCTCGAGCCCGGGGTCGGCCGGCTGCTTGGCATCCTGAGCCTGCAGGCCCTGCCGCGGCGGATCACGCTCGACTTCCGTGACGTGTTTTCCGAAGGATTCGCCTTCGATCGCATTTCCGGTAGCATCGACGTGGCCGCTGGTGTGCTGCGCACCGAGGACCTCGAGATACGCGGTCCATCGGCGCGCGTGAAGATGACGGGCTCGGCCGATGTGGTTGCCGAGACGCAGGACCTGCGCGTGCTGGTGCAGCCCACGCTGTCCGAATCGATTGCCATTGGGGCGGCAGCGGGCCTTTTGAATCCGGCCGTGGGGGTGATCACCTACCTCGCGCAGAAGGTGCTCAGCGACCCGATCGAAAAGATCTTTGCCTTCGAATACGTGGTGACCGGGGCGTGGTCCGATCCGCAAGTGGCCAAGCGCGGTCAGGAGCCGGAGCCGCAGTGAGTCGCGCCAATGAGGACGAATGGGTGCCGAACCCTGGGCGCTGTGTTCGCCGCTGCAAATACCTGCCACCATCCCTGACCAAGCATTTACCCGATCGGACGCGCCGAGATGTCGTCCGCGACCACGAATACAGACATGAGCCCCCAGACGCCCTCCACCCCCGTGCGCATCGCCGCCATCCAGACCGTATCCGGGCCTGATGTCCAGGCCAACCTCGAGATCGTCGCCGGCCTGATTGCCGAAGCGGCCGCGGGCGGCGCCAGGCTGGTCGCGCTGCCCGAGTATTTCCCCTTGATCAGCAATGATGAGGCCGCCAAGGTGCGCATCCGCGAGACCGAGGGCACCGGGCCGCTGCAGGATTTCCTCGCCGATGCGGCTCGCCGCCACGGTGTGTGGCTGATCGGCGGCACCATCCCGCTGGTCGCCGACGCCGACGACAAGGTGCGCAACACCACGCTGGTGTTCGACGAGCAGGGTCGGCAGGTGGCGCGCTACGACAAGGTGCACCTGTTCGGCTTCCAGCGCGGCGAGGAGCGCTACGACGAGGCCGTGACCATCGAGCCGGGCAGCACGGTCGCGTGCTTCGATTCGCCCGCCGGGCGTACCGGCCTGTCGGTGTGCTACGACCTGCGCTTTCCCGAGCTCTTCCGCGCCATGGGCGAGGTGGACCTGATCGTGCTGCCGGCGGCCTTCACCTACACCACCGGGCGGGCGCACTGGGAGGTGCTGCTGCGCGCGCGCGCGATCGAGAACCAGTGCTACCTGATGGCGCCGGCGCAGGGCGGCCGCCACCCGAGCGGGCGCGTGACCTGGGGGCACACGATGATCATCGACCCCTGGGGCGAGATCCTCGCCTGCCGCGACGAAGGCCCCGGCGTGGTCATTGCAGATCTCGACCCCGCGCGCATCGCCGCCGTGCGCGAGAGCCTGCCCGCGCTGCGCCACCGTTGTCTCGACTGATCACCGTGCGCGTGATGCGCCCGCAACTGCGCGTGCCGCGACCCTGTCGCCGCGCTGCCCGAACCGATCGTTTTTGCCTGATGCCGGTCCAACCGGCATTACCCGCCAAGGATTCCCGATGAGCAAGAGCCAGAACCCCCTCAAGGTCGCCGACCGTTACCTGCTGTCGCCCTACGGCCTGGGCGAAGCGGAGATCGAGAAGACCTTCCGCAAGCTGATGCGCCACGACATCGACTTCGCCGACCTCTACTTCCAGTACCAGCGCTCCGAGGCCTGGAGCCTGGAGGAAGGTATCGTCAAGTCGGGCAGTTTCGACATCGAGCAGGGCGTGGGCGTGCGCGCGATCAGCGGCGAGAAGACCGCCTTCGCCTACTCCGACGACATCTCGCTCGATGCGCTGGTCGGCGCCGCCACCGCCACGCGGGCGATCGCTGCGGCCGGCGAGCGCCGCCGCGTCGGCATCGTCCCGCACAAGCTCAGGACCCGTCTGTACCGCGCCGACGATCCGCTCGATTCGCTCGACGACACCGCCAAGGTCAAGCTGCTCGAGCGCCTCGAGGGCTTCGCCCGCGGCGAGGACCCCCGCGTCACCCAGGTCATGGCGCACATCGCGGGCTCGTGGGAGGTGGTGATGGTGGCGCGCAGCGACGGCCACATGGCGGCCGACGTGCGCCCGCTGGTGCGGGTGTCGATCACCGTGATCATGGAAGAGGACGGCCGCCGCGAGCAGGGCAGCGCCGGCGGCGGCGGGCGCTACGACTACGGCTGGTTCTGCGACGACCGCCTGCACGAGTACGCGCGCGATGCGGTGCATCAGGCGCGCGTCAATCTCGGGGCCGACCCGGCCCCGGCGGGTACCATGCCGGTGGTGCTCGGCCCCGGCTGGCCGGGCATCCTGCTGCACGAGGCGATCGGCCACGGCCTCGAAGGCGACTTCAACCGCAAGGGCAGTTCGGCGTTTTCCGGGCGCATCGGTCAGCAGGTCGCGGCGAAGGGGGTGACCGTGGTGGACGACGGCACACTGCAGGATCGCCGCGGTTCGCTGTCGATCGACGACGAGGGCAACCCGACCGAGCGCACCGTGCTGATCGAGGACGGCATCCTCACCGGCTACATGCAGGACATGATGAACGCGCGCCTGATGGGCATGCCGATCACCGGCAACGGCCGCCGCGAGTCCTTCGCCCACCTGCCGCTGCCGCGCATGACCAACACCTACATGCTCAACGGCGACAAGGACCCGGAGGAAATCATCAAGTCGGTCAAGAAGGGCCTGTACGCGGTGAACTTCGGCGGCGGCCAGGTGGACATCACCTCGGGAAAGTTCGTGTTCTCCACCGCCGAGGCCTACCTGATCGAGAACGGCAAGGTGACCCGTCCGGTCAAGGGCGCGACCCTGATCGGCAACGGCCCCGACGTGCTCACCAAGGTCAGGATGATCGGCAACGACATGCGCCTGGATCCGGGCGTCGGCACCTGCGGCAAGGATGGGCAGAGCGTGCCGGTGGGTGTCGGCCAGCCGACGCTGCGCATCGATGGGCTGACCGTGGGCGGGACGGCCTGAGCCCCCTTCAGAACAGTGCGAGTTGCGGCCCGTCTGGCTGTGGCGGGCGGAAGAGGGTGGTGTTCAGTCCGCGCCGCATCCGCCCCATGCCCAGCTTTGCCTGCAGCCGACGCATGCGCTGGGTGTAGAGCAGGGCGATCACGCCCTCGCCGCGCATGCGGTGGCCGAAGCGCGGGTCGTTGGCCTTGCCGCCGCGCAGTTCGGCGATTCGGCTCATGACGCGTGCGGCACGGTCCGGGGCGTGCGTGGCGAGCCAGTCTTCGAACAAGCCGGTCAGTTCGTGCGGCAGGCGCAGCAGCACGTATCCCGCGCTGCGCGCGCCGGCCGCGTGCGCGGCTTCGACCACCGCTTCCATTTCGTGATCGTTGAGTGCCGGGATCAGTGGCGCGAACAGCACGCCCACCGGTACCCCGGCCTGTTGCAGGCGACGGATGGTTTCCAGGCGCCGGCCCGGGCGGGCGGCGCGCGGCTCGAGACGGCGGGCGAGGTCGTCGTCGAGCGTGGTCACCGAGATCATGACCTCCACGAGGTCGTCACGCGCCAGCATCGCGAGCAGGTCGAGGTCGCGCTCGATCAACGCCGACTTGGTGATCAGGCTCACCGGATGGCGGGTCTCGACCATGACCTCGAGCAACTGGCGAGTGAGTAAGGTATGGCGTTCCACCGGCTGCCACGCGTCGGTGTTCATGCCGAGCGCAATCGGCGCGCAGCGGTAGCGGGGGGCGGTGAGTTCCTTGCGCAGCAGCGCGGCCGCGTCGGGTTTCCAGAACAGCTTGGTCTCGAAATCCAGGCCGGGCGAAAGATCCAGGTAGGCGTGGCTTGGTCGCGCGAAGCAATAGACGCAGCCGTGCTCGCAGCCGCGATAGGGGTTGATCGAGCGGTCGAAGGGGACGTCGGGCGAGGTGTTGTAGCTGATCACGCGGCGCGCGTTGTCGATGAAAAGCTGGGTGCGCGGCGGTGGGGCGTCGTCTTCGGTGCCGGAACCATGCCAGCCGTCGTCGAAGGCTTCGCGCCCGTGAGCGAGAAATCGAGCGTCGGGCCGTGCTGTGGTGCCGCGGCCACGGATGAGCTGCGCACCGGCGTGCCGGGCGTTGGCCGATTCAGGAAGTAGCCTGTTCTTTTGTACAGTCATGAGGCGGGAGTCTCCGCCTCATGACGACAGGGGTCAAGATGGGCGACGCTCAGGTCTGCGCCGGCTTGTCCTTGCGCTCGTCAGGCGTCGTGGTGGCGGGTTTGTCGCTGCTGCACGCGGCGATGTCGAGGCGGGGACCGTCGAGCAGGCTGGCGGCATGCGCCGGCGTGGCGATCGAATAGGCCATGGCGGTGGTGGTGAGGATGGCGGCGATGGTCTGGCGGGTGATCATGTCTGGCTCCTTTGTTGTGGTTCTTCATTGTTCGACATCGGGTCCGTCGCCACGGAAATGCTCGGGCGTCAGGCCGTGTCGCTGCAGCAGGCGGTAGAACTCGGTGCGGTTGCGTTCCGCCAGTCGTGCAGCGTCGGAGACATTACCTGCAGTAAGTTTCAATAGCTGTATCAGGTAGTTTCGCTCGAAGCGGCGCTTGGCCTCCGCGTAGCCCAGGGCCTCGATCGGTTGCACGCGCAGCGCGCGCTCGACCAGCGTGCGCGGGATCAGCGGGGTGGTGGCGAGCGCACACACCTGCTCGACCACGTTCTGCAACTGGCGCACATTGCCCGGCCAGGCCGCGGTGGCCAGCGCCTCCAGGGCGTCGGGGGCGAAGCCGGACAGGCGCTTGCCGTATTTCAGCGCCAGGCCGCGCAGGAAGTGCTCGGCCAGCAGCGGGATGTCCTCGCGGCGTTCGCCCAGGGTCGGAAGCTCGAGGCTGACGACGTTGATGCGGTAGTAGAGATCCTCGCGGAACTGGCCGCTGGCGAGCGCGGCATCGAGATCGCGGTGGGTGGCGGACAGGATGCGCAGGTCGACCGCCTCGGCGCGGGTGGCGCCGACCGGGCGCACCGCGCGTTCCTGCAGCACGCGCAGCAGCTTGACCTGCAGCGCTGGCGGCATGTCGCCGATCTCGTCGAGGAACAGGGTGCCGCCGTGCGCGGCCTGGATCAGGCCGGTGTGGGCGTTGGTGGCGCCCGTGAAGGCGCCGCGTACGTGGCCGAAGAGTTCGGATTCGAGCAGCGGTTCGGGGATCGCGCCGCAGTTGATGGCGACGAAGGGCGCGCTGGCGCGCGGGCTGGCGAGGTGGATGGCGCGCGCGAGGAGTTCCTTGCCGGTGCCGCTGTCGCCGCGGATCAGTACGCTGGCGTCCGAGGCTGCGATCAGGCGCGCTTCGTCGAGCAGGGCGTGCATCAGGGTGCTGTGGCTGATGAGGCCGGCGCGCCAGGCCGGATCGCCGGCGGCGAGCGGGGCCGCGGCCGCTGCGGTCAGGTGCAGGGCCTGCTCGATGCGCTGCATCAGGGTGTGGCTGTCGAAGGGCTTGGTGAGATAGTCGGCGACCCCGCGCGAGGTGGCCTCGACCGCGTCCGGGATGGTGCCGTGGGCGGTGAGCAGGATCACCGGCAGCGCGGGGTGCTGGCGGCGGATGTCCTCGAACAGGGCGAGGCCGTCGCCATCGGGCAGGCGGACGTCACTGAGCACCAGATCGAAACGCTCCACCCCCAGCAGCGTGCGTGCAGCCTTGATGCAATCGGCGGTCGACACCCGGTAGCCGCTGGCCTGCAGGCGCATCGACAGCAGGCGCAGCAGGTCGCGGTCGTCATCGACCAGCAGTACGTGCACACGCGGGGTGGTGCGGGATGCAGGCAGGGCCATCGGGGCTTTAGCCGGACCCGGCGGGCCGCGGCGGTGCGGGCAGCATCGGGGGACTCAGGCGGCGCTCGATTTCGGTGAGGGCATCGAGCTTCTTCTGCAACTCGGCATTTTGCCGGCGCAGCGCTTCGAGTTCGCGGCTGCTCTCGTCCACGCCACTGCTGCGTTCGTCGAGTTCGCGGGTGAGGCGTTCGGTCTGGGCGCTCAGGCGCTGGCGCTCGCGGATCTGCTCGAGCAGCGCGCGGGCGTAGGGGTGGTGGGCGCGGGCTTCGACGCTGTCGTCGGCAAGCAGGCTCTCGAGGGCACGACGGGCCTGAGTCAGACGGGACTGGGTCAGGCGGCCCTGTCCGGGCTGGCTGGCCTGCACGGCGGTGTGCAGCTTTTGCTGGGCGGCTTCATGGGACTGGATTTCGGCCGCGGTGGGGGTGACGGCGCCGTCGGCTGCCAGCCACGGCGGCAGGCTGGTGCATCCGGTAAGGAAGCCGAACGCGAGCGGCAACAGGGCGCGCGCGCAGGCACCGCGGCGGTGCGGGGGGCTGCGTGGGATGGAAGGGAGGCGATCGTCAGGCATGCGGCAATTCGATCCTGAAGTGGGCGCCGCGTTCGCTGGGCAGGGCACGGACGTTGCCATGGTGTGCGCAGATGAATTCGCGCACGATCGCCAGCCCGATGCCGCTGCCCCTGCTCGCTCCGGGAGAGCTGCGGCTGCCCCGGAAAAAGGGTTCGAAGATGCGCTCGAGTTCGGCGGGCTCGATGCCGGGGCCTTCGTCCTGGCAGTCGACTACGACCTTGTCGCCGGCGATCCCGATCTCGATGCGGACGCGCCCGCCCATCGGGCTGAAGGCAATGGCGTTGGCGAGCAGGTTCGAGAAGGCAATGCGCAGCTTGCCAACGTCGGCCGGGACGATCGGAGCCTCGCCCGCGAGTTCCAGTGTCACGCTGCGGGCCTGGGTCAGGAGCTGGTACTCGGCGCCGACCTCGCGCAGCAGCGGGAGCAGCGCACTCGGCTGCAGGTTCAGCGTGCGGGCGTCGAACTGGCTGGCGTTGTACTGCAGGAGTTGTTCGATGCGCTCCTGCAGGGCGCGCGCGCTGTGTTCGAGGATGCCGGCGACTTCGCGCTGCTCGGGATTGAGGCGGCCGAGTACGCCGTCGGCGAGCAGGGCCACACCTTCGCGCAGCGAGGCCAGCGGGGTCTTGAGTTCGTGCGAGACGTGGCGCAGCACGCGGTTGCGGTTCGACTCGAGTTCGGCGAGGCGCAGGCGCAGCCAGTCGAGGCGTTCGCCGAGTTGGCGCAGGTCGGCCGGCCCGGTGATGTGGATCGGCCGGGCGAGTCGGCTTTCGCCGAGTTCCGAGATCGCGTGCTCGATGCGACCGAGCGGACGCAGCAACCACCAGCCACTCAGGGCGGCGAGCACGCCGGCCAGCAGCAGGGCAGCGAGAATCTGCGCCGCCACGGTGCTGCGTTCGTGGTCGAGCGCATCCATCACTGCCTGATTCTGGCGGGCGAGATGGTGCTCGACCTCGGTGGCGAGCCTTGCCGAGTGCGCGCTGAGCAGGGCGAAGTCGGTGTTGGCGTCGTTCGCCGCAATGACTGTGGTGTCGGCCTGGCTACTGGCGGAGTCTGTCGGCGCGGTGCTGGCCGCATCCAGCCGCGCCCGGATGCGCTGCGCGCTCGTGCGCCATTCGACGGCGCTGGCGGCGAAGCCGGGGGCGGCGGATTCGAGCACGCCGATCGCCGCGAGTGCGTCGTTCAGTGTGGTGTCGAAGCGCGCGGCCAGGGCCGGCTCGCCGAGCACCAGGTACTGGCGGGCGCTGCGTTCGAGGTCGACCGTGCGCTCGCCGAGCTGGCGCGCGGCAGCGCTGAGCGCGAGCGCCTCGCGGTTGCCATCCTGGATCGCGCGCGCGATCGCTTCGATGCCGAGCCAGCCGGTGGCCGCGGCCGCGGCGAGCGTTCCGGCGATCAGCAGAAAGCTCAACAGCAAGGTGCTGCGAAAGGAGAGGCGAAGCATGTTGGGCCAGGAAGTGCGGACAAGGGGCGGAGCCTGAGCGCGGACTGCAAAGTTTAGGCCAGGCTGTTCGGATATGCCTTGGGGGAAGTGCAAGACGAAGTAAGTGCGTACTGTGTGTCGCTCAGCGGCGACACGCCAGAACGCTTGTGGCGCCGGTGTTTCGGCCGAGTGCGCACCGACCGTGTCGGGATAGGACGACGGATGGGTGCTACGGAAGTCGCTGCCGGGGCTCTCGAGCTTGCGAAGTTGTCCCCCAAGTGCATGGTTTATTGAATGAAAACATTGAATGGCATGCGCTTTGCTTTACAAGGGGTCGGATTGCAGCGCAGGGGCTGCACCCCAATCAAGGAGAAAGCATGTTCAACAAGTCCAATCTGTTCCACAAGTCGGCCGACACACCTGTAACCCGCACGACTCCGCGTCCGACCGGCAACTCGGGTACGACCAGCAGCGTCCTTGCCGCTGCAGAGCCGGTGAGCGCCGCCACGCCGGCTGCGTCGACCGAAGCGTCGCGCAAGCCCGAGACGGCGGCGACCGATAGCCCCGCGCCGGTGAGCGCTTCGGAAGCGACGGGCGAGAGCCGTCTGATCGTCGGCCCGGACGTCAAGCTCAAGGGCGCAGAGATCCTCGACTGCGACACCCTGGTCGTCGAAGGTCGTGTCGAGGCGACGATGGACAGTCGCGTGCTGCGGATTGCGGAGAAGGGCTCCTACAAGGGCACGGTCGGCATCGACATCGCCGAGATCCACGGCCACTTTGAAGGCGAACTCACCGCGCGCCAGCAACTCCTGATCCACGCCACCGGCCGGGTGAGCGGCAAGATCCGCTACGGCAAGATCCTGATCGAGGAAGGCGGCGAGTTGTCCGGCGACGTGCAATCGCTCAACACCGCGGGCAAGGACGGGCTGCGCGCGATCGAAGGCAAGGCGCAGGAGCCGCGTCCGCTCGCCGCTGTGGCGGGCTGAGGCGACAGCTCGGCACGATGACTCAACGCGACGCGGTTTTGGCCGCGTCGGGGCGGGTCCGGGCGGCCGCGGCGAGTTGCTGCGGCGCCCAGTACCAGTGTTTTTCCCAGGCCGCACGGACCAGGTTGGGGTAGTGGGGCTTGCCCAGGCTGCCGTTGTAGCGCCCGAGCGCGCGGAAGAGATCGCCCTTCTCGATGTCGAGGTAGTGGCGCAGGATGTTGCAGCCGTAGCGCAGGTTGGTGCGCATGTGAAAGAGGTTGTCGTCCGTACGGCCGATCACCTTGATCCAGAACGGCATCACCTGCATGTAGCCGCGCGCGCCCGCGGACGAGATCGCGTATTTGCGGAAGTTGCTCTCGACCTGGATGAGGCCGAGCACCATCTGTGGGTCCAGTCCGGCGCGGGTGGCTTCGTAGTGGATGGTGGTGAGCAGTTCCGTACGGTAGGCCTCGTCGGGAATGCGCTTGTGCAGGCGGCGCGACATCTCCGCGAGCCACTGCGCACGCTCGCCGGCGTCCGGAATCGGCAGCATGGGCGCCGCTGCATCGCTGACCGCGGCGTGCAGCGCGGCGCGCACGCTGGCCGCCATGGGTTCGTACTGCTGTGCGCCGGCCTGCGCGCCAGTGGCCGCGAGCGCGAACGCGCAGGCAGCGGCGAGGTGGCGGAGCGGGGCGGGCAGGGGGCGCATGGCGATACTTGGTTCCTGGCTCGAGACGGTTCCGGTGATCAGCCCAGCTTCAGGCGGTCCAGGACGTGGCCGAACACTTCGCCCGCCGGCAGCTTGGCGGCCTCGCTGTCACGACGGCCCTGGTATTCGACCAGGCCTTCCTTCAGGCCGCGGTCGCCGATGGTGACGCGGTGCGGTATGCCGATCAGCTCCCAGTCGGCGAACATCACGCCCGGGCGCTCGTCGCGGTCGTCGAGGATCGCGTCCACCCCGGCGCCGATGAGCGCGTCGTAGAGCCTCTGCGCTTCGTCGCGCACCGCCTCCGACTTCCCCCAGCCCACCGGGCAGATCACCACTTCGAAGGGCGCGATCGCGCGTGGCCAGATGATGCCGCGGGCGTCGTGGTTCTGCTCGATCGCGGCGCCCAGGATGCGCGTCACGCCGATGCCGTAGCAGCCCATCTCGAAGTGCTTGGGCTTGCCGTCCTCGTCGAGGAAGGTGGCGTTCATCGCCTTGGAGTACTTGTTGCCGAGGTAGAACACGTGGCCGACCTCGATGCCGCGCTGGATGGCGAGCACGCCACGGCCGTCCGGGCTGGGGTCGCCCTCGATCACGTCGCGGATGTCGGCGACCAGGTCGGGCTCGGGCAGGTCGCGGACCCAGTTGACGCCGGTGAAGTGGAAGTCCTCCGCGTTGGCGCCGCAGATGAAGTCGGCCATGTGCGCGACCGTGCGGTCGGCGATCACCTTGACCGGCTTCAGCAGCCCGATCGGGCCGAGGTAGCCCGGCTTGCAGCCGAAGTGCTCGAGGATCTCGGCCTCGGTAGCGAAGCGGAATCCGGCCTTGAGACCTTCCAGCTTGCCCGCCTTGACCTCGTTCAGCGCGTGGTCGCCGCGCACCAGCAGCAGCCACACGGTGACGCCGGCGGGATTGCCCTTCTCATCGACGTCGTCGGTGGCGAGCACCAGCGACTTCACCGTGGTCGCCAGCGGTACGCCGAGGAGTTCGGCGACGTCCGCGCAGGTGGCCTTGCCCGGGGTGGGGGTCTTTTCCATCGCCCTGGCGGGTTCGGCGCGGCGCGCGAGCAGCGAGACGGCTTCGGCCAGCTCGATGTTGGCGGCGTAGTCGGAGTCGGGGCAGTAGACGATGGCGTCCTCGCCGGTGTCGGCGATCACCTGGAACTCGTGCGAGCGGTCGCCGCCGATGGCGCCGGTGTCGGCCGCCACCGCGCGATACTCGAGGCCGAGACGGTCGAAGATGCGCTTGTAGGCGGCGAACATGAGGTCGTAGCTGCGCCCGGCGGCCTCTTCGCTGCGGTCGAAGGAGTAGGCGTCCTTCATGGTGAATTCGCGCCCGCGCATGACCCCGAAGCGCGGCCGGCGCTCGTCGCGGAACTTGGTCTGGATCTGGTAGAAGTTCTTCGGCAACTGGCGGTAGCTCTTGAGCTCCTGGCGCGCGATGTCGGTGACGACTTCTTCAGACGTGGGCTGGAGCGCGAAGTCGCGCTCGTGGCGGTCCTTCAGGCGCAGCATCTCGGCGCCCATCTTGTCCCAGCGGCCGGTCTCCTGCCACAGCTCGGCGGGCTGGATCATCGGCATGATCAGCTCCATCGCGCCGGCGCAGTTCATCTCCTCGCGGATGATGGTCTCGACCTTGCGGATCGCGCGCAGGCCCATCGGCATGTAGCTGTAGATGCCGGCCGCGGTCTTGCGGATCATGCCGGCGCGCAGCATCAGCTTCTGGCTGACGACTTCCGCATCCGACGGGGCTTCCTTGAGGGTGAAGAGATGGAACTGACTGGCGCGCATGAGGATCTTCGACTGTAGGGCGTAATGGAACGAGAACAAGCCCGGGAGCGTGGGCAAGCCCGCGATTCTAGCGCATGGCATCGGCCCGCAATGCGCTGTGCAGGCAGAGCTTAGTGGATGCACTCGGATGGTGCGCTTTCAATGCATGCGCAAGTGTGAAAAAATCGTGACCAATCAACCGAATTTGAAGGTTAGTCATGCTTGACCGTGAAGGCTTTCGCCCGAACGTCGGCATCATTCTGGTCAATGCGCGCAATGAGGTGTTCTGGGGCAAGCGCATCCGCGAGCATTCCTGGCAGTTCCCCCAAGGTGGCATCAAGCACGGCGAATCGCCCGAGCAGGCCATGTACCGGGAGCTCTTCGAGGAAGTCGGGCTGCGTCCGGAACACGTCAGGATTCTCGGCCGCACACGCGGCTGGCTGCGCTATGAGGTGCCCAAGCACTGGATACGGCGCGAGTGGCGCAACACCTACCGTGGACAGAAACAGATCTGGTTTCTGTTGCGACTGGTGGGGCGCGACTCGGACGTCTGTCTGCGCGCGAGCACGCATCCGGAATTCGATGCCTGGCGTTGGAGCCATTATTGGGTGCCGCTCGAGGCGGTGATCGAGTTCAAGCGCCAGGTTTATCAACTGGCGCTGGTGGAACTGGCGCGGGTTCTGTTTCGCTCGCGCAGTTTCGACTTGCCCGAGAGCTATCGCCTGCCTGAGGTTGAGGCCGAGGTGGAGCCGGTGCGCGTGGTGCTGGGTGGGCGTGCGCAAAGTGGTGCGCTGCATAAATAGCGGCTCTGACAGGCCAGGTCACACACGTCCCCTATGCGGAGATTTCCATCCTTGAATTCGCTTCTCGTTCAATCTGTGCGTGCGGGCCTTGTGACCCTCGTGTCTTTTTCCACGCCGGCATTTGCGGGACTGCTCGTCGATGCCGACCCCGACTGGAAGGAGAGCGCGGCGGAAATGCCCGCCGCGCCGCAGGCTTCCGGGCTGCGCGCCTTCGATATTGGCTCGACCTCGCCCAACGCCTTCTTCGTTGACGAACAGAGTGTCAGCGTCGGAGAGGATGGTGTGGTGCGCTACACGCTGGTCGTGCGCACGCCCGGTGGCGCCGAGAACGTCACCTTCGAGGGTATCCGCTGTGCAACCGGCGAGCGTCGGATCTATGCCAGCGGACGCAAGGACGGCTCCTGGGTGCCGATGAAGAACAGCGCATGGCAGCCGATCAGCGTCAACAATTACAACCGTCCGCGCGCGGCGCTCGCCTACGACTATTTCTGCGACGGGCCCGCCGGGCCGCGCGACCGCAAGCATGCGCTGCGGCTACTTGAGCAGCGGCGCGACCTCACTCGTCCCTTCGGAGGTCGATAATGATTGACCACGCCATCATCGAATTCGACAAGGCGCTGCGCACCGTTTTCGCGCCCGCACGCAGTGTCCGCCCGGTGCCCGGGGAGGATATCCCCGATGCCGAGATGAGCGCTGCCGAGCGCGCTCACGCGGCCGCGCTGATGCGGGTGAATCATGTCGGGGAGGTGTGCGCACAGGCCTTGTACCAGGGGCAATCGATCATGTCGCGGGATCCGGCGATCCGCGACACCCTGCGTCAGGCAGCGCAGGAAGAGACCGAGCACCTCGCGTGGACCGAGCACCGCATCGCCGAACTCGGTGGGCGCAAGAGCCTGCTCAATCCGCTGTGGTACGGCGGGGCGCTTGCGATCGGGATGCTCGCAGGGCGCTTCGGCGACCGCTGGAACCTCGGCTTCCTGGCCGAAACCGAGCGTCAGGTCGAGCACCACCTGAAGGGCCACCTGGACACGCTGCCGCCAGCCGACCTGCGCTCACGGGCCATCGTCGAGCAGATGAAGATGGATGAGGCCGAGCACGCCGATACTGCCGTGCGCCTTGGTGCGCATGACTTGCCGGCTCCAGCGAAGGCCGTGATGAAGGCGGCTGCGCAGGTGATGACCGCGCTGACCTACCGCCTCTGAGCCGCGAGTGGCGGCGACCATCCGGTCGCCGGTACGAGCGCGGTCAGGCGTCAACCAGTTCCACCTCGTGGCTGATCTCGGCCGTCTTGGCGAGCATGATCGAGGCCGAGCAATACTTTTCGGCCGACAGGTGTACCGCCCGCTCCACCGTTTCGCGCTTCAGGTTGCGGCCAGTGATCGTGTAGATGAAGCGGATGCGCGTGAACACCTTGGGATCGATGTCGGCGCGTTCGGCCTCGAGTCGTACGCTGCAACCGCGCACGTCCTGACGCCCACGTTTGAGGATCAGCACGACATCGAAGGCCGTACACCCGCCTGCGCCGGCCAGCATCAGTTCCATCGGCCGCGGCGCCAGGTTGCGGCCGCCAGCCTCAGGGGCGCCGTCCATTGCGACCATGTGTCCGGTCCCGGTCTCGGCGATGAAGCTCATGCCATCCAGCCATTTGATCGTGCATTCCATTCCTGTCTGCTCCCTGGGGTGGGTCCCGTCGAAGATGTTTGTAAGCGGAGGGGGGCGATGTTACCGCAGCGCGAGATGGGTACGACCATGGGGTGCGGTCACGGCCGTTGAGGACGAGGTTTCGGCCGTACTGTCGGGCGTTTCACGCGGTTGATGCCTTCGTGCCGCAGAGGCGGGCTCGTCAATACGGAGGCGTAGTGCTGCATTGCACAAAACAATGACCAGGTCATCGACGTGGGTACTTCCCGAATCGCTCCCGGCGCTCGGCTAATGGCGAAAAATTGATTTAAATCATAATCCTGAGTAAAAATAAACAGACTTAATCAGGAAATCGAAAGTTTCGTTCTGCGTCGCACAAAAAGCTGTTGCCGGAGGCGATTCGAGTCTGCATAATGTGCCTCGGTCGGATCGATGACGCCGCATTTCAGTCGTTTTTAGCGTGCGCAGATCCAAATGGTGTCTCCTCCACCCTCCTCCTTTGGTGTGGATTTAACGCAGTCCGATTGGACTGCGTTTTTTTTGCCTGCAGCGCGCATGTTCGCCAGCGCGATCCAATGATTGACACAGTCGGGGTGTTGGTCTTAGGATTGCGAGCTTTCCGTTTGACGGCCATCTCCTACGGCCCGACAAAGATCGAGGATTCACATGAAGACGTTTTCCGCCAAGCCGCACGAGGTCAAGCGCGACTGGTTCGTTGTCGACGGCACGGACAAGGTGCTTGGCCGTCTCGCCGCCGAAGTCGCCCGTCGCCTGCGTGGCAAGCACAAGGCCATTTACACCCCTCACGTTGATACCGGCGATTTCATCGTCGTGGTCAACGTCGAAAAGCTGCGCGTGACTGGTAACAAGGCGCAGGACAAGAAGTACTACCGTCACTCGGGCTACCCGGGCGGTATCTACGAAACCAACTTCACCAAGCTCCAGCAGCGCTTCCCCGAGCGCGTGCTCGAGAAGGCGGTGAAGGGCATGTTGCCGAAGGGCCCGTTGGGCTACGCCATGCTGAAGAAGCTGAAGTGCTACGCGGGTCCGTCGCATCCGCACACCGCTCAGCAGCCGCAACTTCTCGAGATCTGAAGGAGCCGATAAATGGCTGTCACTTACAACTACGGTACCGGCCGCCGCAAGACCGCGGTCGCTCGTGTGTTCATCAAGCCGGGCTCCGGCAACATCGTCGTCAACGGCAAACCGGTGGACGAGTTCTTCTCGCGTGAAACCGGCCGCATGATCGTGCGTCAGCCGCTGGTTCTCACGGGCAACGAAGACAAGTTCGACATCATGGTCAACGTCATCGGTGGTGGCGAGTCCGGCCAGGCCGGCGCCGTGCGCCACGGTATCACCCGTGCGCTGGTCGATTACAATGCCGAGCTCAAGGGCGACCTGCGTGCTGCCGGCTTCGTGACCCGAGATGCCCGTGAAGTCGAGCGTAAGAAGGTTGGCCTGCGCAAGGCCCGCCGCGCCAAGCAGTTCTCGAAGCGCTGATTTTCGCTGCATGCCGTACCAGCAGGAGCCGCCCTACGGGGCGGCTTTTGTGCTTTCTGCTGCACTCGGGAATGTCCGCAAAATGGGACCTGGTTACTGGTGGGTGATCCCGCTCGGGCATGGGTTGCAACGCTCCGGTCACCGCGCTGGCGTCGCGACAATGCGATAATCGCGGCCTCATGTCTTTTGTAGCGAGGAGCAAGCATGATCAAGGTTGGAGTTGTAGGCGGTACGGGTTACACCGGCGTCGAGTTGCTGCGCTTGCTGGCGCGCCACCCTGATGTCGAACTCACGGCCATCACCTCGCGTGGCGAGGCGGGCATGGCTGTGTCCGACATGTTCCCAAGTCTTCGCCGCCGGGTGAACCTCAAGTTCGTCACGCCCCAGGATGCTGCGCTCGAAAAGTGTGATGCGGTCTTCTTCGCCACGCCCAACGGCATTGCGATGAAGCAGGCGGCAGAACTCGTTGCCGCCGGCGTGCGCGTGATCGATCTTGCTGCCGACTTCCGCATTCGTGACATCGCCGAGTGGCAGAAGTGGTACGGCATGGAGCATGCTGCGCCGGAGCTCGTGGCCGAGGCGGTTTACGGTCTGCCCGAAGTCAACCGCGAGCAGATCCGCAGCGCACGCGTGCTCGCCAACCCGGGCTGCTACCCGACGGCGGTTCAGCTCGGTTTCCTGCCGCTGATCGAGGCGGGGCTGGTCGATATCGAGCACCTGATCGCCGACGCCAAATCGGGCGTGTCCGGTGCTGGTCGCAAGGCAGAAGTGCACACCCTGTTCCCCGAGGCGGCCGACAGCTTCAAGGCTTATGGCGTTCCGGGGCACCGCCATCTTCCCGAGATCCGTCAGGGGCTTTCGCTCGCCGCGGGCCAGCAGGTCGGCCTGACCTTCGTGCCGCACCTCACGCCGATGATCCGCGGCATCCATGCCACCTTGTACGGCCGCCTCAAGCCGGGTGTCGATGCATCCGACCTGCAGGGGGTCTTCGAGAGGCGCTACGCGGGCGAGGCCTTTGTAGACGTGATGCCGGCGGGAAGTCATCCCGAAACGCGCTCGGTGCGGGCGTCGAACCTGTGCCGCATCGCGATCCATCGTCCGCAGGGCGGTGAGACCGTGGTCGTGCTCTCGGTGATCGACAACCTCGTCAAGGGCGCGGCCGGTCAGGCGATTCAGAACCTCAATATCATGTTCGGTTTCGACGAGGAAGCCGGCCTGGATATCGTTCCTGTCAGCCCCTGACGGGAACTTGCAACACGGACGACGGTCCGATTTTGACGGTTAGGCTACGGACGGCGCATCATCCGCGGCACGCCCCCCTACAGAGGAGAAAACATGAACGCAGAAGTCGAAACCCCCGAAATCCTGGTCTTTACCGACAGTGCGGCCAACAAGGTCCGTGACCTGATCGAAGAGGAAGGCAACCCTGATCTCAAGCTGCGCGTCTTTGTGTCGGGTGGCGGATGCTCGGGCTTCCAGTACGGCTTCACTTTCGATGAGGAAGTGAACGAGGACGACACCACGTTCGAGAAGAACGGTGTTTCGTTGCTGGTCGATCCGATGAGCTACCAGTATCTGGTCGGTGCCGAGATCGACTACACCGAAGGTCTGGAGGGCTCGCAGTTCGTGATCCGCAATCCGAACGCGACCAGCACCTGCGGTTGCGGTTCGTCGTTTTCCGCCTGACTTTCTCTCGCAGCAACGCAAAACGGGGCGCCAAGGCGCCCCGTTTGTCTAGGTTGCTCCCCGAGCCACTGCTTATCTTGCGCTGGCGAGCTCGTAGTTGAGCAGAGCGAAGCGCTGGCGCAGGTGCGCGGTGTTGCGCTGGAAGGCCGCAAGCTCTCTGTCGTTGAAGGAGTCCGCCATTGGCAGCGCGACCGTCATTGGATCCGCCGGCACGTCCTTGATGCGCACCTCGTAGTGCAGGTGCGGACCGGTGCACCAGCCGGTGCAGCCCACATATCCGATCAGGTCGCCCTGGCTGACGCTCTGACCCTTGGTGAGGCCCTTGGCGAAGCCGTTGAGGTGGGCGTAGTGCGTGGTGATGTTGTTGCGGTGCTTCAGCACGATCAGGTTGCCAAAGCCGCGCTGGGTGCCGATGAAGTCGATGGTGGCGTCGGACGTGGCCATGATCGGGGTGCCGACCGGAGCCGAGAAGTCGGTGCCGTTATGGTTGCGCCAGCTGCCATGGATGGGATGCAGGCGGCGGCCGAAGTTCGAGCTTACGCGCGAGAACTCCAGCGGTGAGCGCAGGAAGCCCTGCTGCAGGCTGCGGCCGTCGTCGCTGTAGTACTGCTCCTTGCCGCTCGGTCCGCGGTAGAGGACAACGGCATGACGTTCGCCGTTGTTGATGAATTCGGCGGCCAGGATGCGGCCAGCGCGCACCGGGTTGCCTTCCTCGTAAACGGCCTCGTATACGACATTGAAGCGGTCGCCCTTGCGCAGGTCGGCGTGGAAGTCGATCCAGGTGCCGAAGATAGTTGCGAGCTGGGTGGCGACGTTGTCGGGCAGTCCTGCGGCGTCGGTGGCACCGAAAAGCGAATGCGTGATCGTCCCCGAGCGCATCTCCACCATGGCGGTCTGCGTTGAGTTGGACGCCTCGCGCAGCGCCAGTCCGGACTCCCCGCGCTCGACCACCACCTGCTCGGTGGTGTTGCCGATAGGCAGGCTGAAGGACATCACCCTGCCTTCGGGCGACACCACGGCGGTGACCGATCGACCGGCACGCAGCTGGCGAATCGCCCGTTTTCCAGCGTCGGTACCAGAAATGTAGGCCAGCGCTTCGGTATCGTCGATGCGAAGACGATTGAAAACGGCCTGCAGCGTGTCGCCGGCCAGGATGCGCTCGTTGTAGACGAAGGGCAGTACGGCTTCCGTGCTTGCGATGCTGGCGACCGGGGCAGGGAGGGTCTGGACCACGCGCTCGAACAGGATGTCGGCGGGTACGGTGTCGGGTGCAACGGCCGTGGCGGCCACCACGCCCATCAGCGACAACCCGGTCACGCCGGCGGCGATCCAGGTGCGGGGACGGGAGAGGAGATGGGCCGGCAGATCGGCTAGAATCCGGGTCTTTCTGGCGTTCATGTGCTCACAGGGCTTGAATGCGTAAGAAAATTTCGCGCAAGTGTAGCAAAGTTGGCCCGCTGATCGGGAAGGTATTTTTGGAGAAATTGAATGACTGATGTCCAGACGGCGATCGACCTGATCAAGCGCGGCACCGACGCCCTGCTGATCGAGGCCGAACTGGTCGAGAAACTCAAGCGCGGCCGTCCCCTGCGTGTGAAGGCCGGCTTCGACCCCACCGCGCCCGATCTGCATCTCGGTCACACCGTGCTGATCAACAAGATGCGCCACTTCCAGGAGCTCGGTCACCAGATCCAGTTCCTGATCGGCGACTTCACCGGCATGATCGGCGACCCGAGCGGCAAGAACACCACCCGCCCGCCGCTGTCGCGCGAGCAGATCATGGAGAACGCGAAGACCTACCAGGACCAGGTGTTCAAGATCCTCGATCCGGAAAAGACCGAAATTTGTTTCAATTCGAGCTGGATGGAGGGGCTGGGTTCGGCCGGCATGATCCGCCTCGCCTCGCTGCAGACCGTGGCACGCATGCTCGAGCGCGATGACTTTGCCAAGCGTTACGGCAACAACCAGCCGATCGCAATCCACGAGTTCCTCTACCCGCTCTGCCAGGGTTACGACTCGGTGGCGATGAAGGCCGACGTCGAGCTCGGCGGCACCGACCAGCGCTTCAACCTGCTGATGGGCCGCGAGCTGCAGAAGCACTACGGCCAGGAACCGCAATGCGTGGTGATGGTGCCGCTGCTCGAGGGCCTGGACGGCGTGAACAAGATGTCGAAGTCGCTCGGCAACTACATCGGCATCGCCGAGCCGGCGAAGGAGATCTTCGGCAAGACCATGTCGGTGTCCGACACGCTGATGTGGCGCTACTACGAGCTGCTGTCGTTCCGCTCCACGGCCGAGATCGCGCAACTGCGCGCCGAAGTCGATGGCGGACGCAACCCGCGCGACGTCAAGGTCCTGCTGGCGCAGGAGTTCGTCGCCCGCTTCCACGGCCAGCGCGCGGCAGAAGACGCACTCGCCGACTTCGAGGCGCGCTTCCAGCGCAACGCGATCCCCGACGATATCCCGCAGGTCAATGTGAATGTCGGTGCCGACGGCCTGCCGCTGTTCCAGGTGCTCAAGCAGGCGGGCCTCACCGCCACCACCTCGGAGGCGATGCGCATGGTGGAGCAGGGCGGGGTGCGCATCAACGGCGAGCGCGCCGAGGACAAGGGTCTCGTGCTGCGCGCTGGCGAGACCGTGGTGCTGCAGGTCGGCAAGCGCAAGTTCGCCTCGGTGGTGCTGCTTTGACCGAGTGCCGTTTCTGCTGCGGAGCCGGGCGATGAGTGCGGCTGCAGCCTCGCGCCCGATCGGGGTGTTCGACTCGGGCGTCGGCGGGCTCACCGTGGTGCGTGCGCTGATGGAGCGCCTTCCGCTGGAGAGCATCGTCTATTTCGGTGATACCGCGCGCGTGCCCTACGGCGTGAAGTCGGTCGCCACCATCGAGCACTTCACCGCGCAGATCACCGAGTTCCTGCTCCAGCGCGACGTGAAGATGCTGATCATCGCCTGCAACACCATGGCCGCGGTCGCAGCCGAGGTGGTGCATCGGCTCGCCGCTGGCATTCCGGTACTGGATGTGATCGAAGCCGGTGCGCGCGCAGCGGTGGCCGCCTCGACCGGGCGGCGGATCGGGGTGATCGGCACTCCGACCACGATCAACAGCAACGCCTACGCTCGCCGCATGCACGAGCTTGATCCTACCGTTCGGGTGTACTCGCAGGCCTGCCCGCTGTTCGTGCCGCTGGTGGAAGAAGGCTGGCTGGACCATGAGGTCACGCGCCTCACCGCACAGGAATACCTGCGGCCTGTGCTCGCCGAGGAGGTCGACAGCCTGGTGCTCGGTTGCACCCATTACCCGCTGCTCAAGCCCTTGCTGCGCGAAGTGGCCGGGCCGGCGGTGCGCTTGATCGATTCAGCAGTGACTACCGCAGAGTTCGCCGCGGAGCGCCTGCAGCAAGCGGGCCTTGCGCGCACGAGCGGCGGGCCGGCGGATTACCGCTTCGTGGTCAGCGACGTACCGTTGCGCTTCCAGACCATCGGCGAGCGCTTCCTGGGGCGTTCGCTCGGGGCGGTGGAGAAGGTTGACTGGTGAGGCATTCCCCGACTCAGCGCTGCCCACCCGTCCCGGTGTTGGGGGAGAGGTCCGCGCCCTGACTCAGGCCGGGCCGTGCGCCACCGGCCGCGAGGGATCTGCGCACCATTCGCTCCAGGAGCCGGCGTAGAGCCGGGAGCCCGACAGCCCCGCCGCCTCCATCGCCAGCACATTCACACAGGCGGTGACGCCGGAGCCGCACTGGTGCACCACCTGCCGCGGGCTGTGCGCGCCGAGCAGAGCACCGAATTCCTCGCGCAATATCGAGGCCTGCTTGAAGCAGCCGTGGGCGTCGAAGTTGTCGCGGAAGAAGCGGTTGATCGCGCCCGGGATGTGTCCGCCGACCGGGTCGAGCATCTCGTTTTCGCCCCGGAAGCGGTCCGGGCTACGCGCGTCGATCAGCACCATGTCGGGCTGGCCCAGGTGCTGGCGCACGTATTGCGCATCCACCCGATCCGCACGCAGCGCAAGCGAGTACGTCGTGGGCCGGGCTTCCGGCAGCGCCTCGTCGAGCGCCTGCCCCGCCGCCAGCCAGGCCTGCAGGCCGCCGTCGAGTACCGCGACGCGATGATGGCCAAACCAGCGCAGGAGCCACCACAGGCGGGCAGCGAACATCCCGCCGGCGTCGTCGTAGACCACGACCTGGGTATGGTTGCCGACGCCGCAGGCGGCCAGGCGCGCCGAAAGCTGCGCCGGGTCGGGAAGGGGATGGCGCCCGTTGGTGCCGGTCTTCGTGCCCGAGAGGTCTTCGTCGAGGTCGAGGAAGAAGGCGCCGGGCAAGTGGCCAGTTGCATAGGCCTGGCGGCCGAAACTGGAATCGGCGAGATCGAAGCGGCAATCGATCACGATCCAGTCCGGATCGTGCGTGCGCTGGGCGAACTCCATCGCGCCGATCAGCGTCGAGTAGGAGGCGCTCATGGCAGGACGCTCACCGCGAGGCGATCACTGCGCGGCTTCTGCCGCTTCGTCGGCGGCAAGCCAGGCGCGGGCTTCGTCCTCGTCGTCGAACACCCTGACGTCGGCGGTCACGAAGAGCTGCGATACCCATGCGCTCCAGGTCAGCCACTGGTCTTCGGTGAGCACGGCGATGCGGCGGAAATCCCCGGCGTGCTGGCGCGAGAACTTGATCTCTTCCCATGCCACGTCGAGCGTGAAGCCGACCATCTGGCGCAGATCGAACAGCAGGTCTACCTGGCCTTCGAACTGGATGTGGTAGTTCACCACATCTTCGAATTCCTTGTAGTCGGCCAGGGTGAATTCGCCGAAGACGGTAAGGGCAACCATCTTCTCGGTGTTCTCGGTGCTGATCATGACAGCCTCCAGTGAATGGGCCGGGATGCAGCAACTATAGTCCGGACGCGGGCCCGGCTCAATCGCGCCCGCGTTGCGCCTGCATTGTGCCGACTCTGCGTGGGGAAGGATCAGTCGGTCTTGCGTGTGCTCAGCGATACGACGATGGCGCCGGTGACGATCAGCGCGATCGCCAGCCAGGAGCTCGCCGGCATGATCTCGCCCCACAGCAGCATGCCGAACAGGCTGGCGAACACCACGGTCGCATAGCTGAGATTGGCGGAGACGACGGTGCGGCCGTAGCGGTAGGAGCGCGTCATCGCGAGCTGGGCGAGTCCGCCGAACAGCCCGACACCGATCAAGGTCGCCAACTGGGGAAGGTCGGGGAGGTGGATGGCGCTGAACAGGCTCCAGGCCAGGCCGATGGTCGCGGTCATCAGCGAGAACCAGAACACCGTGCGCACTTCCGGTTCGCCCTTGCGGCCGAGCTCGCGCAGGCTGATGTAGGCCACGCTCGCCATTGCGCCCGAGCTGAGTCCAGCCGCCGCGCCCAGCCATTGCTCGGGCTGCAGCGTGGGGCGAAGCAGGACGACGACGCCGGCGAAGCCCATCAGCACCGCAGCGTAGGCGATCGGGTTCAAGCGCTCGCGGAAGAACAGCGCCAGCAGCAGCGCGACGAAGAGCGGAGAGGTGTAGTTGAGCGTCACTGCAGTCGCGAGCGGCAGTGCGCCGATCGCGAAGAAGTAACACGCCAGGGCGGACGAGCCGGAGATGCTGCGCGACAGATGCATGCGCCAGTGCGGCGTGCGCAGGGCGATGCCACGGCTCAGCGCCAGCCCGACCATCATCGCCATGCTGACGATGCCGCGCCAGAACACGATCTCGCCGGTCGAGAAGTCGCTCGAAGCCAGCTTCACGCACACGCCCATGCAGGCGAACAGGAAGCAGGAGACGATCATCCAGAAGGCGGGCATGGCGATTGCTGCGTTGCAACGATACGGATGCGCATTGAACCATATCGTGGCGTTTGCGGGTTGCCGCTCTCCCTGGCGGCTTTCCCGGGCCGGGGGCGGACGCGATTGCGACGCACTGGCAACTCGACCGTCGTTTCCAGCCGCGATGCCCTGCCCGTGCGCTATCTGGCGCGCAGCGACACCGTGGCGAGCAGCCCGCCAGCGGGGTGATTGCGCAGGCTGACCTCGCCATTCTGGCTGCGCAGCAGGTTGCGCGTGATCGCAAGCCCGAGCCCGGTGCCGCCGGTCTCCCGATTGCGCGAGGACTCGGTACGGTAGAAGGGCTCGAACACTTTCTCCAGCTCATCCTCTGCCAGGCCGGGACCGTGGTCGCGGATGCGGATATCGAAGCCGTCCGCGGTCGCGGCGAGCTCGACGTCCACTTCGCCGCCGAATTTCACGCCGTTCTCGATCAGGTTCCACAGCGCCCGGCGCAGCGCTGAAGGCCTGCCCAGGACGCGGCCCTGCGCATCTTCGGGTACGCGCACCGTCCACCCCATGTCCTGCGCGTCCTGCGCCAGCGCCTGCAGCAGCGGTCCGAGCTCGATCGCCTGCGACGGGCTGCGTTCGTCCAGGCTGCGCGCGTAGGCCAGGCCTTCCTTCACCAGCCCCTGCATGGCATCGAGGTCGGACTGGATGCGGGCGCGCAGCGCGTCGTCGTCGACCAGTTCGGCACGCAGGCGCAAGCGGGTGATCGGAGTCTGCAGATCGTGCGAGATCGCAGCAAGGATGCGTGTGCGTTCGGTGACGTGCTCGACGATGCGGCGCTGCATCTGGTTGAAGGCCGCGGCGGCCTGGGCAACCTCGGTGGGGCCGGCGGTGTCCATCGGCTCGCGCCCGGGGTCTTCGCCCAGCGCGCGTGCAGCGGCGGCCATGCGCGACAGGGGCCGGGTGGCGATCCGGACCGCAACCCAGGTGAGCAGGCCGACACCGAGCACCAGTGCCGCAAGTGCGGCGAAGAAGGGGCCGGGCTGGTGCGGCACCCGATGCAACGCCGGCGGGATGCCGGGCAGGCGCACTTGCAGCGGTGTGCCATCGGCCAGTGGCAGTGCCACCAGCAGCCCAGGGTGCGGGCGGTCGTCACGCGGATGGGTGTAGAGCGTGGCGGGGCGCTGCGGCATGGCTGTGCGCATCGCAGTGTGCAGAGGGTGATCTGCGGCGAGCGGGCGCAGGTGATCGCGCGGCGGGCGCAGGCTGAGCCGCAGTCGGCGGCGGCCGATCTCGTCGATCCAGCGTTCGCGTTCCGGCGGCGACATGCTGTCGAGCAGGTCGGCCGCGGCGGCGATCTCCTGGGCGACGCCCTCGAACAGGGCGGTGGTACCGATGCGTTCGCGTTCGCCGATGAACAGCGCAAGGCTGACTGCCAGCACCAGCGCCATGCCGCCCAGCCAGATCAGCATCAGGCGGGCGAAAAGACTCGGCGGAACGAGGCGGCGCAGCACGGGCAGCCTCATGGGCGGGAGCGCTCTTCGGGGGCGATCACGCTGACGTCCGCGGCAAGCACGTAGCCTTCGTTGCGTACGGTCTTGATGATCATCGACTCGCGCGCGTTGTCACCGATCCGCTGGCGCAGCCGGCTCACCAGCAGGTCGATCGAGCGGTCGAAGACATCGGCCTCCCGGCCCTGGGTGAGCTCCATCAGTTGGTCGCGCGACAAGACCCTCTGCGGGTGCGCCAGGAACACGCTCAGCATGCGGTATTCGGCGCCCGACAAGGCGACCACGCTGCCGTCCTCGGCGACCAGATGACGGTTGACGGTGTCGAGCCGCCACTGTGCGAAGCGCAGTTCACGCGCGTTGGCCGGGGGTGCTGCGTCGAGGTTGGGCGGCAGCGCGCGCGTGCGGCGCAGCACCGCGCGGATGCGGGCGAAGAGTTCGCGCGGTACGAAGGGCTTGGCCAGGTAGTCGTCGGCGCCCATCTCGAGACCGATGATGCGGTCCATGTCCTCGCCGCGTGCGGTCAGCATCAGGATCGGCGTGCCGGCGTGCGCGCTGCCGCTGGCGCGCAGGTTGCGGCACAGGGTCAGGCCGTCGTCGCCCGGCATCATCACGTCGAGCACGATCAGGTCGATGCGGTGCTGCTCGAGCGCGCTCTTCATCTCGCGCCCGTCGGCGGCGGTGGTGCAGCGCAGGCCCTGCTTCTCGAGGTAGTCGGCGAGCAACTGGCGGATGTCGCGGTCGTCGTCGACGATCAGGATGTGGTCGGCGGAAGGGTTCATGTGCGGCTCTCCATGGCTCGCATCTTAAGGGCAGGGGAGGGTGGCTTTGTATCCCAGCGTATCTGCAGGCCGTGGCGAGACACGAAGCTGCAAAACGTGGGCTGGCAGACAAACCCGGCTTACACCGCGGTGCTGTAATGGCTCCGTCGCCCGAACCGACGGGCAACGCAGAATGCAAACCCACAGGAGAGTCATCATGAAAAGCTGGATCAAGACTTCGATCGCCGCCGCCGTCATCGCCACTGGCGCCATTGGCAGTACCGCTGCGCTCGCATGGGGCGGTCATTGCGACGGCCCGCGTGGGGGCAAGTCGGGCTGGTCGCAGATGGAGCCGGAGCAGATGAAGGCGAAGATGGCCGAACGTGCCGAGGCGCACATGGCCCGCCTCGAGCTCGCACTGGCGCTCACCCCCGAGCAGAAGCCCGCTTTCGAGAGCTTCAAGACCGACATGAAGGCGCGCGCCGAGCGCATGGCGACCATGATGGCCGAGCGTCGTGCCGCGGGCCAGCCGAAGACCGCGATCGAGCGCATGCAGCGCATGGAAGAGATGAGCAAGCTGCGCCAGGCCGAGATGGGCGAGGCACGCAAGTCGGTCGAGATCTTCTACGCCACGCTGGGTGATGCGCAGAAGACCGTGTTCGACGCCGAGTTCCAGAAGATGGGGCGCAAGGGCGATCGCGGCATGCGAGATGGGATGCGTGAGGGCAAGGGCGGCGGCCCGCGCGACGGCAGCGGCATGGGACCGGGTCGCGGCTGATCGATTCGCCTCAATCATGAAAAAAGGCCACCCCTCGGGGTGGCCTTTCTGTCGTCGCCTCCGTATGGAGGGAAGCTGCTTCTTAGTGGAACTGCTCTTCTTCGGTCGAGCCGGTCAGTGCCTTCACCGAGGACGAACCGCCCTGGATGACGGTGGTCACGTCGTCGAAGTAGCCGGCACCGACTTCCTGCTGGTGCGACACGAAGGTGTAGCCCTGCTCACGTGCGGCGAATTCGGGTTCCTGAACCATCTCGGTGTAGTGCTTCATGCCTTCGCCGCGGGCGTAGGCGTGGGCGAACTTGAAGGTGTTGAACCAGTTGATGTGGATACCGGCCAGGGTGATGAACTGGTACTTGTAGCCCAGCGCCGACAGCTCGTCCTGGAACTTGGCGATGGTGGCGTCGTCCAGGTTCTTCTTCCAGTTGAAGGACGGCGAGCAGTTGTACGACAGCAGCTTGCCCGGGCAGGCGGCATGCACGGCCTGCGCGAACTCGCGGGCGAAACCGAGGTCGGGCGTGCCGGTCTCGCACCACACCAGATCGGCATAGGGCGCGTAGGCGACACCGCGGCTGATCGACTGCTCGAGGCCGTTCTTGACGCGGTAGAAGCCTTCCTGGGTGCGCTCACCGGTGAGGAAGGGCTTGTCGTTGGCGTCGTGGTCGGAGGTGATCAGGTTGGCGGCCTCGGCGTCGGTACGGGCCAGGATCAGCGTCGGCACGCCCATGACGTCGGCGGCGAAGCGGGCCGAGATCAGCTTCTCGATCGCTTCCTGGGTCGGCACCAGCACCTTGCCACCCATGTGGCCGCACTTCTTCACTGCAGCGAGCTGGTCTTCGAAGTGCACCCCGGCGGCACCGGCGGCGATCATGTTCTTCATCAGTTCGAAGGCGTTCAGCACGCCGCCGAAACCGGCTTCAGCGTCGGCGACGATCGGCAGGAAGTAGTCGATGTATTCCTTGTCGCCCGGGTTGATGCCACGCGACCACTGGATCTCGTCTGCGCGCTTGAAGGTGTTGTTGATGCGACGAACCATGGTCGGCACCGAGTCGTAGGCGTACAGCGACTGGTCGGGGTACATGGTCTCGGAGGTGTTGCCGTCGGCGGCGACCTGCCAGCCGGACAGATACACGGCTTCCAGGCCGGCCTTGGCCTGCTGCATGGCCTGACCTGCGGTGATCGCGCCGAAGGCATTCACATAACCCTTCTTGGCGCCACCATTGACACGCTCCCACAGCAGCTTCGCGCCGCGTTGGGCGAAGGTGTGCTCGGGCTGCAGGCTGCCACGCAGGCGGACGACGTCAGCGGCGGCGTAACCGCGCTTGATGCCTTTCCAACGGGGGTTTTCGGCCCAGTCTTTTTCCAGAGCGGCGATTTGCTGTTCGCGGGTCAGAGTCATGATGCGTCCTTTTCAGTGCAGAAGGGGGTCAACCATCGCGGCGGGTTCAGGCATCGCTCGCGGTGTTCCGGCTGCAGAGTCTTCGAGGGAGAAAAACGCTGCAGATGGGATGAGAGTATAGGAGGCATTCCGCGCAGCAGCAATATGTCTTATATAAGACATAAGAAAAAATATTATTATTTTAAATCAAAGTACTGTGTTGTTCGTTTTGCGATGCGAAACTCAGAAGACCTTTGTGAAACGACATCGGCGCTTGAGTGTGCTGCATTGCAATCGAATTCGCCGCGCACGGTGCGAGCGCACGACGCCCGCGCTTGCGAGCGCGTCGATGCGAGATGGCGGCCGTCGTGTCTCAGAGCAGCGGTGTTGCGCTCAGCACGACTCCGTCCTCGTCGGCGTAGGCGTAGTGGCCAGGATGGAAGGTGACGCCGCCGAAGGTCACCGCGATGTCGACCTCGCCGACATTGCGCTTGACCGTCTTCCTGGGATGGGTGCCGAGCGCGAACACGCCCAGGTCCATCTCGCCGATCGCCTTCGAATCACGGATGCAGCCGTACACGATGATGCCGGCCCAGCCGTTCTTGACTGCCAGCTCGGCGAGCTGATCGCCAACCACTGCGCACCGCATCGAGGCGCCGCCGTCGATCACCAGCACGCGGCCGTCGCCGGGGCTCTCCAACGCCTTGCGCACGAGGGAGTTGTCCTCGAAGATCTTCAGCGTCGACATCGGCCCGCCGAAGGCCGGGCGTCCGCCATAGCTGGAAAACATGGGGGCGACGACGGCGAGCTTGTCTTCGTGGTTGTCGCAAAGATCTGCAGTCTGGATGGGCATGGCGTCTCCTCGATGGGCTCAATGCGCCGGGTGGATGGCGCGGGTGCCGGCATGATAAACGAGGCGCCACACCGGCGCTGCAGGCGCGCGGTACGTCGCATGCCTTCTGGGTGCGTACATGACGTAGACGAAGCAACGGCATACCTCGTTGCCGGAGGCATGCCGTTGGGAGGATGGGGCGAGGGTCGGGTCAGACGGTCGCCGTCTCGGTCTCCTCGAACACCAGCCTCACCTTGTCGTCCTCGTCGAGGTCGATGGTCACCTTGCCGCCATTGACCAGCCGCCCGAACAGCAACTCGTCGGCCAGTGCCGAGCGGATCGTGTCCTGGATCAGGCGGGCCATCGGGCGCGCGCCCATCAGCGGGTCGAACCCCTTCTCGGCCAGCCAGGCCTTGAGGTCGTCGCTGAAGTGGGCCTCGACCTTCTTCTCGTGCAACTGGGCTTCGAGTTGCATGAGGAACTTGTCGACCACACGCAGGATGACCTCGTTGTCCAGGGCCTTGAACGAGATCATCGCATCCAGGCGGTTACGGAACTCGGGCGAGAACAGGCGCTTGATGTCCGCGATCTCATCGCCAGGCTCGCGCTTGGCGGAGAAGCCGATCACCGACTTTTGCATGGATTCGGCACCTGCGTTGGTGGTCATGATGATGATCACGTTGCGGAAGTCGGCCTGGCGGCCGTTGTTGTCCGTCAGCGTGCCGTGGTCCATGACCTGCAGCAGGATGTTGTAGATGTCCGGATGCGCCTTCTCGATCTCGTCGAGGAGCAGCACGCAATGCGGCTTCTTGGTGATCTGCTCGGTCAGCAGGCCGCCCTGATCGAAACCGACGTAGCCCGGGGGTGCGCCGATCAGGCGGCTGACCGCGTGCCGTTCCATGTACTCGGACATGTCGAAGCGCACCAGTTCGATGCCCAGCGTGTAGGCGAGCTGACGTGCGACCTCGGTCTTGCCGACGCCGGTGGGGCCGGAGAACAGGAAGGAGCCGATCGGCTTCTGCGGATTGCCGAGGCCCGAGCGCGACATCTTGATTGCCTTCGCGAGCGCTTCGATCGCGGCGTTCTGGCCGAACACCACATTCTTGAGATCGCGCTCGAGCGTCTTCAGCGCTGCCTTGTCGTCGTTGGAGACCGAGCGCGGCGGGATGCGTGCGATCTTGGCGACGATCTCCTCGATCTCGTTCTTGCCGATGGTCTTCTTCTGCTTCGACTTGGGCAGGATGCGCTGCGCCGCGCCGGCTTCGTCGATCACGTCGATCGCCTTGTCGGGCAGGTGACGGTCATTGATGAACTTGGCCGACAGCTCGGCTGCGCTGGACAGCGCCGAACTGCTGTACTTGATGCCATGGTGCTCCTCGAAGCGGCTCTTGAGCCCCTTGAGGATCTCGACCGTCTCGGCTACCGAGGGCTCGACCACGTCGATCTTCTGGAAGCGCCGCGACAACGCGTGGTCCTTCTCGAAAATCTGGCGGAACTCGTTGTAGGTGGTCGCGCCAATGCACTTCAACTGGCCCGAGGACAGCGCCGGCTTGAGCAGGTTGGACGCGTCGAGCGTACCGCCCGATGCCGCGCCTGCACCGATCAGGGTGTGGATCTCGTCGATGAAAAGAATCGCGTTGGGATTCTCGATGAGCTGCTTGAGCACGGCCTTGAGGCGCTGCTCGAAGTCGCCGCGGTACTTGGTGCCGGCGAGCAGCGCGCCCATGTCGAGCGCGAAAACCTGCGCATTTTCCAGGATCTCGGGCACCCGACCCTCGACGATCCGGCGCGCCAGACCCTCGGCGATCGCGGTCTTGCCGACACCGGCTTCGCCGACCAGCAGCGGGTTGTTCTTGCGCCGCCGGCACAGGGTCTGGATGACGCGCTCGACTTCCTTCTCGCGGCCGATCAGCGGGTCGATCTTGCCGACCAGGGCTTGCTGGTTGAGGTTCTGCGTGTAGCTTTCGAGCGCTCCGCCCGCCTGCTTTTCTTCCTGCTCCTGCTCGCCTGTCTCGGATTCGCTGCGCCCCTGTGGCGCAGCGCCCTGTGGCGGTGCCTTGGCGATGCCGTGGGAGATGAAATTCACCACGTCCAGGCGCGAGACATTCTGCTTTTGCAGGAAATACACCGCGTGCGAATCCTTCTCGCCGAAGATCGCCACCAGCACGTTGGCGCCGGTGACTTCCTTCTTGCCCGAGGACTGGACGTGCAGGATCGCGCGCTGGATAACACGCTGGAAACCCAGCGTGGGCTGGGTGTCGATCTCGTCCGTGCCTTCGATGCGCGGGGTGTGTTCATCGATGAAGCTGCTCAGCTCGCGGCGGAGTTCGTCGATATTTGCGGCACACGCCTTCAGCACCTGCGCGGCGGAAGGATTGTCCAGCAGGGCAAGCAGAAGGTGTTCCACGGTGATGAACTCGTGGCGCTTCTGACGTGCCTCGACGAAAGCCATGTGCAGGCTGACTTCAAGCTCTTGCGCGATCATTCAATTCTCCTCCATCACGCATGCCAGCGGATGTTGATGCTGACGAGCAAACGAGGTGACCTGCTCTACCTTGGTCGTGGCGATGTCCCTTGGGAAGACGCCGCATACCCCCATGCCCTCTCTGTGGACTTGGAGCATGACTCGCGTGGCACGTTCGCGATCCATGCCGAAATATTTCTGCAGGACGACGATGACGAAGTCCATCGGCGTGTAATCGTCGTTCAGCAGCAAAACCTTGAACAGCGGTGGCGGACGGGTGCGTGTCCGTTGCTGCTCCAGAACGAGATCATCTTGTTTTCGGGTGCCCATAAAATCATTCTAATGTAGTCGAAGCAGAGTGCAACACGCGGCGGGTACTCCCGAACAGGTTGGATTGCTCGCTCGGTGTGCGCGGGGTACTGCGCAGAAGATTGTTCTGCGTGTCGTGCGCTGCGGCAAAAAATGAAGTCCGCGCAGGAAAAGAGCTTAAAGCGAAAAGCGTGTGCCCGGGCGGGTTCTGGCTGCTGCGGTGCGCCAAACGTGTGCGTGAAAAGGGCGTTGACGCTGCAGGAACGAATGCGTAAAACCTGAGTCGTGCGCTGGTCAGGGCTCGATTCCGAAGGGGATTCCCGACGCAACCGTGTTCTTCCTGGCGCCTAAACCCACCGCGGCAGTGACGCTGTCGCGGCGTAACAAGTAACCTTGAAGGATTCAAGCAATATGGCAACTGGTACCGTGAAGTGGTTCAACGATTCCAAGGGTTTCGGCTTCATCACGCCTGATGATGGGAGCGAGGATTTGTTCGCGCATTTCTCCGCCATCAACATGAGCGGTTTCAAGAGCCTGAAGGAGGGCGATAAAGTGTCCTTCGAGGTGACCCAGGGTCCCAAGGGCAAGCAAGCGTCAAACATTCAGCGCGCCTGACATCCGTAGATGTGTGGATGACGATTGTCGCGTCGTCGGCCCCGGCGCGCGACAATCGTGAGCAATGCCTCCGGGCATTCCGAGCTCCAGAAAGCACAAAGGCCATCAGATTCCTGATGGCCTTTGTGCTTTCTGGAGCTTTGGTACGGTGTTTCCCTGACTGCGGATTCGCTGCCGGGTTGCGTTGATTTGCGCCCCTGGGCCTGCTGATCGCCGCAGTCTGCGTCCGCATGGACCTTCAAAAGAAGGCCTCGGCGCGCCAGGGTTACTTCAGCTTCACTTCCTTGTATGGCACGTGCTTGCGCGCGACCGGGTCATACTTGTTGAACTCGAGTTTTCCAGGCGTCGTGCGCTTGTTCTTCGAGGTGGTGTAGAAGTGACCAGTACCGGCGGTCGACTCCAGCTTGATCTTTTCGCGAATGCCCTTGGCCATGGCGCTCTCCGTTCAGTTCGGTTGCTTACAGCTTCTCGCCGCGGGCGCGAAGCTCGGCAAGGACGACGTCGATGCCTTTCTTGTCGATCGTGCGAAGACCGGCGTTGGACACGCGCAGGCGGATCCAACGGTTCTCGCCTTCGCTCCAGAAGCGGCGGCTCTGCAGGTTGGGCAGGAAACGGCGCTTGGTTTTGTTGTTTGCGTGGGAAACGTTATTTCCCACCATCGGTGCTTTACCGGTCACTTGGCAGACGCGAGCCATACAATGCTCCAGGGAGTTCTGATTGCGGAAAACGCAAGAGGATAATGCAACAGCAGCGCTCGAGGCAAGCCCCGCGCTCCAATTTTGCACGTGAAACCGATGCCCGCAGTGCTGCGTGCAGGAGATGGCTGGCGGACACAAACAGACGTTACAGGAGTCCGCGTTCGGCGAATGATAGCGGAGATCCGTGCGCCGGCACCACGAAGTGATCGAGGACACGGACGTCGACGAGGTTGAGGGCGTCCTTGAGCGCTCGGGTCAGCATCTCGTCGGCCGTGCTCGGCTCGGCTGCGCCAGAGGGGTGGTTGTGGGCGAAGATCACCGCGGCAGCGTTGTGGGCGAGGGCGAGCTTGACCACTTCGCGCGGGTAGACCGAAGTCTGGGTGAGCGTGCCACGGAACAGATCGACGGCGTCGATCAGGCAGTGACGGGCATCGAGGAGCATCACGCAGAAGGTCTCGTGCGGCAGGTGCCCGAGGCGAAGGCGCAACCAGTCGCGCACGACCTGGGGCGAGTCGAATAGCGGCCGTTCGCTCAAGGTCTCGCGCAGTGCGCGCCGCGACAGTTCCATGACCGCCTGCAGTTGGGCATACTTTGCCAGTCCCATGCCGGGTACCGCGGCAAAGTCCTGCGCCCCGGCGCTGCACATGCGGGTGATGCTGCCGAAGCGTGAAAGCAGGGTGCGCGCCAGATCGACGGCGCTTTGCCCGCGGATGCCGACGCGCAGGAATATCGCGAGCAACTCCGCGTCCGAAAGGGCGGTCGCGCCGCGCGCCAGCAGTTTTTCGCGCGGGCGTTCGTCCGTTGGCCAGTCGGTGATTGCCATGATGTGTCGGGCTCCTCGAGCGCACGCGGTGCGCTGTATTGAA
Organism: Thauera sp.; assembly: GCF_034003485.1. Lineage (GTDB taxonomy): Bacteria > Pseudomonadota > Gammaproteobacteria > Burkholderiales > Rhodocyclaceae > Thauera. Next base: position 147,799 of record NZ_JAVEYL010000002.1, read on the forward strand.
ATGGCATCTTTTGCCGATTATAAGTGATTGTCATGACTGTGTTGAAGGGTCGCAGGATTGTTCTCGGGGTCGGCGGTGGGATTGCGGCGTACAAGGCGGCGGAGCTGGTTCGCCTGCTGGTCAAGGCCGGCGCCGATGTCCATGTGGTGTTGAGCGAGGGCGGCGCGCGCTTCGTGACCGCGGTCACCTTCCAGGCGCTTTCGGGCAACACGGTGTGGACCGACCTGTGGGACGCGCGCATGCCCAACAACATGGCCCACATCGATCTCGGGCGGGACGCCGACGCCATCCTCGTCGCGCCTGCCACGGCTGACTTCGTCGCCCGACTGGCGCAGGGGCGTGCGGATGACCTGCTTACGACCTTGTGTCTGGCGCGCGATGTACCGTTGGTCGTGGCGCCGGCGATGAACCGGCAGATGTGGGAATCGCCGCCGACGCAGCGCAATGTCGCCCGGGTTTGCGACGACGGCGTCACGGTGTTCGGTCCGGCCGCCGGCGAGCAGGCCTGCGGCGAGGTCGGTATGGGGCGGATGCTCGAACCAGAGGAACTGCTCGAGCGCCTCGAAGGGTTCTTCGTGCCCAAGCTGCTCGCTGGACGCAAGGTGGTGATGACCGCGGGGCCCACCTTCGAGGCGATCGACCCGGTGCGGGGCATCACCAATATCAGCTCGGGCAAGATGGGCTACGCACTTGCGCGCGCCTGTGCGCAAGCGGGGGCCGAGGTCGTGCTGGTGAGCGGCCCCGTGAGTCTGCCGGTGCCGGCGGATGTGCGCTGTGTGCCGGTCGCGAGTGCGCTGCAGATGCGCGCGGCGGTCCTCGAGGCGCTGCCGGGCGCGCATGTGTTCATCGCCGTGGCCGCGGTGGCCGACTATCGACCGCTGACGACGTCAGAACACAAGCTGAAAAAAACTTCCGATACCTTGACCGTGGCGCTGACGCCCAATCCGGACATCCTCGCCGAGGTGGCCGCGCGCGAAGATGCGCCGTTCTGCGTCGGGTTCGCCGCCGAAAGCCGCGATCTCGACGCCTATGCCGAGGGCAAGCGGCGCAACAAGCGCCTGCCGATGCTGGTGGGCAACCTGGTCAGCGATGGCATGGGCGGCGACGACAACACCGTGATCCTGTATGACGACGCCGGCCGCCATCCCTTGCCGAGGGCCTCCAAGGCCGAGGTTGCACAGGGGATCGTCGCCCACCTGGCGCGGCTGCTCGCTGATTGAGCGATTGCGCGGTATGCCAGTCGGCACCAGGACAAGACGCAAATGATTGTGCCGACCGCAGGCATGGGGTCGGGCACGCAGGGAGAACCGAGATGCACCGAATCGATGTCAAGCTGCTCGACGAGCGCCTCAAAACCCACCCGCCGGCCTACGCCACCGCAGGTGCTGCCGGGCTGGACCTGCGTGCGTGCCTGCCGGGGCCGATCACGCTCCATCCGGGCGAGACCACGCTGGTTCCGAGCGGACTGGCGATCCATCTGGCCGACCCCGGGCTGGCGGCGATGGTGCTGCCGCGCTCCGGGCTGGGGCACAAGCACGGCATCGTGCTCGGCAACCTGGTGGGCCTGATCGATTCCGACTACCAGGGGCAGATCTTCGTGTCGGTGTGGAACCGGGGGCGGGCGAGTTTCACCATCCAGCCCATGGAGCGCATCGCCCAGCTCGTGGTGGTGCCGGTGCTGCAGGTGGGCTTCAACCTGGTCGAAAGCTTCGACGCCAGTACTCGCGGCGCCGACGGCTTCGGCAGCACGGGCAAGCATTGATGCATGCGGGTATTCCAACCGGCGTACATGTGCTGTGCGAGCGCGGTGGGCGCTTGCTGCTGATGCGGCGCGCGGGTACGGGCTTTTTCGACGGGCTGTACAGCCTGCCGGGCGGCCACGTAGAACCCGGCGAGTCGGTGCGCATGGCGGCGCGGCGCGAACTGCGCGAGGAGACGGGGCTCGAGGTGGAGCTTGCGGCCTTGCGGCTCCTGGGCGTCGTGCATCGCCTCTCGGACACCAATCGCATCGATTTCTTCGTGCGTGCCGAATACTTCACCGGCGAGCCGCAGATCCTCGAGCCCGGGAAGTGCGACCGGCTCGAATGGCACGATCCCCGGCTCCTGCCGGCGGAGACGGTGGCCTACGTACGCGCGGCGCTCGAGGCCGGCGCGCCCCCCTGGGTGTTCGAGTTGGGATGGTCGAACGGGGCGTGATCGCAACACGCACGGCAGGGGGGCAAGACCGTGGCGTTTGCCCGCTGGGAGCTCTGGATCCTGTTCAGTCTATTGGCGAATTCTTATAATTTCATGATGCGGCCTTGGCGATGACGTCCAGGCGGGGAAATGCAGACAGGAGAGTGCCATGAAGTCTTGGAACAGACTGGTTGTACTGTGCGCTGCGGGCCTTGGCCTGCCGCTGGCGGCCATCGCGGCAGATCTGCCGAAGGTCGACCTGGTGCGGGCCGCCGAAATCAGTGGTGGGCGCTGCGCCTTGTGTCATGGCGCCGATGGCGACAGTTCGTCGCCGCTGTACCCGCGCCTGGCGGGACAGCATCATCAGTACATCGCCAAGCAGCTCGGTGACTTCAAGTCGGGTCGGCGCAAGAGTGACACCATGAACGGCATGGCGCAGGACCTGACCCCGGAGGAGATGCTCGCGCTCGGTGTTTATTTCGAGCAGAAGCCGACCAAGCCGCGTGAGGCCCGGGATGCGGACCTGGCGGCAGTCGGGCGCTACATCTTCCATCGCGGCAACGATTTTTCCGGCGTTGCGGCCTGTGCCGGCTGTCATGGCGACAAGGGGCACGGCACCGAGCAGTTGCCCCGCCTGGCCGGACAGGTCCCGCGCTACACCGAGTCGCAGTTGAAGTCCTTCAACACGCGCGCGCGCACCAACGACAACGAGGTCATGCATTCGGTCGCCTCGAAGCTCACCGAGCTCGAGGTGAAGGCAGTGGCGCTGTACATCAGCACGCTCGACTGAACGCTGCGCGAGGCCCGGGCCCCGTTGCGCAGCGGGGCTGAAACCGCCAAGGGCAGAAGCATGAACGGGGTCTTCGCGACCCCGTTTTTCATCGTGCGCTGCGGTGCCTCAGGCGAGCATGTCGGCCCAGATGTTGCGAGCCCAGGCCAGCGCGGACTTGCCTTCGAGCTCGTTCGCCATCGACGACACGCCACCCGCGCCGCTGACCGGGATCGGCTGCTTCTTCTCGGCGTCGAACTGGTGCACCGACGCCACATGGATGACGTTCTTGGCATCGACGAAGCTGTAGCAGGTGTTCATCACCACCGGTGTCGGATTGGGCGGCAGCCCCTCGAACAGGTTGAGGATGGCGGCGGCGGCCACCTTGGCGTGCTGGTTTGCCATGTGGCCCGATTTCGGCATCGCCGGCGCCGGGAACAGCGCGTCGCCGAGCACATGAACGCCGGGCATGCCCTTGGCCTCGAGCGTCAGCCAGTCGACGTCGACCCAGGCGTCGTTGATCAGCGGCAGGCCCGCGGCGGCAGCGATGTTGCCTGCGCGCATCGGCGGAATCACGTTGAGCACGTCCGCCTTGACCGAGTCGAACTCGAGCTCGGCGGTGAGCGTGTCAGCGTCCACGCTTTGCAGTGCGCTGTTGGGCACGTACTCGACCAAAGCGCCGTAGCGCTCGAAGGCCTGTGTGAACAGCGCCTTCTTCGACTGGATCTCGCCGTTGGCGTCGAGCACAAGCACCTTCGACTTCGGCTTGGCTTCGCGCAGGTAGTTGGCCACCAGGCAGGCGCGCTCGTAGGGCCCTGGCGGGCAGCGGTAGGGCGCGCGCGGGATGTGCATCGCGAACACGCCACCGTCGGGCATGGCCTCGAGCTGCTGGCGCAGCAGCACGGTCTGCGGGCCAGCCTTCCAGGCGTGCGGGATGCGCTCCTCGTTACCTTCGAGGCCCGCGATCCGCCCCGGCACGAAGTCGATGCCGGGCGACAGGATGAGGCGGTCCCACGCAATTGCGCCATGCTTGGCCGTGGTGACGGTCTTCTTGTCGATGTCGATCGCGGTGGCCTCGTCGGTAATCAGCTTGACGCCCCACTTCGACTTCAGGTTGTCGTAGCTGACCGTGATGTCCTCGAGCTGCTTGAGGCCGCCGATGACCAGGTTCGAGATCGGGCACGACACGAACGTGGTGTTGCGCTCGATGAGGGTGACGTCGACCGCGCCGTTGCCCCACATGCGCAGGTACTTGGCTGCAGTCGCGCCGCCGTAGCCGCCGCCCACGATGACGACGTGGTGGCGCGCCCCGGTGGTTGCCATCGCGCTGCCGATGAAGGCAGGGAGGGCGCTCGTGCCGGCCGCAGCGACGGCTGCCGACTTGATGAAATTGCGTCTATTCAGCATCTTGCTCGTCTCCATCGTCATTTTTGTGCGGCGAACCAGGTCGTGATCAGGTCGATCTGCTCATCGGTATAGCCGGTAACGATCTGGTGCATGATCGTCGCCGGCTTGTCGCCTGAGCGGTAGTCCGCAAGCTTCTGCAAGAGCTTTTCTTTCGGCTCTCCCGCGAGCGATTCCATGCCGCCCAGACTCTTGCCGTTGGTCCCGTGACAGTTGGCGCAGGTGGCGGCGAGGTTGCGTGCGAGGTTGGGATCCTGCGCGTGCGCAGTGCCGATGAGGCCGGCGATGCCGAGTGCGGCGATGGCGATATTCAGCTTCACTGTGGTGCTCCTCTGTAAGGGAATCGGCGGGTTACGGGCGCTCAACTGCGCTGGCAGACGGTGCCGTGGGCAAGTGCGCTGGCCGTGAGTATAGCCGGCAGTTCTGACCCGAACGGCGCGGAAACGTCCTTTGCGGAAGGCGACGTTGCCTTTGGCATGGAGATTGCTGCGGAGCACAAATATTAGTGCTTGACTATATGATTCTATAGTTTTAAATTTGATTCAAATCAAAAATGCAGGGATAGACAAGGCTGATATGGACGAGCTCGAGAAAGTATTCGAAAGCGCTGCCGAGTATTTCAGCCTGCTGTCCGAGCCGTCGCGGCTGAAGATCATGCACTGCCTGTGCGACGGCGAGCGCTCGGTGAATGAGGTGGTCGAGGCCTCCGGGCTGAATCAGGCCAATGCGTCAAGGCACCTCAACATGTTGTACCGCGCGGGGGTGGTAGGGCGGCGACGTGAGGGGGTGCAGGTGATGTACCGCCTGATCGACCCGAACTTCACCGAACTATGCAGGACCGTGTGTGTGCGCATCGTGTCCCGCGAGCATCTGAGCGCGCCGGAGACCGGGCTGCTCAAGCTCGATGACGACGATGGCGGTCGTGAAGGGTGATGTTTTTTATTGTGCTTTGGGAAGACAGAGGGGAGACAACGCATGGCGATGATTGATGCCCGGCCTGGCCGGGTCAGGCCTGCGCCGGAAAGCTTCCTGACCGACGAGCAGATCGCCTCGGTCAAGGATGGTCGGCGTGATTTTATGCGCAAGGCATTCATGGCAGCGTCGGTGGCCATGGCCGCGCCGGCGGTGGCGCGTGCAGCGGTGGAAGGCGATCCGGCGATCCTTGAGTTGCCGCAGTGGTCTACCACGCTCGGCTTGCCGGTCGCGGCCAACCCTTACGGCATGCCGTCGCAGTACGAGCGCGGCCTGCAGCGCCGTGAAAGTCCGGGTCTGACCCGTGTTGGTGGATCGTCGGTGGCGTTTACGCCGCTGCAGGGCCTGTTCGGCATCATCACGCCCTCGGGTCTGCATTTCGAGCGTCACCACCAGGGCTGGCACGATATCGATCCGTCCAGGCATCGCCTGATGATCAACGGCATGGTCAAGACCAATGCCGTGTTCACCATGGACGACATCATGCGACTGCCCTCGGTGTCGCGCATTCACTTCATCGAGTGCGGCGCCAACACCGGCATGGAGTGGGGCAACGTCGCGGTGCCGACCGTGCAGTACTCGCACGGCATGTTGTCCTGTTCCGAATTCACCGGTGTCCCGCTGAAGGACATCCTCGACATGTGCGGCGCTGACTACAAGAAGGGGCGCTTCGTGCTCGCCGAGGGCGCGGACGGTTCGTCGATGACGCGCACGATCCCGATGGAGCTCATCGAGTCGGGTGAGGTGCTGGTGGCCTATGGCATGAACGGCGAGATGCTGCGCCCCGAGAATGGCTATCCGCTGCGCCTGGTGGTGCCGGGCGTGCAGGGTGTGAGTTGGGTGAAGTGGCTGCGCCGTATCGAGGTGGGCGACAAGCCCTGGGGTGCCAAGGATGAGGCGGTGCATTACATGGACCTCATGCCTGACGGCCTGCACCGTCAATACACGTCCACCCAGGAGTGCAAGTCGGTCATCACCACGCCTTCGGGCGGCCAGTTGCTGCTCGACAAGGGCTTCTACAACATCTCGGGCATGGCCTGGTCGGGCCGCGGAAAGGTTACCCGCGTCGACGTGTCGACCGATGGTGGCATCAACTGGCGCCAGGCGCGTCTCGAGGCGCCGGTGCTGTCAAAGGCGGTCACCCGTTTCAACATCGACTGGGTGTGGGACGGCAAGCCCGCGATCCTGCAGTCGCGTGCGGTCGATGAGACCGGTTACGTGCAGCCCAGCTATGGCCAGTTGCGCGCGGCACGCGGCACCAAATCGATCTATCACAACAACGCCATCCAGTCCTGGAAGGTGGTCGAATCCGGGGAGGTGAGCAATGTCCAGGTTCTCTAAGGCGCTGATTGCGTTGCTCATCGCCGGTGCGAGCACCGCAGCGGTGGCGTGGGAAGGTCGCTTCGCCGGCATCGGTCGTGAGGCCACGCCCGCCGAGGTGAAGGCCTGGGACATCGATGTGCGTCCGGACTTCACCGGTCTGCCCAAGGGCCGCGGCAACGTCGACGACGGTATGACGCTGTGGGAGACACACTGCGCCAGTTGCCATGGCGTGTTCGGCGAGTCGAACGAGGTGTTCACGCCGCTCGTCGGCGGCACCACTCTGAAGGACATCGAGACCGGCCGGGTCGAGGCGCTGGTCTCCGGCTCCTTCCCGCAGCGCACGACGCTGATGAAGGTGCCGACGGTGTCGACGCTGTTCGATTACATCCAGCGCGCGATGCCGTGGACGGCGCCCAAGTCGCTCAATCCGGACGAGGTTTACGCGATCCTCGCCTACCTGCTCAACCTCGCGGAGGTCGTCCCGGCCGACTTCGAGCTGAGCGACGAAAACATCCGCGAGGTCCAGGAGCGCATGCCCAACCGCAACGGCATGACGACCGACCACGGCATGTGGCCGGGCGCATCGGAGGCCAAGGGTGGCATCGGCAACGGCGGCACGCCCGACGTCAAGAACGTGGCCTGCATGAAGGACTGCAAGAAGGAAGTCGTGATCGCCTCGGCGCTGCCCGACTACGCGCAGGACGCCCACGGCAACCTCGCCGAGCAGAATCGCCCGGTGGGCCAGACCCGCGGCAAGCCGACTGGTGCGCCTGCCGAAGGCAACGGGCCGGGTGCGGCCGCAGAACCGGCCGCAGGTGCCGCAGCGCTTGCGCTCGCCAATGCCAAGGGTTGCATGGCCTGCCACGGCGTCGCGAACAAGCTCGTCGGCCCCGGGTACAATGAAATTGCACAAAAGTATCAGGGTCAGCCGGATGCCGAAGCCAGGCTCGTCGCCAAGGTGAAGAGTGGCGGCCAGGGCGTCTGGGGGGCGGTGCCGATGCCGCCGCAAGGCCACGTCAAGGATGAGGAGCTCGCGCAACTCGTCAAGTGGATTCTGGAAGGCGCGAAAGCGCAGTAACACCTAAACAAGGAGAGACGGGATGAACCATCAACGCAGGGATACCCTGAAGGCCAGCGGTGGGCTGGGCGTGCTCGGTCTGCTGGCGGCAGCGGGCATCATCAAGCCGGAAATGGCGAACGCAGCCTGGAACCAGACTGCATTCGAGGCCAAGAACATGGATGCGGCGTTTGCGGCCTTCAATGCCGGCAAGCCGGCCGAGAGCGCCGATGTGGTGATCACCGCGCCGGACATCGCCGAGAACGGTGCCGTGGTGCCGGTGGGCGTGGTCAGCAAGCTGCCCAAGACCGAACAGATCGTGATCATGATCGAGAAGAACCCGAACATGGTCGCTGCCACCTTCACCCTGCCCGAAGGCACTGTTGCTGACGTGCAGACGCGTGTGAAGATGGGCCAGACCTCGGACGTCTATGCCGTGGTCAAGGCCGACGGCAAGTTCTACATGGCCAAGAAGGAAGTCAAGGTCACCCTCGGCGGCTGCGGCGGCTGATCCGGCAAACAGATCAAGGAGAGAAACACTATGGCAAGCCCGATGCGCATTCGCGCCGCAGCCAAGGATGGCGTCACCGAAGTCCGCGTGCTGATGTCCCACGTCATGGAAACCGGCCAGCGCAAGGATTCGGCCGGTGCCGTGATCCCGGCCCACTTCATCACCGAGTTGACCGCCAAGCACAACGACAAGGTCGTGCTCAGCGCCGAGTTCGGTCCGTCCGTGTCCACCAACCCCTACCTCGCCTTCAAGTTCAATGGTGGCGCCAAGGGCGACAAGCTCGCCGTGAGCTGGGTGGACAACAAGGGCGACACCCGAACCGACGAAGTACAGATCGCCTGAGGCCCGTCCCGCCTGGGTTGCAGACCCGGGCGGGATCGTGCAGAGGATGTGGGGGCTGCCCGCATCCCATGAAAGCAGGCATCAGGGAAGCGACCCTGGAGGAGAGAGAATGAAAAAACAACTACTGCTCACCGCGGTCAGTGCTGCGATTGCGCTGACAAGCCCGATGACGATGGCGGCGGACGACGAACTCAACTTCGACGCCTATCGGGAGATGCTCGCCGATGGCAACCCGGCCGAGCTTTACGAGATGGAAGGCGAAGAGTTGTGGCGCACCGCCCGCGGGCCCAAGAACGCCACGCTCGAGCAGTGCGACCTCGGACTCGGGGCGGGGGTCGTCGAGGGCGCCGCCGCACAGTTGCCGCGCTACTTCGAGGACACCGGCAAGGTCCAGGATCTGGAATCCCGGCTGATGCACTGCATGGAAACCCAGCAGGGCATCCCCTCCGCCGAGATCGTCAATGGCAAGTTCCTGCAGGGTGAGCGCGGCAAGGTCGCAGCGCTGGTGGCCTATGTGGTCACGCACTCGAAGGGCAAGCCGATCGCGGTCGACCTGTCACATCCCAAGGTGAAGGAGATGTACGACCTGGGCGAGCGCGCCTTCTACTACCGCACCGGCGCGATGGATTTCGCCTGCTCGTCCTGCCATAGCCAGGACGACAAGCGCATCCGCGCGACGCAACTGCCCAACATCACCAAGCCGGAAGGCGCGGCGGCGGGCTGGGGCTCATGGCCGGCGTACCGCGTGTCGAACTCGCAGTTCTGGACCATGCAGCATCGCCTGTGGGATTGCTTCCGCCAGCAGCGCACCGCTGAGCCGGTGTTCGCCTCCGACGTGACCATCGCGCTCTCGGTGTTCATGGCGGGCAAGGGCAATGGTGCCGAAGCCCAGTGGCCCGGCGTGAAGCGCTAAGGAGGACATGACATGAAGAAACTGATTTGTGCGCTCCCGCTCGCGCTCGCCGCATCGTTCGCCCAGGCCGACGAACTACAGGCCAAGGTCGAGCAGATGATGGTGAGTTCGTTCAAGGCCAATGGCATCGCTTCAATCGATCGCCAGAAGCAGGACGCGATCCAGAAGGCCTGTTCGAGCCTGACGCCACCCGACGCCGAGACCATGAAGCGGCTCGAGGCTGCCGAGATGGAAACGATCAAGTGGCCGTCCGACGGCAACTTCACCGGCGGCGACTGGAAGGAAGGCCAGAAGATCGCGGCCAGTGGCCGCGGCCTGACGTGGACCGACAAGACGCCCGACAACAACGGCGGAGGCTGCTACAACTGTCATGCGATGGACCCGAACGAGGTGTCCGAAGGCACGATCGGCGTCAGCCTCGAAGGCTACGCCAAACTGCGCGGCAACTCGGAAGAGATCGTCAAGTACACCTGGGGCAAGCTGTGGAACTCCAAGGCCTACAACGCATGCAGCGACATGCCGCGTAACGGCTACGGCGGCATCCTCACCGAAGCGCAGATTCGCCACGTGATGGCCTACCTGTTCGATCCGGCCTCACCGGTCAACCAGTAAGCGCCGATCGCGAACGGTACGGAGCAGGGTCCGTGGCCTCGGCCCCGGGCCCTTTTTTTTACCTCGAGCAAGGTGCGCGCGGGCTTGCGCGGTCGGCTCGAACCCTCTCAAAGGAATCATCCATGTCGATGAACCGTCGTGAATTCATGCAGATGCTCGCCGTGGCGGCGGCGGGCGGCATGACGCTGCATTCGAACTTTGCGCGCGCCGAGAAGGCCGCAGAGACGCTTTACGACCTGCCACCCTTCGGCAACGTCAGCTTGCTGCACATGACCGACTGCCACGCGCAACTGCTGCCAATCTACTTTCGCGAGCCCAACGTCAACCTTGGCGTGGGCAGCATGCTGGGGCAGGCGCCGCATATCGTCGGCAACGGCTTCCTCAAGCACTTCGGCATCAAGCCGGGCAGCATCGAGGCGCACGCCTTCACCTATCTCGATTTCGTCGAGGCGGCGAAGACCTACGGCAAGGTCGGCGGCTTCGCCCACCTGGCCACGCTGGTCAAGAACATGAAGGCGAGCCGTCCCGGTGCGCTGCTGCTCGACGGCGGCGACACCTGGCAGGGCTCGGGCACCGCGTTGTGGACCAACGCCCAGGACATGGTCGATGCGGCCAAGCTGCTCGGCGTGGACGTGATGACCCTGCACTGGGAGTCGACCTACGGCGCCGAGCGTGTCAAGGAGATCGAGGAGAAGGACTTCGCCGGCAAGATCGACATCGTTGCCCAGAACGTGAAGACCACCGACTTCGAGGATCCGGTCTTCAAGCCTTACGTCATCAAGAACATCAATGGCGTACCGGTGGCCATCGTCGGTCAGGCCTTCCCCTACACCCCCATCGCGAACCCGCGCTGGCAGACGCCCGACTGGAGCTTCGGCATCCGCGACGAGGACATGCAGCAGGCGGTGGATGCCGCGCGCGCCGACGGCGCCCAGGTGGTCGTGGTGCTGTCGCACAACGGCATGGATGTGGACCTGAAGATGGCGAGCCGTGTCACCGGTATCGACGCCATCTTCGGCGGCCACACCCACGACGGCATGCCGGCGCCCACCATCGTCGAGAACGCCGGCGGCAAGACGCTGGTGACCAACGCCGGCTCGAACGGCAAGTTCCTCGGGGTGATGGACTTCGACGTCAAGGACGGCAAGGTCGCCGATTTCCGCTACAAGCTGCTGCCGATCTTCTCCAATCTGTTGCCGGCCGACCCCGAGATGGCCGCGTTCATCGACAAGACGCGTGCGCCCTTCCTCGAGAAGCTCACCGAGAAGCTCGCCGTCACCGAGGGCCTGCTCTACCGCCGCGGCAACTTCAACGGATCGTGGGACCAGCTCATCGTCGACGCACTGATTGCCGAGAAGGACGCCGAGCTGGCCTTCTCACCCGGTTTCCGCTGGGGGACCTCGCTGCTGCCGGGCGACACCATCACCATGGAGCACCTGCTCGACCAGACGGCGATCACCTATCCGTGGACCACGCTCACCGAAATGAGCGGCGAGATGATCAAGACCGTGCTCGAGGACGTGGCCGACAACCTCTTCAACCCCGACCCCTACTACCAGCAGGGCGGCGACATGGTGCGCGTGGGTGGCCTGCAGTACACCTGCGACCCCAACGCGGCGATGGGCAAGCGCATCGACAACATGATGTTGAAGGGCAAGCGCATCGAGCCGAACAAGACCTACAAGGTTGCCGGCTGGGCGCCGGTGTCGGAAGAGGCGAAGGACTCCGGCCCCGCGGTGTGGGACGTGGTCGCCAACTACCTGCGCAGCCAGAAGGTGATCAGCCAGCGTTCGCTCAACCTGCCCACGCTCAAGGGCATGGAGGGCAACCCCGGCGTTGCAATCTGAACGCTGCGTGACGTCTTTGACGAAGCCCGCCGCCGTGAGTGGATCACGGCGGCGGGCTTCGTCGTGTCAGTAGGGGCCGCCCGCGGCGTACAGGACACGGCCTGAGTTCAATTTTTTTCAGCTTCCTGTAAGCTGCTGTAAGCGATAAGTAAGATTGATTTTTCTATAATTCGCTCACTGTTGCATGAGCCCGGAGCGTCCGTGCCTTGTTCATGCGACGGCTGTGTTTCACCCATAACGAGGAGACATGATGGAAAACAACAGTTCAGACTATTGGAAGACAGTGCTGAGCCTCCTTACCAAGATCATGATCATTTGGTTCTTGGTTTCTTTCGGAGCTGGCATCCTCTTCGCGCCCGCCCTCAACAGCATCTCGTTGGGTGGCTATCCGCTCGGGTTCTGGTTCGCCCACCAAGGTTCGATCTACATCTTCATCGCGCTGATTTTCTATTACGCGAAGAAGATGGGTGACATCGACCGCCAGTTCGACGTCCACGAGGAGTAAGCGGACCATGGATCTTCAGACAATCACCTATCTGGTGGTCGGCGCGTCGTTCGCGCTGTACATCGGCATCGCCATCTGGGCGCGCGCCGGCAGCACCAGCGAGTTCTATGCCGCGGGCGGCAGCGTTCACCCGGTTACCAACGGCATGGCCACTGCGGCCGACTGGATGTCGGCCGCGTCCTTCATCTCCATGGCCGGCCTGATTTCCAACATGGGTTACGGCGGCGGCCTGTTCCTGATGGGCTGGACCGGCGGCTACGTTCTGCTGGCGATGCTGCTGGCACCGTACCTGCGCAAGTTCGGCAAGTTCACCGTGCCGCAGTTCATCGGCGACCGCTTCTACTCGCAGACGGCATCGACCGTGGCGGTGGTGTGCCTGCTGACCGCGTCGCTGACCTACATCATCGGCCAGATGACCGGCGTCGGTGTGGCGTTCTCGCGCTTCCTCGGCGTGTCGAGCGAAACCGGTATCTACCTCGGTATGGCGATCGTGTTCATGTACGCGGTGTTCGGCGGCATGAAGGGCATTACCTACACCCAGGTGGCGCAGTACGTCGTGCTGATCTCGGCCTACCTGGTGCCGGCGATCTTCATCTCGCTGCAGCTCACCGGCAACCCGGTCCCGCAGCTGGGCCTGGGCTCCGACATCGTGGGGACCGAAACCTCGCTGCTGTCCAAGCTCGATCTCGTGGTCAAGGATCTCGGCTTCGACCAGTACACCACTGCGATGCCGGGCAGCATGCTCAACATGTTCATGTACACGCTGTCGCTGATGATCGGTACGGCAGGTCTGCCGCACGTCATCATGCGATTCTTCACCGTTCCGACGGTGAAGGACGCGCGTAGCTCGGCGGGTTGGGCACTGGTCTTCATCGCCCTGCTGTACACCACCGCCCCCGCTGTTGCCGCCATGGCCAAGCTGAACCTGCACGCCACGGTCAACAGCGCTGTCGGCCTCGAGACTGACGCTTCCGGGCGCATGGTCGTCAATTCCGAAGCGATTACCGCAAACCTCGACCCGTACGCTGCCGAGAACAGCCTGCAGTACGAGCAACGTCCGGAGTGGATGAAGCGTTGGGAAAAGACCGGCCTGCTCAAGTTCGAGGACAAGAACGGCGATGGTCGCATCCAGTACTACAACGACAAGACCAAGAACGCCGACGCGGCGGGCAAGGCTGAAGCTGCGGGCTGGAAGGGCAACGAGCTGACGGTGAACGCCGACATCATCGTGATGGCGAACCCGGAAATCGCGCTGCTGCCCAACTGGGTGATCGCGCTGGTTGCTGCGGGTGGTCTGGCTGCGGCGCTGTCGACCGCTGCCGGCCTGCTGATGGCGATCTCGTCCGCGGTGTCGCATGACCTGATCAAGGGTGTGTTCAACCCGAACATCAGCGACAAGAACGAACTGCTCGCAGGCAAGATCTCGATGGCGGTCGCCATCGTGATCGCGGGCTGGCTCGGTCTCAACCCGCCGGGCTTCGCCGCCGGTACGGTTGCGCTGGCCTTCGGTATCGCCGCCTCGTCGCTGTTCCCGGCGATCATGATGGGCATCTTTTCCAAGAAGATGAACCGCGAAGGCGCCATCGCCGGCATGCTGGCAGGCCTGTTCATCACCCTGTTCTACGTGTTTGCGCACAAGGGCATCTTCTTCATCAAGGGCACGGACTTCGTGCACCTGATCGGCGGCCCGAACAGCTTCTTCGGCATCACGCCGGAAGCCTTCGGTGCGGTCGGTGCAATGGTGAACTTCATCGTCGCCTACGCGGTCGATAAGGTGACCAAGGAGCCGCCCGAGCACATCCAGCACATGGTGGAATCCGTGCGTATCCCGCGCGGCTCGAAGCTGGTGGATGGCTCGCACTAAGCAGTAAGCGTCATTAACGGGCAGCGTCATCGGGCAGTTCCTGCCGGGTGACGCGACCGGGGGCCCCGCCGGCGGCATTGGCGGGGCTTTTCTTTTTGTGGCACCTTGCGGACTGGCGGGCATTCACCCGCGCGCAGCGGAGTAGCACATGATCTTCAATGCAAGCATCGCCCTGAACTGGATCCTCTTTCTCGCCCTGTTCCCGATCGCCTTCTTCTGGTTCCGGCGGGCGTGGCGCATCCTGTTCAGGCGTGATTTCTCGGAAGTGGCGCTCAAGGGCGGCATGCCGCCGGCCAATCCGGCACGTTTCGCACCCTACACGCTGGCGATCAATGCGATCGGCGGCATCGTGATCGTCTTCGTCATCTTCGGTGTGCTCACCGGTACGATGGATTTCGACGCCTGGACGGCGACGGCCGGGGTGACGATCTGGTTCAAGTTCTTTGCCGACTACATCCTCAGCCGCCACGCGCACCCGATCGTGCCCAAGCGCAAGAAGCTGGAAGAGACAGGGCCGACGGCGCCGAAGTGAGCGGTCTATGGCTCGGGGCGTGCGTTGCTTCTGAGCTTGCGCGCGGCCGGATCAGCGCCGGGTGTCTATCCGGAACTGGCGATCGAGACGGTTCATTGCGAACACGTAGATCACGATGATCACCAGATAGATCAGCAGGGAGCCCTGGGCAAACAGGTAGAAACCCAGCGGAAAACCCAGAAAACTCAGCGTGTTCAGTTCGTCGGCGAAATAGCCCCCGACAAAGGTCACGCCGAACCAGACGCTGAGCAGCGTCACGGTCAAGGTCAGGTTGCGGCGCCAGTAGGCGCGCTGGCGTTCATCGAGTTTCATCGGAGCTTGGCGCCGTTGTGGCCCGGCCCTGCAGGGCCGGACCCGCGACGGCGATCAGTGCGCGCCGTTGCCGTTGCCACCGCTGGCGTGGACACGAGTGAGCTCGGATTGTACGTCCGGCGGTGCTGGCTCGTGGCCACCGGCCTCGAGCACGAACTCGCTTTCGCCCGCGCAGATCGCCTTCAGCCGGCTCTCGAAGCCCTCGAGCGCGGCCATCGGCACGCGCGCCGAGATCAACGTCCATCCCGGTGCCGGACTGTCCGTCGCGGTCAGGCGGCCGCGCCGGCCGGCGAGCTCGGCACTCACCTCGCCGAACAGCGTATCGGCCACCTTCACCTGCACATCGAGCAACGGCTCGAGCACGATCGGATGCGCGGCCAGCACCGCTTCGATCAGCGCATGGCGTCCGGCGGTCACGAAGGAGACCTCGTTCGAGTCCACCGCGTGATGCTTGCCGTCGGTGATCACGACGCGGATGTCCTGGAGCGGAAAGCCGGCCAGTGCGCCCTCGCCGAGTGCCTGGCGCACGCCTTTTTCCACTGCAGGCATGAAGTTGGTCGGGATGGTGCCACCCTTGACCTCATCGGCAAGCTCGATGCCGGCGCCGCGCGGCAGCGGTTCCACGCGTAGCGCGACCTCGCCGAACTGGCCGGCGCCGCCGCTCTGCTTCTTGTGACGATAGCGCGCCTCGGCCACGACCGAGATCGTCTCGCGGTACGGAATGCTCGGGGTAGCGGTGTCGAGCTGCAGGTTCCAGCGTGCGGACAGCTCCTCGAGCACGATCTTGAGGTGTTGCTCGCCCAGCCCGCGCACGACGGTGCGACGGTTGCGCGCGTCGAAGCTCACCTCCAGACACGGATCTTCTTCCATCAGCCGCGCGAGCGCCTCGGACAGTTTCTGCTCATCGGCGGGCTTGCGCGTCATCAGCGCGAGGCCGAACACCGGCTGTGGGAAGACGGTGGGTGCGAGGTGGTAGAAGTCCTCGTCGTGCGAGTCGTGCAGCACTGCGTCGCGCTGGATTTCGTCCACGCGTGCCACGGCGCACAGGTCGCCGGGTACGGCCATCGTGGTTTCGATCGCGTTCTTGCCCTGCATGCGCAGCAGGTGGGCAACCTTGAAGGGCTTGCGGCCATCGCCGATGTAAAGCTGCGAGTTGGGTGTGACTTGGCCCTGGTGAACCCGGAACAAGCCGAGCTTGCCGCGATACGGGTCGTTGGCGATCTGGAACACATGGGCGACGACGTGGCGGTCGGCGTCGAGCACCACCTCGGCCGGCTCTGCCGCCGTGCCTTCGCCCTTGAGGAAGGCCGGCATGTTCGCTTCGGTGGGGTCGGGGGCGAGCTTGCCGAGAATGTCGAGCAGTTCGCTGATGCCCGCGCCGGTGCGCGCGGACACGAAGCAGACCGGCACCAGGTGGCCCTCGCGCAGGGCCTGTTCGAAGGGGGCGTGCAACTGCTTGGGGTCAAGCGATTCGCCCTGTTCGAGGTACTTCGCCATCAGCGCCTCGTCGAGCTCGACGATCTGGTCGACGATGGCGTCATGTGCGGCCGACACGCTCGAGAACGCGGTCGCAGCCGCGTTGTCGGGCTCGAAGAAGCAGTCGATGACGCGGCTGCCGTCGGGCGCGGGAAGGTTGATCGGCAGGCATTCGCGGCCGAACGTGGCGGCGATGGCATCCATCATGGTGGCAAGGTCGGCGGCGGCGTCGAGCTTGTTGATCACGATCATCCGGCATTTGCCCTTGGCCGCATCCATCATGCGACGCGTGCCGCTTTCGATGCCGGCTGCAGCGTTGATGACCACCGCGGCGGTATCGACCGCGGGGAGAGCGAGCACGGCGCGCCCGGACAGGTCGGGCAGGCCCGGGGTGTCGAGCAGGTTTATCCAGTGTCCGGCCCACTCCAGGTGCACCAGCGCGGCGTGCAGCGAGTGCCCCATCGCCTTTTCCTGCGGGTCGAAGTCGGCGACGGTGTCACCGCGTTCCACACTCCCGGCGGCGCCAATCTCGCCTGCGGCGGCGAGCAGGGCTTCGACCAGGGTGGTCTTGCCGCTGCCGGCGTGGCCGAGCAGGGCGAGGTTGCGGATGTCGTGTACCGAGCTGGGTGTCATGGTTTGCCTCGCTGAGGGTTGAATGGCCTCAAGTTTCCGCTTGCCTTTGCGCGATGGCAATGCGGCAGGTCAACTCCGCTGCCCGACGTCGGCGGGGTGCGTGCCGTCAGGCGCTGCGCAGCCCGGCCAGACGGGTAAACAGGATCGCCGCCAGCGGCAGCATGAGGGCGATCACGGTGACGGTGACGAGCAGCGCGCCGAGCTCGCCGTAGTCGGCCGGCGTGGTGACGGCGCCGCTGACCGCGTCCTTCACCTCGCGCGCGATCGTGTACATCTGGTTCAGGTACTTGGTGCCCAGCTGCGAGGCCGACAGCGCGAGGTTGGTGAACGAGGCCATCACCGCGAAAAAGGTCGCCTTCAGATGCGGCGGTGCCGAGTTGGCGATCCAGGCCAGCATCGGCACCATCGACACCTGGCCGAGCGGAGACTCGAGCGCGGTGTTGGCGATCGCGATGAAGCGCGCGTCGACCACGCCGCCGGTGTGCGCCGCGGTCCATTCGTGCAGGCCGTGGAACATGCCGATGATCGGCAGCGACAGCGCGGTGGTGGCGACGGTGAGGAAGATCACGATCTGCGCGATCGACTTCTCGGCCATGAAGCGGCGGAACAGGAACAGGCCGGCGAGCGTCAGCGCGCTGGTGATGAGGTCGAGCCGCGACAGGAAGCTCTGGTCGAAGCCGAGCTCGTCGATCATCCACCAGCTCGCGCCCGCGCCCGGGCCGGGCAGGGCGCGGAAGGCGAAGATGATGATCACCGTGCCGAGCAGGGTGCGCGCGGCCTCCGGCGAGAGCTCGCGCAGCAGGCGGCTGATCATGAAGCCGATGATGGTGAACGAGGCCGCGAAGATGATCTCCTGGCCGTACTCGATGCCCGAGAGCCCTACGGTGATGGTCAGCGCGACGAACACCGCGCTGCCGCCGAGGATCCACCAGTTGGGCGTGGCTTTCTCTTCCGGGTCGTGGAGCAGGCGGTCGATGTCGGCGCGGCTGCGCCCGAGCGCGGCCAGCCGCCTTGCCTCGCGGCGCTTGAGGATACCGCCGAGCAGCACGCCGCTCACCGACAGCAGCGGGATGATCAGCGCGAGCTCGTAGATGCGCAGGTAGATCGCAACCTTTTCGGGTTCCGGCAGCGCCTCCGAGCCCTGGAACATCACCACGTTGGCGAGCGAAACCAGCACCGTGCCGCCGATGATCGCCACCCGGCCGAGCATCTGCATGGTGGTGTGCATCAGGCGGATGGTCTCCGGTCCGATCGGCTCGCCGCGCGCGTCCAGTCGGGGCACGGCCTCGACCGTCATCGCGTCGGCTACCGCGTCCTGCATCACGTAGCCCACCGGCGACAGCAGCACCGACAGCACGAACCAGGCCTCGATCGGCATCACCGTACGCATCGCGTCCGGGCTGCCGATGAGCCCGATCATGATCAGCAGGCTGGCGGCGATCAGCGTGGCGCCGAGGTAGACCAGCCCCGCCTTGTGCCGCCAGAGCAGGTCGACCAGATGCCCGATCGGCATCTTCAGCGCCCACGGGATGCCCGCCCAGAAGCCGAGCGCGGCGAGGAAGGCGGCCGACAGGCCGAGGTAGTCCTTGACGAAGAAGGTGCCGACGATGCCGGTGAGGCCCGACACCCCCGCCGCGCAGTACACCATCAGCGGCGGCAGGTAGGAGAGCCGCATCTCGCGGCCGAGTTCGAGGAGGTTACGGTCGAACCAGCGGTACAGGGCGGTGAGCACGCGGGCGGCCTCGTGGTCGGATGGAAGAACGGCGCCGCGGGCTCAGCGCGCGAACAGGCGCTCGACCCAGGGCATGATCCACGGCAAAGACACCGCCGTGAGCAGACCGTTCAGCCCCATCGCCAGCGCGGCAAAGGCGCCCGCCTGTTCGCTGACCTGGAAGGCGCGCGCGGTGCCGATGCCGTGCGAGGCGATCCCGATCGCGAAGCCACGCACGGCGTGGTCGTCGATACGCAGCCAGCGGTTGATGCTGCGCGCGAACACCGCGCCAATGATGCCGGTGCTGATCACCAGCACCGCGGTCAGCGAGGGCAGGCCGCCGATGCGCTCGGCGACGCCCATCGCGATCGGGGTGGTGACGCTCTTGGGAGCAAGCGACATAAGCGATTCGCGGCTGCCGCCGAGCAGCGCGCCGATTCCCCAGGCCGAAAGTGCCGCGGTCAGCGAGCCGACCATGAGCGCGATCGTCAGGGGGCCCGCCATTGCCTTGAGCCGTGGCCATTGCGCGTGAAGCGGAATCGCAAGTGCGACCGTGGCCGGGCCAAGCAGGAAGTGAATGAATTGCGCGCCGTCGAAATAGGTCTGGTATGGCGTGCCGGTGATGAGCAACAGCCCGGCCAGGATGGCCACGCTGATCAGCACCGGGTTGGCTAGCGGGTGAAAGCCGGCGCGCTTGTAGATCCAGAACGCGAGCTGATAGGCAAGCAGCGTCAGCGTCAGCCCGAGCAGGGGCGAGGCCGACAGATAGACCCAGATCTCCTCGAGGTTCGGATTCATTGGCTGACCTCCGACTTCGGTCTGGCGCGCTTGTGGGTAAGCGCCTTGAGCACCAGCGCCGTCACCGCCAGTGCAAGGAAGGTGCTCAGGAACAGGGCGACCAGCAAGGGCAGCCACTCGGCGGCGATGCGGTCGCCGTAGAGCACGATGCCGGTGCCGGCCGGCACGAACAGCAGTGACAGATGCTGGAGCAACTGCCCGGAGGTCAGGCGCAGGTCCTCACCCGGTCCGCCCCGGATCATCAGGGTGAGAAAGAGCAGCGCCATGCCGATGACCGGGCCAGGAATCGGCAGCCCGAGGCTGCGCGCGATGACTTCGCCAATAAGCTGGAAAACCAGGAGCAGGGTGAGGGCTGCGATCATGTTCTCGGGCCGGTAGCACGCGTGCAGGGGCGCTGCACGGTTCGGTTGCGGTGTGGGCGTGGTGTGGCGTGGTCGATTCAGTGGGGTCGAAACCGCGGCGGTGAAAGCCGGGTGGCTCGAGCTTACAGCAGCCCGTGGCCCACGGTTCGCACCGCGATGCCGACCACGGCGCCGAGCGCCGCGGGTTTCCAGACGGCCGCGACGCGACGCCCGGCCGAGATCAGCACCGCAACGCCGGCGACGTCGAAAGGGTGGATCAGGAACCCGGCGCTGGCGTTGAGCGTGTCGATGGAGGTCGTCCCCGCCTTCAGCATCTCGTCCATCACCCCCATCATTGCGGTGCCGCCGGCGATGTACTTGGTCAGCGTGAGCAAGATCAGCGCGGGGTCGAGGTCGAAGGTGCGCAAGAGCGGGGTGAGCAGGCCGGTCAGGAGGTCGATGCCGCCACTTGCGCGCAGCGCCATCACGGCCACCAGCGCCAATACCAGCATCGGGATGGCGCCGACCGAGATCTTGAAAGCCTCGGCGCCAGCGCGGTTGATCACGTCGAGCACCCCTTTGGCGTCGTCGGCGACGCGGTGGTGCAAGGTCTCGTCCATCGTCGCTTCGACGCTCGACAGCCTGCGGCCGAAGAGGTGGTATGTCGCCGCAGCCGCCATCACTCCGCCCACGATTGAAAGCAGCAACGCCGGTCCGAACGCCAGGCCCATCGCCGCCATCGGGAAGGTGACGTTGGCCTGGGCCATCGCCATCACCATCGCCAGCGTCGCCGCGAGGTGGCGGTCGGAGGCGCCGCGGCTCTCCATCATCGTCAGCGTGGCCATCGGTGCGGCGAAGCTCACCAGGTTGATCTGCAACGCGGCAAACACGCCCAGCCCGGTGAGGCCGGCCGGGCGTAGCAGCGGCGCGAGGCGTGCGACCACCCAGTCGAGCACGCCACGGGCTTCGAGCAGGCGCATCAGCGACAGCATGACCACCATGATCGGCAGCAGCACGAAGAGCGAGAGCTCGACCGCCGAGCGGCCGGCCTGGAGGATGATCTGGGTCAGCTGGTCCATGAGTGGGAAACGATCACACGCGGGAAATGTTGCGACGCAAAAGAGCCCGCATGATATCGCGTACGCCGGATGCTGGCACCGGTGGTGGTCGTGGCGGATCGCCAGCGTGTCTCAACTGGCCGGCTGGCGCCGCGTACGGCGGAACACACGCACGCCGCCGATCACGCCGAGGATCAACAACGCGATGCCGGTAGCCTCGGCCAGCGTCGGCCAGCGGCCGTACCAGATGAAGGCGTAGAGCAGGGCGGCGAGCGTCTCGAACACGATCAACTGGCCGACGAGGGCGGCGGGCAGCAGGTGGCTGGCCCGGTTCCACAGCAGCGTGCCGAGCCAGGACGCGGCCAGACCGAGCAGCAGGCTCATCAGCACGAAATGCAGTGGCCGCGGGCCGAGCGGCCACGCGAAGCCCGCGCCGCCGCCGGCGGTCAGGCTGTCCCACAGCCAGTAGCCGAGGCCGGCCGCGATCGCCAGCGGCAGTGTCGCCAGGCCCTGTGCGGTGGCCCATGCACGCGACAGGCCCGGTCCGCGCGCGCGCAGCCAGCGGCTGTTGCGAATCGGGTACCAGGTCCAGCATGCGAGCGCGCACAAGGCGAGGGCGAGACCGGCGAGGTAGTCGCCGCCGCCGCTCGCGTCGGCCTGCGCTGCGCTGTCGCTGTGCGCCACCAGCAGTCCGGCCAGGATCAGTGCGAGGGGCGCCACCAGGCGCAGCCAGGGCGCGCTGTCCTCGCCGCCGCCGCGACGGCGGTCGAGCAGGTTCGCGCTTACCGCGATCACGACCGGCAGCGTGCCGATGATCAGCGTCGGCACTGGCGCGCCGGCGAGCTGGATCGCGCTCGCCAGGGTGGCGTAATAGAAGAGGTTACCGATCAGGGCGAGCTTGGCGGCCTCGATCCAGTCGGCGCGGTCGAGGCGGGCCAGCGCCTTGCGGTCGAACCACGCGAGCCCGAGCGCCAGCACGCCGAAGGCCAGGTAGCGGCCGACGGCGAGCATGAAGCCGGGGTAGTCGTGCAGCACCAGGGGCGTCAGGAACACCAGCCCCCATAGCAAGCCGGCGCCGAGCGCGGCGGACAGGCCGGCGAACACGGGGCTCAGAGCGTCTTGCCGAAGTAGTACAGCGTCAGCAGTCCGCCCACCGCAATGATGAAGCGCCGCAGCCAGATCGCCGGCAGCTTGCGCGCCACGGCCGCACCCCAGTAGCCGCCGATGGTGGCGGTGACGAGCATGATCAGCGTGTGCGGCCAGGACACGGCGTCGGCGATCACGAAGGTGCAGACCGCGACGCTGTAGATCACGGCTGACAGCCAGTTCTTCAGCGCGTTGATCTCATGCACGTCCTTGAAGCCCTGGATGGCGAGCGCCGCAATCATCAGGATGCCCATGCCCGCGCCGAAGAAACCGCCGTACACCGACACCACGAGCTGGAAGAGGTAGCCGCCCGGACCGATGTGGCGCTCGTCGACGCCGGCTGGCGTCGGCTTCCATTTCTTGATCAGTGCGGAGATTTGCGCGCTGAAGGCGAACAGCACCGTGGCAACCAGCAGCAGCCAGGGAATCAGCATGGCGAATGCGGCGTTCGAGGTCGCGAGCAGCAGCAATCCGCCGGCGATGCCGCCGATGAAGGCGACCACGGACAGGATGGGCAGGCTGCGGGAAAAGCGCTTCAGTTCGCGGCGGAAGGCCCATGCGCCGGCCAGGCTGCCCGGCCACAGCGAAACGGAGTTGCTGGCGTTGGCGACGACCGGTGGCACGCCGACCGCGAGCAGAGCCGGGAAGGAAAAGAAGGTGCCGCCGCCGGCGACCGAGTTAACCGCACCAGCGGCAAAGGCGGCGATGCCGATCAAGGCGATCTCGAGAAGGTCCAGGCCGAACATGGGAATTGGAGCGTTGCAGGGTGCGGGAGATGAAACAGGAAGGCCCGAGGACCGCCGCTTGCAGGCAGACGGTGGCGCGGCTGCTGCGGAAGACCGAGTCTCCCGCAGCGCTGCGCTCTAGAATCGGGCTTGTCTCCTCCGCCCTGAATTGGTGCGCATTCTAATGGAGTCCCATACGAAAAAGTAGATTGCGCAGAAAGTTTTCCTTATCGCACTCGTGCGCATCGCGAAAGCCTGCGAACTCCGTTGCGGTGGTTGCCGAGCAGGGTCCGGTGGGGTATTATCCGCGCCCTTAGCCGGTGTAGCTCAGTTGGTAGAGCAGCGCATTCGTAATGCGAAGGTCGTAGGTTCGACTCCTATCTCCGGCACCAGTCGATTCAAGCACTCAGGGCGGTCCTTCGGGATCGCCCTTTTTGCTTTTCGGCGCCGGGTGGCCACGGAGTATGCGGATTTCCGTGATCCGGCGACCGTGCTTCCCCGGTCGCGCCTCTTCCTGACGGCGGCGGTCATCAGGCCGGTCGGCTGTCGAACAGGTTCAGTAGTCCGCTGAATGCCTCGGCGCTGACGTTCGGGTCGTAGCGTGCGAAGAGCGCCTGCTGGCGCTTGCGGGCGGTGGCGGGCATGGCGGCGACGATCTCGTCGCGCTCGTCGAGAATCTCGCGGCACATGCGCTCGGTCACGAAAAGAAAGGGGATTGGCTGATACAGGCCGTCTGCCTTCTGCGCGTGGAAGCGGGGTGATTTCATCGGTTTCCTCCTCTCTGCGTGCGACGCCGGCGATGTTCTCCCCTTCGCCGGATGGGTGGGTTATCGTGTCATTTCCTTTTTTAATTATCGCAAGCCCACGACGTCTGCCTTTTGATCCTGCGCAGAACTTCGTGTAGTCCGGTGTCCTGTGCCCCGGTGGTTGTGCATGGCTTGCCCTTTCGGGAGCGCGAACATGAAGACTTCCCTGATCCTCACCCTCATCGGCCCGGACCGGCCCGGTTTGGTCAGCGCGGTTTCCGCGCGTGCAAGTCAGTGCGGTGCCAACTGGATGGAGAGCCGCATGGCCCATCTGGCCGGCCAGTTCGCTGGGGTGGTCAGGCTGGAGGCCGACACTGCAGCGCTCGAGACGCTGGA
The DNA here is from genome assembly GCF_034003485.1 of Thauera sp. Classification (GTDB taxonomy): domain Bacteria; phylum Pseudomonadota; class Gammaproteobacteria; order Burkholderiales; family Rhodocyclaceae; genus Thauera. The sequence goes on from NZ_JAVEYL010000002.1 coordinate 171,967, forward strand.
GGCTGCGCTGCGCGGGCTGGAGTCGGAGGGCTTGCGTGTGGCGATTGCACGGGGTGGCCCGCTTGCTGTAGCCGCGGCGCAGCGTGTGTGTCTCGACCTGGTTGGGCATGACCGACCGGGGATCGTGCGCGAGATCTCGACTGTCCTCGCCCACCACGGCGTCAGTATCGAGGCACTGGAGACCGCCTGCGAGAGTGCATCGATGAGCGGCGAGACGCTGTTTCGGGCGCGTGCGGAGCTGTCGGTGCCGGCCGCGGCCGACCTTGCGGGCATCCGCGCCGACCTGGAGGCGCTGGCCAATGAACTGATGGTCGATCTGGCGCTCGATGAGGTCCCCGCCGGGAATCCGGCAACGGCGGCCTGATTCCCGGATGGGACGGCAGCGCGGCGGTCTTCCGCTGGGCTGATCACTCGGTCAGAGGCTGGGCGGCTGAGCGGGGGCGAAGGGTGATGAGCCCTTCGGATAGTTGACGTTTACGTTAACGCAAACTAAGGTTGCCGCCGATGTCGGCGCCGGGTGCAGCGATCTGCGCTTGCCTCATCGTGCGGCGACGGCTTGTCTTGGGAGAGAAAGCGAATGCAGATCCAGAATGGTGTTTTCGTGGTGACGGGCGGCGGCTCGGGCTTGGGCGCTGCCACCGCACAGATGCTGGTCGACGCTGGCGCGAAGGTCGTGCTGGCGGACGTCAATCGTGAAGCTGGCGAGGCGTTGGCGGCAAAACTTGGCAGTGCTGCGGCGTTCGCGCTGACCGACGTGACCGATGCCGACAGCGGCAAGGCGGCGATCGATCTGGCGGTGAGCCGTTTTGGCCGCCTGACCGGCCTGGTTAGCTGTGCAGGGGTGGCGCCGGCCGAGAAGGTCATCGGCCGCGAAGCGCCGCACAAGCTCGACAGCTTTGCGCGCACGGTCGCGATCAACCTCATCGGCACCTTCAACATGCTGCGGCTGGCCGCCGATGTCATGAGCAAGGCCGAGCCCGACGCTGGCGGCGAGCGCGGCGTCATCATCAATACTGCCTCGGTTGCCGCTTTCGACGGCCAGATCGGCCAAGCCGGTTATGCCTCTTCGAAGGCCGGTGTGGTCGGCTTGACGCTGCCGGTGGCGCGCGAACTGTCGCGTTTCGGCATCCGCGTGATGGCGATCGCGCCCGGCATCATGGAGACGCCAATGCTGATGGGCATGCCGCAGGAGGTGCAGGATGCGCTCGGCAAGATGGTTCCCTTCCCCTCGCGCTTGGGTAAGCCTGCCGAGTTCGCTGGCCTGGTCCGTCACATCGTCGAGAATCCCTACCTGAATGGCGAGGTGATCCGCCTCGACGGCGCGATCCGCATGGCGGCCAAGTGAGGGCTCGGGGAGCCGGTCGATCATGACTGGCGGCGGTGCGCTGCAGCGCGGGATGCTGCAGCGCAATGGTCGGTGTCGGTGAAATGTGCTAAAACCCTGGCTCCCTTTCGCTCCGCCTCGAACGGCCATGCCGTCCGGGGCGGCTCAGTATTTGCGCCCATGACTTCTGCCGACCTGCCCGTTGCCTTGGCCGATGATGCAGCCGAGATCGACTGCTATCACTGCGGCCTGCCGATTCCGTCCGATACGCGGCATTACGTGCAGATCGACGGGCGCCGGCGCCGCATGTGTTGTGTCGGCTGCGAGGCGGTCGCGCAGTCCATCGTCGACAACGGGCTCGTCGACTACTATCGCCACCGCGATGCGATGCCGGAGACGCGGCGCGAGGCAATGCCGGTCGAGTTGCAGGAGCTCGGCCTCTTCGATCACCCCGACTTTCAGAAGAGCTTCGTGCGTCCGGTGGGCGAGCACGAACGCGAGGCCTCGCTGATCCTCGAGGGCATCACCTGTGCCGCCTGCGTGTGGCTCAACGAGAACCACGTCGCCCGCCTGCCCGGCGTGTCGGCCATCCAGATCAACTACGCCACCCGGCGTGCGCGCGTGCGCTGGGACGAGCGCAGCATCAAGCTCTCGGACATTCTGGCCGCGGTCCAGGCCATCGGTTACCGCGCCTACCCCTACGACGCCGAGCGTTCCGAGCAGATCGCCAACCGCGAGCGGCGCTCGATGCTTTGGCGGGTGTTCGTCGCCGGCTTCGGGATGATGCAGGTGATGATGTACGCCTTCCCGGTCTACGTGGCCGGCGAGGGCGATATGACCTGGGACATCGAGCTGCTGCTGCGCTGGGCCAGCCTGTTGCTCACGCTTCCGGTGGTGCTGTATTCGGCGGCGCCTTTCTTCCAGCGTGCGTGGCGCGATGTGCGTCTGCGCCGCCTCGGCATGGATGTACCGGTGGCGCTCGGCGTGGGCAGTGCGTTCGCCGCCAGCCTGTGGGCGACGCTGACCGACGGCCCCGAGGTGTATTTCGATTCGGTCACGATGTTCGTGTTCTTCCTGCTCGGCGGGCGCTATCTGGAAATGCTTGCGCGCCAGAAGGCCGTGCGGGGGGTCGAGGAGCTGGGCAAGGCGCTGCCGTCGTTTGCCGAGCGCATCGACGGCTGGCCGCAGCAGGGCGCGGGGGATCGCGTGCCGACGTCGCAGCTCGTGGCCGGCGACATCGTGCGGGTGCGGCCCGGCGAGGCGATCCCGGTGGATGGCATCGTCGTCGAAGGTGTGGGCGAGGCCAACGAGGCGCTGCTCACCGGCGAGAGCCTGCCGGTGCCCAAGGGCGTCGGCGATCGGGTCACGGGCGGCAGCATCAATGTGTCGTCGCCCCTGTTGCTGCGCGTCGAGCACGTGGGCGACGCTACCCGTCTCGCCGCCATTCGCCGCCTGATGGAGCGCGCTGCGACCGAGAAGCCGCGGATTGCGGCGCTGTCGGACCGCGTGGCGGTGTATTTCATCGTCACGCTGCTGGTGCTCGCGGGGCTCACCGGGATCGCCTGGTACGTCATCGAGCCGGAGCGCGCGCTATGGGTGTTCGTGTCGGTACTGGTGGTTGCCTGTCCGTGCGCACTCTCGCTCGCGACGCCGACCGCACTGACCGTGGCGACCGATGCGCTCGCCCGCATGGGGGTGCTCGTCACCCGCGGCCACGCCGTCGAAACCCTGGCGCGGGCAAACCATTTCGTATTCGACAAGACGGGAACCCTGACCCACGGCCGCATGCATCTCGAGGAACTGCGGGTGCTCGGCGATCTTGAAGAAGCTGGGCTGGTGCGCCTGGCGGCAGCGATCGAGCAGGGCTCCGAGCATCCGGTCGCAGCCGGCCTGCGCGAGGCGAGTGCCGGTCAGGCCCTGCCGACGGCGTCGGATGTGCAGGCTGAAACGGGGCTGGGAATGCGCGGCGTCGTGGAGGGCGAGGCGTTCTGGATCGGCCGTCCGGACTACGTCGCGCGTGCCGCCGGTCTTGCGTCACCTGCGGGGCTGGAAGACTTCGTCGCACGTGGCGGAACGGTGATCGGCCTGGCGGCGCGTTCGGGCTGGTTGGGGCTGTTCCGGCTGGCGGACCAGTTGCGTGAGGAGGCCGCCGTGCTCACCAGCCGCCTGGCTGGCGAGGGGATCGGCATGAGCGTGCTCTCGGGCGATGCGCCGGCAGTCGTTGCCAGCGTGGCGGGGGCGCTCGGCATCGGCGACGCGCAGGGCGGCTTGAGTCCGCAAGGCAAGCAGCAGGCCATCGCGGCGATGCAGAACGACCCGGACGCCGTGATCGTCATGGTGGGCGATGGCGTGAATGACGCGCCGGTGCTCGCGCAGGCGCACGTCTCCGTCGCGATGGGGGGTGGGACGGACCTGGCGCGCAACCAGGCCGATATCGTGCTACTGAACGAGAATCTCGCCAGCCTGGGGCGCGGGATTGATCTGTCGCGCAAGACCCTGCGGATCATCCGCCAGAATCTGTGGTGGTCCTTTGCATACAACTTCACATCGGTGCCGCTCGCGATGGCAGGCCTGGTCACGCCGTGGATGGCAGGGATCGGCATGGCCGCGAGTTCGCTGCTGGTCGTGCTCAACGCGATGCGTCTGCAACGCGTGCCCGAGCGTCACTGAGGCACACGGAGGATTGCGATGGAGAGCCTGTATCTGCTGATCCCGATTTCGGTCTTGCTGGTGTTCGTGATCGGCGTGCTCTTCTGGTGGTCGCTGCGCAGCGGGCAGTATGACGACCTCGAGGGGCCCGCCTATCGGCTGCTCATGGATGACCGTGATGAGCGCCCCGCAGCCCGGGAGGGTGAGCGCGAAGCGGCAGGCGATCAAACGGATGATCGGCCAAAGAGCGATTGATCTGTTTTCGGGTTGACCTAGGTCAACATGCGCGCGAGCGGCATGGGCACAATGGGACGTGTTGATCAATTGGCACGGCGTGCCGGTGGTCGAACCGAATTTTTGTCTCTCTGTTGGGGTTGGGGGTGCGTGCATACGCACCCTTTTTTTTGGCCTGGACGATCAGCCTTGATTGCCAGCCGGCTCGCACCCCGGCCCTCAGGTTCCGACTCGCACTGCACGACTTTCACCTCGACGTCACCTGCCCCCGAAGGTGCCTCGATGCCGCATTGTGGCAACGCACAATCCAGTAACGGCGCCGGTTTGCGAGGCTTTTTGGACTTCTTCCAATTTTCGCTTCCGGACCCTGCTGGGGTGCAATACAATGTTGATCTGTGTCAAATTGCGTCCTCGGCGGAGGGGTATTCTCCACCGGCTGGGTAGCACGTGCAGCCACCGAGGGGTGCTGCGCAAGCAAGGTTTTTAAAACGAAGAGGTGACTCACATGCAATCGCAAGCGACTTATAACTATAAAGTCGTGCGGCAGTTCGCCATCATGACGGTGGTGTGGGGCATTGTGGGCATGCTGGTCGGCGTGATCGCCGCGGCACAGCTCGTATGGCCCGAACTGAACGTTCACGAATTCCTGCACTTCGGCAGGCTCCGTCCGCTGCACACCAACGCCGTGATCTTCGCGTTCGGTGGCTGCGCGCTGTTCGCCACGTCCTACTACGTGGTCCAGCGCACCTGTCACACTCGCCTGTTCGCCCCCGGACTGGCCGCGTTCACGTTCTGGGGCTGGCAACTGGTCATCGTGCTCGCCGCGATCACCCTGCCGCTGGGCTACACCAGCTCGAAGGAATACGCCGAGCTCGAGTGGCCGATCGACATCCTGATCGCGATCGTGTGGGTGTCCTACGCCATCGTGTTCTTCGGCACCGTCGCCAAGCGCAAGGTCTCGCACATCTACGTCGCGAACTGGTTCTTCGGCGGCTTCATCCTAACCGTCGCGCTGCTGCACATAGTCAACAGCGCAGCGATCCCGGTCTCGCTCACCTCGATGAAGTCCTACTCGGCCTATGCGGGCGTTCAGGACGCGATGGTGCAGTGGTGGTACGGCCACAACGCGGTGGGCTTCTTCCTGACCGCGGGCTTCCTGGGCATGATGTACTACTTCGTGCCCAAGCAGGCCGACCGTCCGGTGTACTCCTACCGCCTGTCGGTGGTGCACTTCTGGGCGCTGATCTTCACCTACATGTGGGCGGGTCCGCACCACCTGCACTACACCGCGCTGCCCGACTGGACCCAGTCCGTCGGCATGGTGTTCTCGCTGATCCTGCTGGCACCGTCCTGGGGCGGCATGATCAACGGCGTGCTGACCCTGTCGGGCGCCTGGCACAAGCTGCGCACCGACCCGATCCTGAAGTTCCTCATCACCTCGCTGTCCTTCTACGGCATGTCCACCTTCGAAGGCCCGATGATGTCGATCAAGACGGTCAACGCGCTGTCGCACTACACCGACTGGACCGTCGGTCACGTGCACTCCGGTGCGCTGGGCTGGGTGGCGATGATCTCGATCGGCTCGGTGTACTTCCTGCTGCCGCGCCTGTACGGCAAGACCGAGATGTACAGCGTGAAGCTGATCAACGCCCACTTCTGGATTGCCACCATCGGCATCGTGCTATACATCGCGTCGATGTGGATCTCGGGTGTGATGCAGGGCCTGATGTGGCGAGCCACCAACCCGGACGGCACGCTCACCTACTCCTTCGTCGAAAGCGTCAAGGCCAGCTATCCGTTCTGGACCATCCGCTTCATCGGCGGCGCGCTCTTCCTCACCGGCATGTTCATCATGTTCTACAACATGGTGAAGACGATCGCCGGCCAGAAGGCCTACGACGCCCCGGTGCTCGCGCCTGCGGCTGCCCACGCCTGATCGGAGAACAACATGGCCAAAATCAAACACGAAAAGATCGAAAGCAACGTATTCCTGCTGATCGTGCTCACGCTGCTTACTGTCAGCGTGGGCGGTCTGGTGGAAATCGTGCCCTTGTTCTTCCAGCACTCGACCACGACGCCGATCGACCAGAAGGGCAATGCGCTCGACGTGAAGCCCTATGACCCGGTTCGTCTGATCGGTCGCGACATCTATGTCCGGGAAGGCTGCTACAACTGCCATTCGCAGATGATTCGTCCGTTCCGCGCCGAGACCGAGCGCTACGGTCACTACTCGGTGGCTGGTGAGTACATTTACGACCACCCGTTCCAGTGGGGCTCGAAGCGCACCGGTCCCGACCTGGCGCGAGTCGGCGGTCGCTACTCGGACGAATGGCAGCGGGTCCATCTGCTGAATCCGCGCGACGTGGTCCCGGAGTCCAACATGCCGGCGTTCCCCTGGCTTGATCGTCCGGTTAGAGGCGACGACATCCAGGACAAGATGCGTGCGCTCAACAAGGTTGGTCTGCACAAGTACAGCGACGAAGAGATCGCCGCCGCACCGGCTGCGCTTGAAGGCAAGACTGAACTCGACGCAGTCGTGGCCTACCTGCAGGGCATGGGTACCGCGATTTCGAGCTTCAGGTAAGGGGGAGCACGCCGTGGATATAAATGACATCCGAAGCCTGATCACTGTCCTTGGCCTGCTTTGCTTTCTGGCCATCTGCGCCTGGGCATACAGCAATCATGCGAAGGCTGGTTTCGACGCGGCGGCACGCCTGCCCCTGAGCGATGATGACCTGCCGGCCCAGGGCGGCCGGCAAGACCTTGAGGGAAAAACAAATGGCTGACTTTATCAGCGGTTTCTGGAACATGTATGTGATGGTCCTCGTGACCCTCTCCATCCTGTTCTGTGTGTTCGTGCTGGTGTCGAACATGACCAAGCGCGAGAAGGGGCCGGTCGAGTTGCACGGTCACGTGTGGGACGAGACGCTCGCCGAGTACAACAACCCCCTGCCGCGGTGGTGGATGTACCTGTTCTGGATCACCGTCTTCTTCGGCATCGCTTACCTGGCCATCTACCCCGGTTTCGGCAACGTCAACCAGCACCGTGGCCAACTGGCGCAGTACGAAGCCGAGATGAGGGCAGGTGAGGAGCGTTTTGGCCCGGTGTTCGCCAAATATCGCGAGATGGACGTGATGGCGGTTGCCGCCGATCCGGAAGCGGTAGCGATGGGGCAGCGGATGTTCCTGACCTACTGCCAGCAGTGCCACGGGGCAGCTGCGCAGGGTGCGAAGAGCTTCCCCAACCTGACCGACAGCGAGTGGTTGTGGGGAGGGGCACCGGAGAACATCCGCGAAACCATCACCAATGGGCGCAATGGCGTGATGATCCCGTTCGGCCAGACACTCGGCGCCGATGGCGTGAAGGATGTGGCCAACTACGTGCGTTCGATGAACGGCCTCGCTCATGACTCGGTGCGTGCCCAGCGCGGCAAGGAAGCCTTCGAGAACAACTGCGTGGCTTGCCACGGTGCAGACGCCAAGGGCAACCCGATGCTCGGTGCGCCCAACCTGACCGACAACACCTGGCTGTACGGCTCGTCGGAAGCGGTGATCATCGAAACCGTCACCAACGGACGCAACAACAAGATGCCAGCCTTCGGTGAATTCCTCGGCGAGGACAAGGTCCACATCCTCACTGCTTATGTTCTGAGCCTGAGCAAGAAGTAATCGTTTCTGTAGTCTGCAGCTCCATCCCGGGAGGAGGGGGTCCTCCCGGGGTCTCGAAATAACAATAAAAACAAGAATTCATTGGTAAAAAGGCCATGAACAGCCCATCCCCTTCGCCGCAGAAGGCGGCGAACAAGTCCCAGGAATCCACCCAGGACACGCTTTACGCCGCACGCAAGAAACTCTACGTGCGCGCGGTTACGGGTATCTTCGCCAATTGGCGCTGGGTGCTCGTGTGGCTGACCCAGATCCTCTATTACGGACTGCCGTGGCTGAGCTGGAACGACCGCCAGGCGGTGCTGTTCCATCTTACCGAGCGCAAGTTCTACATCTTCGGCTGGGTGTTCTGGCCGCAGGATGTCTTCTTCCTCGCGCTGTTGCTGATCATCTCGGCCTACGCGCTGTTCTTCTTCACCGCCATTGCCGGGCGCCTGTGGTGCGGCTACGCCTGTCCGCAGACGGTCTACACCGAGATCTTCATGTGGGTCGAGCAGAAGATCGAGGGCGATCATGTTCGCCGGCAGAAGCTCGACCAGGCGCCGATGAGCGCGGAGAAAGCCCTGCGCCGCGGCGGAAAGTACCTCGCCTGGGGCATCGTCGCGCTGTGGACCGGCTTCACCTTCGTCGCCTACTTCTCACCGCTGGAAGAGTTGCTGCAGTCGCTGACCACCTTCACCTTCGGTCCGTGGGAAGCCTTCTGGATCCTGTTCTACTCGGCATTCACCTACCTGTTCGCCGGCGTCATGCGCGAGCAGGTGTGCACGTACATGTGCCCGTACGCCCGCTTCCAGGCGGTGATGTTCGATCCGGATACCCTCGTCATCACCTACGACGAGGAGCGCGGAGAGCCGCGCGGCACGCGCAGGAAGGGCGTCGATCCGCGTTCGGTGAGCAAGGGCGACTGCATTGATTGCGGCATCTGCGTGCAGGTCTGTCCGACCGGCATCGACATCCGTGACGGCCTGCAGTACGAGTGCATCGGTTGCGCGGCGTGCATCGATGCGTGCGACCAGGTCATGGACAAGATGAGTTACCCGCGGGGTCTGATTCGTTATTCCACCGAGAATGCGATGAAGCGGCGCTGGGGTCGCAAGGAAATCATCGGTCATGTGCTGAGGCCACGCACCCTGATTTACGGCGCCGTTCTCGTCATCATCTGTATCGGCTTCGTCTGGGGGCTGGCCTTGCGCGAACCGCTGCGTGTCGATGTCATCCGCGACCGGTCCTCGCTTGGCCGCGAGGTCGAAGGCGGCTTGATCGAGAACGTCTATCAGCTCCAGATCATGAACATGACCGAGGCGCCGCGGGCATTCCGGCTTGAGGTGTCGGGGCTTCCGGGGGTCAGGATCGGTGGCGAGCAACGCATCGATGTGGCGTCCGCCAGCCATCAGTCGGTCACCCTCCAGGTTCTGGTTCCGTATGACTCGGGCCAGCCCGGTGCCAACAAGATCGCCTTCCAGGTCACCGCCGAAGATGATCCGGCACTGACCCTCAACGAAGAAACCACTTTCCTGATACCACGCTAAGATGCATCGATCCGCCAACGACAAGCCGCACGAGCCCTGGTACCGTCAGGGCTGGCCCTGGTTCCTCATCGCCTTTCCCGCGACCGCCGTCGTCGCGGGGATCGCCACGCTGGTGATCGCCATCCAGACTTTCGATGGCATGGTGGTGGACGACTACTACAAGGAAGGCCGAGCGATCGTGCAGACGATCGGACGCGTGGAGCACGCGCGCGAGATGGGTCTGCGTGCCGGAATCAGGGTGCGCAGCGAGTCGATTCACATCGAGCTCTCAGCGCCGGATGCAACCAGCCTGCCGACCCGTATCCGCGTGACCGTGGCTCACCCGACTCGCGGTGGTCTCGACCAGGAATTGCTCGTTGCGGGTTCTGCCGGGGTGTATGAAACCCCCCTGGCGCCGCTCAGTACCGGACGCTGGCTGTTTGTCGTCGAAGACGAGGCCCGAAGCTGGCGAATGGACGGCTCTGCATTTCTTCCCGCAGAGATGGAGATCACGATCGATCCAAACGCCTGATCGCGCAGGATCGCGCCAGCAACGAAAACGGCCCGCACATGCGGGCCGTTTTCGTTGCTGCGACAGTCGCGGGCGCTCAGCGATACACGAGCACCGGCGTCTTGCTGTGCGTGAGAACCTTCTGCGTTTCACTGCCGAGCAACAGGCCGGCGATGCCGCGCCGTCCGTGCGAGGCCATGAAAATCAGGTCGCAGCCGTGGCGATCGGACGCGTCGATGATCGCCTCGTAAGGAACCTCATTCACGGTGGAGTCGCTGTCGGCAGCTACCCCTGCAGCATCCGCAGCACCCTTGGCCTTGGCGAGGATGGCCTCGGCTTCAGCGGCTGCAGATTTCGAAAATTGTTCGGGTGTCGTGGGGTCGATCAGTGCGCCTTCACCATAAATGGGCATGGGAAAGTCGGGCTGGGCGTAAAAGAAGGTGATACGGGCTCCGGTTTCCTTGGCGAAGGAAACGGCCCGGGCTACTGTACCTTCCGACAAAGCCGACCCGTCGGTCGGGACCAGGATGTGCTTGAACATGACGGACGCTCCCTGTTGTGTGTCACGATTCGATTATAGCGACGTGGGGCGGTCTGCCACGATTGATCACGATCAAACGGCCGCCAAATCGTGTTGTCCAGCGTGAACGCTCTTGGAGCTACGAGATGAAGCTGACTTTTCTGGGTGCGGCGGGCGAGGTCACGGGCTCCTGCCTGCGTGTCGATCACGAGCGTGGCAGCTTTCTGGTCGATTGCGGACTGTTTCAGGGCGGGCGCGAAGCTGATCGCAAGAACCGAGAGGCGCTGAGTTTCGACCTGCATGACATCGACTTCGTCCTGCTGACGCATGCACATCTCGATCACACAGGGCTTGTTCCGCGGCTTGTGGCTCTCGGCTACAAGGGGCCGATTTTCACGAGCGCCGCGACTGTCGATCTGCTGGGCGTGATGCTGATGGATTCTGCCCACATCCAGGAGAAAGAGGCGGAATGGGCCTTGCGCAGCACGCGCTCGCGCAAGGCTGGGCGAGGTGGCAATCTGGTGCCGCTGTATACGGTCGAGCAGGCCCGCCACAGCCTTGGGCGATTGCGGGCGCTCGGGTTCGACGAGATGGTCGAGCTCGGGCACGGTGTGCGCTGCCGCTTACGTAACGCAGGCCACATCCTGGGCTCGGCGATCCTCGAGATCGACGTCGAGGAAAGCGGCCACACCCGGCGCCTGGTCGTGTCGGGCGACCTCGGCCAGCCGATGCGTCCAGTGCTGCAGGATCCGGTGCAGATTCCCACTGCCGATTACCTGTGTGTCGAATCGACCTACGGCAATCGCGCGCACCGCTCCTTCGCGGACACTTGTGACGAACTTGCCGAGGTGTTGCGGCGGACGCTGAAGGTCGATGGCGGTAACGTGATCATTCCGGCCTTTGCCGTCGGCCGCACGCAGGAATTGTTGTTCGTGTTGGCAGACCTGGTACGCGCCGGCCGCATTGATCGTCTCGATGTCGTGGTCGATTCACCGATGGCTTCTGCGGTGACCGAGCTCACGCTACGCCACGACGATCTCTGGGATGACGAAACCCGCGAGCTCTATGCGTGGACGCGCCACCATGCGGACCGCTTCAACCTTCGCTTCGTGCAGGACGTCGAGGAGTCCATGGCGCTGAACAGCGTGGGCGGCGGGCTCGTCATCATCTCGGCGAGCGGCATGTGCGACGCCGGGCGGATCAAGCATCACCTGCGCTACAACCTCGGACGCCGTGAGTGTGCGATCGTCATCGCCGGCTTCCAGGCGGCCGGAACCCTCGGGCGGCGGCTGGTCGATGGCGCGCACCAGGTCACGCTGTTTCGTGAGCGCATTCCGGTGCGGGCGCGCATTCACACGATCGGCGGCCTTTCCGCGCATGCCGACCAGCCTGCCTTGCTCAACTGGTTGCGCGGGTTCCGGAGTCCGCCGCGACGCACCTTCGTCATGCATGGGGAGCCGTCAGCGGCAGCGGCCCTCGCCGAATCGGTCGAGCACGACCTGGGTTGGCGCGAAGTCGCGGTTGCCGAGGCGAATGTGCCGTGTATCCTGAAATGAAGGCCAGATCGTCAGCGTGTTATCGGGTGGGGGAGACCCGGAAGGTCGCGTCCCGCGAACGAGCGCAACCGCGCTGCGCTTGCGTTACGTCACTGCTGGAGTCGGGGCCCGGTCATGCGTTGTAGCGCGACAGTCGGACCGGGTCGTGCAGCGTGATCCGCTTGCCCTGCACGCTGATCAGGCCGGCGTCGCTCAGATCGTGGAAAATGCGCGACAGGGTTTCCGGGGTCAGATTGAGCCGTGAGGCGATCACCTGCTTGCTGGTAGGCAGGGCGATCTCGCTGGGGATGTCGCTGTCGGCCACCTGCAGCAGATAGCCGATCACACGCTGGGTGCTCGAGCGCAGGGAATAGGTCTCGACGTCCTGGATCAGCCCGTGCAGGCGAATCGCCATGCCCGCCAGCAGCTTATGGGCGAAGGTGGAGTCCTGGTCGATCAGGTCGGTCACCACCTGCTGGCCGACGTGGACGAGCACGGTGTCGGTCAGTGCCTCGGCAAAAACCGGGTAGGGGTGGTTCATGAACATCACGGCTTCACCGAAGCTCTGCATCGGGCCGATGATCTCGACCACCTTCTCCGTGCCTTGGGAGGACGAGAATGCGAGCTTGACCTGACCCGAGACGACGAAGTAAAAGCCGTGCGGCTGGTCGCCGCGCTGGAACAGCATTTCGCCGCGCGCGATGTGGCGATCGCGCGTGTAGCGCGCGACGAGCTGGATGTCCGCGTCCGAGAGCTCGCTGAACAACGGAATGCGGTGCAGCAGGGACGGGATGTCGAGCTGGGAATGAGGGGGCATCGAAAGACTCTCCGTAAGGCTTCGCAATTCTAGTCCAGCCGGTTGGTAGTCGGCTGTTTCCGGCTCTGTGGCCGACTATGGGAAGGAGAAGGGATGTATTACGCAATCAAGAATCTGCATGTCACCTGTGTCGTCCTCAGCGCCACCGGCTTCCTGGTGCGCGGGCTGTGGATGGTCACCGGCAATCCGCTTCTCCAGCACAAGCTCACCCGTGTGTTCCCGCACATCGTCGACAGCCTGCTCCTGCTTTCGGCCATCGCGCTCGCGGTGATGATCGAGCAGTATCCCTTCTCTGCGGCTTGGGTGACGGCCAAGGTCTTCGGTTTGCTCGCCTACATCCTGCTCGGCACCGTCGCGCTCAAGCGCGGACGCACCATGAGCGTGCGCGTCGCAGCCTTCATCGCTGCGCTGCTTGTCTATGCATGGATCGTATCGGTCGCCATCACAAAGAATCTCGCCGGCTTCCTCGGCTGAGCGTTCCGGGGACGACGCTCAGCGCATGCCCGGCTGGTGCTGGAGCAGTTTCTTGAGCCCTGCTGCGTCGAGCAGCAGGACGTGCTTCTGCTGCACCGAGATCAGGCCGTCTTCCTGGAAGCGCGAGAAGGCCCGTGACACGGTCTCGAGCTTGAGTCCGAGGTAGGAGCCGATCTCCTCTCGCGTCATGCGCAGGTTGAATTCCTGCGACGAGAAACCGCGGGCGTTGAAGCGCTGCGACATGTTCAGCAGGAAGGCCGCCAGGCGCTCCTCCGCACGCATCGACCCGAGCAGCATCATCACGCCGTGGTCGCGCACGATCTCGCGGCTCATCACCTTGTGAAACTGCAGTTGCAGGCCTTCGATCTGGTGCGACATCTGCTCGAGCTTGTCGTAGGCGATCACGCACACCTCGCTGTCCTCGAGTGCCACCGCGTTGCAGCTGTGCGCTTCGGTGCTGATGCCATCGAGCCCGAGGATCTCGCCGGTCATCTGGAAGCCGGTCACCTGCTCACGCCCATCCTCGAGCAGCACGTCGGTCTTGAACGAGCCCGCGCGGATGGCGAAGATCGCCTCGAAGGGGTCGCCGGCACGGTAAAGATTCTGCTGGCGCTTGACCTTGCGGCGCGCGCCCACGAGTTCGTCGAGCCTGCTCAGTTCGGTGTCCGACATGCCGAAGGGCAGGCACAGCTCGACGAGGTTGCACTGAGAACAGGCTGCCTTGAGCCCATTCACGGTAATTGGCACGGTTGCCCTCATCTGCACGATAATCCTGCTTCCCCGACAAAAGACGCTGATAGGGGGTGCGAGCGGATCTTCAGATCAAGCTCGTTGACCCACGTCAACCAAAAAATTCTGCTGTTCTGCCATTGTTTGGCACACCCTGCAGCAGCAAGATCATGAAAAGCCAGAACGAACTCATATTCGACCCGCAACTGATCCGTAGATTCGACATCAACGGACCGCGCTACACCTCGTACCCGACGGCAGACCGCTTCGTCGAGGCCTTCAATGCCGAGGCGCTCAAGGCCTGGCTCGCGAAAAGGGCGGTCGGCGGTGTAAGCAAACCGCTCTCATTATACTTCCACATCCCGTTCTGCAACACGATCTGCTACTACTGCGCCTGCAACAAGATCATCACCAAGGATCATGGGCGCTCTGCCAAATATCTGAAATATCTGGCGAAAGAGATCGAGATGCAGGCAGCCTGCCTGGAAGGCAGCCGGCAGGTGACACAGCTCCACCTCGGTGGTGGCACTCCGACCTTCCTGTCGCACGACGAGATGCGCGAGTTGATGGCCGCGGTGCGCGAGCACTTCACGCTGGTGCCCAACGGTGAGTATTCGATCGAGGTCGACCCGCGCAAGGTCGACTTCGAGACGGTCAAGCTCCTTGCCGACCTGGGCTTCAACCGCATGAGCGTCGGCGTGCAGGACTTTGCCGAAGACGTTCAGGTTGCGGTAAACCGCGTCCAGAGCTTCGACGAGACCAAGCTCGTCATCGATGCTGCGCGCGCCACCGGCTTCAAGTCGGTCAGCATGGACCTGATCTACGGCCTGCCCAAGCAGAACGTGATCAGCTTCAACCGCACGCTCGAGCAGGTGCTCGAGATCTCGCCCGACCGCATCTCGCTCTACAGCTATGCGCACCTGCCCGGGCTGTTCAAGCCCCAGCGTCGCATCAGCAGTGGCGACATGCCCACCGCCGATACCAAGCTGCAACTGCTGCAGCTCGGCATCCGCCGCCTCACCGACGCCGGCTACGTCTATATCGGCATGGATCACTTCGCGAAGCCCGACGACGAACTCACCGTTGCCCAGCGCCAGGGCAGGCTGCATCGCAACTTCCAGGGCTATTCCACCCAGGCCGAGTGCGACCTGCTCGCCTTCGGCGTGTCGGCGATCGGCAAGATCGGCCCGGTGTACGCGCAGAACGTGAAGACGCTCGACGAATACTACGACGCGCTCGACCGTGACGAACTTCCGGTGCTGCGCGGTATCGAGCTCACCGCAGACGACCTGGTGCGGCGCGCGATCATCCAGGCGCTGATGTGCCACTTCGAACTGTCGATGCAGTCGATCGAGATCGCGCACCTTATCGACTTCCGCGAGTATTTCGCCGAGGAACTCGCCGACCTGCAGGAGATGGAGAAGGCCGGCCTGGTGAAGATCGATGGCGACTGGATCAGCGTGCAGCCCGGCGGCCGTCTGCTGGTCCGTGGCATCGCCATGGTGTTCGACCGCTATCTGCGCGCGGATCGCGAGCGCGCGCGGTATTCGCGGGTGATCTGAGCCCGCCCAGCGTGACGCGACGAAGCGGTGGGTGCGGGCTTGCCCGCAAAAGCGGCGCCTGCAAAAGCGCCATTCGCCGGTAAGCGCGCTCCTGCCGTCTCGCTGGGGTGCACAAGCGTAGAATGCGAGCTCGCCATTCCAGCGGGGCCTCCTTGCAAAATGCCTGAAACCGGTTATCTCGCCGTCTTCCTGATCGGCCTGCTCGGCGGCACGCACTGCGTGTCGATGTGCGGCGGCATCGTCGGCGCGCTCACCATGCAGGTGCAGACGCCCGGCGGCAAGCCGCAGTGGCCGCTGCACCTGGCCTACAACCTTGGGCGCATCGGCACCTACACCGCGCTCGGCGCAGCCGTCGGTTTCATCGGTTCGGTCGGCCTGCTTTACGACGGCATGCTGCCGGTGCAGATGACGCTCTATGTGCTGGCCAACCTGATGCTGATCGCGCTCGGGCTGTATCTCACCGGCTTCACGCGTTTGCTCACGCCGATCGAGCGCGTGGGCCACGTGCTATGGCGCAGGATCCAGCCGGCGACGCGGCGCTTCCTGCCTGCGCGCTCGGTCAAACAGGCGCTGCCCCTGGGCATGTTGTGGGGCTTCATCCCCTGTGGACTGACCTATTCGATTCTCGCCACCGCGCTGGTCACCGGCTCCGGCGCGCGGGGCGCGGGGCTGATGCTGGCGTTCGGATTGGGCACCTTGCCCAATCTCCTGCTGGCCGGCATGCTGTTCAAGCGTTTTCGCGATTTCACCCGCAACCGCAAGGTGCGCATGGTCTCGGGTGTGCTCGTGCTCGGCTTCGGGTTGTTCGGGCTCTATCACGCGCCCACGCTCGGTGGCGACCTTTGGAGCGGTGTGGTCTGCGTGACCTGAGCGCCGCCCGCACCGGTATTCAATTCAGGAATCAGGAGTCGTGCATGAACGAAGTGACGATCAAGGTCGAAGGCATGAGTTGCGGCGGTTGCGTCAACAACGTGACCGGCGTGCTGAAGGCGCTCGCGGGTGTCGAGGACGCGCAGGTGTCGCTGGAGCAGGGCAGTGCCACGGTGCGCTTCGATCCGGCGCAGGTGTCGGTCGAGGCGATGCGCGCTGCGGTCGAAGACGCGGGTTTTGACGCGCCGGCCTGAGCGCCTGCCTGCGGCTGGAGCAGGTGCGCTGGGGGTAGTGCCTACACAGGACGCCGTGCAAGACATTGTGGTTTCCCCCTATAATCCGCGCACAATTTTTCCACGGGAGGGAATCATGGGTTTCGATCTGGTCAGCGCCGGCAAGGATGTACCGAACGACATCAACGTCATCATCGAGATCTCCGCACAGGGTGATCCGATCAAGTTCGAAGTGGACAAGGACAGCGGCGCCGTCTTCGTCGATCGCTTCATGGGCACTTCGATGCGTTACCCGATCAACTACGGCTATGTGCCGCACACCATCGCCGGTGACGGCGACCCGGTCGACGTGCTGGTCGTGACCCCCTTCCCGCTGGCGCCGGGCGTCGTCATCCGCTGCCGTCCGGTGGGCGTGCTGAAGATGGAAGACGACGGCGGCGTGGACGCCAAGGTCGTGGCCGTGCCGGTGTCCAAGCTGACCCCGCTGTACGACAAGGTGCAGACCACCGATGACCTGCCCGAACTGCTGATGAAGCAGACCGTGCACTTCTTCGAGCACTACAAGGACCTCGAGCCCGGCAAGTGGGTCAAGATCCTGGGCTGGGGCACGGTCGAGGAAGCCAAGCAGGAAATCGTAAACGGTCTGGCGGCAGCCAAGAAGTAATCCTGCCTCCACTCGTTGCACTTAAAAGGCCCGCCCCGAGCGGGCCTTTTGCTGCGGTGGTCGCAGCGGGCCCCCTGCAACCAGGCTCGCGCCCCCATGCTGACAGCGACTGCCTGCGTGGCAGTTGATCGTGGCGGCGTGGCGGATGTGTGGCAGTGAGGGCAGGCTCCTGTCATGCCCGCATCTGGGCGGGTGCGCCGCCGTCGGGTGCGCGCATCGCACTGGCATCAGTCTTGCTGCGTTCTCTTCCTCGACGACGACGAATGCATCAATGAACCTCAGGGGGACACACCGCATGCTCGCGCTGCTGACCAGAATCAACAAGAACCTCGTCCTCGCCATCCCGGTAGCGATGGTGCTCGGCTTCGGCTTCGGGCTGATGGTGCCGGTCGGCTGGCTGAAGTCGCTGATCGTGCCGCTGACCTTCCTGATGGTTTATCCGATGATGGTGAACCTCAAGCTGCAGAAGGTGCTCGAGGGGGGCGACCTCAAGGCGCAGGCGCTCGCGCAGGCGATCAACTTTGCAGTCATTCCTTTCGTCGCGTTTGGCCTCGGCAAGATCTTCTTCGCCGACCAGCCTTGGTACGCGCTCGGCCTGCTGCTGGCCGCGTTGCTGCCCACCAGCGGGATGACGATCTCGTGGACCGGCTTCGCCAACGGCAACCTGGGTGCAGCGGTCAAGATGACGGTGCTCGGCCTGATCCTCGGCTCGCTGGCCACGCCGTTCTACGTGCGCTGGCTGATGGGGGCCGAGGTGCCGGTGGACATGGGGGCGGTCTTCATGCAGATCGTCATCATCGTCTTCCTGCCTATGGTCGCGGGGCATTTCACCCAGAAGTGGCTGCTCGGGCGTTACGGCCAGGCGGAATATCAGAAGACCTGGGGGCCGCGTTTCCCGCCGTTCTCGACGCTGGGCGTGCTCGGCATCGTCTTCGTCGCGCTCGCGCTCAAGGCCAGGGATCTGGTCGCACAACCGGGCGAAGTGCTGGTGGTGCTCGTGCCCCTGCTGTGCCTGTATGCGATCAATTACCTGCTCAGCACGGTCGTCGCACGCGCACTGCTGCCGCGCGGCGATGGCATCGCGCTGGTGTACGGCACGGTGATGCGCAACCTGTCGATCGCGCTCGCGCTGGCGATGAACGTGTTCGGCGGCCAGAGCGCGGGCGCGGCGCTGGTGATCGCGCTCGCCTACATCCTGCAGGTGCAGTCGGCGGCCTGGTACGTGAAGCTCACCGACCGCCTGTTCGGGCCGGCCCCGGTGAAGGCTGCCAAGGCCGGCTGAGCGTGTTTCAACCCGGGATGCGTGCGATGTGCAGCAGGTTGGTGCTTCCGCTCTTGCCGAAAGGCAGGCCGCCGATCACGACCAGGACCTCACCCGGCCCGGCGAAGCCGTGGCTCACTGCGGCGCTGCTGGCGTGCTCGACCATCTCGGTGACGTCGTGCACCTCCTCGAAAGGCACCGGATGCACGCCCCAGGCCAGCGCCAGCCGGCGCGCGGTGGCCAGTTGTGGGGTGAGGGCGAGGATCGGTGTTGCCGGGCGTTCGCGGCTGGCACGCAGCGCGCTGAAGCCGGAGGTGGTGTAGGCGACCGTCGCCGCGGGTTCGAGCAGGCCGGCGACGCGGCGCAGCGCGCTGCAGATCGCATCCGGCGTGTTGGCCTCGGCCGGCGCGTGGCTGGCCTCCAGACCGGTACGCCATGCGGGATCCTGCTCCACCTCGCAGATGATGCGATGCATGATCGACACCGCCTCGACCGGATATTGGCCCGAGGCCGACTCCGCCGACAGCATCACCGCGTCGGCGCCGTCGTAGATCGCGGTGGCGACGTCCGAGGCTTCGGCGCGGGTCGGTATCGGGGAGGTGATCATCGACTCCAGCATCTGCGTGGCCACCACCACCGGCTTGCCGGCGGCGCGCGCGGCGCGCACGATCCGGCGCTGCAGCACCGGCACCTGCTGTGGCGGCAACTCCACGCCGAGGTCACCGCGCGCCACCATGACGCCGTCGGCCAGGGCGACGATCGGCTCGAGCGCATCGATGGCTGCCGGCTTCTCCAGCTTGGCCATGATCCACGCACGGTCGCCGACGAGCTCGCGCGCCTCGCGGATGTCTTCGGCGCGCTGCACGAAGGACAGCGCCACCCAATCCACCCCGAGCGAGAGGCCGAAGTCGAGGTCGGCGAGGTCCTTGGCGGTGAGCGGCGAGATCGGCAGCACCACGCCGGGCACGTTCACGCCCTTGCGGTCGGACAGCGGGCCGCCGACCAGGACGGTGGTGTCGGCAAAGTCGGGGCCGAAGGCGTCCACGCGCAGGCGCAGCTTGCCGTCGTCGAGCAGCAGCTCGGTGCCGGCCTCGAGCGCGGCGAAGATCTCGGGGTGGGGCAGATTGGCGCGGTTCGCGTCGCCCACGCCGGGATCGAGGTCGAGGCGGAAGTGCGCGCCGGGGATGAGCATCACCTTGCCCTCGGCAAAGCGGCCGACACGCAGCTTGGGGCCCTGCAGGTCCATCAGCACGCCGATCGGACGGCCGATTTCGTGCTCGATCTCGCGGATCTGCTTGACGCGTTCGGCGTGATCGCCGTGGCTGCCGTGGCTGAAGTTCAGGCGGAAGACATCCGCCCCGGCCCGCGCCAGCTCGAGGATGCGCTCGCGCGTGGCGCTGGCCGGCCCCAGGGTGGCGAGGATGCGGGCGCTGCGTTCGCGTTTCATGCTGCATCCTCCGGCTTGGTCGCGGCGATGTGGGCAAGGAGGGCGGAGATGGCGGCGCGGGCCACCTGGGCATCCTCGCCGGCCTTGACGCCGGACACGCCCACGGCGCCGACCACGTTGCCACCGAATACGATCGGCTCGCCGCCCTCGAGCGGCACCACCGGCATCGCCAGCGCGGCGAAGCGGCCGTTGTTGACCATGTCCTCGAAGACCTTGCTCGGCTTGCCGCTGAGCACGCAGGTGCGCGCCTTCTCGGGTGCGACGGCCGCGCTCATCAGCGGCGCGCCGTCCATGCGCTGCAGCCACAATGCGTGGCCGCCGGCATCGCAGATGGCGATGCTGACTGCCCAGCCATTGGCGCGCGCCTCGGTCTCTGCGGCGGCGGCGGCGAGCTTGACGTCGTCGAGCATCAGGATGTGGGTGGGTTTCATGTTCGGTCTCGTCGTGATCTTTCTGTGCGGGTCGGCGCGGCTCGCCGCATGGGCAACTCAGCGCTCGCCGATGTCGGTGAAGGCGATCCAATGTGCGCCATTCTTCCTGACTTCGATGATTTCAATGAGGTGAGACTGCATTGTTTCCCTGATTTGTCCGCTTAGCCAGCCAGCGCCTTGATCCAGCCCAGGCCCGCGCGGGTGCCGGCGGCGGGCTTGTATTCACAGCCGATCCAGCCGCCGTAGCCGAGCTGGTCGATGAAGCGGAACAGCCAGGCGTAGTTGATCTCGCCGCTGCCGGGCTCGTTGCGCCCCGGGTTGTCGGCGATCTGCATGTGCGCGATCTTCGGCAGGTGCTTGGCGATGGTGTTGGCCAGTTCGCCCTCCATGCGTTGCATGTGATAGATGTCGTGCTGCAGCCACAGGTTGGGCGAGCCGACCTCTTCGATCAGCGCGATCGCCTGCGCGCTGCGGTTGAGGTAAAAGCCCGGGATATCGAAGGTGTTGATCGGCTCGATCAGCAGGCGGATCCCGGCGTCCTCGAGCCTGGCGGCGGCGAAGCGCAGGTTGGTGACGAAGGTCTCGTGCGCCTTGTCCGCATCCAGTCCGGCCGGGGCGATGCCGGCCAGACAATTCAGCTGCGTGCAGCCGAGCGCGCGGGCGTATTCGATCGCGCGCCCGACGCCGTCCTGGAATTCGCCGACGCGGTCCGGATGGCAGGCGATGCCGCGCTCGCCCGCATCCCAGTTGCCCGCCGGCAGGTTGTGCAGCACCTGCACCAGGCCGTATTTGACCAGGCGCTCGGCGATCTCCTCCTTGGCGAAGGCGTAGGGAAAGAGGAACTCCACGCCCTTGAAGCCGGCTTCGGCGGCGGCCTGGAAGCGGTCGAGGAAGGGCACTTCGTTGAACAGCAGGGTCAGGTTGGCGTTGAACTTGGGCATGGCTTCATCTCCGGTGATCGGTTACAGATCGCGCGTCCGCAGCAAGGGGCCGCGCCGTGGCGTGTCCGCCCAGTCGAGCGTCGAGCTCGCGGCGGAACAGGTTGGCGAGCTTCTTCGCTGCGCTGCCGAGCGGCACCCCGCGCAGGGTCAGCAGGCCGAGCGGCATGGTGGGCGGCAGCGGCTGCAGCGCGAGCGGGCGCAGGCCGACGCCGACCTGCGGGTCGGTGATCAGCACCTTCGGCCCGTAGCCGATCAGGTCGTTGCGGCGGACCAGGTCGAGGATCAGGAAGGGCGATGAGCAATGGAGGATGCGACTGGGTGCCGGGTGGCCCTGCGCCTTGAGCCATTCGACGAGATTCATGCTCTGGCTGCCGGCGCTGAGGTTGAGCGCCCATTCGGCGTCCGCCACGGCCCGCCAGTCCTGCGCTGCGGCCAGCGGGTGGCTGGTGCGCACCATGGGCACGGCCTCGATCTCGGCAAGGGGCTCGAACTCGATCTCGTAAGGCAGGTCCTGCGACGACGCGAGCGCGATCGCGAAATCGATCTTGCCTTCGATCAGGCCCGGCAGCGCCTGCACCAGCAAGCCCTCGTGGAAGGTCAGCCCGGCGTCCGGCTGCGCCTTGCGAAACGCCGCGAGCACGTCCGGCAGCACGGTTGCCGTCAGCAGGGGGGTGATCGCCGCCTTCACGTGCGCGCCCGCGCCGCCGCGCATCTGGCGGATCTCGGCGCGCGCGTTCTCGATCGTCGCCAGCACCAGGCGCGCGCGGACCAGCAGGGCGTTGCCCTCCGCGGTGAACCCGATGCCCTTGTAGCTGCGTTGCAGCAGTTCCGCACCCACGTCCTCCTCGAGTTCGCGCAGGGCCTTGGTCAACGCGCTCTGGCTCAGGTTCATTGCGCGCGCGGCCGCACGGATCGAGCCGCTGTCGGCGACTTGTACCAGGGCCTTGAGCTGGTGGTCCTTCATGTTCTTGATGACCTCCTCAGGTTGTCATCCACGAAAAAATATCGCCTTACGGTGTTCTTATCAAGTTCTTATTATCTGGACATGAGCTAATTCTATTGGTGAGCCAGATGACGACCCGAGATGCAGTAGTGACGACCGAGATCGATGCCGAGCAGATGAAGGCCTGGCGCCATGCCATCCACCGCAACCCCGAGCTCGGCTTCGAGGAGCATGCCACCAGCGCCCTCGTTGCCGAGCAACTGCGTACCTGGGGCTACGAGGTGCACACCGGCATTGCCGTCACCGGCCTGGTCGGCGTGCTGCGCTGGGGCACGGGCGAGGGCCGGCGCATCGGCTTGCGCGCCGACATGGACGCCATCCCGGTCCAGGAGATGACCGGCCTGCCGTGGGCGAGCACCGTGCCCGGCAAGATGCACGGCTGCGGCCACGACGGGCACACCGCGATGCTGCTCGGCGCCGCCCGGGTGCTGGCCGGGCGTGCGCGCGACGGGCGGCTGCCGGGCAGCGGCACCCTGGTGCTGATCTTCCAGCCCGCCGAGGAACTCGGCGGCGGTGGCGGCGCCCGGCGCATGATCGAAGAAGGGCTGTTCGAGCGCTTTCCGTGCGATGCGATCTTCGGCATGCACAACTTTCCCGGCATCCCGGTCGGCGAGGTCCATGTGCGCCCGGGCGCCTTCATGGCCTCGTCCGACAAGGTGCTGATCCGCTTCATCGGCCGTGGCGGGCATGGCGGCATGCCGCACATGGCGGTGGACCCGACCCTGCCCGCGGCGGCGACCGTGCTCGGCCTGCAATCCATCGTCGGCCGCAACGTCAATCCCAACCTCGCCGCAGTGATCAGCGTCGGCCGCCTCGCTGCGGGGGCGACCTACAACGTCATCGCCGAATCCGCCGAGCTCGAACTGAGCGTGCGCACCCTCGACCCCGACGTCCGCAACCTGGTCGAGCGCCGCATCCGCGAGCTTTCCGACCACCAGGCGCGCGCCTACGGCTGCGTCAGCGAGATCCGCTACGAGCGTGGCTACCCGGTGCTGATCAACGCCGCCGCGCAGACGGCGTTCGCGGTCGAGGTCGCGCGCAAGGCCTTCGGCGCTGAGCACGTGGTCGCCGATGCCCAGCCGCTTACCGGCAGCGAGGACTTCGCCTTCCTGCTCGAGCAGGTGCCGGGCTGCTACCTGCTGGTCGGCAACGGCGACAACGGCCACGCCGACGGCAGGTGGTCGGGCGAATGCATGGTCCACAACCCGCATTACGATTTCAACGATGCCTGCCTCGCGGTGGGCGCCCGGCTGTGGGTCGGCCTGGTCGAGCAGTTCTTCCATAACTAAACCCCGCAAGGAGACACCATGAAACTCAGCAAACTTCTGGCCACCCTGTCCACCGGCTTCGTCCTCGCCACCGGCGTCGGCATTCCGGCCGCCCAGGCCGCCACCACCCTGACCATGTCGAGCTGGGTGTCGCCCACCCACTTCCTGACCCCCGAGGTCTTCCAGCCCTGGATCGAGGACGTCAAGCGCGTCACCGAAGGCCGCGTCGACGTCCGCATCCTGCCCAAGCCGGTCGGCGGCCCCGCCCAGCACTGGGAGCTCGCGCGCAAGGGTATTGCCGACATCACCTGGGGCAACTTCACCTACGAACCGGACCGCTTCAAGGCGCTGTGGTTCTCCGAGATGCCCTTCATCGGCACCAACGCCGAGGCGTCCTCGGTGGCCTTGTGGGAGACCTACGAGAAATACCTCGCCGGCAAGCCGGCCTTCCAAGGCGTGGTCATGCTCGGCGTCGGCCTGTTCGGTGGCGGCCAGATCCACCACGGCAGCAAGGACATCGTCGAGCCCGACGACCTCAAGAACCAGAAGGTGCGCATGGGCGGCCCGATCCAGAAGCGCCTGCTCGAGGACCTCGGCGCGGTGCCGGTCGCCGGCCCGGGCCCCAAGGCTTACGAGCTGCTCGAGAGCGGCGTGGTCGATGCGTCGCTGCACACGATCGAGTCGGTGATCAACTTCCGCGTCGAGGGCAAGCTCAAGCATCACACCATCGTCCCGGGCGGCTTCTATGACGCGTCCTTCTTCATCGCCATCAACGAGGGCAAGTGGAACAAGCTCTCCGAAGCCGATCGCAAGGCGATCATGAGCGTCTCGGGCGAGAAGCTGTCGCGCCTGTGGGGTTCGCGCTTTGACGTGCAGAACCAGGCCGGCGAGGCCAAGCTGCGCGCCGAAGGCCACAGCTTCAACGAGCCCTCGAAGGCGCTGTTCGAGCGCATCGGCGCGGTGCGCGAGCGCATGCTCGCCGACTGGGCGGCCGAAGGCCAGAGCTACGGTGTGGACAAGCCGATGGAGATGCTCGAGTTCTTCGAGCAGCGCTACAAGGCCCACGCCGGCAACTGATCGCCCGCTGATCCCGGAAGTGACCGGCTCCGGCCGGCCACCCCCACATGGAGAATCACATGGACGCGTCTCTGTCCCGCATCCGCCAACTCGTCGAATCGCTGCTCATCCTCACGCTGTTGGGCATGGTCCTGCTCACCTTTGCCGACGTCATCGGGCGCCGGCTGCTCGCCACCCCCGTCTTCGGCGCCCACGACGCCACCGAGCACCTTATGGCGATCATGGTGTTCTGCGGCCTGCCGCTGCTGACCGCTGCGCGCGGACACCTGGCGGTGGACCTGTTCGACAAGTACCTGATGAAGCCCGGCATGGCTTGGTGGCATCGTCTGATCGCGCTGCTGATGACCCTGGTGCTGTTGCTGATCGCCTACGAATTCTTCAACGCCGCGATCGAGGCAGGCGAGATCCAGGAGATCAGCCAGGCGCTGTCGATCCCGCGTAGCGGCATGTACGCCTTCATCTCGTTCACCTCGCTGCTGTCGGCCCTGGCCGCACTGCTCGGCTGCTTCGGCGCGCCCCCCTCGCATCCCCACGTATCGCATCCCCACACCACCGAGGAGCGTGCCAAATGACCGTCGGTCTCCTTTCCCTGTTGGCCGTCCTGGTGCTGGCCTTCCTGCGCGTACCGCTGGCCTTCGCGCTCCTGTCGGTGTCGCTCGCCGGCATCAGCGTCGTCATGGGCTGGGACGTCGCGCGCTCGCTCGTGCCGATGACGATCTCCGAAGCCGTGTTCTCGTATGAACTGGCCGTGGTGCCGATGTTCATCCTGATGGGCAACATCCTCGCGCGCTCGGGCATCTCCGACGACCTGTTCCGCGCCGCAAACGCCTTCCTCGGGCCGATTCGTGGCGGGCTCGCGCTGTCGACCATGGTCACCTGTGCCGGCTTCAGCGCGGTATGCGGCTCCAGCCTGGCCACTGCGGCGACCATGTCCAAGGTCGCCTACCCGAGCATGAAGCGCTACGGCTACTCGGACCAGCTGGCCTCGGCCACCATCGCAGCGGGCGGCACACTCGGCATCCTGATCCCGCCGTCCATCATCCTGATGATCTACGGCATCCTCACCCAGACCAACATCGGCGACCTGTTCGTCGCCGCCGTGATACCGGGCCTGCTCGGCCTGCTGCTGTACCTGGGCGTGGTGTACGCCATCGCCTGTATCAGCCCGCAGGACGCGCCCCGCGGTGAGCGCACCACCACCGCGGAAAAGCTGCGCTCGCTGCGCGGCGTGTGGCCCTTCACCCTGCTCTTCGTGCTCATCATCGGCGGCCTGTATGGCAGGCTCTTCACCGCCACCGAGGCCGCCGGCCTGGGGGCCGGTCTGGCGCTGATCCTGTCCATGGCGCAGCGGCGGATGAGTTGGCAGAGTTTTCGCCAGGTCTTCGTCGAGACCGCGATCACCTCGGTGATGCTCTACAGCGTGCTGTTCGGCGCGCTGCTGTTCGCGAAGCTGATCTCGTTCTCGGGCCTTGGAGAAGGCATCCTGGCGCTCGTCGAGGAGGCGGGCCTGGGCCCTTACCAGACCCTGGCGGCGATCCTGCTCATTTTTCTGCTCCTCGGCTGCGTGATGGAGTCGCTGGCGATCATCCTGATCTGCGTTCCCCTCTTCCTCCCCATCCTGATCAGCCATGGTTTCGACCTGGTCTGGTTCGGCATCATCGTGGTGGTGGTGACCGAGATCGCGCTGATCACCCCGCCCATCGGCATGAACGTGTTCGTGCTCAAGGCCGCCCTGCCGCATGTGCGCCTGGGTGCGATCTTCCGCGGCCTTGCGCCTTTTGTCGCCATCGATCTGTTGCGCCTGCTGCTGCTGGTCGCGTTCCCGTCGATCACGCTGGGGCTGGTGGCGATGATGAAGTGACGTCGGCCGGGAGCGGGCCAGCGTGATCCGCGACATCACCGTTTGCATGCTGCCCGCTCCACACACTGGCGCATAATTCGCGCCGCACCGTTTTCGCCGCTGCTCTCCTGGCGGCACCTTCTGGCCGCGGCCCCGTCATGGGCGCCGCGGCGCTTTCCTTTTGGAGATCCGATGTCCGCGTCCGGCACGCCCCGCCTCGCGCTTCTCGCGCTCGCCGCGCTGTCCCTGATCTGGGGTTACAACTGGGTGGTCATGAAGCAGGTCATCCAGTACGTCGATCCCTTCGACTTCTCTGCCATCCGCACCGTGCTCGGTGCGGCCACGCTGTTCCTGGTGCTGCTCGTGTTGCGTAAGCCCATGTCGCTGGTGGCGGCGCGCCAGGTGATCCTGCTCGGGGTGCTGCAGACCGGCGCGTTCACCGCGCTGATCCAGTGGGCGCTGGTGGCGGGCGGCGCGGGCAAGACCGCGGTGCTGGTCTACACCATGCCGTTCTGGGTGATCCCGATGGCGTGGTGGGTGCTCGGCGAGCGCGTGCGCGGGCTGCAGTGGGCGGCGATTGCGATTGCGGGCAGCGGGCTGGTGCTGGTGCTGCAGCCGTGGTCGATGGGCGGCAGCGCGTTGAGCAACCTGCTCGCGGTCGCCGGCGGCGTCACCTGGGCCGCGTCGGCAGTGCTCGCCAAGCGCATGCGGCGCGATCACGCCTTCGATCTGCTGTCGCTCACCGCCTGGCAGATGCTGTTCGGCGCGCTTGCGCTCTCGGTGCTCGCCGTGCTGCATCCCTCGCGGCCGATCGATCCCACGCCGTATTTCTACGGCGCGCTGTTCTTCAACGCGGTGTTTGCCACCGGGCTGGCGTGGCTGCTGTGGCTGTATGTGCTGCAGCGCCTGTCGACCGGCATGGCGGGGCTGTCGGCGCTCGGCGTTCCGATGGTCGGCGCGCTCGCGGGCTGGATAGAGCTTGGCGAGCGCCCGAATGCGGCCGAGTTCACCGGCATGGCGCTGATCGTCGGTGCGCTGGCGACGATCAGCCTGTGGTCGCTGGTGCAGTCGCGGCGGGCGGGGGGCTGAGGGGCGCCCGTTCGCGGCGCATGCCGGCGCCAGGACTCACTTCACCAGGCCCAGGATCGCCTCGGGTATCTGCGTCAGCGGCACCACCCGATCGACGCCGCCGAGGCGGATGGCCTCCTTGGGCATGCCGAACACCACGCACGTCGATTCGTCCTCGGCCAGGGTGCTGGCGCCCGCGTCGCGCATTTCCTTGAGCCCGCGCGCGCCGTCGTCGCCCATGCCGGTCATGATCACGCCGACCGCGTTCTTGCCGGCGAACTTCGCGCACGAGCGGAAGAGCACGTCCACCGATGGCCGGTGGCGGTTGATCAGCGGGCCGTCGACGACTTCGACGGTGTATTGGGCGCCGCTGCGCGCGAGCATCATGTGCTTGCCACCGGGGGCGAGCAGCGCGCGGCCGGGCATCACGCGGTCGCCGTGGCGGGCTTCGCGCACCTCGAGCGCGCACAGGCTGTTGAGGCGCTCGGCGAACATCGCCGTGAAGCGCTCGGGCATGTGCTGCACGATGACGATGCCGGGGCACACCGCGGGCAAGCGGGTGAGCACCGCTTCCAGCGCCTGGGTGCCGCCGGTGGAGGTGCCGATGGCGATGATGCGCTCGGTGGTGCGCACCATGTTCGAGCCGCTGCCCAGGCCGGCACCGAGGATGGCGTCGGCGCTGAGCTTGGGCGCGGGGTTGAGCGGGGTGGCGGCGCGTGGCACCAGCCGGCTGGCGTTGGCGCGCGCGGCGGCCTTGACGGCCTGGACGACGTCGTTGGCGCTGTCTTCGAGAAACTGCTTCACGCCCATCTTCGGCTTGGTGATGATCGCCACCGCGCCGGCGGATAAAGCCTGCATGGTGGCCGCGGCGCCGCTTTCGGCGAGCGAGGAGCAGATCACCACCGGCGTCGGGCGCTCGGTCATGATCTTCTTCAGGAAGGTCAGCCCGTCCATGCGCGGCATCTCGATGTCGAGCACGATCACGTCCGGCCACTGGCGCTGCATGTGGCTGATCGCGAACAGCGGGTCGGAGGCGGCGGCGATGACCTCGATGCCGGCGTCGCGCTCGAGGGCCTGGCGCACCGTCTGGCGCACCACGGCCGAGTCGTCGACGATCATGACCTTGATCTTGCTGCTCATCGTCCGTGCTCGCTGCGGTTGGGGTGGAGGCCGCGCGCTGCGGCCCGGTTGCTGCGGTGGTGTTCGAGCAGCGTGCGCGCGTTGGGACGGCAGTAGAGCGTGGGGCGCAGGGCGCTGAGGTCGTCGGTGATGCCGGTCAGGGTCTCGGAGTGGCCGACGATGAAGGTGCCGTCCTCGCGCAGGTGCGGAACCATGTTGCCGACCACCTTGCGCTTGGTCTCGTTGTCGAAATAGATCATCACGTTGCGCAGGAAGATGATGTCGAACTGGCCGAGGTCGCGCGTGTCGGGCGCGATCAGGTTGATGTGGCGGAAGTCCACCCGCTCGCGCAATTTGGGGACGACGAGGAAGTTGCCTTCCTGGCTGCGCACCCCCTTGAGGCAGTACTTCTTCATCAGCTCGGGCGGGATGCCGCGGCCGCGCTCCATCGGGTAGAGGCCGGTCTGGGCGCGCTCGAGCACGGTCAGGCTGATGTCGGAGGCGACGATCTCCCAGTTGGCCGACAGGCCCAGGGTTTCGGCCAGCACCATGGCGATGGTGTAGGGCTCCTCGCCGCTGGAGGACGCGCCGCTCCACACCCGGAACGGACGTCCGCGCCGGCTGGCGGCGAAATCCTGCAGGAAGTCGAAGTGCGCCGCTTCGCGGAAGAAATAGGTTTCGTTGGTGGTGAGCAGGTCGACCATCAACTGGCGTTCTTCCGGATGGTCGCCGCTGGTGACCAGCTTGTAGTAGGCGCCGAAGCTGTCCAGGCCGTAATGGCGCAGGCGGCGCGACAGGCGCCCGGCCACCAGCGGCTTCTTGCTGTCGGCCATGTTGATGCCGGCCAGTCGGTAGATGAGCTTCTGGAACAGGGCGAATTCCTGATCCGTGACGCCGTTGCTATCCATGTCTTGCCTGGGCTCCGTGATCAGAAGAGTTCGACGTTCGATTTGGGTGGCGGCCGCCTCAAGGACTCGGCGTAGGCCTGTTCGGCCTTTGCCACTTCCTGCGCGGTTGCCATGGTGGTTGTCATGCGCCGGCACCAGGCATCGCCGGTGGCCGGTACGAACAGCACTTTGCGCGAGCATGCACCCAGAAAATCCGAGGCCAATAGCTCGATGCCTTCGCGCTTGAGCCATTCGCAGGTGAATTCCGCATTGCGCTTGCCGATGCCCGACGCAGCGATGCCGCTGATGATGGTGCCGCCACCAAAGGCCTTGGCCTTGATGCGGTGGCGCGCACCACCGCGGCCGAGGATGCCGTTGAGCAGCACTTCCATCGCGTAGTCGCCCGACAGCAGGGAGTCGATATCCACCCCGCCTTCGCGTTTGCGCATGTTGGGCAGCATGAAGTGGTTCATGCCACCCACGCCCACCGCGGGGTCGTACATGCACACCGCCACGCAGGAGCCGAGCAGGGTCGAGATCGGTTTGTGCATGTCGACCGCCCACTCGCCGGGCGAGATGCTCTGCGCGCGACGTTCGATCTCCTGGGGAGACAGGGTGTGCCAGTCGATCATGCTGAGTATCCGTGTAGCGGCATGTCTGTCGGGAATCAGCGCCGGCGGCCGCTGGCGGTTGCCGGGTCAATGGTGAAGAAGCCCATCAGCTCCTGCAGTTGCCCGGCCTGTCCGCCCAATTCCTCTGCGGTGGCGGCGAGCTCTTCAGAGGCCGAGGCGTTCTGCTGGGTGGCCTTGTTCAACTGCCCCATGGCGTTGTT
>NZ_JAVEYL010000022.1:0-66291 GCF_034003485.1 Thauera sp.
ATGCCGACGCAGATGCCGACGCAGATGCCGACGCAGATGCCGACGCAGATGCCGACGCAGAAGCCGACGCAGATGCCGACGCAGATGCCGCCGCAGATGCCGACGCAGAAGCCGACGCAGATGCCGATGCCGCTGCGGACGCCGATGCGGACGCCGATGCCGATGCAGACGCGGACGCCGATGCCGATGCCGACGCCGATGCAGACGCCGATGCCGATGCCGATGCCGATGCCGATGCCGATGCCGATGCGGATGCGGATGCCGATGCGGATGCGGATGCCGACGCCGATGCGGACGCCGACGCTGACGCCGACGCTGACGCCGACGCTGACGCTGACGCGGATGCCGACGCAGATGCGGATGCGGATGCGGATGCGGATGCCGATGCAGACGCCGATGCAGATGCCGATGCCGATGCCGACGCAGATGCCGACGCCGACGCAGATGCCGACGCGGATGCCGATGCCGACGCCGATGCCGACGCCGATGCGGATGCCGATGCCGATGCGGATGCCGACGCCGACGCAGATGCAGATGCAGATGCCGATGCCGATGCGGATGCCGATGCCGATGCCGACGCCGATGCGGATGCGGATGCGGATGCGGATGCCGACGCAGATACCGACGCAGATGCCGACGCAGATGCCGACGCAGATGCCGATGCCGATGCTGACGCGGACGCCGATGCCGATGCAGACGCCGATGCCGATGCAGACGCCGATGCCGATGCGGATGCCGATGCGGACGCCGACGCTGACGCGGATGCCGATGCGGACGCCGACGCTGACGCTGACGCGGATGCCGACGCAGATGCGGATGCGGATGCGGATGCGGATGCGGATGCCGATGCGGATGCGGATGCAGATGCCGATGCAGACGCCGATGCAGATGCCGATGCGGATGCCGATGCCGATGCGGATGCCGATGCCGATGCCGATGCCGATGCCGATGCGGATGCCGATGCCGATACGGATGCCGATGCCGATGCGGATGCCGATGCCGATGCCGATGCCGATGCCGATGCCGATGCGGATGCCGATGCCGATGCCGATGCCGATGCGGATGCCGATGCCGATGCGGACGCCGATGCGGATGCCGACGCCGATGCGGATGCGGATGCCGACGCCGACGCCGACGCAGATGCCGACGCAGATGCCGACGCAGATGCCGACGCAGATGCCGACGCAGATGCCGATGCGGATGCAGACGCCGATGCAGATGCAGATGCCGATGCAGATGCAGATGCCGATGCGGACGCCGATGCCGACGCCGATGCCGACGCCGACGCCGATGCCGACGCAGATGCGGATGCCGATGCGGATGCGGACGCCGACGCCGACGCCGACGGCGACGATGACCCGCCAGATCTCCCCGGTGGCTTCTGGATCTCTCCTCAGGGCAACAGGAATGAGGACCAGACCTATTCGCTCAAGGAAGGCGCCGGCAACAAATCCGAGAAGACCTTCAACGTCCAGTACGGAACGGAGCTGATGCCGAACGGATCAATGAGCGCCTCCGGCGATAAATCGCTGGGCGCGGGCGAGTCGGCAACGGTGACATTCAAGGTTTCAGGTATTGAGGGTCATCCCGCCGCATCGATGAACGATTTTGAGTTCACTGCAGCCTCTAACCGCTTCGATGTCTCGTATGAAGTCGAGGGCGACGAGATTAAGGTGACGCTGACCAACAACGGCGACTCGGATCAGAACCTCACTGGAAATCCGCTCGAAGTGACGATTCAGGCGCTCGAGGATGGTCAGTCCGAAGGGCTCGAAGGGCTCAAGCTGACTATCGTCGATAGCATCTGGCCGGAAGAAAGCAATTTCATCCAGTTTGAAATCGACGATGCGGGTGCCGGGAACGGGGGTGGATCAGGAGGGGGTAATCAGGCTGCTTCGAGGATGATGTCCTTCAGTGAAGAGGAGCTCGTGGCGATGCCGACAGCGTTTGCTGAGCAGAAGTCGTCGGCGCCCGAAGAGCCTTCGGAGCAGGACAGTCTGGATGTCAGGGAGGTTCTGCCCGAGGAGGAGGATGAAGATCTCCTTTCCGGACTCTCCTCATCAAGTTCTGATGCGGGTCGCGGCGAGCCATCCGATGAGGCTGGGCAGATCGATGGCGGAATCGAGCCTCTGGACGCCTTTGAACCGGATTTCGGGGAGCTTGGGGTAGGCGACAATCAGGTTGACGGTGCGATCGACGACCTCACCAAGCCCGCATCCGAGTAAGAACGGCGCCGCCAAGGCGTAACGAGGGCCCTGCTTCGCCGAATGGTGAGGCAGGGCTCGATATTTTCGTGTTCTGGCCCTTGTATCTGCCTGCGCCCGGGTGCTTGCTCAAGGCAAGACGGCGGGACGTGGTGGGCGCTCAGAAACGCTCTTCGGCAGGTGCCGTGGGCCCTTGGGCGGCCTGGATGCACGCCTGAATTGTCTTCAGACCAACCCCGCCGAGGAGATCGTGAAATCTGGGCGGGCTCGCCGGGATGTCTCGGAGTTCGACGTGGTGTCCTGCTTTTGCCACCACGTCGGCAAACTTCTTCTGCAGGTCAAATGGGGTGACCTGGTCTGCGGCGTTGCCGAGGACGTAGATTCTGCGTGAGGGGCTGAAGGCGATGCCTTCGACATGATGCAAAGGGTCGAATGGGGCGTTGACACCAGTTGTGTCACGATTCTCCGCTTCGCTGCGCCCTGTCGCCGCAGCGCGCCGGCGGGCGCGTTCGTCGAGGTCGAACGCGCCCGAGCTCAGGACCGCACAAAGGATATCTTCTCGTCCGAGTGTGAGGATACCGGCGGCTGCGGTTGCGCCCCCGCTATGTCCAAGCAGGGCAAACTGGCCGATCCCGTACCGTTTTTTAAGGGACGATAGCGCTGCATCCAAGGCGCGATATTCCCGTGCCTGGCGACGTTTGAGATGGTTGCCCGAGGAGCCGTAGATGCCCGGTCTAGAAACCAGCACGACAGGAAGACCAGATTGCCGTGAAAACTTGGCAGCGATCGCTTCACGTGAGCGACGTGTATTGCCGGGGATTTCGTCCGACCTGTATTTCAGAAGTCTGTCCCGGTCGCCGCTGAAGATCGCGACGACGATCGGTGCCTTTTCGAGATCGCCCGCTGCAAAATAGCGGATGCAGTCGCTGCCCTCCGGATGGGTGACCCAGGCAAAACTTGACGTGTCCGGGCAATGTGCTCGCTCGGCTGCAGCTCCCCAGGGGAGCGGCACCTCATGGTCCGGTTCTTCAAGCGCGAATGCCCTGCATTGCAGGTTGATCAGCGCACAAGCGATCAGGGCGTGTCTTATTGCGAAACGGAACATAGGGTAGCGCCAAGCTTATAGCTACTGAGGCAGTCGGCCCCCCGCGGGAGGCCGGCAAACACCGTCTTCAATCAAGCGTTCGAAGCTTGTGCAAGCAAGGACGGGATGAGGCCGAAGTCGGAGTCCCTGCGTGAGCCCTTGACGAGGACTACGTCACCAGCTCTCAGCGTCTTTGTCATGTACTCAACGAGTTCAGGTGCGGAGGAGAAATGCGGTCCCAGCATCGTTGAAGGCAACATTTCACGCAGGTAGCACATTTCAGCGCCGTGCGTCACGACGTGATCCACGCCGTTGGCCAGGAGCGGCTCCGCGAGGCATTCATGGAGCGCTTGTGCTTGATCTCCCAGATGGACGATTCGGCCGAGCACTGCGATGCGTCTCGCCTCGCTCGATACCTTGTGCATGGCGAGAACCTCGAAGGCGTGAATCATGGAGGCGACCTCGGCGTTATAGCTATCGTCGATTAACGTCACCAGGGAGCCATTTATACGGATTTCCCCGGGCACGAGCCTGCCTTCCGGTGAGCGATATCCTGAGAGTCGCGCTGCGCATTGTTCGACATCGTAGCCGAGTGCATAAAGCGCGGCCAATGCCGCCAGTGCATTGCGCAGCATGCCTTTTCCCGCCACTGGGAGCTCAAGCGCAACAATGCGACCGCCGACAGACAGTGTCGCGGACTGGCTCAGAACGCCAGGCCTTGATTCGAGCAGCCGCACCTCGGCGGTTGCGCTTTCTCCATAGACGACAATCCTTTTCGCGAGCCCACGCGCGCTATCGGCGATGCGCTGGAATCCATGCAGGTGATCACCGATTACGGCGATTGCCGGGCCGCTCAGACCTTCGAAAATCCTCGACTTCCAGCGAACGACATCGTCGATGTTTCTTACCATCGCGTTCGTTTGGGAGAGCGCGATTTCCGTGATGATGGAGACCCAGGGTCTCACCAAACGGGTAATCGGGCCGCGCCGCATCCAGAGTGCGCTTTGTGCGATTTCGAGGAGTGCTGCGTGATCGTCGGCTGCGAGGCTTGCAAGCATGGCTGGAACACCGACGCGCGAGTTGTAATTGTCGATTGTCGTAAGGGCCCGTCCATGCACTCTGAGCATTTCCTCGAGCATGTGCAGCGTGCTCGATTTCCCGACCGTGCCAGTGATGGCGATCACCGGATGCTTGTACCTGCTTCGTGCGGCCAGGCCGAGTTCGATCAAGGACCGGATGGGATCCTCCACCTGAAGGATGGGAAAGGTGGTTGGCAATCGTGATGAGATTTCCGGGGTGCGAACAAGCGCCCCGGCCAAGCTCGAGACCTGTCCGGAAATCACCGAGTGGCGGTCGAAGTTCTTCGCGGGCAATTTGCTTTGTTCGTGCCGACAACGATCGTGTGAGTCGTGTCCGATGAACAGCGTGGGTGCAGGCAGCAGGTCAATGTGCTTTGTACCCGCGACCACCGAGCGCACGAACCAGCCTTCCGGGGGGCGTACCAGCCATTTCCCGCCCGTCACGGCTTCGAGTTGCGCTGCCGTCCAGGTCTGGCCGGGAAGGCAGTCGTGGATGATCGAGGGGAATTCGGTGCGATAGCTTGGGGTGGTCGGCGCGGGGGGCGCCTCGTCCTTGCCGGGCACGGCAAGGCGCACGAAATACGGCAGTGTGGTCGTGCACGGTGCGTGCTGCCTTGAAATGATGCCGATGCTCAGTTGCAGGTCGACGTTCTTCCAGTCCTTCAGGTAGGGGGGGCGCAGCCCGTAATGGTCACGGTAGATCACGCCCGGCTGCCAGCGGCTGGTGGGCATCATCCAGTCACAGGGATCGTGGTCCATGCCTTCGCCCCATGGACGCATCGTGGTCGGGCGCACCGGGACGCCGCGGATATCGAGACGAATGTCCTCGTCGATGGGCCCATCACTACGCCAGAAGGTCTCCACCCACAGCATCCGGCGGCGGGTGAGCGCCTCCAGGGGCTTCATGCGCACACCGAGCAGGGTGAGTGGCCCGAAGCGCAGGGGTTCGATGCGTGCGTCTGAAGGGACCTCCTTGACTTGCCAGGCGTCGGTCCCCTGCGCCTGCATCTCCTCGAGACAAGCCAGGTCGTAGCGGGTGGTGGGCGCAGGCGGCAACGGGCGGTGTGCTCGGGGCGGCGGATGCAGGTCAATAAAGGCAAGCCCTTCCTGGGTGAGTTGCAGGTGAGTGCCCATGGTTTCGCAGCATCGTGCGTAGTCGCGGGCAGCGGCCACGGCCTCGGCGCCTGAATGCTGCGCGGAAAAGCCGAAGCCGACGCCGACCGGTACGAATGTCACGCGCTTGACGCCGTCGGCGCCGAGTTCCAGTTGGAACACGCCGCTCTGGCCCGGCGTCTTGCGTATCGAGTCGAACAACAGGTCGCCCGCGTCGTAGATGATCGGGCGTCCCTGATGGATTTCAATGCCTTGCAGTACGTGTGCGGAGGCGCCCAGTACAGCGTCCGCCCCCGCATCGATGAGTGCATGGCCTGCGGCGATCTCGTCGGCACCGGGCTCGCGCGCGAGATTTGCGCCCCAATGCACCGCGACCAGGACGATGTGAGCCTGCACGCGGGCGCGCGCGATGAGAGGGGCAAACCTGGCCTTCCAGGTCGCAGGGTCCTGTAGAGGCAGGTGGGCGCAGCCGGGGGTGTCGATCGTGGCCGCAAAGCGGTGCTGTGTCGCATCGAGCGCGAATACGGCCACATTCAGACTGCCTGCCCGCCGCAGTGCTGGCGTGAACGCCTGTTCGGCGTTCTTGCCACTGCCGGCGTGGGCAATACCGAATGCATCAAGCCAGCCTGCCTGCTCCAGCAGCGCTTCAGGACCGTAATCGCCACTGTGATTGTTGGCCACGGTGACGAGGTCGATGCCCGCGCTCGCGAGTACGCGCAGCATCTCCGGGCGGGCGCGATAGTAGTACGGACCCCCTTCGCCTTTGCGGACGCCTTGCTCACCCTGGGTGGCGACGACGCATTCGAGGTTGACGATGCGAAGGTCTGCATCGCGCAGGGCGGGAATGCGCAGGACCTTGTCGGCACCCAGCTCCGCGGTGCGATAGTGCTGGCGACGGCCTAGATTTACGTCGCCCCCCCATGCGACGACGGGGCCACGAGGCTCGCTGGCCGCGGGAGATGGCAATGGATCGTTGTCTGCCTCAGGCGGCCGGCGCGGACTGGAGAGCAGTTTCCAATACGCCACGAACCCCGACAGATAATGCTCGACGTCATCGATCCGCACCCGGAAGCTGTGATGGCGAATGAAGAAGCTGCCGACGACACTCTCCGGCCTGGCGAAATACATCGCCAGCTCCGGCCAGAAAAAGCCGTTCAGCAGATAATGGGCACGGTGATGCAGGGCCCGGTGGAATTTGTCGACATCGAATCCATCGAGCACATGCTGCATCTCGGGGATCTGGCGGATGCGACCGAGCATTTGCTCGAAAGCCATGGCGAGCTCGAGCAGGGTCGGGAAAGTTGTTTCGCGCGTGAGGATGAAGTCGAGGTAATCGGCGATGTTCTGCACGCCGAAGCGGAAGTATTTCTCTTCCGGCTTGTAGCGCGTGAGCTCGTTGGCGCAGTAGGACAGCCAGTGGTCGTGCGCCTTCCAGTGATCCGCGGCGAGGAAGTGGTCGAAGGCCTTTTCGACGATCGCCAGCCAGCGTGGGTCGCGCGTGAGGCCGTAGAGGCGCATCAGTCCGAAAGCCGCCTCGCCGTCGTAGTAGATGATGCGAAAGGCGTCCTTGGTCGACAGGTCGGCGGCGTTGAGGACGTGGATGAACTTACCGGTGGAAGCATCCTGCATCTGCGCGATGCCGAGCGCCAGCCCCTCCATCAGGGGGCGGTAGCGATCATCGCCGGTGAGTTCCTCATACTTGACGAGGGCGAGCAGGCTGACCGCATTGGCGCCGAGCTTGATCTCGTCGTTGATATCCACGTTGAAGGCGATCGTGCCGCCGTCCGGGCGCGGGTAATGGCGGATCAGCTTTGCGGTGAGGTAGTCCAGCGCGCGCTCGATCGCCGCCATCAGCGGGGCAGCGCGGGTGAGCTCCCAGGCTTCGAGCATCGAATAGACCGAGCTGGCGTGGCGCAGCGCGTTGTAGGTGGGGATCTCGCGGCCGAAGCAGGGGAAATGGCCGTAAATGAAGCGACCATCCGCCTGCACCTGGCGGGCGAGGAATTCACTGCTGCTGCGGATGAGCGCGAGCGTGGCGTCGGTATCCAGAGGGGAGACGTCGCGGTGTCCGCTCTCGAGCGTGAGTGCGCTTTTCCAGCGCGCGTGGGGTGCGGTGTCGGGCCCAGGGAGGGCTTGCGCTGCGCTGCCGCCCGGCAGGGCGCTCAGCGCGGGCTCGTCCGAGAGGAAGAGGCCTTCGCTGGCAAAGCGCCAGACCGGCGTTTCAGCCGCGAAGTCGGGCTGGAAGGTGGCGCCGAAGCGTCGGGACAGGTAAGCGGCAAAGTTGTGGGTGTTGCGCCGTGCTGCGGCAAGCTCGTTGCCGCCGTACAGCATGGCGTTGGCGTTGAGCTCCTGCTCGA
Organism: Thauera sp.; assembly: GCF_034003485.1. Lineage (GTDB taxonomy): Bacteria > Pseudomonadota > Gammaproteobacteria > Burkholderiales > Rhodocyclaceae > Thauera. Next base: position 7,838 of record NZ_JAVEYL010000022.1, read on the forward strand.
GCAGGGCGTGCTCGAAGCCTGCGTCAAAGGCCAGGCCGTAGCGAAAGTAGTTGCGTTTGGTCTTGGCGAGATCTGCGTCGAGCTCGCCCCAGGTGGTGGCGAAGACTGCGCTCACCCAGTCGACTCGCAGCCAGCTGACCTCGAGCTCGCGGGTCTGAGCGAGGCGCCGGCAGCGTGCTACGCCCTCTTTCCATGCGGCAGAGAAGTCCGCACCGCTTGCCCGGCAAACGCGCGCCCGCGTCTTGCCGTCCGAAATGGAAAAAAAAAGGATACAGGCGGGATGACGGGGGGCTAACTGGGTGTGCTCTCCAAGACGACCAGTCACCAAGGGCTGCGCGCCAGCCAGCAGGGATGAGAGCGACATCGACCGGGGTCTCCGCTGTATCAGGCGACCTTTCTCCGGCGGGTGAACCCAAGCACGGCAACCCCCAGGCCAAGAAGCCCCAGCGCGCCGGGCTCCGATACGGGCTGCGGCTTCGCGTTGGCAATGGTCATGTCATCGAAGCCGAACCAGTCCGTGCCGGAGTTCGAGTTGCCAAAGCGGATCGATGAAAATGGGTTTTCCGCGTCGATCAGCCCCCAGTAGAGGACCCCGCCGCCAGGGGAGCGGTAGGTGTCGTCGAGTGAATAGCTGGTCGATACGCCGTTGGGGCGGAACACCTCGAGCGTGAAGCGTCCGCTGAAGTCACCGATGTCGATACCGTAGAAGCCGAAGGCCGAAACAGGCTGCGAAAAGTTGAGCTGGAAATGGCTTGAGCTGACCTGCAGATAATTGAGGCCGGAGATGGCATAACGGCCCTTGGTGTTGGTCGTGCCCAAGGCGACGGCATCGACCCACAAGGATTTGTTGTTGTCGGTGCTCTGCAGTGTGCTGGTGCCGAGGGCACCGAAATCGAGCGAGAGGCCTGTCTGGTAGCCGGCGTACTCGCGGAAGCGCTCGAAGTCTTCGGTGATCGCGTCGTCAAGCCGGGCGAGGAAAGCGTCGCGTGCGGCGTCTGCATTTGCGGTGGTCGTCAGCCGAACCTGTTCGCCCAGTCCTCGGTCGTGGCCATACAGGACCAACGGGGCTGCATGGGCGGCGATGGGGAGGAGGAGCGTGCATGCGAGTGCGGGCAGGATTCTCATTTTCATTGGGGCTCACGGTTGCTGAATCCGGGCAGGCCCTCGAGCTTCGCGGCAGGGCGTGCGGACGATAGTAATGCCCATGAGTCTAGGGCTGGGCACCCTTGTCGAGTGCCAACTTGGGCACGAACCCGTTTCGATTGCTTGTCTGTCGGGGCTTGAGCTCCCACCCTCGATCGAACTGGATTACTCGGGCCTGTGCTGCGAACCCAGCGCCCCGCTTACCGACACGCCATCCACGCCCAGCGCGAACAGTTGCCGAGCGCGACCCTCGTCCGAGATCTGCTCGGCAATCGCGATCATGCCGATGGAGTGCACCAGCGAGCACAGGCCGCGCAGGAAGGCGGTGCCGGCATTGCCGTCGTCGTCGGTCGTGAGCGCGAGGCTGATCTTCAGGTAGTCCAGGCCGAGATCGTGCAGCCCCTCGAGGGTGCTGAAGTGCTGTCCGGCATGCTTGAGCCCGACCTTGCAACCCAGCGCGCGCAGTTGCATGCACAGGGTACGGAAGGCTGCGGGGTGGCGTAGCGCGCTGCCCTCAAGGACGTCGATCCAGAGTCGTCCGGCGGCGTCCGGGTGGGCGCGCAGGGTGGTCTCGAACTGGGCGTGGAAGGCGACATCCCTGACCGCGTCGTCGGACAGATTGATCGCCAGACCGACCAGATTCGGGTCCGCGTCCAGCGCGCGGCAGGCGGCTTCGAGCACGGCGCCGTCGATGCGGGTCAGCAGGCCGAGGCGCGTCGCCCAGGGCAGGAACTGCCCCGCGTTGCGCCACTCGCCTTCCAGGTGCAGACGTACCGGGGCTTCATGGTGCAGGGTCTGCTGCAGGTCGTTGGCGAGCACGGCGAACTGCGCGAGTTTGAGGTGGCCATGATCCAGCGCTTCGCCCAGCGCGCTGCGCCAGGCGTCGAGGCTGGGGTAGAGCATCGGGTGGTCCGACGCAAGCAGCAGCTCGCGTTTGTTCTCCTGCTCGCCACTGGCCAGGGCGCCGTCGAGTCGCATGAGCACCTTGCCGAGCGCGTCACCGGCTTCGTAGTGGGTTGCGGCGATGAACAGCTGGTCGGCCAGCAGCGGGTTGCCGTGCTCTGCCTTGACGAGCGCTTCGATTTCACCCCTGATGTCCTCGGTGGCAAGCACACCAGGGGCCAGCAGGGCGAACTCTGCGGCGTTGAGCCGCCCACACTCCCAGGAGGGGTGGCGGGAGACGCACCGATCCAGGCGCCTGGCGAAATCGACGAGGTGGTGGTCGGTGGCGTTGCGGCCGAATTGCCGGTTGAACTCGGCCAGCTGGGCGAAGCGGATCACCACCACGACCCCGGATGCTTGCGCGTCGTCGCGTGCCAGCGCGGCCTCGAGCTCCTTGATGAATTGACGGCGGTTGAGCAAACCGGTCAGTTCGTCGTGCTGGGATTGCTTGCGCAGGGTTTCGAGTCGCTGCGTTTCTTCGGCCAGCATGCTGCGCACCCGGTCGGAGAGGGCGTTCATGGCCTGCACGACCCGGCGGAATTCCTCGGTTCGAGGGGCTTGGGTGGTGATGAAGCGGCGCTGACCGATGGCCTCGGCCTGGTTGACCATGCTGCCGAGCGGGCGGGTGATGTATTTGAGTGCGAGCGTTCCGATCAATCCGGCGAGAAGGCCTGCCCCCACGAACCAGAGCAGCAGGTGTTGGGTGGCTCTCCAGAGCGCGTCGTAGGCGTAGCGGCTGTGGGTTTCGACGGTAAGCGTGCCGAACTGGTGCCAGCCGTCCTGCACCTGCGCAATGCCGGGGGCGACCTCGATCGGGATCAGACTGACGAACCACTCGGGCGTGCTGCCGTTGCTGCCCTCGTAGGTGCGCTCGACCAGCGTTTCCCCGGTGGGGCTGCGCAGTCGGATCTGGCGATAGTGACCGGTGTCGAATTGTGCGGACACCTGCAACTCGACGGTCACCTCGTCCTTGGGGAGCTGCGACAGGGACAAGGCCAGTGACGTGGCGTTATCCATGTTCTTGATGGCGAGCTCCTGCGCCATGTAGTTGCGCGCAGAGAGCGTGCTGACGACGAAGCTGCCGCCCAGGCAGGTGAGCGAGATCAGGATGATCGCGATCCAGAGTTGCTTGATCAGGGACATGAAATGCGTGCTCCATGACTTCGGGCCGCGCGTGTGAGCGAGCGCGGCTTCATTGTGTGAGCGTTAGCCCTTCCCGTTGCATGCGCGCGAGGACATCGCGCCAGCGGGACAGGCGGGCGGTGGGGTCGGCGGCCGAGGTGCTTGCGCCTGCGACCCAGAGCCCCGCGCTGTTGAAACTGAAGACCGGCGTGAGGTCGGGTCGGCGCGTCGCTGGCCGGATCTCGCCGGTGAGGTTGTCGAGAATGAGCGGGTCGGCGGTGGGCGTCTCGAAGTAACCCAGCACCATATGTGCCTGGGAGACGCCGCTGCTCGGACCGCCGATCTGAGCGCGGACGTAGATGAGGCGCAGTCTGTCATCCGGGACGCCGAGCAGCCTCAGCGTGACGTACTTCGCGATCGCAAAATCCTCACAGTCGCCAGCCCTGCGGCTCAGGCTCTCGATCGGGGTTGCCCAGTAATCCTTCACCTTCCATATTTCGATGTCATCTTCGAAGCGAAGCCGACGGTTGAAGAAGGTGTTCGTCCGTTCGAGTTGCTGTGCGGGGGGAAGGGCGCTGACTTCCTCCTGCATGCGTATCCACTCGGACACCTGCGTGCCCGTTTCGGCGCCGTGAGCACTCGTCGCCCGTCTTTCCAGTGTGACCAGGGCAGGGTTGCCGAGGGCTCCAAGGTGGACTGACAGGCATGCGACGAGCAGCAGTCGAGCCAGGGAGCGAGCTCCGGGCCGAGGTGCGTCGGGGCGTTGCGTGGCAGGCTTGTGCATCGAGGTCCAGTGCGCCGTGCGGGGGGTGGGCAGTGTCTCGTGAGGGGGGGCGTGCCATGCAGTGTGATCCATAGCGTTGCATAGTTCGCGGTCGGCGCCGGGGGATCAGGATAGCATTCGCTTCAGTATGGTTCGCGACAGATCGCTTGCGACCTGCTCCAACTACTCCATGTGAGACGCACCGTGACACTGAAAAATCTCCGTCTGGGCATCATGTTCGTGGTGAGCGTCATGCCCATGACCGCGCTCGCCGAGATCCCCGAACAGTTGCGTGACGCCGCACGTAAGGCGGTGGTTTCCAATCCGGAAGTGCAGGCCAGGTGGAACGCGTTTCTGGCCTCCGATGCTGCGCAGGATGTGGCGCGTGGAGGGTACTACCCGCAGGTGCAGCTCTCGGGCGGCGTCGGCCGTGAGAGTACCCGCTCACCCGCGGGGGTGACCGAGCGCTTTTCCACGCGTGGCGCGCAGGTGAGCCTGAGCCAGGTGGTGTACGACGGCTTCTACACCAGCAGCGAGGTCGAGCGCTTCGCCTACCAGCGCCTCGGCAGTTACTACGCTTTACTGGAGGCCTCCGAAAGCGCGGCGAGCGAAGCGATCAGGGCTTATGCGGATGTTTTGCGCTATGGCCGCCTTGTTGACCTTGCCAAGCAGAACTACGTCGAACACAAGGTGGTTCACGACCAGATCGCGGAACGCACCGCGGCAGGTGTCGGCCGTCGGGTCGATCTCGAGCAGGCGAGTGGCCGTCTCGCCCTGGCCGAGTCGAATCTGCTGACCGAGGTGACGAACCTTCACGACGTCAGCGCCCGCTATCAGCGTATCGTCGGTGAGTTACCCGAAGGCAAGCTGGCGGACTTGCCCGCGAGCATGGCAGGAGAGTTCATGCCGAAGTCGGCTGTCGAGCTCTTGCGTGAGGGCTTCAACGCCAGCCCCAGTCTGAATGCGGCGGTGGAGTCGGTGCGAGCGGGTCAGGCTCAACTCAGCGCCTGGCGCTCGGCGCATCACCCGCGGCTGGATCTGCGTGCCCGCCAGTCGCTGAACCACAATCTCGACGGCGCTTCCGGAAATACCCGGGAAAGCGTGGTGGAGCTCGTGCTCACCTACAATCTGTTCCGTGGTGGATCGGATCAGGCGCGGATCAGGCAGGCGGCCGACGAGTTGAACGTCGCGAAAGATCTCCGCGAGAAGGCGTGCCGCGACGTGCGCCAGAACCTGACGATTGCCTTTAACGAGACTGCGCGTCTCGGCGAGCAGCTCGGTTACCTCGACCAGCATCAGCTCTCCATCGAGAAGGCGCGTGAAGCGTACCGGCGTCAGTTCGACATCGGGCAGCGCACCTTGCTCGACCTGCTCGATGCGGAAAATGAATACTTCCAGGCGCGCCGCGCTTATGTGATCGCGGTCTATGACAAGGCGACTGCCGAGACGAGGACGCTCGCGGGCATGGGGCGTTTGATGCAGGCGCTGGGTGTCGCGCGGGATGACTTGCCCAAGCTCGCCGAACTCGAACGCAGCCGCGAGCAGATCGACGTGGCCGACCTGTGCCCTACGGATGCACCTGCGTTCGTCGAGATCGACAAGGACGCCTTGTTTGCCGAGGCGATGCGTGAGGCCGGGAAGTAAGCAGGTCTGTCAGGTCTGTCGGCTCAACGCCCCGAGAACTGCGGCGAGCGCTTGTTCAGAAACGCGTCCAGCCCCTCCCGATAGTCTTCCGTATCGAGAAAGGCGAACGCGTCCCGCTTTTCTGTCTCGCTCAATACCCCGCCCGCCATCAGCCGCCGCACCCACTGCTTGTGCCAGCGCGCCACCAGCGGCGCGCCCGCACAGATTCGCGCGGCGCAGGCGGCGGTCTCCTCGAACACCTTCTCGTCGTCCACCACCCTGCTCAGCAGGCCCTTCTGCAGTGCTTCGCGCGCAGACAGGATCCGCCCTTCGAGCAGGATCTCCAGCACCACCGCCGGCCCTACCAGCGCGAGCAGGCCGGCCATCTCTCCCGGGTACATCGAGAACCCCAGGCGGTTGATCGGCGCGCCGAAGCGCGACGATTCCCCCGCGATGCGGATGTCGCAGCAGCCCGCGATCTCCAGCCCGCCGCCGACGCAGGCGCCGCGAATGGCGGCCACCGTGGGTACGGCGCAGTCGCGGATCGCGTTGAGCGCGCTGGCCACCAGGTCCTCGTGGTAATGCAGCGCGTCGTCGACGTTGGCGCGCACGCGCACGAACTCCTCGATGTCGCCGCCCGCGGCGAAGGCGTCGTCTCCGGCGCCGCGCACAATCACGCAGCGCACGCTGTCATCGCCCGCAATCTGCGCCATCGCTGCGGACAGGCCGCGCCACATCGCGGCATTCACCGCGTTCAGCTTGGCCGGGTTGTGCAGGGTGACGGTGGCGAGTCCGTCGCCGATTTCGAGGTCGATGCGTGTGCTCATAGGAGGAGACTTTTCGATAAATAAAATTTTTCCATACGGACCTGTATGGAGTCTTATGGATGATATATCATCCGCTCGCTCGACAAGCCGCGTCAGACGGATCGGTCGACAGGAGGAGGGTGGAGGCGAAGCGTTTCGTGCGTTGCTTATCCATGGGAGGGAGAAAGTGTCTATTTCAATGTATGCGCATATCAGGCGCAATCCGCGGTTTACGGAACTGGTGGCCAAGCGGACCCGCTTCGCGGGCATTCTCGCGGCGATCGTCCTGATCGTCTTCTACGGCTTCGTGCTGCTCGTGGCCTTCGCGCCCGAGCTCATCGGCATGCGCCTGTTCGAAGGCAGCAACCTCACCTTCGGCATCCTCGCGGGCCTGTTGCAGTTCATCTTCTTCTGGGTCCTGACCCTGGTGTACGTCCGCCGTGCCAACGGCGAGTTCGACGACATCAACAAGGAGCTCGTCAAGGCCGCATGGAAGGACGAAAAATAATGACCGCCAAGTTCCTTTCGCGCTTCGGCGCCGGCCTCCTGGCCCTGTCCGTCAGCCCGCTCGCGCTCGCTGCCGGCCCGGCAATGGACTCCGCAGAGAAGCAGCCGCTCAATCTCCATGCCATCGGCATGTTCTTCGTGTTCGTGCTGCTGACCCTGGGCATCACCTACTGGGCGGCCAGCCGCACCAAGACGACCGCCGACTTCTACACGGCTGGCGGCGGCATCACCGGTTTTCAGAACGGCCTGGCGATCGCGGGTGACTACATGTCCGCGGCCACCCTGCTCGGTCTCACCGCGATGATGTACGCGCAGGGTGTCGATGCCTACATCTACATGCTGTCCTTCTTCGTCGGCTGGCCGATCATCCTGTTCCTGATGGCCGAACGCCTGCGCAACCTCGGCAAGTTCACCTTCGCCGACATCACGGCCTACCGCCTCGACCAGGGCAAGGTGCGCACGATGGCGGCGATCAGCTCGCTGGTCGTGGTGTGCTTCTACCTGGTGGCGCAGATGGTCGGTGCCGGCCAGCTCATCAAGCTGCTGTTCGGTCTGGACTACAACATCGCGCTCGTCGTCGTCGGCGCGCTGATGATGGTGTACGTCACCTTCGGCGGCATGGTCGCCACCACCTGGGTGCAGATCATCAAGGCCTGCATGCTGCTGATCGGCGGCACTGCGGTGGGCGTGCTCGCGTTCAGCCAGTTCGGGTTCTCGTTCGACGAACTCACCACCCGTGCGATGGAAGTGCACAAGCTGGGGCAGGGGCTGCTCAACCCCGGCAGTCTGCTCGCCGACCCGGTTACCGCGATCTCGCTCGGCCTCGGCCTGATGTTCGGTACCGCCGGCCTGCCGCACATCCTGATGCGCTTCTTCACCGTGACCGACGCCAAGGAAGCGCGCAAGTCCGTGCTCTACGCTTCGGGCATCGTCGCTTACTTCTTCAACGTCATCGCCATCATGGGCCTGTGCGCGATCGTCATCGTCGGCCAGAACCCGCAGTTCTTCGAGGGCGGCGTCATCGGCGGCAAGGTCATCGGCGGCGGCAACATGATCGCCATGCACCTGGCCAACGCGGTCGGCGGCAACCTGCTGCTCGGCTTCCTGTCGGCGGTGGCGTTCGCGACCATCCTCGCGGTGGTGGCCGGCCTGGCGCTGGCCGGTGCCTCAGCGATCTCGCATGACATCTACTCACGCGTGATCATGAAGGGCAAGGCCGACGAAGCTACCGAACTGAGGGTGTCGAAGTTCGCCACCATCGGCCTCGGCGTGGTCGCGGTGCTGCTCGGCATGGCGTTCGAGAAGATGAACATCGCGTTCATGGTCGCGCTCGCCTTCGGCGTGGCGGCTTCGGCCAACTTCCCGGTGCTGATCCTGTCGATGTACTGGAAGGGCCTCACCACCAAGGGCGCCCTGGTCGGCGGCTACTCCGGCCTGATCAGCGCGGTGCTGTTCGTGCTGCTGTCGAAGTCGGTTTGGGTGGATGTGCTGGGCAACGCCTCGGCGATCTTCCCCTACACCCAGCCGGCGCTGTTCTCGATGCCGATCGCGTTCTTCACGACCTGGCTGTTCTCGACGCTTGACAGCAGCAAGGCTGCCGCGGCCGAGAAGGAAGCCTTCGAAGACCAGTACGTGCGCGCCCAGACCGGCGTGGGTGCGTCGGGCGCTTCGTCGCACTAAACGTCCGCGCCGCCCGGCCTGTGTCGTGCAGGCCGGGTGTTGCGGATCGCAGATCGTCTCCCTGGGAGCGGGCTTGCCCGCGAACCGGGCGACTTTCGCGGGCAAGCCCGCTCCCACCGAATGCGTTGGGGGCGGGCTTTTTCGTCAACGGGGCGCGCCGCAGTGCCAACGGCGCCTGGCGGCAACGCCTGCAGGCAGCGGGTGGTAGACTCCTGCGGCTGATTACCCGTGGTTTTGCCGTCCGGCGGGGCCTTCATCCCAAAGGAGCGTCGTTGTGCCGTTCAACGAGCTGTTCGTCATCCTGCTGCTGATTGCGGCGAGTGCCTTTTTCTCGATGGCCGAGATTTCGCTTGCCGCCTCACGCAAGATCAAGCTGCGCCTGCTGGCCGAAGCCGGCCATGTGAATGCCCAGCGAGTACTGGCGCTGCAGGACAGCCCTGGTACCTACTTCACCGTCGTGCAGATCGGCCTCAATGCCGTGGCCATCCTCGGTGGCATCGTCGGCGAGCAGGCCCTGTCGCCCCACGTGGCGGGACTGCTGCGGGCGGTCTATGACGGCCCGGCGCTCGGCACCCTGAGTTTCGTCTTCTCATTCGTGTTCGTGACCTCGCTGTTCGTGCTCTTCGCCGACCTCATGCCCAAGCGCCTGGCGATGCTCCGACCCGAGCGCATCGCGGTGGGCGTGGTGCGGCCGATGCAGGTGTGCATGTGGGTCCTTGCGCCGCTGGTGTGGGTCTTCAACGGTGCGGCCAACCTGATCTTTCGCTGGTTCAAGGTGCCCAGCGTGCGCATCGAGGACATCACCGCCGCCGACATCATGGCCATGGCCGATGCCGGGGCGCAGGCCGGCGCGCTGTTGCGCCAGGAGCAGCACCTGATCAGCAACGTGTTCGAGCTCGACTCGCGCATCGTGCCGTCGGCGATGACTTCGCGCGAGAGCATCGTCTTCCTCACCCTCTCCGAATCCGAGGAGAGCATCCGGCGCAAGATCGCCGGACATCCGCACGGCAAGTTTCCGGTATGCGAGGACGGCATCGACAGCGTCATCGGTTATGTCGACGCCAAGGACATCCTGCCGCGCATCGTGCAGGGGCAGGATCTGTCGCTGCGCACCCAGCCGATCGTGCGCAAGGTGTTGATGCTGCCCGACAGCCTCACCCTGTTCGAGGCGCTCGAGCGCTTTCGCGATGCCAAGGAAGACTTCGCGCTGATCCTCAACGAGTACGCGCTGGTGGTCGGCCTGCTGTCGCTGCAGGACGTGATGAACACGGTGATGGGCGACCTGGTGAGTCCCTTCCAGGAAGAGCTGATCGTGCGCCGCGACGACAATTCCTGGCTGATCGACGGCGTCACGCCGATCGAGGACGTGATGCAGGCGCTCGAGATCGACGTCTTCGAGGGCTTCCAGAATTACGAGACGGTGGCCGGCTTCCTGATGTATCGCCTGCGCAAGGTCCCCAAGCGGACCGACTTCGTGACCTACCTCGGCTACAAGTTCGAGGTGGTCGACATCGACAACCATCGTATCGACCAGGTCCTGGTGACGCGCGAGGATCCCGCACCCCCCGGCGAGGGTGGGCGCACCGGCAAGTAGCGGCCTGGTCGACTTCCCCGGTCCCGCCTCGGGTGCGGGTGTCGGTGCGGGGTGTCAGGCGGCAGTGGTGGTCTTGGTCGCCGCGATGCGGGCGAGCGCGGCGCGTCCGCTCAGGATGTGCGTGCGCATCAGTTCTTCGGCGCGGCTGCCGTCGCGGGCGAGCAGGGCCTGCAGGATGTCGCGGTGCTCGGCAAGCGACTGCGCCAGACGACCTTCGGAGAACAGCGAGTGGTGGCGCGACAGCTTGATGACCTTGCGCAGGTCCTCGATCACCTGCAGCAGCCAGCGGTTGTCGGCAATTTCGTGAAGGGCGAGATGGAAGGCCTGGTTGGCCTCGAAGAAGCCGTCGATGTCGCCTGCGGCGGCGGCGTTCTCCAGGTCGGTGTGGATGGCCCTCAGGCGCTCGAGATCGGCCGCGCTGGCTTTCATGGCCGAGGTGCGCGCGCATTCGCCTTCGAGCATCGACATCACCGTGAACACCTCGTCCAGGTCGCGTTCGGAGATCTCGGTCACGTAGCAGCCGCGGCGCGGCTTGAGCGTGACCAGCCCTTCGGAGGCCAGCACCTTCAGCGCTTCGCGCAAGGGCGTGCGCGAGATGCCGTAATGCTCGGCCAGCGCCTGCTCGTCCACCCAGGTGCCGGGGGGCAGTTCGTGCGAGAAGATGCGCTGGCGCAGCCGCTCGGCCACTTCCTGGTACAGCGCGATGGGGGCGATGCGTGTTGCGTTCATGGGCGGATTCGGGTGTGCAGGCTGCGGAGCGTTGGCGCAACGTCGGTCGATGTCATTCCAGCGCGTGGACCATTGCGTTCATAATTATGGATAAAGTATTATTTTACTGTTAAGCAAGTCAACTTCCACGCGCGACGCGTCATGGGAGGCGCCGGACATGTTCCGGCGGAAGAGAGGGGGCGCGTCGTTTCCTGGAGCGTCGACGGCCGTCCGCGGTTTCTGCTGCGGACGGCACCGTCGCCGCATGGTCTCTGCCTGCCCGGGGATGGACCCGCGATGTCGCCCCGAGCATCCGATTTTGTGCCCGCAGCCCTCGAGGCTGCAGATTTCTAGAGGTTTTTCATGTCGCAAACCTACGACGCCAATGAGCCCGTCTATCCTCAGCCCGACCTGGAGGCCTGGAGAAAAGCTGCAGCCAAGCATTCTCCGGGTGGTGATGTCGAAAAGCTCAACTGGATCACGCCCGAAGGCCTGACCGTCAAGCCGCTATACACCAGGGCCGACACCGAAGGCCTCGCGCACACCGACACGCTGCCCGGCTTCGAGCCCTTCCTGCGCGGCCCGCAGCCCACCATGTATGCGGTCAAGCCGTGGACCATCCGCCAGTACGCCGGGTTCTCCACCGCCGAGGCCTCCAACGCCTTCTACCGCAAGGCCCTCGCCGCCGGCGGGCAGGGCGTGTCGGTGGCCTTCGACCTCGCCACCCATCGCGGTTACGACTCCGACCACCCGCGCGTCACCGGCGACGTCGGCAAGGCCGGCGTGGCGATCGACTCGGTCGAGGACATGAAGATCCTGTTCGACAGCATCCCGCTCGACAAGGTCTCGGTGTCGATGACGATGAACGGCGCGGTGCTGCCGATTCTCGCCGGCTACATCGTCGCCGCCGAAGAGCAGGGCGTCAGCCAGGACAAGCTCTCGGGCACGATCCAGAACGACATCCTCAAAGAGTTCATGGTGCGGAACACCTACATCTATCCGCCCACCCCGTCGATGAAGATCATCGCCGACATCTTCGGCTACACCGCGCAGCACATGCCGAAGTTCAACAGCATCTCGATCTCCGGCTATCACATCCAGGAGGCGGGCGCGAACCAGGCGATCGAACTGGCCTTCACGCTCGCCGACGGCGTCGAGTACGTGCGCACCGGCATCAACTCCGGCATGGACGTCGACACCTTCGCCGGCCGCCTGTCCTTCTTCTGGGCGGTGGGCATGAACTTCTACCTCGAGATCGCCAAGATGCGCGCCGCGCGGCTGCTGTGGTGGCGGCTGATGAAGCAGTTCAACCCCAAGAGCCAGAAGTCGATGATGCTGCGCACGCACTCGCAGACTTCGGGCTGGTCGCTCACCGAGCAGGACCCGTACAACAACGTCGTGCGTACCACCATCGAGGCCATGGCCGCGGTGTTCGGCGGCACCCAGTCGCTGCACACCAACGCGCTCGACGAGGCGATCGCGCTGCCCACCGAGTTCTCTTCCCGCATCGCGCGCAACACCCAGATCATCATCCAGGAAGAGACCCACATCTGTAACGTGGTCGATCCGTGGGCCGGCTCGTACATGATGGAAAAGCTCACCCAGGACATGGCCGACAAGGCCTGGGCCCTGATCGAAGAGATCGACTCCATGGGCGGCATGACCAAGGCGGTCGAGTCCGGCTGGGCCAAGATGAAGGTCGAGGAATGCGCTGCCGACAAGCAGGCACGCATCGATTCGGGCAAGGACGTCATCGTCGGCGTCAATAAGTACAAGCTCGACAAGCAGGACCCGATCGACATCCTCGATATCGACAACCACGCGGTGCGCGAGTCGCAGATCGCCCGCCTCAACAGCATCCGCGCCAGCCGCGACGCCGCCGCCGTGCAGGCCGCGCTCGATGCGCTCACCCGGTGCGCCGAGACCGGCGACGGCAACCTGCTCGACCTGTCGGTGAAGGCCATGCGCCTGCGCGCCACCGTGGGTGAGATCTCGGATGCGCTCGAGAAGGTGTTCGGGCGCTATCGTGCCAACCCGCAAGCCGTGTCCGGTGTCTATGGAGCCGTCGTGGAAGAACAGGAAGACTGGAAGGCCCTCAAGGCCGACATCGAGGCCTTCATCGCCGAAGAAGGCCGCCGCCCGCGCGTGATGATCGCCAAGCTCGGCCAGGACGGCCACGACCGCGGCGCCAAGGTCGTCGCCTCGGCCTTCGCCGACCTCGGCTTCGACATCGACATCGGCCCGCTCTTCCAGACTCCGGAAGAAGCCGCCCGCCACGCGGTCGAGAACGACGTCCACGCGGTGGGCTGCTCCAGCCTCGCCGCCGGTCACAAGACGCTGGTGCCGGCCGTCATCAACGAACTCAAGCGCCTTGGCGCCGACGACATCATCACCTTCGTCGGTGGCGTGATCCCGGCGCAGGACTACGACACGCTCTATGCCGCCGGCGCCAAGGGCATCTTCGGCCCGGGCACGCCGATCCCGGCCGCAGCGCGTGAGGTGCTCAAGCAGATCCGCGCCGCACGCAAGACGTCCTGAGTTCGCGCAATCACGGCCCCGCGCGGACCAGTCGCCGCGCGGGGCCGCGCAACATTCCTTTTCGATGCCGATGAACAAGCCCGAACCCCTGTCCGCCACCGTGTCCGTCCCCGTGGTCGAACCGCTCGATGCGGCCGATCAGGCCCTGGTCGATGGCGTGCTGGCGCGCCAGTTGCGTCCGCTGGCCAAGACCATCACGCTGACCGAGTCCTTGCGCGAAGACCACAAGGCGCGCGCGCAGAAGGTGCTCGAAGCGCTGTTGCCGCACACCGGCGGCGCGATGCGAGTGGGTATTTCCGGTGTGCCGGGCGTGGGCAAGTCCACCTTCATCGAGGCGCTTGGCCTGCATCTGATCGAGCAGGGCTTGCGGGTCGCCGTGCTGGCGGTGGATCCATCGTCGTCGGTGACCGGCGGCTCGATCCTCGGCGACAAGACGCGCATGGAGTTGCTGAGCCAGAACCCGGCGGCGTTCATCCGTCCGAGCCCATCGGCCTGCAGCCTGGGCGGGGTGGCGGAGAAGACGCGCGAGACGCTTCTGGTGTGCGAGGCCGCCGGCTTCGACGTGATCATCGTCGAGACCGTGGGCGTGGGGCAGAGCGAGACCGCGGTTGCCGGGATGACCGACATCTTCTGCCTGCTGCAACTGCCCAACGCCGGCGACGACCTGCAGGCGATCAAGAAGGGGATCATGGAGATCGCCGACCTGATCGTGATCAACAAGGCCGACATCGACCCGGCTGCGGCGATGCGTGCGAAATCGCAGATCAAGACCGCGCTGCACATGCTGCGCCCGGCCAGCCCCAACTGGACGGTGCCGGTCTTGACGCTGTCGGCGCTGAAGAAGGACGGCGTCACCGAGTTCTGGGACACGGTGATGGATTACCGCAAGGCGCTGACCGCGTCGGGCGAGCTCGCTTCCAAGCGCCGCCATCAGGCCCTGGCCTGGATGTGGGAAATGATCGACTCCGAGCTGCGCAGCCGTTTCCGCAGTCATCCGCAGGTGAAACAGGAACTGCCCGGGCTGGCGCAGGCCGTGGAGGCGGGGGAGGTCACCCCCTCGGCCGCGGCGCGCCGGCTGCTTGGCCATCTTTGAATCAAATCAAGGGCCCGCGCCTGGCGCGGGCAGACAATCGTAGGATCTGACAGGAGATCATCAATGCACGACATCATTCGCCAGCTGGAGGAAAAGCGCGAGAAGGCCCGCCTCGGCGGTGGCCAGAAGCGCATCGACGCCCAGCACGCCAAGGGCAAACTGAGCGCCCGCGAACGCATCCTGCTGCTGCTCGACGACGACAGCTTCGAAGAGTGGGACATGTTCAAGGAGCACCGTTGCAACGACTTCGGCATGAACGCCGACCACATCCCGGGTGACGGCGTCGTCACCGGCTACGGTACGGTCAACGGGCGCCTGGTGTTCGTGTTCTCGCAGGACTTCACCGTGTTCGGCGGTTCGCTGTCCGAGACCCACGCCGAGAAGATCTGCAAGGTCATGGACCACGCGATGAAGGTCGGCGCGCCGGTGATCGGCCTCAACGACTCGGGCGGCGCCCGCATCCAGGAAGGTGTGGATTCGCTCGGCGGCTACGCCGACGTGTTCCAGCGCAACGTGCTGGCCTCGGGCGTGGTGCCGCAGATCTCGCTGATCATGGGGCCGTGCGCAGGCGGTGCGGTGTACAGCCCGTCGATGACGGACTTCATCTTCATGGTCAAGGACTCGTCCTATATGTTCGTGACCGGTCCCGAGGTGGTGAAGACCGTGACCCACGAAGAGGTCACCGCCGAAGAACTCGGTGGTGCCGTCACCCATACCAGCAAGTCGGGCGTGGCCGACCTCGCCTTCGAGAACGACGTCGAGGCGCTGATGATGACCCGCCGCCTGGTGGGCTACATCCCGGCGAGCAACCGCGACAAGCCGCCCGTCGTGCCTTGCGTCGATCCGGCCGACCGCCTCGACTTCTCGCTCGACACCCTGGTGCCGAGCAACCCGAATCAGCCCTACGACATGAAGGAGCTGATCATCAAGATGGTGGACGACGGCGACTTCTTCGAGCTGCAGCCCGATTACGCCAGGAACATCATCATCGGCTTCGCGCGCATGGAAGGCGCCCCGGTGGGCATCGTCGCCAACCAGCCGCTGGTGCTGGCCGGCTGCCTCGACATCAAGAGCTCGATCAAGGCCGCGCGCTTCGTGCGCTTCTGCGATGCGTTCAACATCCCGGTCGTCACCCTGGTGGACGTCCCCGGCTTCATGCCCGGCACCGCGCAGGAATACGGCGGCATCATCAAGCACGGCGCCAAACTGCTCTACGCCTACGCCGAGTGCACCGTGCCCAAGGTCACCCTGATCACGCGCAAGGCGTACGGCGGTGCCTACGACGTGATGTCGTCCAAGCACCTGCGCGGCGACGTCAACTTCGCCTGGCCGAGCGCCGAGATCGCGGTGATGGGTCCGAAGGGGGCGGTGGAGATCATCTTCCGCGAAGAAAAGAACGACCCCGAGAAGATCGCCGAGCGCGAGGCGATGTACAAGCAGCGCTTCGCCAACCCCTTCGTGGCAGGCGCGCGTGGCTTCATCGACGACGTGATCATGCCGCACGAGACGCGCAAGCGCGTGTGCCGCTCGCTGGCGATGCTCAAGGACAAGCAGCTCGAAAACCCGTGGCGCAAGCACGGCAACATCCCGCTCTGATCCGCGCACGAGGAAAACATACATGTTCAAGAAGATCCTGATTGCAAACCGTGGCGAGATCGCTTGCCGCGTCATCAAGACCGCCCGCAAGATGGGCATCGCCACCGTGGCGGTGCATTCGGAAGCGGACAAGGATGCGCTGTTCGTAGATTTGGCCGACGAGGCCGTGTGCATCGGCCCGGCACCGTCCAAAGAGTCCTACCTGGTCATCGACAAGATCATCGCCGCCTGCAAGCAGACCGGTGCCGAAGCGGTGCACCCGGGCTACGGCTTCCTGTCGGAGAACGCCGAGTTTTCGCGCCGTCTGGAAGAGGAAGGCATCAAGTTCATCGGCCCGAAGCACTATTCGGTCGCCAAGATGGGCGACAAGATCGAGTCCAAGAAGCTCGCGATCGCAGCGGGCGTGAACACCATCCCCGGCTACAACGACGCGATTGCCGGTCCCGACGAGGCCGTCCAGATCGCGAAGAAGATCGGCTACCCGGTCATGATCAAGGCCTCTGCCGGCGGTGGCGGCAAGGGCCTGCGCGTGGCCTTCGACGACAAGGAGGCGCATGAAGGCTTCTCGTCGTGCGTCAACGAAGCGCGCAACGCCTTCGGCGACGACCGCGTCTTCATCGAGAAGTACGTGCTCGAGCCGCGCCACATCGAGATTCAGGTGCTGGGCGACTCGCACGGCAACTACGTGTACCTGAACGAGCGCGACTGCTCGATCCAGCGCCGTCACCAGAAGGTCATCGAGGAGGCGCCGAGCCCCTTCGTCGACCCGGCGATGCGCAAGGCGATGGGCGAGCAGGCGGTGGCGCTGGCGCGTGCGGTGAACTACGAATCGGCCGGCACGGTCGAGTTCGTGGTGAGCGGCGCGACCAAGGAGTTCTACTTCCTGGAGATGAACACCCGCCTGCAGGTCGAGCACCCGGTCACCGAGTTGATCACCGGGCTGGACCTCGTCGAGCAGATGATCCGCGTGGCCTACGGCGAGAAGCTGCCGCTGACCCAGGCCGACGTGAAGATCGACGGCTGGGCGATGGAGTGCCGCATCAACGCCGAAGACCCGTTCCGCGGCTTCCTGCCCTCCACCGGCCGCCTGGTGAAGTTCCAGGCACCGGCCGAAGGCAACGGCGTGCGCGTCGACACCGGCGTGTACGAAGGTGGCGAGATCTCGATGTTCTACGACTCGATGATCGCCAAGCTCATCGTGCACGGCAAGGACCGCCAGGACGCCATCGAGCGCATGCGCGACGCGCTCAACGCCTTCGTGATCCGCGGCATCAGCTCGAACATCCCCTTCCAGGCCGCGCTGCTGCAGCACCCGCGCTTCTGCTCGGGTAACTTCAACACCGGCTTCATCGCCGAGGAGTACCCGCAGGGCTTCGACGCCTCGATGGTGCCGCACGATGATCCGGCGCTGCTCGCCGCGGTCGCCACATTTGCCCGCAGCCGCTACATCGAGCGCGCGGTGCAGATCGAAGGCCAGCTTGCCGGTCACGGCCGCAAGGTCGCTGCCAACTGGGTGGTGGTCATGTCCGGCAAGCAGTACCCGGTGCGCACCCAGGCCATCGACGGTGGCCTGGCCGTGACCCATGAGGGCCGTACCTACAACATCGTCTCCGACTGGAAGTTCGGCGAGCTGCTGTTCACCGGCACCGTCAACGGCGCCCCGGTGTGCATGCAGATCGAACGCCGCGGCCTGCGCTACCGCATCTCGCACTTCGGCCTGCAGGTCGAGCCGATGGTGATGACGGTGCGCGCCGCCCATCTGCTGTCGCTGATGCCGGCGAAGCTGCCGCCCGACTTGTCCAAGTTCCTGCTGTCGCCGATGCCCGGCCTGCTGCGCGAGGTCTCGGTGGCCGAAGGCCAGGACGTCAAGGCCGGCGAAAAGCTCGCTGTCATCGAAGCGATGAAGATGGAGAACGTGCTCAAGGCCGAGCAGGACGGCAAGGTCAAGAAGATCGTCGCCAAGCCGGGCGCCAGCCTGTCGGTGGACGAGATCATCATCGAGTTCGAGTGATCATCACCCGCTATCCGTTTTGATCGATGGGGAGGGAGACCCGGGCCGCAAGCCCGGGTGCCTGTCGGACGAGGCCTGCGCAAGCAGGCCTTTTTTTCGCCGTGCGCTCGCGAAGGCCCGGGCTGAACTTTTCCCCTCGTCTGCTGGTCGTATTTGCACAAATTAAATTGCCGGCCTATTATCCGGGCCGACACCCCCGCTCCCGCGTCGCGGGAGCCTGTAATCCGGGTCCAGGGCTGCCGTGCAGCCTCCTTCACCGCGGGGCCCGTTCATAAGAAAGCCGCCGATCACCCATGCTGCCATCGCAGCATCCGGTCGCGGCGCCGTGGGCGACGCGCAGGCGCCGCCCCTGCAAATACGAAAGACAGACCAGGAGGACGATTCATGAGCGCTCAAGTGCATGCTCTCAAGGCCATCAACACCCGAGTGGAGGCCCCGGAGGAAGGCGCCGCCCTGTTCGGACCGGTGCCGTTCAAGGTCTACACGCAGCGCGATCTCGACCGCATCCCGCAACTCGCCAGGCTTTCGCCGGCGCAGCGCTTCGAGATGAAGGTCGTTTCTTTGGTGCTGCCTTTCCGTGTCAACCAATACGTGATCGACGAGCTGATCGACTGGGCGAAGGTGCCCGCCGACCCGATCTTCCAGCTCACCTTCCCGCAGCGCGGCATGCTCGCACCCGAGCACTACGACCGCATCGCCGAGCTGATCCGCAGCGACGCACCCAAGGAGGAACTCGAGCACGCGATCGATGCGGTGCGCCATGCCCTCAACCCGCACCCGGCAGACCAGATGGCGATGAACATGCCGCGCGATGCGCACGGCAAGCGCCTCGACGGCATGCAGCACAAGTACCGCGAGACCGTCCTGTTCTTCCCCAGCCAGGGCCAGACCTGCCACAGCTACTGCACCTTCTGCTTCCGCTGGGCGCAGTTCGTGGGCGACAAGGAGCTGCGCATTGCCTCGTCCGAGGCGCGGGAGTTGCATGATTACCTGCGCAAGCACACCGAAGTCACCGACCTGCTGATGACCGGCGGCGACCCGATGGTGATGAAGACGCGCCACCTGCGCGACTACCTCGAGCCGCTGCTGCAGCCCGAGTTCGACCACATCCAGACCATCCGCATCGGCTCCAAGGCGCTGACCTTCTGGCCGCACCGCTTCCTGGGCGCGGAAGACGCCGACGACTTGATGCAGTTGCTCACGCAGCTGGTCGAGGCTGGCAAGCATGTTGCGCTGATGGCGCATTACAACCACTGGAAGGAGCTCGACACCGAGGCCGCGCAGGCGGCGATCCGCCGCATTCGCAGCACCGGCGTGGTGATCCGCGCCCAAGGGCCGCTGATCGCGCACATCAACGACGATCCGGCGGTGTGGGCGAAGCTGTGGAAGATGGAGGTCAAGCTCGGCCTGGTGCCGTACTACATGTTCGTCGAGCGCGACACCGGCGCGCGCAACTACTTCGAGGTGCCGCTGGTGCGCGCCTGGGAGATCTACCAGAAGGCGATCCAGCAGGTGTCGGGCCTGGCGCGCACCGCGCGCGGTCCGAGCATGAGCGCGAGCCCCGGCAAGGTCGAGATCCAGGGCATCACCGAGATCGCTGGCGAGAAGGTGTTCGTGCTGCGCTTCATCCAGGGCCGCAACCCCGACTGGGTGCAGCGTCCGTTCTTCGCGAAGTACGACGACAAGGCGACCTGGCTAGACCAGCTCGTGCCCGCCTTCGGCGAGGCCAAGTGGTTCTGGCAGGACGAGTACGAGGCCATCCGCGACGACCGCCTGGCCGCTGCCTGAGCCGGGCATTCGCAGGGCGATGAAGGGTCCGCCTGCGCGGGCCCTTCTGCTGTGCGGGCTGCTATGATCGAATCATCGATCTGGGCAGGGAGCAGCGGTCATGGACTTTCGTAATGGCAGGGAGAGCCGCAACGTCGAGGATCGACGCGGGCAGGGCGGGCGCAGGCTGGGCGGTGGCGGAAAGATCGGCATCGGCACCATCGTGATCGCGCTGATCGCGATGTATTTCGGCATCGACCCGAGCGTGGTGCTCAATACCTCGGAGATGGCGTCGCCGCCGGCGATCGAGTCCACCCAGCCGGGGCAGCCGCGCTCGCCGGCGGAGGACGAGATGGCGCGCTTCGTGTCGATGGTGCTGGCCGACACCGAGGACACCTGGGGGCCGATCTTCAAGGCGGGCGGCGCGCAATACCGCGAGCCGGGCATGGTGCTGTACACCGGCGCCACGCGCAGCGCCTGCGGCGTCGGTCAGGCCGAGATGGGGCCGTTCTACTGTCCGGCCGACGGCAAGGTCTATCTCGATCTGGCGTTCTTCGACGAGCTCGGCCAGCGCTACGGGGCGCAAGGCGATTTCGCCCAGGCCTACGTGATCGCGCATGAAGTGGGTCATCACGTGCAGAACCTGCTGGGGATCTCGGACAAGGTGCAACAGGCCCGCCAGCGCGTGTCCGAGCGCGAGGCCAACCTGCTGTCGGTTCGGCTCGAGCTGCAGGCCGACTGCCTGTCCGGCGTGTGGGCCAACCATGCGCATCGCTCGCGCCAGGTGCTCGAGGCTGGCGACGTGGAGGAAGGGCTGGCGGCGGCGAGCGCGGTGGGTGACGACCGCATGCAGAAGCAGGCTCGCGGCTTCGCGGTGCCGGACAGTTTCACCCACGGTAGCGCGGCGCAGCGCGTGCGCTGGTTCCGCGCCGGCCTGGAGAGCGGGGAACTGCGCGCCTGCGATACGTTCTCGACGCCGAATCTTTAGTAAGCGCGAATGCGCCACCTGGCTGCCGCGCGCGTGGTGCCTTCACTCTGGTGCGCGCGGGCGAGCGGGTTTTTTCAGAAGGGTCGGTCAAGTCTTCAGTTGCCGGCAGGGCGGCGCAGCAGTGCGATGATTTCTTCGACCGACAGCGCCTCGGTCCCACCGCCCAGCCATTCGGGCCGGGGCAGGCCGGGAAGGACGAGGAAGTGGCCACCCGGTTGCGTCACCTCGAAGATCCGCTCGATCCATTGCCCGAGCTGAGCGACCCTGGCGGCGAGCGCTTCGGGTAGCGGGGCGCGTCGCAGGAAGCGCACCTGGCTGTCCGCAAGTTCGAGCGCGTCGGCGAACCGTGGCAGGCCTCGATCGAGCAGGCTGGTGAGCACCGTGGCCATCTCCTGCAGCGGTGCGGCCACGCCGAAGGGGTGTTCGTCGCCCCCGGCGAGCGCGCTGCGCAGCGACTCCGCCCACAGCACCGCCGCGTCGGGCAGGTCGGGGAACCACTGCATGAGATTGCGCGTCCAGTCGCCGACCTGTGCGAGCGTGCCGGCGCGCGCCAGCAACAACATGCCGGCGGTGGCGGCGGCCGGATAGCGCAGCTTGTCGCGCGCGGCGTCCTTGAGCCGCTCGGGGTCCGCGCGTCGCGCCGCGTTGCGCAGGCTGGCCAGTTCGGCTTCACGGGTGAGGCTCCACAGGTAGTCGTAGTGCGGGTTGCCCGGGTCGGGACCGAGCCAGGCCTGGAGCTTCTGCAGCCGGGGTGGCTCGCCCTGCGCCGCCGGGGCGATCGTCAGCGTCAGACGGATCGGGACCGGGCTGTCGGGGTCGGTGGGCAGCGCCACGGCGAGGCGCGTGCGCTGTACGTCGCGTGCGCCGTCGAACATGAGCAGCACGCCGTGCGGATGCGGACCGACCGCGAGGATGACTTGAACGATGCTGCTGGCGCCGTCGCGGGCGACCGATCTTATCCACGTCGCGTTGTCGAGCGCGCTGCCGTCCGCGAGCGAATGCAGGCGTACATTGCCGTCATGCCAGATCATCGACGCGTACTCGTGTCCGAAGCGGCTGCATGATTCGTGGAAGTTGCCCTGCAGGGCCTCGATCGGTATTTCGGCGTCCACCTGCAGCGCGGTGTCGAAGCGCGCGTCGACCGCGGCGCCGGCCGCCGCTGCGAGCTGGGCTGCGACGGCCGCGCCGCGGAACGCCGCACCCGCTGCGCCGCGGGAGAGCGTGGCCGCAGCGGGCGCGCCGCCCCCGACACCAGTGGAGGGCACCGCAGGCGGTGCCAGCTCGGTGACGATGAGATCCTCGCCTTCGCTCGAGGGCCACACGGTCTGGTCGAGCGCCGTATTGACGGCCTTCAGCAGCACGTTGATGCGCGGCCGCACGTAGTCCACGAACTCGCGGAAATCGATGCGCAGGTTGCCGGTATCGGCCCCGCCGCGCAGTGCTTCGAGGACCGCCTGGCCGAACAGGGTGAGGGGCTGGCCGGGGAACTGGTAGGCGACCATGTTGGGCGAGGTCGACGCGAGCGCGGCGGCCGCGCGCGGCGCCGGGCCGTTGGGCGGATTGACCGGGAAGGCGCCATGGGCGCTCGAGGCCTTTTCCGCCAGCGGCGAGAACTCGTTGCGGCAGGCGTCGAGCAGGGCGAGGTGCTCCGCGACCGGGTTCTCGGTCATCCAGCGCTGCAGCTCGCGAGCGCTGAAGCAGTTCTCGAGCTGCGGGTCGCCGAACTGCGGGTCGAGGTAGTCCGCGGGCAGCAGCACGGGCGTGCGGTTCGCGCCCACGCCGTGGCCGCTGAAGAAGAACAGGCTGCGGCTATGCGTGGCGGCCGGTGCCTGCTTCGGCACCGCCGCCGTCCAGCGCTGGATGCCCAGCCGCATGTGGGCGTAGTCGGGGGTGTCGTAATGGGTGAAGCCCGCGGCGTCGAACTCGGCGCGCTCCTCGGTGCTCGGCGACAGCAGGAGCATGCTCCACACCACCGGCAGGTCGGGGTAACGGAAGTCCGTGTGCAGCCAGTTGAAGACGCGCGCCGCGGTTCGCGCCGACGACAGCAGCTGGCCGAGGCCGTAGGTGTCCGGCGCGGGCGCCGAGCCGCCTTCGAGGTGGGGATAGGCGCTGATGCCGATGATCAGCGCATAGACGCCGGGCATGCCCGGTTGCCACTGCGGGTGTCGCCACAGTCCGGGCGTGCCGCTGACCGCTTCGAGCGCCATGAAGTTCTCCTAACCAAGGCGGGGAGGGAGGGGCGGCGGCGCGTCGAGCGGCGCCGGCGGCGCGCGGTGCGCGTGCGCGGCCCATGCCGTCGGTGGCAGCAGCACCAGGTCGAACGCTGCCCGCGTCGCGCCGCATTCGAGCTCGATCGCCAGCCGCCGGCTGGCGCGGTGCGCTGCGAGCTGCAGGGGCTCGGGCGAAGCGCCGTCGCCGAGCAGCGCGCCGAGCTGGTAGGCGTCGGGCAAGGCGGCGACGGCGCTTGCGCCGGACGCCGGGTCACGGACCGCGATGCGGGCCGGAGTGGGACCATCCGCGGGGCCATCCGCGGGACCACCCATCGCGCCATCCTCCACCCAGGCGCCCAGCCACAGGCATTCATCCGCTCCACACGGCACCAGCACCGCGTCGTGCTCGCGATGCAGCGGCGCCTGCCCCCAACTGCGCAGGCGTCCATCCGGGCGCCAGTGGGACGCCGCAATGCGCTGCGCGGTCACGCGCAGATCGCCCACAACGATGACGTCGCCATCCAGGCACCACTCGGGCGCAGTCGGCATCAGGCGTAGAGCTTGCGGATGGTGGCGACGTCCCCCGCCGACAGTGTCCACGAGGGCATGAAGCTCTTGCCATCGACCGTCCACCGCGCCGGAATGGTGTAGATCATCACCGAGGCCTGATCGAAGTCGGTGGTGATCACGTTCGAGGCGTCGAAGCGGGCGAAGACGTTGTAGTCGATCGTGCGCCGATCCCAATAGTTGGGCGGCCCCTCGAGGTCGGCATAGACGGCCGCGCGGTTCCACTTGATGCGGGCTTCGGGGTGGTTGTGCTCGTGCAGCAGGCCGAGTGCATGACCGAACTCGTGAATGACCACGCTGCAGAAGTCGTGCTCCGCGGTGTCGAGCGTGGCCCAGCCCAGGTTCATCGTCGGCTGCGAGGGGTGGATGCCCAGGCCGTCGGTGCCGATGTACGACCACGAGCCGCCGTTGGCATTGAAGGCGATGCGGATCTGGGCCGGCTCGCTGCTCCATGCAGGGGACAGCTTGAGGCGCACGCCATCCATGAACCATGCCGCGGCCGCCTGCAGTACGCGCGTATGAAGTTCGGGCGTGCCTTCGAGAAAGCGCACCTTGAGTTCGGTGCCGGGTTTCCACAGCTTCTTCTTTGCCGCCACGCCCATCGACACGGGCATGGTCGGCGAGCCTGCTACGCGCTCGCCCCCATCGACGTCGAGCGTGCTGCAAATCCACTGCTTGCGTTCTTCGCTCACGATGCGCTCCCCATTCAGAGTAAGGGTGGACGGCGCGGGGCGCTGCCGGTAGCCTGACCCCGTCAACACACTCTGAGCATAGACGGCACCGGGGCGAAATCCAGAGCCCGCGCAGTCGCGGGCGTCATCGAGCCTGCGGGGTGTGCGGAGCCGGTCGCGCGCCAGCGAGCGGGCGCGCGACCGGTCTCAGCCGGCGAGGCGGGCGAAGGCCTCGACCACCTCGGGCGGCGCCTGCACCAGTTCGACCAGCACGCCTTCGCCACCGATGGGGAACTCGTCGTTGCCCTTGGGATGCAGGAAGGTGATGTCGAAGCCCGCCGCGCCGCGGCGGATGCCACCCGGGGCGAAGCGCACGCCGTTGGCGCCCAGCCATTCCACCGCCCTGGGCAGGTCGTCCACCCATAGGCCGACGTGGTTGAGCGGGGTGGTGTGCACCGCGGGCTTCTTCTCCGGGTCGAGGGGTTGCATCAGGTCGACCTCTACCTTGAACGGACCGCTGCCCATGGCGCAGATGTCCTCGTCGACGTTCTCGCGTTCCGACACGAAATTGCCGGTGACTTCGAGGCCAAGCATGTCGACCCACAGGGTCTTGAGCTTTTCCTTGCTCGGACCGCCGATGGCGATCTGCTGGATGCCGAGGATCTTGAAGGGGCGTTGGGACATGGCAGCTTCCTGTTTTGCTGAAGTCGAGAATTCATAATTATAACGGCGGCAGGCCGCTTCCGAGCACCCTCGCGATGTCCTGCGCGCTCACTGCCATTCGACCTGCGCCGAGAACAGATAGCCCGCGCCGTACACTGTCTTGATCATCTTCGGATTCTGCGGGTCGTCGTCGAGCTTGCGGCGCAGGCGCGAGATACGCACGTCGATGCTGCGATCGAACGGATCGACGTCGCGTTCGCCGAGCAGTTGTTCGCGCGACAGGATCTTGTTCGGCCGCCGCAGCAGGGTGGCGAGCAGGCCGGCCTCGGCCGCCGACAGCGAGATCTCGCGTCCGTCCGGGGCGGTCAGGGCGTGCCGGCTGGCGTCGAAGTGCCAGCCTCCGAAGCGCGCGAGGTTGCGCTCGCTTGCCGCCTCGGCCGCGGGTGCGCGCTGGTAGCGGCGCAGGATCGAGCGCACTCGTGCAACCAGTTCGCGTGGCTCGAAGGGTTTGACGATGTAGTCGTCCGCACCCAGTTCGAGGCCGAGCACGCGGTCGGTGACGTCGTTGCGCCCGGTCAGGATCAGCACGGCGCAGGGGCTGCCATCCTGCAGTTCGCGCACGACCTGCATGCCGTCCATGTCGGGCAGGCCGAGGTCGACGATGCACAGGTCGGGCGCGGACTGGCGGGCGCGGGCGAGCAACTGGCGTCCGGTGCTCATATGCTCGCAGCGAAAGCCGTATTCGGCGAGGTTCATGCAGATCAGGCGCGCGATCTCGGGGTCGTCCTCGAGTACGAACAGCGTGGGCTGGGAAGGGGGGGCTTGGAAAGCGTCGGTCGGGCTCAGGGGCATTGCGGCTCGGCCTCCTTGGCAGGTTTGGGGCTCAGCAGGGCAGATAGTGCGGCGGCAAGCATCTGCTGGTCGAAGGGCTTGCGCAGCGTGGGTACGTCATCGGGGACCTCGTCCACCGGTGAGACTTCGCTGGCGTAGCCGGTCACCAGCAGGATCGGCAAGCCGGGACGCAGCGCCCGCGCATGGCGCGCGAGATCCCGCCCGCCGATACCGCCCGGCATCACCGTGTCGCTGACCAGCAGGGCGATGTCGCTGACGTTGTGCAGCAGGCCGAGGGCTTCGACCCCGTCGGCCGCCTCGATGACGGCATAGCCAAGGCCGGTCAGCTGCATGCGGACAACCTTGCGGACTTCCGGCTCGTCCTCGACCACCAGTACGGGGCCTTCCAGCGCCGGATGCGGCCCGGGCGCTACCGTGGCCGTGCGCTCGTTGCTCGCGTGGGCGCTGGTGGTGGGCAGCACGAAGCGCACATGAGTGCCGCTGCCGGGGGTGCTGCGGATGCGGATGTTGCCACCCGATTGGCGCACGAAGCCGTACACCATCGATAGTCCCAGGCCACTGCCGCTGCCGAAGGGCTTGGTGGTGAAGAAGGGCTCGAACACGCGCTGCAGCACTGCCGCGTCGATGCCCTTGCCGGTGTCGCTGATGTCGATCTGCACGTAGTCGCCGGGTGGCACCTCGACCACCTTGGCGAGGGCAGGGTCGAACTGGCGCAGTGCGCCCGCAATCGTCAGTTCGCCGCCCTCGAGCATGGCATCGCGGGCGTTGATCGCGAGGTTGAGAATGGCATTCTCGAGCTGGTGCGGGTCGACCAGGGCATGCAGGGGCGCGCTGGGCAGGCGGAGGTGGATGCGGATCGTTTCACCGAGCGTGCGCGCGAGCAGGTGGGTCATGTTGTGGACCAGCGCGCCGACTTCGACTGCAGTCGGTTCGAGCGTCTGGCGGCGCGAGAACGTGAGGAGCCGCCGGATCAACTCTGCGCCGCGCCGCGCCGCCTGCAGCGAGGGATCGACGAACTCTGCGCCGGCACCGCTGCCCACGCGCTGCTGCAGGGCGGACAGGTTGCCGATGATGATGGTGAGCAGGTTGTTGAAGTCGTGCGCGAGACCGCCGGTGAGCTGACCCACGGCCTCCATCTTTTGCGCCTGGACCAGAGCGGCCTGGCTCGCCTTCTGCTCGGTGATGTCGATCGACATCACGAAGAAGCCGACCGTCTTTCCTTCGCCGTCGAGTTCGGGGACGACGACGCTGCGGGCATGCACGATGCGACCGTCGACGCGCTGGCGCGCGTATTCGTAGCTGACCTGCTCGCCCTCGCGGGCGCGGTCGAGATGCGGCCGGATCTGTTCGAAGGTTTCAAGGCCGAACACGTCCACGAGGTTGCGCCCGGTGATCGCGTCCTTGGTGAGTCCGAACCACTCCGCGTAGCCCTTGTTGGCGAAGCGGTAGATGTTGTCGCGGTCAACGTAGGCGATCAGCGCAGGGATCGAGTCGATGATCAGCTGCAGACGGTTTTCGCTCCGACGCAGCGCATCGGCGATGTCGTCGATCTCGATGTTGGCCTGGGCGAGGCGGGTGTTTGCGGCCTCGAGTTCGGACGTGCGTTCGCGCACCCGCGCCTCGAGCTGCGCATTCTGCTCCTCGATCACCTCGGCGTAGCGGCGCTGCTCCGTGATGTCGGTCCATAGCGACACGAAGCCGAGGTTGGGGATCGGCACGCCGCGTACCGCGAGGATGCGGCCGTTGGGGCGCGCGCGTTCGACGTAGTGAGGCTGGAAGCTGCGGGCGGCGGCGACGCGCTCGCGCACCAGGGTGTCGACGTCGCCCGGGCCGTATTCGCCGCGCTCGGCGTTAAAGCGCGCGAAGTCCTCGAAAGGCGTGCCGACGCGCACCATGGACTCGGGGAAGTCCAGCAGGCGCAGCATCGCCTTGTTCCAGGTCACCAGCTTCGGCGTGGCGTCGAACACCGCGATTGCCTGGTCGAGCAGATCCAGGCCGGCGAGCAGCAGGTCATAACGCCGGCGTTGCTCGGGCGACAGGGCGGAATAGGGAATGCCTTCCTGTTCGGCTTTCGCCATGGGCGGCGGTCTCCGTCGTGATTATTGTCCGTGCGATCTTTGCACAAAGCCGGGGCCGGCGGGCGCGTCGCGTTGGGCCAGTTGCGCGCGGAAGCGTTCGGGCGACACACCGGACCAGGATACGAACGCGCGATAGAAGGTCGAGGTGTCGGCGTAACCCAGGTCAGCGGCGATGCGGGCGATTGGCTGCGTGGTCTTGGTCAGGCGGGCATAGGCGATGTCACGCCGGGTGGCGTCCTTGATGGTCCGGAAGCTCGCGCCCTCTTCCTCGAGCCGCCGGTGCAAGGTGCGTGGCGACAGGTGCAGGCGATCGGCGACCTGCTCGAGCGCGAGGTTCGTCGGCAGGGCGTCTCGCAGCAGGTCGCGGACGCGGAACACCATCTCGCGATCGCGCCGGTACAGCATCGAGATCTTGCCCGGCGCGCCGTCGAGGAAGCCGGCGAGCGCGGCTTCGTCGCGACGCAGGGGCAACTCGAGCAGGTTGGCCTGCAGGCGGGCGGCGAGCTTTGGTGCGTCGAAGCTCGAGTGCTCGGTGTACACGAGCGCGTAGTCCGCGGCGTGGGCGGGCCGAGTGTAGGGAAAGCTCACTGCGTCGAGCGCCAGACCGCGACCGACGAACCAGCTCGCCACCCCGTGCAGCAGACGCAGCAGCCATTCGTAGGCGAATACACGTCCCGGTGCATCGCGCTCGGTGCCAAGGCTGCCGGCGTCGTCGAGAATGATCTCGGCACGCGCGCCGTCACGCTTCAATTCGATCCGGAACGCCGGCAGCACGATGCGCAGGAAGCGGATGGCGCGCTGAAGGGCCTCTTCGAGCGTGGGCGCACCGAGCATGCCGCGACACAGGAACTCGAAGCTGCCACGCGGCATCGGCTGGGGCAGCAACCCGAAGGCCTCGTCGCCGAGCGCCTCGATGCACAGGTTGTAGAGCAGGGCATAGCGCTCGACCGGGATGCGACTGGCGGGATCTGCAAGGTCGATGCCGGCCCGGGAGAGCAGGGGCGCGGCGTCGTTGCCGTGCCGCAGCATGCCCGCCAGCATGCCGGTGACGAAGCCCATCGCCACCGTGGTGCCTCTGCGGCTGGTGCGCGATGGCTGGGCGCCCGGCGGCGGAGCAGGAGTCGATGTGGAGGGCTGAATGGGCACGACTGGCCTGGATCTGGTACAGATTGGCGGATTTTGCATGATTGGAGTCCGCAAGCGCAATGGCAATCGGGTTCGCAGCCTTCTAAGATTGCAGGGTTAGCCATTTGGCTCCTGGCTCGACCCCTTCAACCGGAGATGACCGACATGACCGATCTGAGCGTTGCGCACAAGCTCTCGCCCTACAAGCCGAAGAACAAGGTGCGTTTCGTCACCGCTGCGGCACTGTTCGATGGCCACGACGCCTCGATCAACATCATGCGGCGCATCCTGCAATCGACCGGCTCCGAGGTCATCCACCTCGGCCACAACCGCTCGGTGGGCGAAATCGTCAATGCCGCGCTGCAGGAAGACGTGCAGGGCATCGCCATCACCTCCTACCAGGGTGGCCACGTCGAGTTCTTCAAGTACATGATCGACCTGCTCAAGGCCAACGGCGGCGAGAACATCAAGGTGTTCGGCGGCGGTGGCGGCGTCATCGTGCCCTCCGAGATCCGTGAGCTGCACGACTACGGCGTCACCCACATCTTCTCGCCCGAAGACGGCGCCAAGATGGGCCTGCAGGGCATGATCAACAGCGTGGTCGAGCGTTGCGACGTCGATGTCACCAAGGCTGCGCCGCACAAAGCCGACGCAGTGCTCAAGGCGCTCGCCGCCGGCGACCGTCGGGCTCAGTTGCGTAACCTCGCCAAGATCATCACCGCGCTGGAAAACGGCGGCTACGGCGATGACGTCAAGAAGGCGCTGATCGACGCCGCGGCCAAGACCAAGGTGCCGACCCTGGGCATCACCGGTACCGGCGGCGCGGGCAAGTCCTCGCTGACCGACGAGCTGGTGCGCCGCTTCCGCCTCGATCAGGACGACAAGCTCAAGCTCGCGATCGTCTCCATCGACCCCTCGCGCAAGCGCACCGGCGGTGCGCTGCTCGGCGACCGCATCCGCATGAACGCGATCGAGCACGACAACATCTACATGCGCTCGCTCGCCACCCGCGACACCGGCTCGGAAGTCTCGGCCGCGCTGCCCGAAGTCATCGCCGCGTGCAAGCTGGCGGGCTTCGACCTGGTCGTCGTCGAGACCTCGGGCATCGGCCAGGGCAACGCCGCGATCGTGCCCTTCGTCGATCTGTCGCTGTACGTGATGACGCCGGAGTTCGGCGCCGCGAGCCAGCTCGAGAAGATCGACATGCTCGACTTCGCCGACTTCGTGGCGATCAACAAGTTCGACCGCAAGGGCGCTCTGGACGCGCTGCGCGACGTGCGCAAGCAGTACCAGCGCAACCGCGAGCTGTTCAGCCAGAACACCGACGAGATGCCGGTGTTCGGCACCATGGCGGCGCGCTTCAACGATGACGGCGTCACCGCGCTGTACCAGGCGATGCTGCCGGCGCTGGTGGGCAAGGGGCTCAAGGTCGCCAAGAGCAAGCTGCCGGTGGTGGCGGTGAAGGCCTCCTCCGAGGGGCGCGCCATCGTCCCCGCCGAGCGCATCCGCTATCTGGCCGACATCGCCGACACGGTGCGCGGCTATCACAAGCACATCGAGCAGCAGGCGCGCGTGGCGCGCGAGCGCCAGTCGCTGAAGATCGCCAAGGGCCTGTTCGAGCAGTGCGGCAAGGACGCGGGCTCGTTTGCCGAGATGATCGACTGGAAGGACGGCGAGCTCACCCCGGCCGCCAGGAAGCTGCTCGACATGTGGCCGAAGACGCGCGAGCTCTATGCCGCCGACGAGTACGTGGTGAAGATCCGCGACAAGGAGATCCGCACCCAGCTCACCAGCACCTCGCTGTCGGGCAGCAAGATCCGCAAGGTGGCGCTGCCCAACTTCGAGGACGCGGGCGAGACGCTCAAGTTCCTGATGAAGGAAAACGTCCCCGGCTCCTTCCCCTTCACCGCCGGCGTGTTCGCGTTCAAGCGCGAGGGCGAGGACCCCACCCGCATGTTCGCGGGCGAGGGCGACGCCTTCCGCACCAACCGCCGCTTCAAGCGGGTCTCCGAGGGCATGCCGGCGCACCGCCTGTCGACCGCGTTCGACTCGGTGACGCTGTACGGCTGCGACCCCGACCCGCGTCCGGACATCTACGGCAAGATCGGCAACTCCGGCGTCAGCATTGCCACGCTCGACGACATGAAGGTGCTCTACGACGGCTTCGACCTGTGTGCGCCGACCACCTCGGTGTCGATGACGATCAACGGCCCGGCGCCGATCATCCTCGCCTTCTTCTTCAACACCGCGCTCGACCAGCAGGTCGTCAAGTTCAAGGCCGACAACGGCCGTGAGCCGACCGAGGACGAGGTGCAGAAGATCAAGGAATGGACGCTGTCGACCGTGCGCGGCACGGTACAGGCCGACATCCTGAAGGAAGACCAGGGCCAGAACACCTGCATCTTCAGCACCGAGTTCGCGTTGAAGATGATGGGCGACATCCAGGAGTTCTTCGTCCATAACAAGGTGCAGAACTTCTACTCGGTGTCGATCTCCGGCTACCACATCGCCGAGGCCGGCGCGAATCCGATCAGCCAGCTCGCGTTCACGCTGTCGAACGGCTTCACCTACGTCGAGAGCTATCTGGCGCGCGGCATGCACATCGACGACTTCGCGCCCAACCTGAGCTTCTTCTTCAGCAACGGCATGGACCCGGAATACTCGGTGATCGGCCGCGTCGCCCGCCGCATCTGGGCGGTGGCGATGAAGAACAAGTACGGCGCCAACGAGCGCAGCCAGAAGCTGAAGTACCACGTGCAGACGTCCGGCCGCTCGCTGCATGCGCAGGAGATGGACTTCAACGACATCCGCACCACGCTGCAGGCGCTGATCGCGATCTACGACAACTGCAACTCGCTGCACACCAACGCCTACGACGAGGCGATCACCACGCCGACCGAAGAGTCCGTGCGGCGCGCGATGGCGATCCAGTTGATCATCAACCGCGAGTGGGGCCTGGCCAAGAACGAGAACCCGAACCAGGGCGCCTTCATCATCGAGGAGCTCACCGACCTCGTCGAAGAGGCCGTGCTCAAGGAGTTCGAGGCCATCGCATCCCGCGGCGGCGTGCTCGGCGCGATGGAGACCGGCTACCAGCGTGGCAAGATCCAGGAGGAGTCGCTCTACTACGAGCACAAGAAGCACGACGGCTCCTACCCGATCATCGGCGTGAACACCTTCCTCAACCCGAAGGGCCAGGCGCAGCAGGAGATCGAGCTGGCGCGTTCGACCGAGGAAGAGAAGCAGGGCCAGTTGAAGCGCCTGGCGGACTTCCACGCCCGCAACAAGGCCGAGGCACCCAAGTGGCAGGCCAGGCTGCAGCAAGCCGTCATCGACAACACCAACGTGTTCGAGGTGCTGGTCGACGCGGTGCGCTACTGCTCGCTCGGCCAGATCACCGAGGCGCTGTACAAGGTCGGCGGCCAGTACCGGCGCAGCATGTAAGCAGAATCAGGATCCTCCCCCTCTCCCAATCTGGGACACGGCGCTTCGGCGCCGTTTTTTTTCGCGGCGGCCGACGCCGTGAGGGGGCGCTAGAATGCGCGTACTCCTGCCTTGGCCACAGATACGCCATGAATCTAACCACCCCTGCGCTGCTGTTTCCGGCGATCTCGCTGTTGCTGCTGGCTTACACCAACCGCTTCCTCACCCTCGCACAGGTGATTCGCCAGCTCAACGCCTCGAGCGACCGCGGCGCGCCGCTCGTGCAGTGCCAGATTCCCGGACTCAAGCGACGGATCACGCTCACGCAGTACATGCAGGGCTTCGGCGTGCTGAGTTTTTTGCTGTGTGCGCTGTCGATGTTTGCGCTGTTCGTCGACGCACAGCGCGCGGGGCAGTGGATGTTCGGGGCCAGCATCGTGACCCTCGCGCTGTCGCTGGTGATGTCGCTGATCGAGGTGCTGATCTCGACCGAGGCGCTGTCGCTGGTGGTGCGGGATCTGGAGCAGGCTGCCCGCACCGGGGGCGGGCAGCCCTGACGGAGGCCGATTTCAGCGGCTCGTGAGCTTCAGTTCGATGCGACGGTTGCGCGCGTAAGCTTCTTCGGTGTTGCCCGCATCGAGCGCGTGGAATTCGCCATAGCCAGTGGCGGCGAGGCGCTGGGGCGGGATGCCCTGGCCGCGCAGGAACTTGACGATGGCCAGCGCGCGCGCGGTGGACAATTCCCAGTTCGACGGGAAGCGCGCATTCGAGATTGGCCGGCGGTCGGTGTGGCCGTCAACCTGCAGCACCCAGGGCAGGTCGTTCGGAATTTCGGCAGCGAGTGTCTTCAGCGTCTCGGCCAGGCGGGTGAGCTGGATCATGCCGTCCGCGCTGACTTCGTCAGAGGCGGTGGGGAACAGCACCTCGCTCGAGAACACGAAGCGGTCGCCCACGATCTGGATGTCCTTGCGTTCGCCGAGCACCGCCTGCAGGCGACCGAAGAATTCCGAACGGTAGCGCGAGAGCTCCGTCACGCGCGCGGCGAGCGCGAGGTTGAGCTCGCGGCCGAGCTCCTCGATCTTCAAGTCCTTGTCCTTGGCCGCGAGCTTGGCGGCGTCGAGCGCGGCATTGAGCTGCTCGAGCTGCTCGCGAACGGCGGCGAGCTGGCGGTTGAGCAGCTCCACCTGCGCAATCGCGGCGGCGGACATTTCCTGCTGTTCCTTGAGCCCACGCTCCGACGTGTCGAGCGCGCTGGCCAGGCGCGCGGCTTCGGCTTCGAGTTCGGCCTTCAGGCGCTGCAGCGCGGCGATGTCGGTGGCGAGGCGGGCGGCCTCTTCGCGCTGGGTCTTGGCTTCGTCCTGTGCGGCGTGCAATTCGCCGCGTGCGGCGAGGATCTCGTTGCCGAGTGCTTCGCGTTCGCGCTCGGAGGTGATGAGCGAGGCGGAGAGCTCGCCGACCTTGACCTCGGCGCGTTCGCGCGCAGTTTGCGTCAGGCTCAGGGTCTGGGCGAGCGCGGCGAGCTCGGCGTTGAGCTGCGCGAGTGCGCGGTCGCGGCCGCTGACCGCGTCGGCGAGCACGAACTGGCCGATCACGAAGATCAGGATCACGAACACCATCACCATCAAGAGCGAGGCGATGGCGTCGACGAAGCCGGGCCAGAAATCGAGCGGCCGGCGGCGGGCGAGGCGGGCCATGGCTTATTCCACCCGGCTGTTGCCGGCACCACCGAGCGCGGCGCCGATGGTGCGCGACAGCAGGCGCAGTTCAGCGCGCAGGTCTTCGGAGAATTGCGTGCCCTGGGCGGGTTGCTGCGCAAGCTGGCGGATCAGGCCGCGCAGGTCGTCCTGGGAGGCCGACAGCGTCGACAGGTCGCGTGATTCGCGGGTGATCAAGTCGGCCAGGCGGGTGAGCTGGTTGTTGAGCTCGCCCAGGTGTTCGGCGGTGGCGCGGCGTTCGCGTTCGGACTCCACCGCAGAGCGCTGCATGCGCTCGATGCTCTCGGCGGTCTGTTCGAGCAGCGCCTGTACGTAAGCGGGCACGTTGCCTTCGCCTTCCATGCCCACGCCCGAGGGCAGCTTGGTGATGTGCGAGAGCCATTCCTCGAGCTCGTTGTAGAAGCGGTTCTGCGCATGGCCCGATTGCAGGTCGAGAAAGCCGACGATCAGCGAGCCGGCAAGACCGAACAGCGAGGTCGAGAAGCTGGTCGCCATGCCGCCCAGCGGCGCGTCGAGCTTGGACTTGAGGGCCTCGAACATCGCCACCGGGTCGGTGCCGACGCTCATGCCGCCGATGATCTCGCCGATCGAACGGATGGTGGTGAGCAGACCCCAGAAAGTGCCGAGCAGGCCAAGGAAGATGAGCAGGCCGATCAGGTAGCGCGAGAGGTCGCGCTGTTCCTCGAGACGGATCTGCACGCTGTCGAGGATGGAGCGGGTGGAGGCGGGCGACAGGTGGAACTGGCCGCGCTTGCGGCTCGACAGCAGTCGCGCCATCGGTGCCAGCAGCACCGGGCGCAGTCGACCCTGCAGCGCGTCGGGGTCGGCGCTGTGAAAGTCTTCGATCCACAGCACTTCGCGCTGAAGGCGCCAGACCTGGCGCAGGTTGACCACGATGCCGACCGCCAGCACGAACAGGATCACCCCGTTGAAAGCAGCATTGGCGACGAAGGCGTGCTTGAGTTGCGGTACGAGCACGGCGGCGAGGACCGCCACCAGCGCGAGAAAGACAGCCATCCAGGTGGTGACGTGGACGGGTTTGGTGAATTCCTTGCGTTCCATCGAGGAATTTTCCTGAGTGCGTGACGTCGTGCTGCCACCCATTCCAGGGGCGGGCGCATCGTCGGGAGTCTAGCGCGAATCCTGCAGGTTTCTGAAGAAATCGCGCGGTTTGTCAGGCGAATCCGCTCCATCGGACACGTTTGGGGAATTCACTGACGATGGCGATTTTTGAGGTCGCGAGGCGCCGCCTGACCCGACCTGCAACAATTCACTACATTCCACAAACAGTTGCGCAAAGGTGGCTTGCCACACTCCAGCCTGAACTGGATCGGACGCGCTTTCGCGTCCCGCCCGGGCCTTCTACGAATACACCCATGGCCCGGGTGCGGAGACAGAAGGAACAAGACCAAAGGAGGAGTGTGGAATGGACACACGCACGAGCGCGTCCGACCACGTGCAGGGCGATGCGGGACTGGACACCTTCCCGCGTTACCTGATGCACCACGCGAAAGTTCGCCCACAGCGCCCGGCGATGCGCGAGAAGGAATACGGCATCTGGCAGACCTACACCTGGGCGCAGGTGGCCGAAAACGTGCGTGCCATTGCCTGCGGGCTGGCGCAGCTCGGCTTCAAGCGCGGTGACCGCCTGGCCGTGGTCGGGGACAACCGGCCGCGTCTGTACTGGTCGGTTGCCGCCTGCCAGTGTCTCGGTGGCATCCCGGTGATGATGTATCAGGACGCCGTGGCCCAGGAAATGGTCTATGTGCTCCAGGACGCCGAGATCAAGTTCGCCATCGTCGAGGATCAGGAGCAGGTCGACAAGATGCTCGAGATCCTGCCCGAGGCGCCGATGCTCGAGCACGTGATCTACGACGACGCGCGTGGAATGCGTCACTACACCCAGACGGTGCTGATGGGCCTGGACGAGCTGCAGGAGATGGGGCGGATCCACGACCGCAACCAGTCGGACTTCCTCGATGGCGAGATCGCCAAGGGTGCCTCCGACGACATCTCGATCATGCTGTATACCTCGGGCACCACCGGCAAGCCCAAGGGCGTGTGCCAGACCCACGGCGCCTTCATCGCCGCGGCGCGCGGCGGCATGCAGTTCGACAAGCTCACCGACAAGGAAGACATCCTGTCCTACCTGCCGATGGCGTGGGTGGGCGACCACCTGTTCTCGTTCGCGCAGGCGATGGTGGCCGGGTTCACGATCAACTGCCCGGAGTCGGGCGAGACGGTGATGACCGACCTGCGCGAGATCGGCCCGACGTACTACTTCGCTCCGCCGCGCGTGTTCGAGAACCTGCTCACCCAGGTGATGATCCGCATGGAAGACGCCGGCAGCCTCAAGCGCAGGATCTTCCATCATTTCATGGACGTCGCCCGCCGCTGCGGCGCCGACATCCTCGACGGCAAGCCGGTGTCGGGTGGCGACCGCTTCCAGTACTGGCTGGGCAACCTGCTGGTGTATGGCCCGCTCAAGAACGTGCTCGGCATGAGCCGCATCCGCGTGGCCTACACCGCCGGCGCGGCGATCGGCCCCGACCTGTTCCGCTTCTACCGCTCGATCGGCATCAACCTCAAGCAGCTCTACGGCCAGACCGAGACCTGCGCCTACGTGTGCCTGCAGCCCGACGGCCAGATCAAGCTGGATTCGGTCGGCAAGCCCGCACCCTTCGTCGAGGTCAAGCTCGCCGACAACGGCGAGATCCTGGTCAAGGGGCCGATGCTGCTCAAGGCCTACTACAAGCGCCCGGATGCCACTGCCGAGTCGATCAATGCTGACGGCTATTTCATGACTGGCGACGCCGGCTTCTTCGACGAGGACGGGCACCTCAAGATCATCGATCGCGCCAAGGACGTCGGCAAGATGGCCGACGGCACGATGTTCGCGCCCAACTACATCGAGAACAAGCTCAAGTTCTTCCAGCACATCAAGGAAGCGGTGACCTTCGGCGCGGGCAAGGAGTTCGCCACCGCCTTCATCAACATCGACCTCGAGGCCGTGGGCAACTGGGCCGAGAAGAAGGGCATGGCCTATTCGGGCTACACCGACCTCGCCCAGCAGGCGGCGGTGTACGAGCTGATCCGCGACTGCGTCGAGAAGGTCAATGCCGACCTCGCCGCCGACCCCAACATGAGCGGCTCGCAGATCAAGCGCTTCCTGATCCTGCACAAGGAGCTCGACGCCGATGACGGCGAGCTCACCCGCACCCGCAAGGTGCGGCGCAACTTCGTTGCCGAGAAATACGACGTGCTGGTCGGCGCGATGTTCGAAGGCAGGAAGAGCCAGTTCATCGAGACCCAGGTCAAGTACGAGGACGGCCGCACCGGCAAGATCTCGGCCGACCTGCGCATCGAGGAAGTGAAGACCTTTGCGCCGCAGGCCGGCAAGCGCGCGGCCTGAGGACACGAGCAATGGACATGACCGACATGAATTCCGCGACCGCCAACACCGCACCGGGTCGGCGCCAGGGCGAGGTCATCCTCGACCTGCAGAACATCTCGCTGCGCTTTGGCGGCGTGAAGGCGCTGACCGACATCAGCTTCAACGTCCGCGAGCACGAGATCCGCTCGATCATCGGCCCCAACGGTGCCGGCAAGAGCTCGATGCTCAACGTGATCAACGGCGTCTACCACCCGCAGGAGGGCCGCATCATGTATCGCGGCCACGAACGCAAGCGCCTCGAGCCCTACATGGCGGCGCGCCAGGGCATCGCCCGCACCTTCCAGAACATCGCACTGTTCAAGGGCATGAGCGTGCTCGACAACATCATGACCGGGCGCAACCTG
This sequence comes from Thauera sp., assembly GCF_034003485.1. GTDB lineage: Bacteria > Pseudomonadota > Gammaproteobacteria > Burkholderiales > Rhodocyclaceae > Thauera. The sequence goes on from NZ_JAVEYL010000022.1 coordinate 45,821, forward strand.
AAGATGAAATCCAACATCTTCCAGCAGGCGTTGTTCTGGGGCGCGGCGCAGAAGGAGGAGATCGCCCACCGCGAGAAGGTCGAGGAGGTGATCGACTTCCTCGAGATCCAGAACGTGCGCAAGACCCCGGTCGGCCAGCTCCCCTACGGCCTGCAGAAGCGCGTCGAACTCGGCCGCGCGCTGGCCGCCGAGCCGTCGCTGCTGCTGCTCGACGAGCCGATGGCGGGCATGAACGTGGAGGAGAAGCAGGACATGTGCCGCTTCATCCTCGACGTCAATGACCAGTTCGGCACCACCATCGTGCTGATCGAGCACGACATGGGCGTGGTGATGGACATCTCCGATCGTGTCGTGGTTCTGGATTACGGCAAGAAGATCGGCGACGGCGCGCCCGACGAGGTGCGCAACAACGAAGACGTCATCAGTGCCTATCTCGGCACGTCGCACTGAACGGGGAACACCATGGGATTCTTTCTTGAAACCTTGTTCGGCGGGTTGATGGCCGGCATGTTGTACTCCTTGATCGCACTGGGCTTCGTGCTGATCTACAAGGCCTCGGGCGTGTTCAACTTTGCCCAGGGCGCGATGGTGCTGTTCGCTGCGCTGGCGATGTCACGCTTCGCGGAGTGGATTCCGCAGTGGCTGGGCTTCGAGAGCCTGCTGCTCGCCAACCTGCTCGCCTTCATCGCCGCGATGGCGCTGATGGTGGTGCTGGCGTGGGCGATCGAGCGCCTGTGCCTGTCCAAGCTGGTCAACCAGGAAGGCATCACGCTGCTGATGGCCACGCTCGGCATCGCCTATTTCCTCGACGGCTTCGGCCAGACCCTGTTCGGCAGCGACATCTACAACATCAACGTCGGCATGCCCAAGGATCCGGCTTTCATCCTCGAGGGCACGTTCGAGGGTGGCGTGATGATCAGCAAGGAAGACCTCGTCGCCGCGGCGATCGCCGCGCTGCTGGTGGTGGTGCTGGCGCTGTTCTTCCAGAAGACCAAGACCGGCCGCGCCCTGCGCGCGGTGGCGGACGACCACCAGGCCGCGCAGTCGATCGGCATCCCGCTCAACAAGATCTGGGTCATCGTGTGGTCGGTCGCGGGCTTCGCCGCGCTGGTCGCCGGCATCATCTGGGGCTCCAAGCTCGGCGTGCAATTCACGCTCTCGCTGGTGGCGCTCAAGGCTCTGCCGGTGGTGATCCTCGGCGGCCTGACCTCGGTGCCGGGCGCCATCATCGGCGGCCTCATCATCGGTGTCGGCGAGAAGCTGTCGGAGATCTACATCGGGCCGATGCTCGGTGGCGGCATCGAAATATGGTTCGCCTACGTGCTTGCGCTGGGTTTCCTGCTGGTCCGCCCGCAGGGGCTGTTCGGCGAGAAGATCATCGATCGCGTCTGACGCGGCTACCGACTCCGGGAGAACATCCGAATGCTGTACAGAGAAAATGGCCAGTTCAAGACGAGCTACGCGGCCGATCAACAAATCTTCCCGATCTTCCAGGAGCGCTGGGCGATGGCCCTGCTGCTGCTGGTCGCCTTCGTGGTCCTGCCGCTGGTCGGCTCCGAATACTGGTTCCGCGCCATCCTGATTCCCTTCCTGATCCTGTCGCTGGCGGCGCTGGGTCTGAACATCCTGGTCGGCTACTGCGGCCAGATCTCGCTCGGTACCGGCGCCTTCATGGCCGTGGGCGCGTATGCGGCCTACAACTTCATGGTCCGCATCGAGGACATGCCGCTGATCGTGGCGATGCTGCTCGGTGGCCTGTCGGCGACCGTGATCGGCGTGCTGTTCGGCATCCCGTCGCTGCGCATCAAGGGCTTGTACCTGGCGGTGGCGACGCTGGCGGCGCAGTTCTTCACCGACTGGGCCTTCCTGCGCATCGGCTGGTTCACCAACAACTCGTCGTCCGGTTCGGTCAGCATGGCCCGCCTCGACGTGTTCGGTGTGCCGATCGAGTCGCCGGTCAGCAAGTACCTGTTCGTGCTGACGGTGGTGTGCGTGTTCGCGCTGATGGCCAAGAACCTGGTGCGCAGCGCCATCGGCCGGCAGTGGATGGCGATCCGCGACATGGACGTGGCCGCGGCGGTGATCGGCATCCGCCCGATGTACGCCAAGCTGAGCGCGTTCGCGGTGAGCTCCTTCATCGTCGGCGTGGCCGGCGTGCTGTGGGCCTTCGTCCACCTCGGCGCGTGGGAGCCGGCGGCGTTCTCGATCGACCGTTCCTTCCAGTTGCTGTTCATGGTCATCATCGGCGGACTGGGTTCGATCGCGGGTGCATTCCTGGGCGCGGGCTTCATCGTGCTGCTGCCGCTCGCGCTCGACCAGATCCCGCACCTGCTCGGCATCCCGCTCTCCACGGCGACGATCACGCACCTGGTGCACATGATCTTCGGCGCCCTGATCGTCTTCTTCCTGATCGTCGAGCCGCACGGCCTGGCGAAGCTGTGGAGCGTGGGCAAGCAGAAGCTGCGGCTGTGGCCCTTCCCCCATTGATGCAGCGCCGCCCGGGTGCTGGGGGCCGGGCAGAAGTGGTTGTCGCAGGGATGCACCAACCGGCATGGACGCCATGCCACCGACACATAAAAGAGGAGACACATCAATGAAACTCAAGCCTTTCGCGCTCGCCGCCACCCTTGTCGCCCTTGGTGCGACCAGTTTTGCCACGCCGATCCTTGCCCAGGAGCAGTTCATTCCGCTGCTGTCCTATCGCACCGGTGCCTACGCGCCCAACGGCGTGCCCTGGGCCAACGGCAAGCAGGACTATCTCAAGTACATCAACGCCAACGGCGGCATCAACGGCGTCAAGATCGCCTTCGAGGAGTGCGAGACCGGCTACGCCACCGACAAGGGCGTGGAGTGCTACGAGCGCCTGAAGGGCAAGGGCGCGGCCGTGTTCGACCCGCAGGCCACCGGCATCACCTTCGCGCTCACCGACAAGGCGCCGGTCGACAAGATCCCGCTGATCACGCTCGGATACGGCCTGGCAGCCTCGCAGGACGGCGGCGTGTTCAAGTGGAACTTCCCGCTGATGGGCAGCTACTGGACCGCGGCCGACATCCTGATCCAGCACCTGGGCAAGAAGGAAGGCGGACTCGACAAGCTCAAGGGCAAGAAGATCGCGCTGATCTACCACGACTCGCCCTTCGGCAAGGAGCCGATCCCGGCGCTGAAGAAGCGCGCGGAGATGCATGGCTTCGACCTGCAACTGTTGCCGGTGACCGCGCCGGGCGTGGAGCAGAAGGCGACCTGGCTGCAGGTGCGTCGCGATCGTCCCGACTATGCGCTGCTGTGGGGCTGGGGCGTGATGAACTCGACGGCGCTGAAGGAAGCGATCGCCACCGGCTTCCCGCGCGAGAAGCTGTTCGGCGTGTGGTGGGCGGGTGCCGAACCCGACGTCAAGGACGTGGGCGCCAACGCCAAGGGCTACAGCGCGCTGGCGCTGAACCCGAACGGTACCGATTACCCGCTGATGCAGGACCTTCTGAAGAAGGTGCATGACGCCGGCCAGGGCTCGGGGCCGCGCGACGAGGTCGGTTCGGTGCTCTATACCCGCGGCATGATCATCTCGATGCTCAGCGTCGAGGCCGTGCGTGCGGCGCAGGAGAAGTTCGGCAAGGGCCAGGTCATGACCGGCGAGCAGGTGCGCTGGGGCTTCGAGAACCTCAACCTCGACGAGAAGCGGCTTGAAGAGCTGGGCGTGAAGGGCGTCATCCGTCCGATCAAGACCACTTGCGAGGATCACATGGGCTCGTCGTGGGCACGCGTGCACTCGTGGGATGGCAGCAAGTGGGTGATGGGCGCCGACTGGTACGAGGCGGACAAGAGCGTGCTCGACCCGATGGTCAAGGAAGCCGCAGACCGCTACGCCGCCGAGAAGCAGGTCAAGCGTCGCGACGCCAGCGACTGCAACACCTGATGTTGTTTCCAGCCGCTCGACCGTGCCGCCTCGTGCGGCTGGCCGGGTGGCCGGAATCGATCCGGGCCCTGTCGCGCGCGTCGTGGTGGGGCCGAATTTAGCGGACGAAATGATGAGCGCACCGAATCTTCTACTCAATGTGAATGGCATCGAGGTGATCTACAACCACGTCGCGCTGGTGCTCAAGGGGGTGTCCCTGCAGGTGCCCGAGGGCGGCATCGTGGCCATTCTCGGCGGCAACGGCGCGGGCAAGACCACCACGCTGCGAGCGATCTCCAATCTGCTCAAGGGCGAGCGCGGCGAGGTCACCAAGGGCACGATCGAATATCGCGGTGAGCGCGTCGAAGCGCTGTCACCGTCCGACCTCGTGCGCCGAGGGGTGGTCCAGGTCATGGAAGGGCGCCACTGCTTCGCCCACCTGACCATCGAGGAAAACCTGCTCGCCGGTGCCTACACCCGCAGCGACAAGGGCGAGATCGCCGCCAACCTCGACAAGGTGTACACCTACTTCCCGCGCCTGAAGACGCGCCGCACGAGCCAGGCGGCCTACACCTCGGGCGGTGAGCAGCAGATGTGCGCGATCGGGCGTGCGCTGATGTCGAACCCGAACATGGTCCTGCTCGACGAGCCCTCGATGGGCCTGGCACCGCAGATCGTCGAAGAGGTGTTCGAGATCGTCAAGGACCTCAACGCCAAGGAAGGGGTGAGCTTCCTGCTCGCAGAACAGAACACCATGGTCGCGCTGCGTTACGCCGACTTCGGCTACATCGTCGAGAACGGCCGCATCGTGATGGAAGGCGCGGCCAAGGACCTGGCGACCAACGAGGACGTCAAGGAGTTCTACCTCGGCCTCGCGGGCGAAGGCCGCAAGAGCTTCCGCGACATCAAGCACTATCGTCGCCGCAAGCGTTGGCTGAGCTGAAGCCCGCTGGACTGGACGCCGAAACGGACAACGCATCGAGCTGGGGAGCCAAGATGAATTTCCACGATACGCGCGAGACCCGCGATCCCGAGGCGCGCGAGCGCGAACTGCTGGCCCGCCTGCCGGCGCAGATCGCCCACGCGCGCGCCGCTGCGCCAGCGTTCGGGCGGCTGCTCGCCGACGTCGATCCGGATTCCGTGACCAGCCGTGACGCACTCGCCACGCTGCCGGTCATCCGCAAGTCGGAGTTGCTGGAATTGCAGAAGGCGGCGCGGCCCTTCGGCGGTTTTTCGGCGGTGGGCTGGGGCACGGCGTGCCGGCGCGTGTTCGCCTCGCCTGGCCCGCTCTACGAACCCGAAGGTGCGCGCCCCGACTACTACCGCCTGGCGCGCGCGCTGTTCGCCGCGGGCTTCCGTGCCGGCGACCTGGTCCACAACACCTTCTCGTATCATTTCACCCCCGCCGGCTCGATGATGGAGACCGCCGCGCACGCGCTCGGTTGCACCGTCTTCCCCGCCGGCGTGGGCCAGACCGAGCAGCAGCTCGCGGCGATCGCCGACCTGCAGCCCACTGCCTACGTCGGCACGCCATCCTTCCTGCGCATCCTGCTCGACAAGGCGGATGAGCTCGGCGTGCCGGTGTCCTTCACCAAGGCCTTCGTCTCCGGCGAGGCCTTCCCGCCCAGCCTGCGCGAGGCCTTCGCCGCGCGCGGCATCACGGCCTTCCAGGCCTACGCCACCGCCGACATCGGGCTGATCGCCTACGAAACCCCGGCGCGCGAGGGCATGGTGGTGGACGAAGATGTGCTGCTCGAGATCGTCCGCCCCGGCACCGGCGACCCGGTGGCGCCCGGCGAGGTGGGCGAGGTGGTGGTGACCACCTTCAACCCCGATTACCCGCTGATCCGCTTCGGCACCGGCGATTTGTCGGCGGTGCTGCCCGGCACCTCGCCCTGCGGGCGCACCAATGTTCGCATCAAGGGCTGGATGGGGCGCGCCGACCAGACCACCAAGGTCAAGGGCATGTTCGTGCATCCCGGACAGATCGCCCAGGTGGTGCGCCGTCACCCCGAGATCACGCGTGCGCGCCTGGTGGTGGATAATCCGGACCTCAACGACCGCATGACGCTGATGTGCGAGGCGGCCGGTGGCGGCAGCGAGGCCCTGGCCGATGCCGTCGCCGCCAGCATTCGCGAACTGACCAAGCTGCGTGGCGAGGTCGCCTTCCTGCCGGCGGGGGCTCTCGCCAACGACGGCAAGGTCATCGACGACGTGCGGGTTTATCGATAGCCACAGACGGCGCGCGCGCTGCCGGGCGCCGGCCATGGGCGGGCGTACCGGCAGCACGTGCTGCGCGCCCGGAGAATCCATGCAAGACCAGACCGCCGCGCGCCGCGCGCCACTCGAGGGCGTGCGCGTCCTCGATCTCAGCCGCCTCCTTCCCGGCCCCCTGGCCACCCAGCACCTGGCCGACTACGGCGCCGAAGTCATCAAGGTCGAGGACACCGGTGCCGGCGACTATGCGCGCACCATGGGCGCGATGGGCGGCGAGACGAGCTGGTTCTATCAGGTCGTCAACCGCAACAAGCGCAGCCTGCGACTGGACCTCAAGCAGGCCGAAGGGCGCGCGCTCTTCCTGCGCCTGGTGGAAAGCGCCGACGTGGTGGTCGAGGGCTTTCGCCCGGGCGTGATGGCGCGCCTCGGGCTGGGCTACGAGACCCTGGCCGGGCGCAACCCGCGCGTCGTCCTGTGCAGCATCTCCGGCTACGGTCAGAGCGGACCCTACGCGGCGCGCGCCGGACACGACATCAATTACCTCGGTTACGCCGGCGTGCTCGACCAGATTGGCACTGCAGGCGGCGCGCCTGCGCTGTCGAATGTGCAGATCGGCGACCTGCTCGGCGGCACCATGGGCGCGGTGATGGGCATCATGGTCGCGTTGTTCGACGCCCAGCGCAGCGGCCACGGGCGTCACGTAGACGTGTCGATGACCGATGCCACTTTCGCCCATGCCATCTTCCCGCTCACCGAGGTGCTGGCCAGCGGTCGGGTTCGACCGCGCGGAGAGGATCTGCTCAGCGGTGGCGTACCCTGCTACGGGGTGTACGAAACGGCCGACGGCCGCCACATGGCGGTGGGCGCCCTCGAAGAAAAGTTCTGGCACCTGCTGTGCGACACGCTCGGGCGCACGGATCTCCAACCGGGCCATCTGGCCGAGGGCACGGAGGGCGCACGCGTGCGCGGCGAGCTGGCGGCCATCTTCCGCAGCCGCAGTCAGCGCGACTGGGTGTCGATCTTCGATGCGGTGGATTGCTGCGTGACGCCGGTGCTGCGCCTGGAGGAAAGTCTGGAGGATGCGCAGTTACAGGCACGCGGCATGGTGGTCGAGGTGGCCGGCGTGCGCCAGTTCGGACCGGCGGTGCGCATGACGGCGATGCCGACGTCCGCGCCGCGCGCCGCACCGACGAGGGTCGGGGCAGACACCGAGGCAATACTCGCAGGCGAGGGCGTGGACGCAGATACGATCGAGCGCCTGCGCGCGGCGGGTGTCATCTGAACGGATACGGCTGAACGGATAGGGCGGAGGCGGAGCCGCCGAACGGGAACCGATGAACGCAAACGGGCGGTAGTAATGCCGCCCGCGTCAGGCATCGGCGGCGCTCAACCCGGCGCCCCGTGGAGGTGATGCTTACTTGTCGGTCGATGTCTTGCGACGCGTGCCGCGGCTGCTCTTGGCTTCGGCCTCGCGCGCCGCGGCCTCGGCGTCGGTTCCCGGCACGTTGTTCATGAGGTTCCACGGCCACATTGCCGCAGCGTTGGCGAACGGATTGTTGGCGGAGTCGCTCGCGCCCTCGCCGGCCTGCTGCGCTTGCTGGCTCATCGCCTTCACGGCAGCCAGCGCTGCGCGCTGCATGTCGAGTCCCTGGATGCTCATCTGCAGCATGTTCAGGTTCATCTTCAGCCAGCCTTCGACTGCGCGCATGTCCTTGATGCGCTTGTCGAGCTCGTCGATGTCCAGTGTCGGCGTGACCATTCCGGGCAGGGAGAAACCCATCTGGTTCCACATGCCGCGCACGAATTCCAGCGGATCCTGAGCGTTCTGGTCCTTTGACATTGGCTACTCCAGTCGGGTTGAAGGATATGAACCGATATTAACCGATACACCGCTGCGGGTGCGCGTCCTGCACGGGGCGCGCGGGGCGCAGGGGGCGCGAGGGCGGCGGGTGTCAGTGGGCGGTCAGGAGCCGATGCATCAGCGCACGCAGGCGCGCGGAGCGGACTGGCTTGTGCAGCATCTGCACGCCGGCCGCCTGGATGCGGGCGAGGCTCTCCGGCGCGGTGTCGCCGCTGATGAGCACTGCGGGCAGTCCTGCCAGTCCGGGTTGTGCCCGCACCTTGGTGATCAATGCGAGGCCATCGGTCGCGCCACCGAGGCGCAGGTCGGTGATCAGGATGTCGGGCGCGTTCCCGCTCGCGAGTGCGTCCATCAGGCCACCGGCCGATTGCGCGGCCGTCACTTCACAGCCCCAGGACTCGAGCAGGCTCGTCATGGCGCTGAGGGCGAGCGCGTCGTCGTCAGCGAGCAGCACCTGGAGGTCGCCGAAATGGCCGAGCGCGAGCGCTTCGCGGTCGCCCGGCACCGGTTCGGGTTGCGGTGCGGCCGGTATTTCGACGGCGAACACCGATCCCCGCCCGGGTGCCGAGCGCAGTTCGAGCCGATGGCCGAGCAGGTCCACCAGGCGGCGGACGATGGCCAGGCCAAGGCCAAGACCCTTGTCGCGGGCGCGCTCGGCATTACCGAGCTGAACGAACTCCTGGAAGATGACCTGCTGATCGTCGACGGCGATGCCCGGGCCGCTGTCGCGTACCTCGACGCGCAGGCGCTCGCCCCGGCGCCGGCAGGCCATGAGCACGCGGCCGTGCGCGGGGGTGTAGCGGATGGCATTGCTGACGAGGTTGGCGACGATGCGTTCGAACAGCAGCGGGTCGCTGAGACCCCAGCACGGCGGGCAGCGCAGGCGCAGCTCCAGGCCGCGCGCAGCGGCGGCGCTGGTCTGGCCGGCGATGATGTGTTCGAGCTTGGCGTGCATGTCGAACACGCTGCGCTCAGGGGCGAGTACGCCGGCATCCAGTCGAGAGATGTCGAGCAGGCTGTCGAGCAGCCCCTCCATCGCCTCGGTCGAGGCCGTCAGGCGTCCGGTGATCTGTCGACTGCGCGCATCCAGGGGTTGCTGGGCGAGTTCGGAAAGGAACAGCCCGAGTGCGTGCAGAGGCTGGCGCAGGTCGTGGCTGGCAGCAGCGAGGAAGCGGGACTTGGCCAGGTTCGCGCGCTCGGCCTCGTCCTTGCGTGCGCGCAGTTCGGAGGTGGCATCGTCGATGCGGCGCGCCATGGAGGCGTGCGCGTTCTGGAGTCGCTCGGCCATCTCGTTCACACCTTCGGCGAGGGCGCGCACGCTCCCTCCGCCGCTGACCGTGACGCGACGGTCCAGCTCGCCGCGGCCGATGCTGAGGACTGCTTCGGCGGTCTCGCGGATCGGGCCGCTGACGCTGCGACTCATGCGCCGTGCCAGCAGCAGGCTGCCCACGGCCACGATCACCATCCAGCCGGCGGCGATCCAGAGCAGTTCGCTGCGGCGCTGCTGCAGCCGGGCGAGCGACATGTCCATGATCAGCTGGCCGAGCGGTGCCTGCACGTTGTTGGCCGGCACCATGCCGCCGCTGAAGACGTCTTCGGTGGGGAGGTGGCTGGGCCGGATCGGTTCCACGATGCGCAGCCAGCGTCCGTCAGGCGTTTCCAGTGTCTGCACCCGCGCTGGATAGGGCGCCGTGGGCGGGAGCGTGGCTGCGAAGCGTCCGGTACGCACGAGTACCTGGCCGTCCGCGCCGCGGATGGCGATGGCTGCGACGTCGTCCTCGAGCATGAGGGCGTCGGCGAGCTGGCCGAGCGTTTCGCGGTCGCCGGCAAAGATCGCGTATTCGCTGGCGGCGGCGAGCTGGCGGGCATGGGCCTGGGCGCGTGCGCGCAGGGCCTGGTCGAGGTCGGACAGGCGCAGGCCGGTGTGGGTTGCGGTCATCAGCGCGGCCACCACCAGCATCGGCACGAAGGCGACAAAGGTGACGCGGGCGCGGATGCCCCAGCGCTCGATCATGGCGCGAGCCCCTCCTGCGCACGCAGTGCGTCGGTGAGCGCGTCCGCCTGTGGCAGTTGAATGCCGAGTGCGCGCGCGACGGTGGGATTGACGCCGACTTCGAACAGGGCATGGTGGGTGGGGCTCGGCAGTGCCTGCCCGGTCAGCACCTGCCGGACGACGGCCGCAGTTTCGGTTCCCGCCTGCGTCGGCGTGGTGTACAGACCGAGCACGGCACCGGCGCGCACGTAGGCAGCCGAGAAGCCGAGCACCGGGGCGTGCAGGCGAAAGGCAGTGAGCAGCACGTGATGCACGGTCTGGCTGTTGAACACCTGGCTGTCTGGTGTGATGACCAGCACCGCGGGCTGTTCCAGTACGCTGCGCAGCGCCGGATACAGCGCAGGGATGTCGGCGACCTCGGCGCTGCGGGTGTCGAGGCCGCTGCGCGTGGCGGCGGTGTTCAGCGCGCGCGCCAGGGCGGGTGTCTCGGGGCCGGCGATCGTGGCGATCCGCTCATGCTTGGGCAGCGCCAGCCGGATCAGCGCGATCTGGCGTTCGGCGGGCTGGTCCAGCACGATCGCCGACCTGGGCGCGCTGCCGGGCCGCTCGCCCAGTGCGTCGAGGGTGCTGCGCGACAGCAGGACGTGGAGGACGGGGGTCGCCGTCTCCAGCGCCACGGTGGTGTGTGCGGCATGGCTGCCGACGGTGACGATCAGGCGGGCGCCGGTCAGTGACGCCCGGTTCGCGCTTGCCGGCGCCAGGACCGACACGTCAACACCGTCGCGCTGCAGTTCGGCGTTCAGCGCGGCCACGGTTTCTGCTTGTGGCGCCTTGTCCATCTCGGCGAGCACGAGCACGCGCGAGCCTGCCGCCATTGCCGGGCTGATGAGCGGCACGACGAGCAATGCGAGCAGCGCGACCCAGCGCCACACCGATGCGCGTTTCATCCGCCATGCCCAGACAGCAGCCAGCCAAGCTGGCTCAGCGTCGAGCGGGAGACCGCGAAGGGATTCAGGCACATGGGCGAGGATGCGAATGGATCGGGTTGGGGCGCGGCACGCAGTACCTGCAGAAAGTCTGGCAATTTTCCCTTCTTTGCGCCTTCCGGCATAGGGCCGGCTGCATCCGGCATGGTATGTTCATCGCGTTCTTCAGCCGGGGCGGCGCGCTGCCGCAAGCGGGACATGACAAAGATCCTCATCGTCGAAGACCATGCGCTCGTCCGCGAGGCCATGGCGCAGAGCCTGTCGCGGCTGGAGCCCGGGGTCGAGTGCATCGAGGCGGCCGATGGCGACGAGGCGCTCGCGGTGCTCGAGCGCCAGTCGGACCTTGATCTCGCCGTGATCGATCTGATGCTGCCCGACGTCAATGGCTTCTCCCTTTTGGTCATTCTCGGCAAGCGCTTTCCTGACATGCCGGCGATCGTGGTGTCGGCAATGGACGACGACGCCTCGGTACGGCGGGCGCTGAAGGCGGGCGCTTCCGGTTTCGTGTCCAAGGCCAGTTCCGGTGAGGTGCTGCTGCGTGCGGTGCGCGAACTGCTCGATGGCGGCGTGCCGACGCCTGTGCGCAGTACCCAGAGCCCGCGGCGTTCTCCCGGCAAGGCGCCCGCTGAGCGCTTCGGGCTGACGACCGCGCAGGCTCGTGTGCTTGAACTGCTCGCCGGGGGGCGCAGTAACCGCGAGATTGCGGACCTTCTCGGCCTCACCGAAGGTACGGTCAAGGTCCACATGACCGCGATCTACCGCGCGCTCGGCGTGAGCAGCCGATCACAGGCGCTGGTCGCAATCGCGCGCAGCGGGGCGCGGCTCTGAGTGCTGCCGGGCGCGGGCGCGCCGTGCTCAGTGGCTGCGACGCGCGCCCTGGGTGAGCCGTAGCGGCATTTCGGCTGCGGGCAGGCGCTCGGCGATGTCGTCGCCCTCGTCATCCGGGCCGTGATCGGCGAAATCGATCTCGAGCACTTCCAGCACCTGGCGCGCGACGGCGCGGCAGGCGTTCGACAGCGGCGAGGGCAGTTGCTCGGGGACGCGTTTCTGCAGCAGCAACTTGCTTGCCGACAGGGCGTTGACCGGGCGCAGGATGCGGTGGCGATAAGCGCCCAGCAGTTGCGCGACGGTGCGGTCCGCGGCTTCGCGCTGCCAGGCGTTGTGCGGCCACTGGGTGGGCACCGCATAGGCGCGCGGGAACATCTCCAGGTCGCGCAGCACGGTGCGGATGTCCTCATGCGATTCGCGAAAGGGCAGCAGCACGATGTCGGAGAGGGCGTACAGCTTGCGGTCCATCTCGGTGCGGTTGCCGCCGCCGTCGATGACGCCGATCCAGTCGTCGAGGGTGCGCAGTTTGTCGACCACCTTGGTCAGGGAGTCGCGCGTGCGTGCGTCCGCAATCAGGTAGCGCCGGCCCGCAGGGACGAGGGGCTCACGTGTGGTGTCGGTGAGCACGCACGCCGCGCGCTGGCCAAGGAGACCGAGGCCCTGGCACAGCATGTGCGACAAAGTGGTCTTGCCGGTTCCGCCCTTGTTGCCGATCACGCAGATGATCTCAGCCATGACGCTACATCCTTCGCTTGCAGTCCATTTCACCGTGTCCATTATCGGTCCTGGCGGTCAAGGGCAAGCGCCGGAAAAGCGCCCGTTCGTCACCCCTATTTTGGCCGTTCAGGGTGTCGCGTGAGGCGGAATGCGGTAGCCGTACAGGCGCGTGCGGCGACGGTCGTCCACATCGACGACGAAGTCGGCGTCGCGTTCGGGGACCGGAAAACTGTTGCTGACCAGGAGCGCGCCAGGGCGCAGTTCCGCTGCGGCCTTCCGCCACACCGCGGCCATCGGCACGGGAGACAGGAAGGCGTACACCACGTCGAAGTCCTGCCAGGTACGGGCGAAGATGTCGCCGCGCTGGCAGTCGATGTTGGGCTGGCGGGCGGCGAGCAGGTGGCCGATCAACCAGGTCGCGGGCGCGAGTTCGACGCCGATGAACTGGCAGTCGGGTCGGGCGCGGGCGAGCGGGCGCAGCAGTGAGCCGGTGCCCGCGCCGATGTCGAGCAGGCGGGCCGGCGCCGCGGGCAGCAGGTCGACAACCGCCGCTGCAGTGCGGCGGTTGCTCAGGTAGAGCGGGACCTGGGTGCGAAAGCTGGTCCAGTACACGAGCACCAGCGCGACGAAGGCGGCGAGATGCCAGGCCGGGTGCAGGCCGAGGCTCTGCGCCGCGACCAGCAGCGGGACGAAGCCGAGGTGGATGGGCAGCCACCAGCGCGCGCTGCGCAGCAGCGCCGCGGCCACTGCCGCGCTCGCGGCCTGGGTCGCCACGATCTGCCACAGGCCGGCGACGAGACCGTTGCGGGCGAGCAGTAAGGCAACGGCCGAGCCGATGAGCTGGGCGAGCAGGGCTTTGAGGGCAGGAGGCATCGTGAGCGGTGGCGCGGCAGCAAAAAGGCTGGCGCATGATAGCCGCTGGCCCTTCGTCTCGCATGTCGGACAGGGGCCTGTCCGCGCTGGGGCGCATTGGCACGGGGGGCTGGCCTCGAGAGTCAGGCCGCCACGCGCTGGCGCCGCGCTGCTGCCTCCTGCCGCGCGCCGCGCCAGCGGGAAAGCAGCGCGCGACGCTGTTTCGCCGCCGACTGCATGGCGGCCGCCTTCACATGGCCGAAGCCGCGGATGTGCTCTGGCAGGCGGGCGATCTCGAGTGCGAGGGGCAGACGGTCGTAGCTCAGGCTGTCGAGCAGTTCGGCGACATCGGCTTCGTATTCGGCGATCAGCGCCCGCTCGGCGCGGCGCTCCGCGGTGTAGCCGAAAACATCCCAGCGCGTGCCGCGCAACCCCTTGAGGCGGGCGAGCAGACGGAAAACGCGCATCATGCCGGGGCCGAAGGCGCGCTTGGCGACGTGGCCGGTGTTCGGGTCGGGGCGCGCAAGCAGCGGCGCGGCGAGGTGAAAGCGCACGCTGTAGTCGCCCTCGAAGCGGGCCTCCACCTTCTGCCAGAAGGCCGGGTCGGTGTACAAGCGCGCGACTTCGTATTCGTCCTTGTAGGCGAGCAGCTTGAAGTAGTTGTGCGCCACCGCCTCGGTCAGCCGGGTGCTGTCGGTGCCGACGCGTGCGGCTTCGGCAGTGCGTACGCGCTCGACGAGGGCGCGGTAGCGTTCGGCGTAGGGCGTGTCCTGGTAGGCCGTGAGTGCTCGCACACGGCGTGCGATGAGCTCGTCGAGACCGTGCGGGCGGTCGGGTTGCACCTGCACGGGGCGGGCATGGCGCTCGACGGCGGCGAGGTCGTGGGCGGCGCGCCGGCCCCACAGGAAGGCGCGGCGGTTCATGTCCACCGCCACGCCGTTGAGCGCCACCGCCTGCATGAGCGCCGCCTCGGACACCGGCACCAGACCACGCTGCCACGCGAAGCCGAGCAGGAACAGGTTGGTGGCGATGCCATCGCCGAGCAGCGTGGTGGCCAGCGCCTGGGCGTCGACGAAGTCCGCGCCGACGCCCGCGTCGAGTTCTGTGCCGAGTCCTGTGCGCGTGCCGCCGGCGTCGTTCGCATCGATGCCGAGCGCTTCACGGATCGTGGTGCGCATGTGCCGCTCGGGGAACTGCCAGTCCGGGTTGTGGGTGAATTCGGAGGTCGGCGTCTCGGCGAGGTTGATCACCGCGCGTGTGCGTCCGGCGGCCATCTTGGCCAGGGCCTCGACGCTGGCGCTGACGATGAGGTCGCCGCCGATCACCGCGTCGGCCTCGCCAGCGGCAATGCGCACCGCGTGCAGGTCGTCGGGCCGGTCGGCGATGCGGATGTGGCTGTACACCGAGCCGCCCTTCTGCGCGAGGCCGGTCATGTCGAGCACGGTGACGCCCTTGCCGTCGAGGTGGGCCGCCATGCCGATCAGCGCGCCGATGGTGATCACGCCGGTGCCGCCGACGCCAGTGACCAGGATGCCGTAGGGGCGGGCGGTGGCGGGCAGCCTGGGGGCGGGCGGGATGCCGAAGTGCGCATCGTCGGCGGCCAGCGCCGTGCCCTTGCGCACCTGGCCGCCCTCGATGGTGATGAAGCTCGGGCAGAAGCCCTTCAGGCAGGAGTAATCCTTGTTGCACGAGGACTGGTCGATCTGGCGCTTGCGCCCGAACTCGGTTTCCACCGGCATGATCGACATGCAGTTCGACTGCACGCCGCAGTCGCCGCAGCCCTCGCACACCGCCTCGTTGATGAAGACCCGGCGCGCGGGATCGGGGAAGGTGCCGCGCTTCCTGCGCCGGCGCTTCTCGGCAGCGCAGGTCTGGTCGTAGATCAGCGCGGTGACGCCGCCCGATTCGCGCAGCTCGCGCTGGATGGCGTCGAGCTCGTCGCGGTGGCGGATGGGCACGTGCGGGATGTCGGCGGGGCCGTAGGCGCGCTCGGTGCCGTCGGTGACCACGACGATGTTATGCACGCCCTCGGCCTGCAGCTGACGGACGATGATGGGGACGTCGAGCGGGCCGTCGTGGGGCTGGCCACCGGTCATCGCCACCGCGTCGTTGTAGAGGATCTTGTAGGTGATGTTCACCTTCGCCGCGACTGCCTGACGGATCGCCATCAGCCCCGAATGGAAGTAGGTGCCGTCGCCCAAGTTGGCGAAGATGTGCTTTTCGCGGGTGAAGGGCGCCTGCCCCACCCAGGGCACGCCTTCGCCGCCCATGTGGCTGAAGGTGGCGGTGCGCCGCTCGGGCATCCAGGTGACCATGTAGTGGCAGCCGATGCCGGCCACCGCGCGGCTGCCCTCGGGCACGTGGGTGGAGGTGTTGTGCGGGCAGCCCGAGCAGAAGGTGGGCACGCGGTCGGCGCTGAAACTGCGGCGTGCGAGCGCGGCTTCCTTGGCCTCGAGGAAGGCCAGCCGGGCGTGAATGCGCTCGGAGGTGAAGAAGCGGTCGACGCGGCCGGCGATCACGCGCGCGATCATCGCCGGGGTGAGCTCGCCGGCGGCCGGGAGCAGCCAGTCGCCATGGTCCACCGTTCCGTCGGCGCGGCCGATGCGCGCCCACTCGCCCTTCTCGTCGAACTTGCCGATCACGCGCGGGCGCACGTCTTCGCGCCAGTTGTAGAGCTCTTCCTTCAACTGGTATTCGAGCAGCTGGCGCTTTTCCTCGACCACCAGGATCTCGTCCAGCCCTGCGGCGAAGTGGCGCACGCCGTCGGCCTCCAGCGGCCATACCATGCCCACCTTGTACAGGCGGATGCCGATCTCGGCAGCGAGGGCGTCGTCGATGCCGAGATCGTCGAAGGCCTGGCGCACGTCGAGATAGCTCTTGCCGCTGGTGATGATGCCCAGGCGCGGCGCGGGCGAGTCGATGACGATGCGGTTGAGCCGGTTGGCGCGCGTGTACGCGAGCGCGGCGTAGAGTTTGTAGTGCAGCAGGCGCTTCTCCTGCACCAGCGGTGGATCGGGCCAGCGGATGTTGAGTCCGTCTGCGGGCAGGGCGAAGTCGGTGGGGATGACGACCTGTACGCGCCCCGGCTCGATGTCGACCGAGGCCGAGGTCTCCACCGTGTCGGCGAGCGCCTTGAACGCCACCCAGCAGCCGCAATAGCGCGACAGCGCATAGCCGTGGATGCCGAAGTCGATGTAATCCTGCACGCCCGCGGGCGCCAGCACCGGCATCATCATCGACTTGAAGAAGTGGTCGGTCTGGTGCGGCAGGGTGGAGGACTTTGCGGCGTGGTCGTCGCCGGCCACCACCAGCACGCCGCCGTACTTCGAGCTGCCGGCGGCGTTGGCGTGGCGGAACACGTCGCCGCAGCGGTCAACGCCCGGGCCCTTGCCGTACCAGAGGGCGAACACCCCCTGGTAGTCGGCATGCGGGGTGAGGTCGAGCTGCTGCGAGCCCCACACCGCGGTGGCGGCGAGGTCTTCGTTGACGCCGGGCTGGAACACGATGTGGCGCGACTGCAGGTGCGGCTTCGCCTTCCACAGCGTCTGGTCGAGCCCGCCGAGTGGCGAGCCGCGGTAGCCGGATACGAAGCCGGCGGTGTTGAGGCCGGCCGCCTCGTCGCGTGCCTTCTGGATCAGCAGCAGGCGCACCAGCGCCTGGTAGCCGGTCAGATAGACGCGGCCGCTGCTCAGGGTGTATTTGTCATCGAGGCTCGGTGCCGGGGTGGTGCTGCCCGCGAACGCTTCAGCCATGGTCCTCTCCTTCTGCCCAAAATCGTCACTTCGGGTGCCGCGCGCCTTGCCGTCCCGCCTTGTGGGTGGTGCGGCATGACGCGTTGCTTCAGGCTAGACGCGGGTCCTGGCGGCCTCAATCGCTGATTACCCTGAGCTCGCCCGACGGGCTCACAGGCCGGGAACCACCTTCCCGGGATTGAGCAGGTTGCGTGGGTCGAGTGCCTGCTTGATCGCACGCATGAAATCGACCGCTTCGCCGTGCTCCTGCACCAGGAAGCCCTGCTTGCCGATGCCGATGCCGTGCTCGCCCGTGCACGTGCCTCCCATGGCGAGCGCGCGCTCGACGATGCGGCGGTTCAGGGCCTCGGCTCTCGCGCCTTCCGCGTCATCTTCGGGGTCGACAAGGATGATGGCGTGGAAGTTGCCGTCCCCCACGTGGCCGACGATCGGCGCGATGAGACCGGATGCCTCGATGTCGGCCTGGGTCGCGCTCACGCACTCGGCGAGGGTCGAGATCGGAACGCACACATCGGTGGTGATTGCGCGGCTGTTCGGGCGCAGGTTCAGGCTGGCGAAGTAGGCGTCGTGGCGCGCGGCCCACAGGCGGCTGCGGTCTTCCGGGCGCTCGGCCCACTCGAAATCCAGACCGCCGTTCTCGCTCGCAAGCTCCTGCACGGTGCGCGCCTGCTCATCCACGCCGGCGGGGCTGCCGTGGAATTCGAAGAACAGCATCGGCGCCTCGCGCAGCGTGGTCTTGCTGTAGCGGTTGATCGCGCGCACGCCGAGCTCGTCCACCAGCTCGATACGTGCAACCGGCACGCCGAGCTGGATGGTCTGGATCACGGTATTGACCGCCGACACCACATCCGGGAAGGCACACACCGCAGCCGAGGTCGCTTCCGGCAGCGGGTGCAGCCGGACCGTGAGCTCGGTGATGACGCCCAGCGTGCCTTCCGAGCCGACGAGCAGCCGGGTGAGGTCATAGCCCGCGGCGGATTTGCGTGCGCGGCCGCCGGTGCGGATCACGCGCCCGTCGGCCATCACTGCGGTGAGGCCGAGCACGTTCTCGCGCATGGTGCCGTAGCGCACGGCGTTGGTGCCCGATGCGCGCGTCGCCGCCATGCCGCCCAGCGAGGCGTCGGCGCCGGGGTCGATCGGAAAGAACAGGCCGGTGCCGTGCAGCGCAGCGTTGAGCTGCTTGCGCGTCACGCCGGGTTGCACCACGACCAGCATGTCCTCGGCGCGAATGTCGAGCACCGCATTCATCTCGCTGCAGTCGATGCACACGCCGCCGCGTGTTGCCAGGATGTGGCCCTCGAGCGAGCTGCCAACCCCAAACGGGATCAGGGGTACGTCGAACTCGCCGCAGGCGCGCACCACTTCGGCCACTTCAGCCGTGGAATGCACGAACACCACCGCGTCGGGCGCGGCGTCGGGGAAGTGTGATTCGTCGTGGCCGTGATGCGCCCGAATGCTCTCGGCGCGGCTGATGCGGGTGCCGAACCGGGCCTCCAGGCGGTGCACGAGCGCTTCGGGAAAGGGTGGGCGGACGGGTTGCTCTGATGGCTTCATGCCTCGTGCTCCGGTGAAGTTCGAAAGCGAGATTATCGCCGCCGGATGGGCTGCAGCCGTCCTCGTGGCTGCCCCGGGCGGGGAGAGGGGCAGCCGGGTTCCCGTCCTCAGAAAAAAATCACGAAAACATTTGACAGGGCGGGAAGTGGGCTCTATAGTGCGGGGCTTCCCGGACGGAGGGATACCCAAGCGGTCAACGGGATCAGACTGTAAATCTGACGGCTCAGCCTTCGAAGGTTCGAATCCTTCTCCCTCCACCAAGTTTCAGTCGTGCCGCAAGTTGTTGCGGTCGGCGTAGCGGATGCAGTGAATCGGCTGCGAGTGTTGTGTAAGTGGTGTGCAAGCGAACGCAGTTGCAGGCATGTGCGGGTGTAGCTCAATGGTAGAGCAGAAGCCTTCCAAGCTTATGACGAGGGTTCGATTCCCTTCACCCGCTCCAGTAGTGCTGCGTTTGTAAAGTTTCGGCGCCCTTGTAGCTCAGTGGTAGAGCACTCCCTTGGTAAGGGAGAGGCCACGTGTTCAATCCACGTCAAGGGCACCACTCATTTTCTGCCTGGCCTGGGCGGCGGCCCACTTGTGTGGCTGCCGCACCGGTTTTTCTGGTTCTGATTTTAAGGATAGCGATATGGCTAAGGGTAAGTTTGAGCGGACGAAGCCGCACGTAAACGTCGGTACGATCGGCCACGTTGACCACGGCAAGACCACGCTGACCGCGGCGATCACCACGATCCTGTCGAAGAAGTTCGGCGGCGAAGCCAAGGCGTACGACCAGATCGACGCGGCGCCCGAAGAGAAGGCGCGCGGCATCACCATCAACACCGCGCACGTCGAGTACGAGACGGCCAACCGCCACTACGCGCACGTTGACTGCCCGGGCCACGCCGACTACGTCAAGAACATGATTACCGGTGCCGCACAGATGGACGGCGCGATCCTGGTGTGCTCGGCCGCTGATGGCCCGATGCCGCAGACGCGCGAACACATCCTGCTGGCGCGTCAGGTCGGTGTGCCGTACATCATCGTCTTCCTGAACAAGTGCGACATGGTCGACGACGAAGAGCTGCTCGAGCTCGTCGAGATGGAAGTGCGCGAGCTGTTGTCGAAGTACGACTTCCCGGGTGACGACGTTCCCATCGTCAAGGGCTCGGCGCTGAAGGCGCTCGAGGGCGATCAGTCGCCGATCGGCGAGCCGGCGATTTTCGAGCTTGCCGCTGCGCTCGACAGCTACATCCCGACGCCTGAGCGTGCCATCGACAAGCCCTTCCTGCTGCCGATCGAGGACGTGTTCTCGATCTCGGGTCGCGGCACCGTGGTGACCGGTCGTGTCGAGCGTGGCATCGTCAAGGTTGGTGAGGAAATCGAGATCGTCGGCATCAAGCCTACCGTCAAGACCACCTGCACCGGCGTTGAAATGTTCCGCAAGCTGCTGGACCAGGGTCAGGCCGGCGACAACGTGGGCGTGCTGCTGCGCGGCATCAAGCGTGAAGACGTCGAGCGCGGCCAGGTGCTGTGCAAGCCGGGTTCGATCAACCCGCACACGCACTTCACGGGCGAGATCTACGTGCTGTCGAAGGAAGAGGGTGGTCGTCACACTCCGTTCTTCAACAACTACCGTCCGCAGTTCTACTTCCGTACCACGGACGTGACCGGTTCGATCTCGCTGCCGGAAGGCACCGAGATGGTCATGCCGGGCGACAACGTGTCGATCACCGTCAAGCTGATCGCCCCGATCGCCATGGAAGAAGGTCTGCGCTTCGCGATCCGCGAAGGTGGCCGTACCGTCGGCGCCGGCGTCGTCGCCAAGATCATCGAGTAATCGACT
>NZ_JAVEYL010000084.1:0-3266 GCF_034003485.1 Thauera sp.
GCCCTGCTTGATGAAGGGGCGCTCAAATAGCTCGGGCTTAAGGAGCGCTTCGCCACTTCGAAGGCGCTTTCCAGTGGCGACCCAGTCGCTAGTCCAAAAATCGAGGATCGCCCCAGCCATCTGCGGGTTGCCCCTTGGGGATTCGGGAGTCACGGTCCAGCCTACGATATTGGCGATTTTCGCTGCCCGGTCTGACCACGTGAGCGGGAACCGAATCTGAAGCCCCTCGACCAAGCCATTGAAGGCCAACTGGTTGAGAGCCTGAAGCCAATTCCCGGTTTCTCCGAGATGACCAATGAAGGCCGCGAGAAAATCACGTTTAAAGAAGGCTGAGGTCAGTTCAAGGGACAGCAAGGCCTGAAATACTAATCAGTACATAAGTTAGCGGACATTTCTTGTCGGGATGCGATAATGCGGCATGAGCAAGAGAGACGGTCGTTCGATATCGCACGAGGCGATGGAGGAGATTCGGATTCGGGCCGTGCAGCGGGTCGAAGCCGGTGAATCTCCGGAAGTGGTCATCCAGGCGCTGGGATTTTCGCGTGGTCGAATCTACGAGTGGCTTGCGCGCTACCGGGAAGGCGGGCTTGAGGCACTGCGTGCGAAGCCTGTTCCAGGGCGAACGCCCAAGCTCGATGGTAAGGCGCTGGATTGGCTTTACCGCACAATCACGATGTCGAGCCCCGAGCAGTTCAAGTTCGAGTTTGCTTTGTGGACCCGGGCGATGGTGAGAACCTTGATCCGACAACAGTTCGGCGTGGCGCTGTCCGAGGTAAGTGTGGGTCGGCTGCTCAGAAAGCTGGGCTTGTCGCCGCAGCGCCCGCTGGTGCGGGCCTACCAACGCGATCCCGAGCTCGTTTCGGACTGGATCACGAACGAATTCCCGCGTATTCGAGCCGAGGCCAAAGCCGTAGATGCGGAGATCTTCTTTGCCGACGAAGCTCAGGTCCGCTCTGACTACCATAGTGGAACGACTTGGGCGCCGACCGGGCAAACGCCCATCGTCAAGGGTACCGGTGCGCGGTTCAAAGTGAATCTGATCTCGGCCATCAGCCCGAAAGGACAGTTGCGCTTCATGTGCACAGAAGGCAACGTCACGGCAGACGTATTCATCGAATTCCTCAAACGGCTGATCAATGGGCGCGAGAAGCCCGTGTTCTTGATCGTTGACGGCCACCCGGTCCATCGCAGCGCCAAGGTCAAAGCTTTCGTCGAGAAAACAAAGGGGAGCTTGCGCCTGTTCAGGCTTCCGTCTTACTCCCCCGACCTGAATCCAGACGAGCACGTCTGGGCTCACCTGAAGCACCACAAGATGGGACGCAGCATCATCAAAGGCCCCGACCAGATGAAAAAGATCGCAGTCGGGTTCCTGCGGTCATTGCAAAAAATGCCCGACCTTGTGCGTGCCTTTTTCCGACACCCAAGCACACGGTACGTCATTTCATGAATGTCCGCTTACCAACGTACGGGTTAGTAAGCCTTGTTGAACTGAACCGGAGCAAGTCAAGATTGTTGTCGCCTGACTCATGCAACTAACTCAATTATGTCGTCAGCATGAAGTGCCGCATTGACGACGGAGTCACGCTCCGGGTTGAGGGTGACGCCGCCGATGTGCGACCAGTCGCGCGTTTGACCCGACCAGCGCCGTGGGTTGCGTTCGCGCGCCTGCAGGTAGGTCTGGTGACGCGCGGCCAGGATCGCCCGATCCGCACCGGCGTGGCGCTGCGCTGGTGTGACATAACGGATGCCGCTGTGCCGATGCTCGAAGTTGTACCAGTGAGCGAAGTCAGCTGCCCAGGTGCGTGCCTCATCCAGATCGGCAAATCCGCGCACGGGGAATTCCGGGCGATACTTGGCGGTTTTGAACAACGACTCCACGAAGGGGTTGTCGTCCGAGACCCGAGGCCGGGAGTACGACGGTTTGACCCCGAGCCAGTGGAGCATGGCAAGCACGGTGGTGGCCTTGAGCGTGCTGCCATTGTCGCCGTGCAGCACCGGTTTGGCGGCCATCGCATGCACCCGCTCGGCCAGCGCGGTGCGCTTCACGAGATGGGCCGCGTGGTCGGCGTCGTCGTTGGCATGGACCTCCCAGCCTACGATTTTGCGGCTGTACAAATCCATGATCAGGTAAAGGTAGAACCAAGCTCCCGTCACCTGCGCGGGCAAGTAGGTCATATCCCAGCACCAGACCTCCCCGGGCTCCGTGGCGATGTGCGTGGTGGGCCGACGCGACGGCTGCGGTGCCCGGCTACGACCACGGTGGCGGTTCTGTCCATGCGCGCGCAGGATGCGCTGGAAGCTCGATTCGCTGGCCAGATACACGCCCTCGTCGGCCAGTGTCGGCACGATGCGTGCCGGAGGCAAGGCCGCAAACCGTGGTTCATTGGCCACCGCCAGAATCCGCGCGCGTTCGTCCTCGTTCAACGTATGGCCGGGCAAGGCCCGCTCGGCGTCGGGGCGCTTGTCGCCTACCACGAGCCCGCCTTGCGTCTTCCAGCGCTGCAACGTGCGCACCGTAATCCCCGCCGTCTGGCAGGCCGGCTGCAATCGGGCGCCAGCGCTATGGGCCACTTCAATGTTTCGGACCAATGTCCGGCGATCCTCCAGGCCGATCATGCGTCCTCGTCCCTGTCCTTGTGGAAGATCACCTCGAGTTTTTTTGACAGCACCAGCAAGGCGGCGGTCTCGGCCAGCGCCTTGTCCTTGCGCCGCAACTCGCGCTCCAATTCCTTGATGCGCCGCCGGTCGGCTTTCGTCTCGCGATGGCTGGCGCGTGCGTCCTCGGGCTCAGCCAGTGCCTGGGTCGCCGCCTGGCGCCATTGCTCCAGTTCCAGCGGATACACCCCGCGCTCACGGCACCACGCATTCTTACCTGCCTCGTCCATCGCCGCGGTCACCAGCACCGCCTCGAACCGAGCCGCTGCTGTCCAAGCCCGCTCGCGAGCGGGCCTGGACAGCGCATCCGCACGCCAACGCTCCAAGGTCGGCGCCGAGATGCTCAGATCCCGTGCAACCGATTCCAGTGAAGCACTCTCAGGCGGCAACAACCGCGCCACTGCTTTGTCCTTGAAGGCTTGTCCGTATCTCGCCACTTCGTTCTTCCACTATCGCCCCCGGGTTTGTGATTCTAACGAGGCGACAACAATTCTGACTCAGGGGGCAGTTGCCGAAGCTGTTTTGGAGCTTTCGCCCGAAGTAGCCGGTGAGTTCATGGAGTGGTTCTATGAACGCTGAGACGCCCAACCCAGATCGGAAGAGCACACGTC
>NZ_JAVEYL010000046.1:0-15077 GCF_034003485.1 Thauera sp.
CCCCAACCTCCAACGCCGCCACGACTTCCTTGAAAACCGCTGCAGCGCTGAAGAGGGCCGAATTATAGACACCCAAAAAAAACCGTCAAGAAAAATAAGAAAAAAGATTCTTATGAGAGGATGCGTGCCGGCACGCCCAGCCGCGACTTTTGGAGCCCCCTGGCCTGCGATTCAACAGCCACGCGGCGGGCAAATGCATCGACGAGGAAGGACAGCCGCTCCGAGGGCAGGCTCCGAACCGGATGAACACAAGCAACAGCGACTAAAGTGCGGTTCTGCTACTGCACCTGATAGGCCACTAGCTTGTAGCCCGCTGCCTGCGCAAGGGTCTGCAGAGGACGCAGCCTGATCACCGCGCCAGGTTCACGAAGGAACAGGGGTTCAGCAAGTTCCGACGCAGTCGCGAGCGTCAGGAACCGAATCACCCCGCCTTTTTCCGGGGTATCGCACTGGATCCCTTCAACCGCGAACTGCCCGTCGTCGATCACCCCAATCGTCGGCTTCCATGCGAGCAACTCAACACCCAGCCCTGCATGACTGGGCCACATCCGCAGACGCCGGACGATGCCGAGTTGCCAGCCATCTCCATCATCAAAGTGCACGCCCAGCAACTCCCCTATATCTGGCCAGGCGCGAGTGGGATCGCTGTTCGCGAGGATGTAAAGCCCGCTACGACTGAAATCAAGCGCCCGCCACGAGCGCATCGCAGGCAGCGGCTCGCCCCGGAGCACGGCAAGACAAGCGGGAAGGCCTCGAGCGACCATGACGCTGGCGTCCTGCGGGAATCGCCTCCGATGCCGAACGGGGGGCCTCGTCGACCACTGTGCTCGCAAATACTTTAGCGCGGAGCGCACTTCATCCGGGGGCAAAGCCCCAAGCACCCTGGGAACGCGCCCAGCCTCCAGCCTGGTTTCGAAATCGGCCAACAGTTCATCCGCCGCCCAGGGAGCGAAATGCCACTCACCTGCATCGTGCTCGCGCGCTCGTCGAACCGGAATCAATCCGCGGCTTGGATAAACGACGTACTGCGGCGCATCCACGGGCTTGCGGGTCAATTCGAGGAAAGGCAGGCTCAGGTCGATCAGGTGAACAAGGGCGATGGCCATGTTCAGCTCAACCTGATCGAGGTTTGCGCTGTAGTAGGCCACCGCCCGCAGATATTCGCGCCCAACTCCGGACACGTCGCCACCGATCACGCTGGCACTGGACTCCGCCGAGTTAACAAAAAGCTGACTGATCCGCGCCCACAGGGTCTCGTCCGGGCTGAAGCGATCACAGGCAGACCACTTCAGTGCTTCGACCACGCTGACGGCTAGGCGGTGGCGAACCGAATCGTATCCTGCCGTGCATTGCAATGAAGACAGGCACCAGTAGGCATCACATACTGCGTGAGAAGCGTCACGCGCACCTGCCAGCCATCGCGACCACCAGACGGCATCATGCGGGACAGCCTCTGCGATCACCCTTTTCCCGATCGGCGCGGACGTTTCGATTGCAAGCTGCAGCGCGTCGTCGAAACCGGAAACCACATGCAGTCCGGCGGCCTCGGCTTTCGGGCTGCCCGGCTTGTAGATTGCGCGCAAGGTGGCGATTGCGGCCTCGAACCCGACGACAGCATCCCCCCCGCCAGCAAGAACGCCAGCGGGCGTGAAGTCGAGTCTCTCCGTGGCATTTTCCACTATGGGTTCTCCGCTGCCGGCGCTCGACCCGATCGGGCTAGACTTATACGAGGCAATTGGAAGTTTGTAACAACTTGCAGGATTCTGCGCCGAACGCCCTCACGATGTCTACAGCATATCTTCGCGCGCAAGGAGGAACCCGCCAGTCGGCAACCCGACAAAGGGTCTGGCCGGCTTGAGGGCGAGAGTCCGCGCCAACAGCACTGTAGAATCACATTTTTTTGCCGGAATGCCTCATGCGCCAGTACCTCGACCTCATGAGCCATGTGCTCGAACACGGCGACCGGAAAACCGACCGCACGGGCACCGGCACGCTGTCGGTGTTCGGCTGGCAGATGCGCTTTCGCCTGCAGGACGGCTTCCCGCTGCTCACCACCAAGAAACTGCACACGCGCTCGATCATCCACGAGCTGTTGTGGTTCCTCCAGGGCGACACGAACATCCGTTATCTTAAGGAGAACGGCGTGTCGATATGGGACGAATGGGCAGATGAGAACGGCGACCTGGGCCCCGTCTATGGAAAGCAGTGGCGCCATTGGGAGACCGCCGACGGACGCCGCGTCGACCAGATCAGCCGCCTTGTGGAGGGCATCAAGCGCAATCCCGACTCCCGGCGCCACCTGGTGACGGCCTGGAACCCGGGCGAGGTGGAGAACATGGCGCTTCCGCCTTGCCACGCACTGTTCCAGTTCTACGTCGCAAACGGGCGCCTGTCATGCCAGCTCTACCAGCGCAGTGCGGATATCTTCCTCGGTGTGCCCTTCAACATCGCGTCTTACGCGCTGCTCACCCACATGGTCGCGCAGGCTTGCGACCTCGAGCCTGGTGACTTCGTGTGGACCGGTGGCGACTGTCATCTGTATCTCAATCACCTCGAGCAGACGCGCGAGCAATTGAGCCGCGAGCCCCGGCTACTGCCGAAACTTCGTATCAACCCTGAGGTCAAGGATGTGTTCGCTTTCCGGTTTGAGGACTTCACGCTGGAAGGTTACGACCCACACCCTCACATCAAGGCACCTGTCGCCGTATGAGCAAGAGACCAGAGATCGTCATCGTCGCCGCCCTTGCCCGCAATGGCGTGATCGGCCGCGACAACGGCCTGCCCTGGCGGCTCAAGGCCGATCTGCAGCATTTCCGTGCGCTGACCATGGGACATCCGATCCTGATGGGCCGCAACACCTGGATCTCGCTCGGCCGACCATTGCCGGGGCGGCGCAACATCGTGGTCACTCGCGATCCAGCGTTCCGGGCCGATGGCGCCGAGGTGTTCAACAGCCCCGAAGCGGCGATCGCGGCAGCATCGGATGCGGCGCGCATCTTCGTCATCGGCGGCGCTCAGCTGTACACCAGCCTGCTACCGATGGCAGACCGCCTGGTGCTGACCGAGGTCTGGGCCGACGTCGATGGCGACGCCCATTTTCCGATGCTCGAACGCGACGACTTCGTCGAAGAACGGCGCGATGCTCGCCAGGCTGACGCAGATAACGAATTCGACTTCGATTTCGTGGAGTACCGCAGGCGCTGAGTTCGGATGAATCGTGCGCACTACGCTCTGAAAAAAGGCCGCAGTAAGCGGCCTTTTTCACATCCTCGCCTGCACAAGCGGGCCGCCCGTTCAGCCCTTCACGCAATCCACGTGGTAGCGCCCATCCTCGCTCTTCACGAGCCCGTGGATGTCGGTCTCGAAGCCGGGGAAGCGGGCGTTGAAGTCGCGCGCGAACTTCAGGTAGCGCACGATCGTCGCGTTGAAGCGCTCGCCCGGGATCAACAGCGGGATACCTGGCGGGTAGGGCGTGACCAGCATCGAGGTAACGCGACCCTCGAGCTCGTCGATCGCCACCCGCTCGATCTCGCGGTGCGCCATCTTGGCGAAGGCTTCGGCAGGCTTCATCGCCGGCACCATGTCCGACAGGTACATCTCGGTCGTCAGGCGTGCGATGTCGTGCGACGTGTAGAAGCTGTGGATCTGGTTGCACAGATCCTTCAGGCCTACCTTCTCGTAGCGCGGATGCTTGGCGATGAACTCCGGCATGACACGCCACAGCGGCTGGTTGCGGTCGTAGTCGTCCTTGAACTGCTGCAACTCGGTCACCATCGTGTTCCAGCGGCCCTTGGTGATGCCGATGGTGAACATGATGAAGAAGGAGTACAGCCCAGTCTTCTCGACGATGATGCCGTGCTCGGCCAGATACTTGGTGACGATCGCTGCCGGGATGCCCGTGTGTTCGGCGAAATCGCCGTCCATGTTCAAGCCCGGGGTAATGATCGTGGCCTTGATCGGGTCGAGGATGTTGAAACCCTCGGCCAGCTCGCCGAAGCCATGCCAGCGCTCACCCGCCTTCAGCGTCCAGTCCTCGCGGCTGCCGATACCCTCTTCGGCCAGGAACTCCGGCCCCCACACCTTGAACCACCAGTCCTCGTCGCCGAACTCGGCATCGACCTTGCGCATCGCACGGCGGAACTCGACCGCTTCCGACAGGGACTCATTGACCAGTGCGGTGCCACCCGGCGCCTCCATCATCGCCGCGGCGACGTCGCACGACGCGATGATCGCGTACTGCGGCGAGGTCGAGGTGTGCATCAGATAAGCCTCATTGAAGATATCGCGGTCGAGTTTACGGGTCTGCGAGTCCTGCACCAGGATCTGCGAGGCCTGACTGAGGCCGGCCAGCAGCTTGTGCGTGGACTGGGTCGAGAACACCATCGATTCGCGGCAACGCGGGCGGTCCTCGCCGATCGCGTGGTAATCACCATAGAAGTCGTGGAAGGCCGCATGCGGCAGCCAGGCCTCGTCGAAATGCAGGGTGTCGATCTGGCCGTCGAGCATGTCCTTGATGGTCTCGACGTTGTACACCACGCCGTCATAGGTCGACTGCGTGATCGTCAGGATGCGCGGCTTCTTGGTCTTGGCCTCACGGGCGAACGGGTTGGCGTCGATCTTCTTCTGGATGTTCTCCATCGAGAACTCTTCGAGAGGGATCGGACCGATGATGCCGTAGTGGTTTCGTGTCGGCGTGAGGAATACCGG
Organism: Thauera sp.; assembly: GCF_034003485.1. Taxonomy (GTDB): domain Bacteria; phylum Pseudomonadota; class Gammaproteobacteria; order Burkholderiales; family Rhodocyclaceae; genus Thauera. The sequence continues at coordinate 4,708 of NZ_JAVEYL010000046.1, forward strand.
CACCGCCCCGGTCATGATGATCGAATGAAGAATCGACTTGTGACAGTTGCGGTCGACGACGACGATGTCGCCGGGCGCCACCGTGGTGTGCCACACCATCTTGTTCGAGGTCGAGGTGCCGTTGGTGACGAAATACAGGTGATCGCAGCTGAAGATGCGCGCCGCATTTCGCTCGCTCGCCGCCACCGGGCCGGTGTGATCGAGCAGCTGGCCGAGCTCGTCGACCGCGTTGCAGACGTCGGCACGCAGCATGTTCTCGCCGAAGAACTGATGGAACATCTGCCCCACCGGGCTCTTCAGGAAGGCCACCCCACCGGAGTGGCCCGGGCAGTGCCACGAATACGAACTGTCGGCCGCGTAGTGCACCAGCGCGCGAAAGAAGGGTGGCGCCAGCGAATCAAGATAGTTCTTCGCCTCGCGCACCACGTAGCGCGCGATGAACTCCGGCGTGTCCTCGAACATGTGGATGAAGCCGTGCATCTCGCGCAGCACATCATTGGGAATGTGGCGCGTGGTACGCGTCTCGCCGTGCAGGAAGATGGGGATGTCGGCGTTGCGGAAACGGATCTCGACGACGAACGCACGCAGGCCCGCGATTGCCTTGGCCGAGGCTTCGGGCGACGAGAACTCCTCGTCGTCGATCGACAGGATGAAGGCAGAGCCGCGGCTCTGCTGCTGCGCGAACGAGGTCAGGTCGCCGTAGCTGGTCACACCCAGCACCTCAATGCCCTCTTCCTCGATCGCCTTGGCGAGCGCGCGGATCCCCAGACCGGACGTGTTCTCGGAACGGAAGTCCTCGTCGATGATGATGATGGGGAAGTGGAATCTCATCCTGGTCGTCTCCAGCGGGTCCTTGCGGGACGCAAAAATCGAAAGTGTAACCCCCTGAACATTGCCCGGGCGTTACCGAAATTGAATCTAAAAAAAGCACAAGGGGCCGTCAGGCGGCCCCGTGAATGCATCGCTGCTGCGCGCCGGCGCTCAGATCTTGGGCAGGGTGACGCCGGTCTGGCCGAGGTACTTGCCGCCGCGATCCTTGTACGAAGTCTCGCACACCTCGTCCGACTCGAAGAACAGCATCTGCGCGACGCCCTCGTTGGCGTAGATCTTGGCGGGCAGCGGCGTGGTGTTGGAGAACTCGAGCGTCACGTGACCTTCCCACTCGGGCTCGAGCGGGGTGACGTTCACGATGATCCCGCAGCGTGCGTAGGTGCTCTTGCCCAGACACACCGTCAGCACGCTGCGCGGAATGCGGAAGTACTCGACCGTGCGCGCCAGCGCAAAGGAGTTCGGCGGGATGATGCACACGTCGCCGTTGAAATCGACGAAATTGCGCGCGTCGAAATCCTTGGGATCGACGATCGTCGAGTTGATGTTGGTGAAGATCTTGAATTCGTTCGCCACGCGCACGTCGTAGCCGTAGCTCGAGGTGCCGTACGACACGATGCGCCCGGTGTCGTTGGCGCGCACCAGATCCGGCGCGAAGGGCTCGATCATGCGGGCCTGTTCGGCCATGCGGCGGATCCACTTGTCGGACTTGATGGACATTGGCGCGGGTTCCAGCGGTAGCGTTGCGACCGGTCGGCGGTCGGAAAAGCGGCGTAGTGTAGGACATGCGCCGCGACGGCGAAAGCGTTCACGGCAGCTTTGTTGCTGCAGTGCACACTCCCGCCGCGGCGCGGCTGCATCCGGATCGGAGCGGCCCGGAAAAACGCCCGGGACGCGATGCCGGCTCAGGTGCTCTTGATGACGATGTTCGGGAACTTGTGCGTCATGTCCTTCGAGCGCTCGGCGATGCGCACCGCCACCTTGCGCGCGATCTGCTTGTAGATGGACGCGATGCGGCCGTCGGGGTCGGCGACCACGGTCGGCGCGCCGCCGTCGGCCTCGGTGCGGATCTGGATATCGAGCGGCAGCGCACCCAGGAAGGGCACGTTGAAGTCCGCGCACATCTTCTCGCCGCCACCCTGACCGAAGATGTGCTCCTCGTGGCCGCACTTCGAACAGATGTGGATGCTCATGTTCTCGACCACGCCGAGGATGGGCACGCCGACCTTCTCGAACATCTTCACGCCCTTGCGCGCATCCAGCAGCGCAATGTCCTGCGGCGTGGTGACGATCACGGCGCCGGTCACCGGGACGCTCTGCGACAGCGTGAGCTGGATGTCGCCAGTGCCCGGCGGCATGTCGATGACGAGGTAGTCGAGGTCGGTCCAGGCCGTGTCCTTGAGCATCTGGTTCAAGGCCTGGGTCGCCATCGGGCCGCGCCACACCATCGGCGTGTCGGGATCGATCAGGAAGCCGATCGACATCGCCTGGATGCCGTAGGCCTCGAGCGGAATCATGGTCTTGCCGTCGTCGGACACCGGGCGCTGGTCGCCGATGCCCAGCATCTGCGGCTGCGACGGGCCGTAGATGTCGGCGTCGAGCAGGCCGACGCGCGCGCCTTCGGCCGACAGCGCCAGCGCCAGGTTGACCGCGGTGGTGCTCTTGCCCACACCGCCCTTGCCCGAGGCCACCGCGATGATGTTGCGCACGCCCGGCAGCAGCTTCACGCCCTGCTGCACCGCATGCGCGACGACCTTGCTGGTGACCGTGATGTCGACCCGGGTCGCACCGGGCAGCCTGGACACCACATCGGCCAACAGCGCGCGAATGGGCTCGTGCTGGCTCTTCGCGGGATAACCGAGTTCGACATCGAAGCGGACCGTGCCGCCCTCGACGGCGAGGTTGCGAATGCTGCGGCCGGCCACGAAATCCTTGCCGGTGTTCGGATCGATCACCTGCTTGAGCGCTTCGGTTACGGTTTGCTGGTCAAGACTCATCGCGTTTTCCTCGAAAATCGGTGCACCCGCTGCGGGGTGAAAGCGGCAGAATCATACCGGAGCGGACAGTTTCACTCACCCGCGATCTGAGCAGGGTTTCTCCCTGCGCCTCCCCGACGCCTCCTTCCCCGCCGTATGCACGCGGCGCGAACCCATGCAACACCTCGACATGAACGCCCGACGCCTCATCCGTTTGCTCCCCGCCCTGGGCCTCGTCTCGCTGCTCGCCGCCTGCGCAACGCCCTCCATCGGCCCGTCCGCCGACGCAGTGAATCGCCACGCCCTCGTTCGCGCTCCCAGCCCGGAACCCGACTGGCCCGCCTTGAAGCAGCGCCTCGTCGGCGCCACAACCGGCATCAAAGGCATCGAGATCGGCCAGGCCGACAAGCAGGGCCTTCGTCTCCAGATCCCGGTCGCCGATGGCTTCGCGAGCGGCAAGACCGAGATCAGGCCCTCGCTGGCGAGCGCGCTCGACGCGCTGGCGCCGGTCCTCGCCAGCGAGCAAGGCGCCGCGGTGCGCGTCGTCGGTCACACCGACAGCCAGGGCAGCGAGATGGTCAACCTGCAACTATCGATCGCGCGTGCCGAGGCTGTGGTGGAGCACCTGCGCCAGCGCGGTATCGCGCTCGAACGCTTGAGCGCGGACGGCCACGGAGAGGCCGACCCGCTCACCAGCAACGCCACCGAAGAGGGTCGCGCGCGCAATCGCCGCGTAGAACTGATGCTTAGCCGCCAGCCCTGACCCCCGCGCGTCGCGTATTGCAGCAACGCAGCGGCGCCCACCCCCACGCGCTTTGTTAAACTTCCGCTTTTATTCGCCGACACCTGCACAGCCACCATGCCCCGCAAGCTCCTCGTCACCAACGCCCTGCCCTACGCCAACGGCGACATCCACCTCGGCCATCTGGTGGGCTACATCCAGGCCGACATCTGGGTGCGCTACCAGCGCATGCGGGGTCATGCGGTGCATTACGTGTGTGCGGACGACACCCACGGCACGCCGGTCATGCTGCGCGCCGAGAAGGAAGGCCTCACCCCCGAGCAGCTTATCGCTCGCGTGCATGGCGAGCACCTGCGCGACTTCACCGCCTTCGGCGTCGCCTTCGACAACTATCACTCCACACACAGCACCGAGAACCGCTTCTACGCCGAGGACATCTACGGCAAGCTCAAGGCCGGCGGTCTGATCGATACGCGCTCGATCGAGCAGTACTACGACCCGGTCAAGGAAATGTTCCTCCCCGACCGCTTCATCAAGGGCGAATGCCCCAAGTGCGGTGCGCCCGACCAGTACGGCGACAACTGCGAGGCCTGCGGCGCAGCCTACGCCCCTACCGAGCTCAAGAACCCGTACTCCGCAGTGTCCGGCGCCAAGCCGGTGCTGAAGACCTCCGAGCATTACTTCTTCCGCCTGTCCGACGAGCGCGCGGTGGCCTTCCTGCGCGCATGGACGCGCGGCACCAACGTCGCCGGCGAGCGCCGCCTGCAGATGGAGGCCGCCAACAAGATGAAGGAGTGGCTCGGCGAGGAGGGCGAGAACAAGCTCTCCGACTGGGACATCTCGCGCGACGCGCCCTACTTCGGCTTCGAGATCCCCGGCGCGCCGGGCAAGTACTTCTACGTGTGGCTGGACGCGCCGATCGGCTACCTCGCCAGCTTCCGCAACCTGGCCGCCAAGCGCGCCGCTACCGGCGAGACGATCGCGGTCGAGGACTACACCGACGCCGCCCGCGCCGCCGCGGCCGGCACCGAGATGGTGCACTTCATCGGCAAGGACATCCTGTATTTCCATGCGCTGTTCTGGCCCGCGATGCTCAAGTTCGCCGGCTACGCCACGCCCAGCCAGTTGTGCGTGAACGGCTTCCTGACCGTCGACGGCGCGAAGATGAGCAAGAGCCGCGGCACCTTCATCACCGCGCACTCCTACATCGCCCAGAAGCTCAACCCCGAGTGGCTGCGCTACTACTTCGCCGGCAAGTCGAACGGCACCATGGAAGACGTCGATCTCAACCTCGACGACATGATCGCGAAGGTGAATTCCGACCTCGTCGGCAAGTTCGTGAACATCGCCAGCCGCTGCGCCGGATTCATCGGCAAGCGCTTCGAGGGCAAGCTGGGCGAGATCGATGCCGGCGCATGTGCAGAGTTCGCATCTGCCTGGGCGGATGGCAAGATCGCCACGGCCTTCGACGAGCGCGACTACAGCCGCGCACTGCGCGAAACCATGCGCCTGGCCGACGTCGCCAACCAGTACGTGAACGACCACAAGCCGTGGGAACTCGCCAGGCAGCACGGCCAGGAAGCCCACCTGCACACCGTGTGCAGCACCGCGCTGACCATGTTCCGCGACCTCGCCCGCTACCTCAAGCCGGTGCTGCCGACGCTCGCCGCGCAGGTCGAAACCTTCCTCGCCATCCCGCCCATGGACTGGCAGGGCGAGTGGGCGGCGCTGCCCGCCGGCCATGCCATCCAGGTCTACAGCCACCTGATGACCCGCGTCGAGCGCAAGCAGATCGACGCGCTGCTCGAAGCCAACCGCGAATCGCTCGCCCCGGCCGCCGTGGCGCCGGTGAAGGCGGAGGCGGTAGCCAGGGCCGCATCTTCGCAGCAGCGCCATGCCGAGAAGCAACAGCACGACGCGCAGGCCGCCGAGACACCGTCGCCCCACATCTCGATCGACGACTTCACCAAGGTCGACCTGCGCATCGCGAAGATCGTCAACGCCGAACACGTCGAAGGCGCCGACAAGCTCATCCGCCTCGCCCTCGACATCGGCGAGACCGACGAGGCCGGCAACCCGAAGCCGCGCCAGGTCTTCGCCGGCATCAAGTCGGCCTACGACCCGGCCACGCTGGTCGGGCGCATGACTGTGATGGTCGCCAACCTCGCGCCGCGCAAGATGAAGTTCGGCATGAGCGAGGGCATGGTGCTCGCCGCCTCCGACGCCGACGGCAAGACGCCAGGCATCTTCATCCTGTCGCCGGACGCCGGCGCGCTGCCGGGCATGAAGGTGAAGTGAGCCAACCCGAGTAGCCGCCATGCCGCTCACACTCTCGAAGCGCTGGATCGTCCTCCATCACGCGGGCCGAGGGTGACCGTCTCCGCAGCTCGCGCCGCTCGCCGTAACACCGAAGGCAGCGGCGCCACCCGGGCCTCGCGCCCCGTCCTGTTCAAGTACGCAGCGGAGACAGCATGAAGATCAACTTTCGTCCCAAACTCCTCGACACCCTGCACGGCTACAGCCGCGCGACCTTCGTCGGCGACCTCTCATCGGGCATCACCGTCGGTGTGCTCGCGCTGCCGCTGGCGATGGCGTTCGCGATCGCGTCCGGCATGTCGCCCTCGGCGGGCATCTGGACCGCGATCGTCGCGGGCTTCCTGATCGCCCTCCTCGGTGGTTCGCGGGTCCAGATCGGCGGTCCCACCGGCGCCTTCATCCCGATCATCTACGCCATCGTCGCCGACCTCGGCGTGCAGAACCTGCTCATCGCCACCATGATGTCAGGCGTGCTGCTGTTTGCCATGGGCGCACTTCGCCTGGGCAGCATGATTCGCTTCATCCCGCTTTCAGTGGTCATCGGCTTCACCAACGGCATCGCGGTCGTGATCTTCATCACGCAGATCAAGGACTTCCTCGGCCTCGAGATCGACAACCTGCCGGGTGAATTCTTCGCCAAGATGGGCGCGCTGATCGAGGGCCTGCCGACCCTGCATCTGCCCACGGTGGCGGTGGCCGTGGTGTCGCTGGCGATCCTGCTCGGGTGGAACCGGCAGGCGGCGAGGACCGCATGGATGCGCCGCCTGCCGGGGCCGCTGGCGGTGCTGATCGTCATGACTGCGGTCAATGCGCTCATTGCACTCCCGGTCGACACCATCGGCAGCCGCTTCGGCGGCATCCCGCAGGAGATCCCGCCCTTCGGCCTGCCGGAACTGAGCCTTTCCACCCTCGGCAAGCTGATCGCGCCGGCGATCACGATCGCGCTGCTCGGCGCGATCGAGTCGCTGCTCTCTGCGCGCGTGGCCGACAGCCAGATCGACGACCGCCACGACCCCAACCAGGAGCTGATGGCGCAGGGCATCGCCAACGTCGCCGCGCCGCTCTTCGGCGGCTTCGCGGCCACCGGCGCGATCGCGCGCACCGCCACCAATATCCGCACCGGCGGGCGCACCCCGATCGCAGGCATCATCCACGCCGGCGTACTGCTGGCGATCGTGCTCGCACTGGCGCCGCTGGCCAGCCACATCCCGCTCGCCACGCTGTCGGCGATCGTCGTCATCGTGGCGATCAACATGGGCGAATGGCACGCCTTCGCGCCTCGGGAGCTCGCACGCTACTCGCTGCAGTACCGCACCATCCTGCTCGGTACCTTCCTGATCACGGTGGTGTTCGACCTCACCCTCGCGGTGGAGATCGGCATGGTGCTGGCGAGCCTGTTCTTCATGTACCGCATGTCGGACCTCACCCGCATCGAGCGCATCACCCTGCCCGACCTCGAAGGCGCGGAGACCCAGTTGCGCGAAGACGGCACGCCGCGCGTCCTCGCCTACAAGTTGAGCGGCAGCCTCTTCTTCGGCGCCGCCAACAAGCTCGAGAACCTGCTGCTGATGCAGGACGGCCACCCCGACGTGGTCATCCTCGACATGGACCGCGTGATCAGCCTCGACACCACCGGTCTCGACATCCTGCAGACCCTTCAGCGCAACCTGCACAAGCGCGGCGCCCACCTGATCCTGTGCCGGCTCGGCTCGCAGCCCGGCTCGATCGTGTTCCGCTCGGGCTTCCTCGACCAGTTGGGCGACGACAACATCACCGCCACGCTCGAGGAGGCGGTCGCCCGTGCGCGCCAGTTGAGCGGCATGGAACCGGAGATCGCCTATGTCTGAACAGAACGCCCCGCGGCGCCACGAGCCCATCACCCGCCTGCTCGCCATTCACGGCAAGGTGCAGGGCGTGTGGTACCGCGCCAGCGCGCAGGCCGAGGCCACGCGTCTGGGACTGCGCGGCTGGGTGCGGAATCGTCACGAGGGCTGGGTGGAGGCGCTGGTGATCGGCACCCAGTCGGCGATCGACGAGTTCATCGACTGGGCACACCAGGGGCCGCCCAAGGCGGAGGTGGCGCGCATCGAGATCAGCGCGGCCGCCGAGGCGGTCATCGAGGACATCGAAGGCTTCGAACAGCGACCGAGCCTCTGAGCATCGATGCTGCGCGCGCCCTCGCCTTACTGGTAAATCACCTCGACCGACTCGGGCGGCAGCCAGTCGCGCAGACTCTCGAGTAGCGCGTCGTCGAGCCGTACCCGCCAGCCATCTCCGAGCGGCAGCTCCGCCTCTGCTGCGTTGTTGCGGTAAGTCACGCGGATCGGACAACCACCTTCGCGGAAGGGCTCGAGCAGGGTCTGCAGCTTGCCGGCGGCGGCCATCGCGCCGCCGCTCGCGCCCACCTCGCCGTTGATGCGCAAGGACAGCGCGCGCGCGAATCGGCCACGCGCCTCGCCCAGGGTCAGCACGCGGTCGGCGATGATGCGCAGCCCGCCCGAAAAGTCGTCGTTGCTGACCTTGGCCTCGATCACCACCACCTCGTCGGTGACGATCTTGCCGCGGCTGGCGTCGAGCACCTCCGAATACACCGTCACCTCGCGCGGCTCGGTGCCGTCCTCGAGCAGCACGAAAGCCATCTTGCCGCGGTTGCCGACCTTGGTGCGCTGCTCCATCACCACGCCGGCGAGCAGGGTGATGTCGCGCGAGGGCTCGACCTGCGCTAGCGTGCGGCGCACGAAGCGGCGCACCTCGGCCTTGAAGGCGTTGAACGGATGGCCGGAAAGGAAGAAGCCGATCGCGAGCTTCTCTTCCTTCAGGCGCTCGCGCTCGCTCCAGGGGCGGATCTTCGCGAACTCGGGCGCGGCGCCGGCAGCCTCCGGCATCAGGTCGAAGAGCCCGCCCTGCATCGCGTTGGCCGCCGCCTGCTCGGCCGCATCCATTGCCAGCGCCACGGTGGCCATCAGTTGCGAGCGGTCCAGCCCCTTGTGGCCCGCCAGCGTGTCCATCGCGCCGGCGCGGATCAGCGCCTCGATCACGCGGCGGTTCACCATGCGGCGGTCGACGCGCTCGCAGAAGTCGAACAGGTCGCGGAAGTCTCCAGCCTTCTCGCGTGCGGCCAGGATCGCGCGCACCGCCGGCTCACCCACGCCCTTCACCGCGCCGAGGCCATAGCGGATCGTTTTGCGATCCACCGGCACGAAGCGGTAGTCGGAGGTGTTTACGTCCGGCGGCAGCACCGCGATCTTGTTGGCGAGCGTGTCCTCGTAGAAGATCTTGACGGTATCGGTGTTGTCCAGGTCGGACGACATCGTCGCCGCCATGAAGGCCGCGCAGTGGTGCGCCTTCAGCCAGGCGGTATGGTAGGTCACCACCGCGTAGGCCGCGGTATGCGACTTGTTGAAGCCGTACTCCGCGAACTTGGTCATCAGGTCGAAGAGCTGCTCGGCGAGCGCCGGATCGTAGCCCTTGTGCTTTGCGCCCTCGGCGATGGTGGCGCGGTGCTTGGCCATCTCGTCGGCCTTCTTCTTGCCCATCGCGCGGCGCAGCATGTCGGCGCCGCCCAGGGTGTAGCCGCCGATGATCTGGGAGATCTGCATCACCTGTTCCTGATACACGATCACGCCGTAGGTCGGCTCCAGGCAGGCTTTCAAATCCGGGTGGAAGTAGTCGATCTCCTGCTGCCCCTTCTTGCGCAGGATGAAGTCGTCCACCATGCCCGAGCCGAGCGGCCCCGGACGGTAGAGCGCGAGCACCGCGATGATGTCCTCGAAGCGGTCGGGCGCGAGCTTCTTCAAGAGCTTCTTCATGCCGTCCGATTCGACCTGGAAGATCGCCGTGGTGTTGGCGTCCTTCAGGATCTGGTAGGCGGCGGGGTCCTCGAAACCCAGGCTCATCAGGTCGGGCCGGCTGCCGGTCATGCGCGCGATGTACTCCAGCGCGAGCTCGATGATGGTGAGGTTGCGCAGGCCGAGGAAGTCGAACTTGACCAGGCCGACGGCTTCCACGTCGTCCTTGTCGAACTGCGACACCGGCGTGGCGTCGTCGCCGTCGGCGATGTAGAGCGGGCAGAACTCGGTGAGCTTGCCGGGCGCGATCAGCACCCCGCCGGCGTGCATGCCGACGTTGCGGCTCAAGCCCTCGAGCGGCTGCGCCAGGCCCCACAGGGTCTGGATGGCCTCGCCGTCGTTGCCGTCCTTCATCATCTCGCCGATCTGCGGCTCCATCTCGTAGGCTTTGTTGAGCGAGACGGGCTTGGCGCCCTCGATCGGGATCAGCTTCGAGAGGCGGTCGCACAGCCCATAGGGCAAGTCGAGCACGCGGCCGACGTCGCGCACCACCGCCTTCGAGGCCATGGTGCCGAAGGTGGCGATCTGGCTCACCGCGTCCTTGCCGTAGCGCTCGCGCACGTACTCGATGACGCGGTAGCGGTTGTCCTGGCAAAAGTCGATGTCGAAGTCGGGCATCGACACCCGCTCCGGGTTCAGGAAGCGCTCGAACAGCAGCGC
>NZ_JAVEYL010000047.1:0-14942 GCF_034003485.1 Thauera sp.
GCCTGCGCCTTGCATTCGGCGAGCTTGAACTTGGTGTTCTGGAAATCGAAGACCGTCTTGCCGAACACCTTGCGCTCGCGCACGTACTCGAGCGTGTCGTCGATCAGCGCCTCGATGGAGGCGGCAGCGCGAATGCCGATGATGGTGCGTTCCCACGCGAGCTGGTGCGTGAGATAGCCGAAGCCCTTGTTCTCGTCGCCGAGGCGATTCTCGACCGGGACACGGACGTCGTCGAAGAAGAGTTCCGAGGTGTCCTGGCCCTTCAGTCCGATCTTTTCAAGCAGCCGGCCTTTGGAGAATCCGGGGCGATCGGCCTCGACGCAGATCAGCGTGAGCTCCTTCGCATTGGGGTCGAGCTTGGTCGCGGTGACCATCAGGTCCGCGTTGCCACCGTTGGTGATGAAGGTCTTCTGGCCGTTGATGACGTATTCGTCGCCATCGCGCCGTGCGCTGGTGCGCATCGAGCGCAGGTCGGAACCGATGCCGGGCTCGCTCATCGCGATGACGCCGATGATCTCGCCCGCAACCATCCGCGGCAGCCACTTCTTCTTCTGCGCCTCGCTGCCGTAGGCAACGATGTAAGGGGCGACGATCTCGGAGTGGGTCGTGAAGCCGATCGCGGTCGCATTGACCCGCGCCAGCTCCTCGATCATCACCGCCGAGTGGCCGAAATCGCCACCCGCACCGCCGTATTCCTCCGGCACCGTCGAGCACAGCAGGCCGACCTCGCCCGCCTTGCGCCAGACCGACTTCGGCACGATCCCGACCGCCTCCCACTCGTGCAGGTGGGGGACGATCTCGTTCTCGATGAAGCGCCGCGCCATCTCGCGGAACATTTCATGATCTTCACGGAATACGGTCCGCATCCTTGTTCCTCCGCCTGTTCTCGTGCAGTTTCCCGGCTCAGCGGCCGGTGAATTTCGGTTCGCGCTTCTCGACGAAGGCTGCGACCGCTTCCATGTGATCTTCGGTGTGATGGGCAAGCGCCTGGTAGGCCGCCGACATCTCCAGCAGCGAATCGAGACGCATGTGCTGGCCTTCCCGCAACAGGCGCTTGGTAAGGCGCAGGCCGTGGGCCGGATTAGCCGCCATGCGCCGGGCAATGCCCAGCGCCGCGGTCTCGAGTTCGGCAGCAGGTACCACCTCGGTCACGAGGCCCCACGCGAGCGCGGTCTGGGCGCCGATCATGTCGCCGGTGAGCGCCATCAGGCTGGCCCTGGGCATACCGACGATGCGCGGCAGCAGCCACGCACCGCCATCACCCGGCACGATGCCGAGCTTCACGAAGCTTTCCGCAAACTTCGCGGTGTCGGCGGCGATGCGCACATCGCACATGCACGCCAAATCCAGGCCAGCGCCGATCGCCGGTCCGTTCATCGCCGCGATGACGGGCACGTCCAGGTCGTAAAGGCACAGCGGGATGCGCTGGATGCCATTGCGGTAGGTCTCGCGCACCTCATAGGGCGACCCCGCGAAGATGCCGCCGCGTTCGCGCATGTCCTTGACGTTGCCGCCGGCACAGAAAGCCGGTCCGTTGCCGGTGAGTACGATGACCTTGATCGAGCGGTCCGTACGGACGTTGGCGCACAGGTCGACGAACTCCTGCATCTGTGACGGGTCGGAGAGCGCGTTGCGCGTCTCCGGGCTATCCATGCGGACGGTGAGGATGGCGTCCTCGCGTTCGAGGATCAGAAAGGGTTTCATGCTGCAGTCTCCTCGTATGCGGCGAGCACGCCGGCGGTAACCGATGGCCACAATGCCTGGGAGCCGGCGCCGCAGAGCGCGCGACCGAGCTGCTGCGACCAGTCGGTGAGCGAGCCGAACTCGCTGCGCCACGACCACAGCCTGCGGGTCGTCAGGTGCAGGGCGTGTTCGTGGGTGAAGCCGATCGCGCCATGCACGGCGTGGGCGACACCCGCCCCGATCCCCGCGGCCTCGGAGGCGCAGATCTTGGCCGCCATCACCGGCAGGCGTGCGAGCCGATCGTCCGACTCGGCGAAGGCCGCTTCGGCGGACATCACGGAGGCCGCCGCATGTTCGGCGAGGACTGCAATCTGGTGCTGGATCGCCTGGAAACTGCCGATCGGCTTGCCGAACTGCACGCGCTCACCGGCATACGTGGTGGCCATCGCCAACACGGTTTCGAGCGCGCCCGCAATCTGCGCGGCACGCATCATTGCACCGCCAAGCTTGAGCACGTCGGCCGACAGTGCCGTCGGCAAAGCCGCGCTTGCGAGCGGCACCACCGCTTCGAATTTGAGCGTGTCGCGCGGTTCGGCGGCCGTATTCACGGTACGCACCACCGTCGCCGCCTCGGTCGGCAGGAGCACCACCGCCGGCGCCGCGCCCGCTGCGACGGCCACCACGTGGCGGACGTGGCGCCCCCATGGCACATCGACAGCGGCCCCGGTCACACGGCCGTTTTCCAGGCGCAGTGTGCCGCGCGCGGCAACACTCAGCGTTCCCGACACGGCGGCCAGTCCGCTCGCACCCAGCAACCAATTGGCGAGCATCGCTTCGGGCAGCGGCAGCGGGAGGTTGAAGCGGCCGGCCAGACGCAGCACACCACATACATCCGCCCACGTGGCACCTGCACCGCCGAGCGACTCCGGCACCAGTGCCAGCGTGAATCCGGATGCTTCGACAGCCGTCCACAGCTCCGTCGGCCATTCGCCGCCCTCGCAAGCCAACACCGCGTCGGCGGTGACGAGGTCCGAGAACAGGCGCTCGACAGAGGAATCGAATAGGTCTCTCATGATCAACGCAGCCCCAATCCGCGCGCGATGATGCCGCGGAGAATCTCCCGCGTGCCGCCGCGCAGTGAAAACGATGGCGCCATCTGGGTCAGATAGGCCAGCACCTGGGCGTGGTCGCTGCCGCCCTGAACGGTTGGCGGAAGCTCGCACAACAGCTGCGCGACTTCCGGAATCTCTTGCTCGAAAACCGCACCGAGATCCTTCACGACCGAGGCCTCCCACGCCGGGTTGTTGCCCGCCGCGAGTTGGGCCGTCACCGCCAACGACATGTTGCGCAGCGTCACCAGTCGCGCGGCGAAGCGGCCGATCTCCTTGGCCTGCAGGGCATCAGGACTACGGCCCACCGCGTCGATGAGCGTGTGGAGCAGCGCGATCGAGCTGAGGAAGCGCTCGGGACCGCTGCGTTCGAAGGCGAGTTCGGCGGTGACCTGCCCCCAGCCCTGCCCTTCGGTACCGATGATGGCGTCGGCATCGAGTACGAGTTCGTCGAAGAAGACCTCGTTGAAATGCTCGGCGCCCGTCAGGTCCTTGATCGGCCGGATGGTGATGCCCGGCAGACTGAGGTCGATGATGAACTGCGAGAGTCCTTCCTGGCGCTTGCTGTTCTCGCCGGTGCGTACCAACGCGATCATGTAGTGCGAGCGGTGGGCGTTGGTGGTCCACACCTTCTGCCCATTCACCACCCACTTGTCCCCTTCACGGCGTGCGCGCGTCTTGATCGAAGCGAGGTCGGAGCCCGAATTGGGCTCGCTCATGCCGATGCAGAAAAACTGTTCGCCGCGGCAGATCGCCGGCAGGTGGCGTTCTTTCTGCGCATCGGTGCCGTAGTGCAGGATCTGCGGGCCGCTCTGGCGATCGGCGAACCAGTGCGCGGACACCGGCGCGCCGGCGGCGAGCAGCTCCTCGATCACGACGTAGCGCGCGAAGGGACTCGCCTCGCCGCCACCATAGCGCTTGGGCAGAGCCATGCCGACCCAGCCCTTCGCTCCCAGGCGACGGCTGAATTCGGCGTCGAACCCCATCCAGGAATCCGCCCGGCGGACCGCCGGGTAGTCCTTCAGGGCTTCGGCGAGGAAGGCACGCACTTCCGCACGAAGTGCTTCGGCCTCCGGTGGAATGCGACTGTACTTGAACTGGTCTATGGACATGGCGCGTTCGATAGTGGGCCGTCGGCTTGAGCAACGGCGTGGTTGACCCGGGTCACGTCGCCCGCGAACGGCACGGACGACCGTCGGCCGGCGGACACGCCCCGCGTGCCCGCCAACCGCACTGCAGCCGGACTCAGAGCGCGGTCTGCGCGTCCGCCGAGGCGAACATCTTGTTGATATCGCCCGAGGTCACCGGCTTGCTGGGATCGCGTTGCGGAGCTGCGCCGCCGAGGCCCAGCGCCGGCTCGATGCTGACATGCGTCGCCTGCGCGCGCAGCGCACCGACGGTGCAGTTCTCGCGCCCCAGGATGGCGAACGGGTCGTAAGAGAATTCGCGCATCGCGTTGAGGTGGCTGATCTTGTTGATGATCTCGTCGGGCAGGTTCTTCGCCTGCTGCCAGAACACGTCCGCGGAGTTCGGCCAGGTGCAGTCCGAGTGCGGGTAGTCGCACTCCCACGTGACCATGTCGACGTTGATCGAGTCGAGGTTCCTGAGCCCGAACGCATCCTCGATGAAGCAGGTGATGAAGTGCTCGTTGAAGATGTCGCTGGGCTTCTTGCCGCCGAAGTTCGAGTTCGTCCAGGCGTGGTGGTGGTTGTGCGTGAAGTCGGCGCGCTCGAGCAGATACGGGATCCAGCCGATGCCGCCTTCCGACAGGGCCATGCGCAGCTTGGGGTACTTCTTCCACATGGGTGCCCAGATCCAGTCCGCCGCCGAGTTGGAGATCGAGATCGGCATCGACGTGATCCAGGCGTCGATCGGCGATTCATCCGAGGCGTGAGCCGCCTTCACCCCGGTGCCGATGTGGCAGCAGATCACGACATTGTTCTCTTCGCACGCCTTCCACAGGGGATCCCAGTGCGGGTTGTGGATCGACGGGTAGCCATGCACGGTCGGGTTGTCGGACAGCGTGATGGCATGCACACCCTGATCGGCCATGCGCTTCACCTCGGCCGCGGCGGCCTGCATGTCCCACCATGGCACCATCATCAAGGGGATGAAGCGACCCGGAGCAGCGTTGCACCAGTCATGCAGGTGCCAGTCGTTGTAGGCCTGGATGGCTGCAAGGCTGACGTTCTTGTCCGGCATGACCTGGAAGCGCTGGCCGGCGAAACCGGGGAAGGTCGGGAAACACAGCGAGCCGAGCACGCCGTTCGCATTCATGTCGTCGACCCGCGCCTTGATGTCCCAGGTACCACGGCGCATCTGTTCGTAGGAGAGCGGCTCCATGCCGTACTCCTCCTTCGGACGCCCGACCACCGAATTCAGTCCCATGTAGCCCGTTGCCTGCTCCTCGAACACCCAGATGTCGCGGCCGTTGCGGTTTTCGACGCGCGGCTGGCGGCCCTTGTACTTGGCGGGCATGTGGCGGTCGAAGGCGCCACGCGGTTCGATCGCATGGTCATCGACGCTGACAAGGATGAGATCTTCGAGCTTCATGTGTGTGTCCCCTGTTGGAGTGGCGTCCGCGGTGGGCGCGAACCGGTTATGAGCCTCTATCTTAGAGCAAGAAATTCGTTTTGTTAAACACTTTTTTGCTTTATGTTCATGTTTAACGAAATTTCCAGATCGGCCACTGGCTCAGCCGGTCCGCGCGCCACCTCAATCCCAGATGACCGGGACGGAGTGAGGGCCACGAAGCTGTGCGCCCGTAATCCGCGGCTTCGGCCGATCCGGGTCGAGGCGGATGTTGGGGAACAGATCGAGAATGGCGTTCAGCGCCACCTGGAGCTCGGTCTTGGCGATGAACTGCCCGATGCACATGTGAGGGCCGAAGCCGAAGCCGAATGAAGGCTTGAGCTTGCGATCGATGTCGAACTCTTCGCTGTTCTCGAAGGCTTCCTCGTCGCGGTTGGCGGAGGAAACGATGCACTGGACCATGGCACCCTTCGGGATGCGGACGCCGCCGAGTTCGAGGTCCTGTGCCGCCTGACGCACCTTGAAGGTCGCCACGGGCTCGAACCGGATCGCCTCGTCGATGGCCTTGCCGACCAGGCTGCGATCCTTGCGGACCCTGTCGAGCACGTCCGGACGCTCGAGCAGCAACACCATCAGCGAGCCGAAGGTCCGCGTCGTGGTCTCACCGGCAGCCGGGAGCAGCGAACGCACGAAGGTCGTGATCTCGTGGTCATCGAGCTTGCGCCCTTCGTATTCGGCACGGATCAGGCGGCTGATGAGGTCGTTTCCTTCGGCACCCCGTTGGCGCACGGCGACGACGGCTTCCTTCACCGCGTCGTAGAGCGCCTGTGCTGCTTCCATTGCAGCCTTGCGCGCAATCGCGGCCTTTTCGGCGTCCACCTGCGGGCCGGCAAGGATCGCCAGCGCCCATGCCGCATACTGTTCGATCTTCTCGGGTTCGTCGTCGGGAAAACCGATCAGCGCGTAGATCAGGCGAATCGGGAAGTGGAGGCCGAAGTCCATCAGGTCGGCCTTCTTCTTCGGCACCAGCGGCAACAGGTACTCGTTGCGCACGATGGGATCCATCTTGCTGTCGCGCCACGTGTTGACCACGTCGGGCATGAAGATGGGCTGCAGCAGGCCGCGTGCCTTCTTGTGCGCCTCGCCGTCCATGCCGGTGAGGATCAGGCCGTCGAAGAAGGCCCCCAGCCCTTCGGCGATGAAACCGCTGGTGTAGTTTGCGGCATCGCGCAGGACGGTCATCACGTCCTTGTATTTGAACACGGTGTAGGTCGGCCGGTTCGGATCCAGCCCTGCGATGTTCGGCACGCCGAGCTTGCCCATGAAGTTCTCGGCAATGATCGGCGAGTTCTTCCGCATCTCGCGGTAGATCGCATGCAGATCGACATCCTCACCGCGGTAGTTGTCGGCCACTCCGGCGAACGCGCTCTCCAGCGTAACGTCCTTGACACTGCTCATTTCGTCTTCCTCCGTTGGCGCACCGCCCGGTCGTGAACGAACACGCTGTGCCGGCCATGTGCAATGGCCTCGACACGGTGCCTTCACGCCGGATAAGACGGCGCTGTTTCTGAACATTTTTGCGCATAGTGCTCCATTTAATGCGTACTGCCAAGTGTTCAAGCAGGGACCGGGGCAGGCCGGAGGACACCTGCCCTGCCTGGGCGGGAATGCTGACGTGGCGCGCGTTAGTGCAGCCGACAGTGCAACGGTTCTCGCTCCTGCATCACGGAATCATGAGTCCACCGTCGACGGCCAGCGTCTGGCCGGTGATGAAGCGCGCCCCGTCGCTCATCATGAACACCACGAAAGGCGTCATGTCGCGATCGGGGTCGCCGAGCTTGCCGCCGAGCGGGATCAACCCGGCCATCATCGCGTCGTGCGCCCGCAGGGCATCTTGGTCCATTCGTGCGCGGTGGGCGTCGTACATGGGTGTCCACATGCCCGGCGCAGCGGCATTCACGCTGATGCCGTGTCGCCCCCACTCCTTCGCCACCGTTCGGGTCCAGCCGAGGACCGCTGCTTTGGCGGCCGAATAGTGGGCACACCCGGGTAGCCCCATGACCCCCGCCGCGGAGCCGAAGTTGAGGATGCGACCGCCCTTCTCCCGCAGATGCGGAAAGACGGCCTGGTTGGTGTTCAGGGTACCGCGCGCATTGACGTCGAATATGAGGTCCCAGTCAGCCTCGACGATCGCTTCGGCCGGCGCCGCGCGCTCGACGCCGGCGATGTTCACCAGTCCGTCGAGGCCGCCCAGCCAGGCGACAGCCTGCGCGACGATCCTATCGACTTCGGCACGCTCGCGAATGTCGCAGTGGAAATACCTCGCCTCGCCCGAGGCTCCCACATTGGCGCGCGCCACTTCCGCGCGGCCGGCCTCGTCATTCACGTCCAGCGCCGCCAGCCGCGCACCGGCCGCCACCAGTCCGCGCAGTGCACTCGCACCGATGCCCCCTGCGGTGCCGGTCACGATGAGGCGTTTTCCGCTCAGCTGCATGTCCTCTCCTCCTGTTGTGGATGTTCCTCGCGGCGCGCGGGAACCCCGTTGTCCGTGTCGATCCGACGGGCCTGCAGGCCTCCGAGACCGAGCGCCGCGGCCATCACCCAGAACAGCACGGCCGCGCCGGCACTCGCCCCAATGGCGCCAAAAAGGAGGGGCATCGCGGTCATCGAGGCGTGCACCGTCATCGAGCGGAAAGCCAGCGCCTCGCCGTGCCGCTCGCGGGGCGTGACCTGATGCAGCGTTGCGAGAATCGTCGGTTGGATCGCGCCCAGCGCAAGTCCGAGGGTCGCGGCGCACAGCGCCATGGCCCATGCACTCTGGAGCAGTGGATACAGCACGAACACCAGACACGTGATGAAAAGCGCCCCCGCAAGCAAATGGCGTCGCGGCAGGCGTTCGGCCACAAACGGGATCACGACGCGCACCGACATCGACGCCACCGCATAGGCCGCCAGCACCGCCCCCAGCGCCGACGCGCTGAAGCCGCGTTCGACCCCGAGAATCGGCAACGCGAAGCCATGCACGTCCCAACTGGCCGACACCAGCCAGTTGACGAGGAGCAGGCGCCGGAACGACGGCAGGCGGAGCAGGCCCCAAGCGGACGTCTGCTTGCGGTTCAACGCGGAGACCGACGCCCGGCTTTCATGCGGGACCGCCTGGGCGATCACCAGGGTCGCGAACGGAAGCAGCGCGAGCGCGGCGAACGCCGCCGAAAAGCCGAGATGATCGATCAGCACGCCGGCCATCATCGGCCCGAAGAGTCCCGCCACGGCCGGAGCGAGCGCGATCCAGCTGAACACGCGAAGTCGATCCGCCTCGTCCCGCGCGAATCGGCTGGCCGTGCGCTGGATCGCGATCATGCCGAAACCCGAGCCCGCGCCGCACAACGCAGCGGCCGCACACAGGGCAATGAGATGGGGTACCGACGCTGCGAGCAACGCACCCGCGAGCGACAGGCCGGCCGCAATGCGCACCGGCAGATGGTAGCCGTGCCGATCGGCAAGCCGTCCGGCCGGGATAGCGAAGATCGCGGGAAAGAGCGCGAACATCGTCATCACGAGCCCCACCGCCCACTCGGAATGCCCCAGCCGAAGGACGCTCAGCGGCGCGGTCAGGCGAGCCCCCTGCACGCAGGCGTGCAGTCCGACCTGGCATGCGACCAGCGCCACCAGGGCGCTACGCATGGATGTCGGGGAAACACCGCGCCCATTCACGCCCGCACCTCGATCCCCGCGATCGCCGCTTCGAGCAGGCGCACCGCGGACGCATGATGCTGCGCGCCGGTTTCCGCCGGTGCCTTGCCTGCGCAGGATCGCGCATGGCTCGCCTCGAGCATGATGCCGAGCTTGAAGCGTGCCATCGCGACGTACCAGTCGATCGCCGACAGGTCGCGCGCGGTGCGCTGGCGATAGTGTTCGATGAGTTCGGCAGTCGAGGGAAGACCGTCGGCGGGCGCGATACGGATGGTGCCGGCGCCCCGCCCGTCGCGGTCGGGCCAGGTCGCGACGAGCCAGCCGAGGTCGAGCAGCGGATCCCCCAGCGTCGCAAGCTCCCAGTCGATGATCGCTGCAAGCGCCGGCCGGTCATTCCGGAACATCACGTTGCCGAAGTGATAATCGCCGTGCATCAGCCCCGGAACGTTGGCTGCCGGCACGTGCGCTTCGAGCCAGTCGGCCACCTCGCGCACACCAGGCAGCGCCTGCGGCCCCGGCCAACCGGGCTGCTCCGCGCAGCGCTCGAGATGCTTGAGCCAGCGCGGCACTTGCCGCTCAAGAAACCCTTCCGGCCGCCCGAAGTCCGCCAGTCCGACCGCATCGGGCGCGACCTCGCCCAGGCGCAGCAAGGCATCGACCATCGACAGCCCCATCGCATGGCGCCACGTCGGATCAGTGGCATAGAGCCCCCGGAGCGGCGTGGGCGTTGCGGTAAAGCCATCCACCGGAGCCATCAGGTAGAACGGCGCACCGAGCACCGACGCATCCCTGCAGGCAGCAATCAGGCGCGGGTGTGGTACCGCCGTGCCGGCAAGTGCTCCGAGCAGCCGCGCCTCACGGAGAAAGGTCGCGTGGATCTCGGGCTTTGCGCCCGGCGGCGGGCAGCGCAGGACGTACTCGGCGCCGTCCCCAAAAAGGCGCAGCAGGACGTTCTGCGTGCCCCCGGTGAGCGGCGTAACGGAGTCGATCGCCCCACTACCCAGCCCCTGCGCATCCATCCATTCGGCGAGTCGTCCGAGATCGACCTCCGCCGCCCCCCCGTGAGCGCTCATCCCAGCACCGCGCTGAACTTCGCCCGTGCAGCGGCCTCGGCCGTCGGCCGGTGATAGTCCGGGAACAGGTCCTCACAACCGGTGTACTCGCGCAGCAACTGCTTGGCGACGGTGACCTTGTGCACCTCGGTCGGACCGTCTGCGAGCCCCATCTGGTAGGCGCGCACGATCAGGCCGACGAAGGGCATCTCGGACGACACCCCTATCGATCCATGCACCTGCAATGCGCTCGACGCGATGTCGTGCAGCACCTTGGGCATCGTCGCCTTCACCGCGGCGATGTCCTTGCGCACCTTCATGTAGTCCTGGTACTTGTCGATGCGCCAGGCAGTGCGCATGACCAGCAGGCGGAACTGCTCGAGCTGGATCCACGCATCGGCGATCCTCTCCTGCACCATCTGCTTGTCCGCGAGCAGCGAGCCCTGGGTGCTGCGCGACAAGGCCCGCTCGCACAGCGCGTCGAGCGCCTTCTGCGACTGGCCGATGACGCGCATCGCGTGGTGCACGCGCCCCCCGCCGAGGCGCACCTGCGCGACGACGAAGGCCTCGCCCGGCGCGCCGAGCATGTTCTCCGCCGCCACCCGCACCCGGTCGAAGTTCAGGTAGCCATGAGTCGCCTCGGGATCGTCAGGGACGCCGACGTTACGGACGATCTCGATTCCCGGCGTGCAGGCAGGCACGATGAACATGCTCATGCCTTTGTAGGGCGACACGGTCGGATCGGTGATCGCCATGACGATGTAGAACGCGGCATAGCGCGCGTTCGACGCGAACCACTTCTGCCCCGAAATCAGCCAATCATTGCCATCCTGTTCGGCGCGCGTCGTGAACACTTTCGGATCGGCGCCCCCCTGCGGCTCGGTCATCGCAAAACAGGACACGATGCGGTTGTCGAGAAGCGGCTCGAGGTAGCGCGCCTTCTGTTCGGGCGTGCCGTAGTGCGCGAGGATCTCGCAGTTTCCCGAGTCGGGCGCGTGCGCACCGAACACGATGGGCGCGAACAGCGCGCGACCGAGGATCTCGTTCATCAGCGCCAGCTTGACCTGGCCATAGCCCGACCCGCCGAGTTCCGGTCCGAGGTGGCAAGCCCACAGATTCCTGGCCTTCACCTCGCGCTGCAGCGGGCGGACCAGCGCCTCGAAGCGCGGATCGTGGATATTCCAGGGACTGCCGAGGACATGCTCGAGCGGCTCGACCTCGTCGCGCACGAAGCGGTCGATCCAGTCGAGTTCCTGCTGGAATTCCGGGTCGGTCTCAAAATCCCATGCCATCTTCGATCTCCATCAGGCGAGCAGCAGGCCACCATCGACCAGCAGGGTCTGGCCGAGCATGTAGGACGCCAGCGGCGAAGCGAGGAAGAGCGCCGCACCGGCCATCTCTTCCGGCGTGCCGAGGCGGCCGAGGGGAATATTCTTGAGCGACGCCTCAAGGCGCTTGGGGTGATCCGTCGTGATGCGGGTAAGCTTGGTCGCGACGAGCCCGGGGGCGATGCCGTTCACGCGGATGCCGTCACGTGCCCACGCTTCGCCCAGCGTGCGGGTAAGGCCGTAGGCCCCCGTCTTGGAAGCGTTGTAGGCCGGGGTGCCGACCGTGGAATGGAAGGCCGCGGCCGAACTCACGATGATCATCGATCCGCGGCTCTCGGCGAGCATGTCGTGGAACTTGTCGCCACAGGCCATGAGGCTCACGAGGTTCACATTCACGACCTCCCGAAAGGCCGGCACCTTGAACTCCTCGCGGTTGTAGCGCACCGTGCCTTGCGAGCAGATCAGCACGTCGAGCCGCTCGAACGGCACCGGCGCGCACGCCACCGCATCGGCGTCGGCCACGTCCACTTGCGCATACGCGAGTCCCTCGAGGTTCGAGTCGGCCGAATCCGCATAATCGGCGGCGGTCGGTCGCGTGCCCCAGACGTGGACGCTCGCCCCGCGCCGACGGAAGGCCTGCGCCATGCCGTTGCCGATCCCGCTCGATCCTCCCACCACGAGTACCGTCTTGCCGCTGAAGTCCAGTTCGTTCACGTGTTCGTTTCTCCTTCGTCCATGCGTCAGGGATTGGTCACGGCCGCGGCGACCATGCTTTGAATCTGCCCTTCGTCGAGCCCGACCGATCGCCACACCCTGTGGCTGTGCTCGCCCAGCGCCGGCGGTGCCCGGTCAAGGGCGAGGGGCAGGTCGCAAAAGTTCCAGTACGCGCCGACCTGTTCGAGGTGCCCATACACCGCGTGCGGATAGGCGGCGTGCAGCCCCGCCCGTCGGCAGCCGTCGTCGTCGAGAAAGCTCAGACCGGGGTTTTCGAGCGCGGGCTCGCAAGGCACCCCCGCCGCGGTCAGACACTCGCAGGCCGTCTCGCGGCTGAACGCCGCAAACCAGGCCTCGCGATCGTTCCCGGCCAAGGCGGCGAGCGCCCGCGCTTCCTCCGGCCGCAGCGCGGCGACAGCCAGCCAGCCGTCCGCGCAGCGATACAGACGGTGATCCGGCGACACGCCGGTCTGCGCCGCGTCGAGGTGATCGATCGGGGACAGACTGCCGTCGGCGCGCATCACGGCCTCGCCCACGGTCAGTAGCGTCGCGCCGAGGAGCGATGCCGCCACCGCCTGTCCGTCGCCCGTTATCTGGCGCTGAAAATGCGCGAGCAGGAGTGCGAACACTGACGACAGCGCGGCGAAGTAGTCCCCGACGCCGAAGCGCAACCACATCGGCGGCCTCCCCTCGCCGCCGCATTCCACTTCCCAGCCGCAGGCCGCCTGCATCAGCTGGTCGAACCCGGGCCAGTCCTTGCGCGGTCCCAGCGGACCGTAGGAGCTGATGTGGCAATACACAAGCGCCGGATTGATCGCCTTCAGCGTTTCGTAGTCGATACCCAGCTTGTGCGCGGCCGGCAGGCGGACGTTGTGATGAACCACGTCGGCCCAGCGCACCAGCGCCGCGAGTGCCGGTTGTGCGGTCGGATCCCCGAGCTTGAGCGTCGCACCGAGCTTGCCACGCTGCGTGCCGGCGAAGATCCGTTCCAGACGGCGCATCGCATCGCCACCGGGGGGTTCCACCTTGATGACTTCGGCGCCGAGGTCGGCGAGGAGCTGCGTCGCGAAGGGCCCCGCAAGGTAGGCGCCCAGGTCGAGCACCCTGAGGCCAGTGAGGGGTGCGCTCCCCGACTGCCCCTTCGGCACGCCGTCGAATGCTTGCGCGCGCGGGACGCTCCAAGCCGGGTCCGATTCAAGCGGCAGCAACCCGCCGCGCAGGCGCGGGGGAGGGTCGGTGGTGTACGCCGGCCCGGGTTCGAACACGTGACCGAGGACGGGATCGTCCACCATCACGACAAATCCGTTGGCACGCGCCTGTTCGTCGCGGTATATCTCACCGAAAGGGGCCGCAACCTGTGCGGCCACGTCGTGCTGCCAGAAGTGTTCGACCCATTCCTGCGCAGGGCGCGTGGCAATGATTGCCCTATTCGCGCCGAAGTTTGGCGCAACGTGGCTGGGTGGATATTTCGCGTTCTCGGCCGCGACCGCCTCGGGCCCCATCGCTGCGAGCGCCTCTGCCATCCAAGGCGCCTTGTCCGGCGAGTAGTGCACATGGATCCAGCGCCCGTCGAAGCATCGGTGCAGCGGAATAGGCGTCGTCTTGTCGAGCCCTTTCGCGAACACCGGTGTCGGCGTCTCGGCGCGTGACCAGTGCATGCTCATCGGTGCGAGCGCGGCCTGGGCGAGGCTGGTGTGAGCCGCCCCGCCGCGCCCGTCGCGTCGACGTGCGATCAGACGCGCCATCACCCCGATGACGCAGAACCAGGCGGCGAGCCAACTCGCGAATGGCATGCGGACGAAGATCGGGCCCGGCCGATGACCAGGCTGCTCGTCGAGCAGACCCAAGCGCGCGAGCACGAGCGATTCCCGCGGCAAGGCCTCGGCGAGTGGATGCCGGGATGGCCAGCCGGTGATTGCCGAGACAACAAGCTGCGGGCATGCTGCAGCAAGCACGTCGTCCGCCAGCCCCAACGCCGCCGCACGGCGGGGTATGAAGTCGTGGATCAACACGTCGGCGTCGGCCAGCAAGGCACGCAGACGCCCGCGCCCATCATCGCGATCCAGGTCGAGCTCGACCCGACGCTTTCCCCTGTTGAGAACGGAGAACAAGGCCGTGCCCTGCTCCGCATCGCTGCCCGGCGCTTCGATGCGGATGACTTCCGCACCCGCCTCCGAGAGCAGCAACCCGGCCGCCGGACCGGGGATGCCGCATGCGATCTCGACGACGCGGATACCGGCGAGGATGCCTTCGTGCATCGCCCTACTCCGCGTACGCCTGCTGCACATAGGTCATGCGCCCACCCGCTAGCATCAGCGCGCAGAACATGTTCAGTTCGACGATCTGGGCGGTGGAAAAATGGCGGCCGAGCTCGGCGAATACCGCGTCGTCGATGGCCATGTAGTCGGCCGCAAAGAGCTCGGCGTATCGCAGCGCCGCCTTCTCGTGCGGCGAAAAACGAGCATCGTCCGCGCTCAGGCAGGCGATATCCTCCTCGCTCACCGCGTCGTCCTTGCGCGCGAGCTGACACGCCTTGCAGGTCGTGATCGAGGCGATCCTGAGCCGCACCAGCTCGCGGAGGCGGCCGTCGAGCACCCCACTCACGTGCATCGTTTCCAGGGTCGCGAGCCAGGCTTGGGCAAGCTCGGGGCGATGTGCCCAGACCTGCACCGGGACGGTGGAACTCAACATGCGGTTGGCGCACCCCCGCGCCACTGCGTCGGCAAGCGGTGCAGGCAACGCATCGAGGGGAATGGGCTGGATTCTCGCCATGGTGGGTCCTCGGTTGGGATGAACGGATTGCCCGGCGAGACGTCGGTCAGAACGCTCAG
>NZ_JAVEYL010000085.1:0-3072 GCF_034003485.1 Thauera sp.
CCGCGGCGCGCACCCGCCGACTCGACCGTCTCGCACGAGCGGTCGAACACGCGCATGTAGGACACCGGGCCGGAGGCGTTCGACGCCGTGCCCTTCACGAGCGCGCCCTTCGGGCGGATCGACGAGAAGTCGTAGCCGACGCCGCCGCCGCGGCGCATGGTCTCGGCGGCCTGGGCCAGCGCGGTGTAGATGCCGGGGCGGCCATCGACGGCCTCGGTCACCGAGTCGCCGACCGGCTGCACGAAGCAGTTGATCAGCGTGGCGGCCAGCGTGGTGCCCGCGGCGCTGTTGATGCGACCGGCGGGCACGAAACCCTTTTCCTGCGCTTCGAGGAACTTCGCTTCCCAGTGGGCGCGCTTGTCCTCGGCCTCGACCGCGGCGAGTGCGCGCGCGACGCGCTGGCGCACCTGGGCAACGGTCTGCTCGTCGCCTTTGGCATATTTCTCGATGAGGACTTCGCCCGAGATCTCCTGCATCGCCAGGTTGGCGGCGGTGGGCTTGACGTTGCCTTGGGTGGGTGCGCTGGTGGTCTCGCTCATGGTCTTTTTCTTCATCCGTGGGAGGTTCGTAAAACGGACTGAAGAATAGCGCCTAAACTGCGCGAGCGCAAAAAAATAAAACTGTTTAAAAACAGAGGCTTAATCGTTATGGTTGTGTTGCATTTAAAAAAACAATACTAGATCTAGTAGCAAAAGTTTGTTCGATTTTGCGCGAAAACCCAGTGTTTTTGCGGGTTTCGAGGTCTTTGGCGACCTAGCAGGGGGCGGACGAGAAGAACAGCGACAGGTAGGCCGCGAGGTTCAGCTCAGCCTCTTCGCGTAGCGTGGCGATGCATTCCGCATCGACATCGAGCAGATCCCACACCGTCTGGTCGATGCGTGCAGCGGTCTGTTCGCTCGACTCACCGAGCTTGTCCGCGGCAACGATGTGGCTGGCGAGATTGAGCGCTGCGGCATCGACGGCATGCTCTCCGCCCAGGCGCGGCAGCGTCTGCGCGCCGATGGCTTCGGCAAAGGCGCGGGGTACCCGCCAATGGTCCATCAGTGTCGCGCCGACCTCGGCGAAGTCGCAGCCGACGATCCGGCGTTCGACGAGGTGAAGGGGTTCGTCGCCCTGTTCGGCAATCGTTCGCGCTTCGGCGGCGAGCTCCGGCGCGGTCTGGAACAGCACCAGATGACCGATGTCGGCCAGCAGGCCGATCACGAAGCTGCGCTCCACCGCGACCGAGCCCGTGTGTTGCGCGATCGCGCGCGAAGCCAGGGCGCACAGCACGCTGTCGCGCCAGAAGCGGTTCATGTCGAGCTGTGCCGGGCGGATGCCGGCAAACACCGCATGCAGCGACATTGCCAGCACGAGGTCGTGCACCTGCTGCAGGCCGAGGATCTGCACCGCGCGCACGACATTGTCGATCTCGCCCCGATGGCCGTACATCGCGCTGTTTACCAGGCGCAGCAGCCGGGCAGTGAGGGCGGGGTCGGCCGACACCAGGCGCGCGACCTCGAATACCGATCCGTCCGGCGACTCGAGTTGCTCGCGCACGCGCTCGTACACCGTCGGCAGCGAGGTCAGGGCTTCGATCTGGCTGACCAGTTCCTGGGCTGAATGCATGGAGGGCTCCTGTTGCGTGCGGCCGATTATCCGCGATCGCTCATGACGCTGGAACGCCGCGGCGTGAACACGAGCGGCGCGGCAGGGGGCAGTTCGGGCTGGAGGGTGACGTGCTCGATGCCGAAACGCTCGCGCAGCAGTGCCTGTTCCGCCTCCAGCACCGTCTGCCACGCTTGCTCGCCGGTCAGCAGGATGTGTGCGGAAAGTGCGGTACGGCGCGAATCCAGGCTCCAGATGTGGAGGTCATGCACTGAACGCACGCCGGGCACCCCTGCCATGCCGCGGCCCACATCGGGCAGCGACAGGCCGTCGGGCACGCCCTCGAGCAGGGTGTGCAGCACGTTGCGCAGCAGCGACAGCGTGGAGAACAGGATCAGACCGCAGATCAGCATGGTCAGCAGCGGGTCGATCGGCGTCCAGCCGGTGAACTGGATGACGAGGCCGGAGGCCAGCGCCGCCACCGAGCCGAGCAGGTCGCCCATCACGTGCAGCAGCGCGCCGCGGGTGTTGAGGTCGCCCTCGCCGCGGGTCAGCAGCCAGGCGACGACCAGATTCAGCACGAGCCCGCCGAGTGCCACCAGCGTCACCATTTCGCCCGCGATCTCGCGCGGCTCGAGCAGGCGCAGCACCGCTTGCCACAGCAGCAGGGCCACCACCGCGAGCATGAACAGACTGTTGGCCAGTGCCGCGAGCGCCTCGACGCGGCGCAGGCCGTAGGAGTGGCGCGGACTCGTCGGGCGCAGCGCGATGCGTGCCGCAATTGCGGCCAGCCCGAGCGACAGTGCGTCGGTAACCATGTGCCCGGCGTCGCCCAGCAGTGCCAGCGAACCCGACCACCAGCCCGCCAGCGCCTCGACCGCGGCGAAGCCGAGGGTCAGCACCAGCGCCAGCGGCAGGTAGCGACTTGCGGCGTGGTCGTGATGGTGGTGCCCATGTCCATGCCCGCCATGTCCGTGTTCATGGTCGTGCGTATGGGAATGGTCGTGATCGTGGTGGTGTCGCGGGTCGTGCGTCGCTGCCATGCGTTGCGGCCTCTGCTGTGGATGACGTGATTATGCGGCGCACGACCGGTGGTGGCATACCGCCGGTTTGGGGCAGGGGCGCAATAGGTAAAACCATCTAGCCGGTTGCCTCATTTCCCCAATTTTTGTAGGGACATTGCGGGCCTAGAGTGGCAACCACGCCAATGGCACCTGGAGTCCGTCATGAAGTCCTGTTCCCCTCCCCAAGCAACCCCGGCCTCGCCCTCGCGCCGCAACTTCCTGCGTGGCGTGCCCGTGGTGACCGCCGCCGCCGCGGTGGCGCCGACCCCTGCCATCGCCAGCACCGGCAAGCACCAGTGGGCGATGCTGATCGACGTGCGCAAGTGCATCGGCTGCCAGGCCTGCACGGTGTCCTGCATCCAGGAGAACGCGGTGCCCGAGGGCAGCTTCCGCACCGTGGTGTCGACCTACAGCGTCAAGC
>NZ_JAVEYL010000048.1:0-13812 GCF_034003485.1 Thauera sp.
GCAGGAAGTCCCCGATGTCGCGCTCTTCAAGGTGCCGATGGTGCTCGACCGTGCGCCGTGCGATCTGGCGCTTCAGGGGCGTGGTGGGGTTGGTCTCGGCGCGACCGTGCAGGATGGCGTAATCGAATACCTGCCCCATGATCTGCCGCGCGAGGATGGCGCGCGTGACCGCACCGCGTGCCTCGATTTTCTTCATCACTTGCAGCAGGGTAGGGGCGGTGAGGGTGCGAATCGGGGTCTTGCCGATGCGGGGCAGAATATCCACGTCGAAGATCCGGCGCACGGTCCCCCGGTGCCCATCAGACCAAGGGGCGTTCTTCTCCTCGAACCACGCTTCCGCGTTCACGGCGAAGGTGTTCGCCGACTCCTCGATGATGGCGTTCTTCTGCTGCTTGCGGTGCTGGGTGGGGTTAATCCCCTGCTTCACGAGGTCGCGCGCTTCGTCGCGTGCCTTGCGTGCGTCGGCAAGGGTGATTTGCGGGTATGCACCGATGGCGAACAGGTTTTCCCTACCCGCAAGGCGGAAGCGGTAGCGCCAGTGCTTGCCCCCGGCTGGGGTGACTTCAAGGTACAATCCGGCGCCGTCGGTGAGCTTCAAGGGCTTGTCGGCGGGCTTGGCGTTGCGAATCGCGGCATCTGTAAGCGGCATGGTTCGTTTCTCCAGGTGGGGCGTGCTCGATGGCAGTCGATGCGCCCAGTGCGGCGGGTGCGGGTAGATTTTCGAGGGGGTATGAGCAGATACCCGCAAATCTACCCCCTGTTGCAAGAGGTGTGAAGAGGTGCCCTGAGGTGCTTCGATACACGAAAATGAAGATTTTCAAGGGCTTGCGGGTCTGTACGAGACTGTGTGGGTCCTCCTGATACGCTAGACTCCACTTTGAACCACATCCGAAACTTCTCCATCATTGCCCACATCGACCACGGTAAATCGACCCTGGCCGACCGACTCATCCACTTCTGCGGCGGCTTGTCCGAGCGCGAGATGGAGGCGCAGGTGCTCGACTCGATGGACATCGAGCGCGAGCGCGGCATCACGATCAAGGCGCAGACTGCGGCCCTGCACTACAAGGCCAAGGACGGACAGGTCTATAACCTGAACCTGATCGACACCCCTGGGCACGTCGACTTCTCCTACGAGGTCAGCCGCTCGCTCGCTGCCTGCGAGGGCGCGCTGCTGGTGGTCGACGCCTCGCAGGGGGTCGAGGCGCAGACGGTGGCCAACTGCTACACCGCGCTCGACCTCGACATCGAGGTGGTGCCGGTGTTGAACAAGATCGACCTGCCCGCGGCCGACCCCGAGAACGCACGCAGCGAGATCGAGGACGTGATCGGCGTCGATGCCTCCGAGGCCATCCTGTGCTCGGCCAAGACCGGCCTCGGCGTGGAAGACGTGCTCGAGGCGATCGTCGCGCGCGTGCCGCCGCCCAGGGGCGAGCCGGAAGGGCCGCTGAAGGCGCTGATCATCGACTCCTGGTTCGACAACTACGTCGGCGTCGTCATGCTGGTGCGCGTGGTCGACGGGGTGCTCAAGCCCAAGGACCGCATCCTGCTGATGTCGAACGGTCTGCAATATCCGTGTGATCAGGTGGGCGTGTTCACCCCGCGCTCGGTGGCGCGCGAGCAACTGCGTGCGGGCGAGGTGGGCTTCATCATCGCCGGCATCAAGGAAATCGAAGCGGCCAAGGTTGGCGACACGGTGACGCTGGCCAACCGGCCTGCAGCCGCCGCGCTGCCCGGTTTCAAGGAGATCAAGCCGCAGGTGTTCGCCGGCCTGTATCCGGTGGAATCGTCCGAGTACGACCAGTTGCGCGACTCGCTCGAGAAACTGCGCCTGAACGACTCCTCGCTGCGCTTCGAGCCCGAGGTCTCGCAGGCGCTCGGCTTCGGCTTCCGTTGCGGCTTCCTCGGCCTGCTGCACATGGACATCGTGCAGGAGCGCCTGGAGCGCGAGTTCGACATGGACCTCATCACCACCGCGCCGACGGTGGTCTATGAGGTGGTGCTGAACGACAACTCGGTCATCCGCATCGAGAATCCGGCCAAGCTGCCCGAGCCCGGCAAGTACCAGGAGATCCGCGAGCCGATCATCACCGCGACCATCTTCCTGCCGCAGGACTATGTCGGCCCGGTGATCACGCTGTGCAACCAGAAGCGTGGCAACCAGATCGACATGCGCTACCACGGCCGCCAGGTACAGCTGGTCTATGAGATGCCGATGAACGAGGTCGTGATGGACTTCTTCGACAAGCTCAAGTCGGTGTCGCGCGGCTATGCGTCGCTGGACTACGAATTCAAGGAATACCGCACGGCCGACCTGGTCAAGCTCGACCTGATGGTGGGCGGCGAGAAGGTCGATGCGCTGTCGGTGATCGTGCACCGCGCCAGCGCGCAGTACCGAGGCCGCGAGCTTGCCAGCAAACTGCGCGGCCTGATCCCGCGCCAGATGTTCGACGTGGCGGTTCAGGCGGCGATCGGTGCGCACATCATTGCCCGCGAGACGATCAAGGCGCTGCGCAAGAACGTGCTCGCCAAGTGCTACGGCGGCGACATCAGCCGCAAGAAGAAGCTCCTCGAGAAGCAGAAGGAAGGTAAGAAGCGCATGAAGCAGGTCGGCAACGTCGAAATTCCGCAGGAAGCCTTCCTCGCCGTACTGCGCACCGACGAAGGCAAGTGATCGAAACCGCCGGCTACCCCCGGGTGGCCGGCCGACGACGGATACCGCATGAATTTCGCCCTGACCCTGTTCCTGCTGCTGATCGCCACCGGCGTGCTGTGGTTCTTCGACCGCTTCCATGCGCGCAAGCGGCGCCCGGCCGGCACGCCCAGCCCGTGGTGGGTTGAATACGGCGCGAGCTTCTTTCCGGTCATCCTGATCGTGTTCGGCCTGCGCTCCTTCGTCGTCGAGCCGTTCAAGATCCCGTCCGGCTCGATGATCCCGACCTTGCTGGTGGGCGACTTCATCCTGGTCAATAAATGGACCTACGGTATCCGCCTGCCGGTGATCAACCAGAAGATCATCGACGTCAACGATCCGCAGCGCGGCGACGTGATGGTGTTCCGCTACCCGGCCGACCCGTCGATGGACTACATCAAGCGCGTCGTCGGCCTGCCTGGCGATCGCGTCGAGTACATGAACAAGCGCCTGACCATCAACGGCCAGGTGGTGCCGGTCGACGAGGCGGGGACCTATCTGCACCCCGACCGCCTGTACTACTCGCCGCAATACACCGAGAAGCTCGGCGAGGTCGAGCATTCGGTGCTGATCGAGCGCGACGCGCCGGCCTTCGTGCCGCAGGTGCTGAATTTCCCGAAGCGTGAAAACTGCACGTACACGCACTCCGGCGTGAGCTGTACGGTACCGCAGGGGCACTACTTCGTGCTCGGCGACAACCGCGATGCGAGCAGCGACAGCCGGGTGTGGGGCTTCGTGCCGGAAGACAACATCGTCGGCCGCGCCTTCTTCATCTGGTTCAACTTCAG
Source organism: Thauera sp. (assembly GCF_034003485.1). Taxonomy (GTDB): domain Bacteria; phylum Pseudomonadota; class Gammaproteobacteria; order Burkholderiales; family Rhodocyclaceae; genus Thauera. The sequence goes on from NZ_JAVEYL010000048.1 coordinate 3,481, forward strand.
CGACATGAAGCGGATCGGCGGCTTTCACTGAGATTCGAGGGACTCCATGAACATCAAATCCCAACGGGGCCTGAGCCTGCTCGGCGTGCTCGTCGTCGGCGCCCTGGCAGCCTTCGTGCTGATCGTCGGCTTTCGTACGGTACCGGTCGTCAACGAGTACATGTCCATCAAGCGTATCGTCGGCATCCTGGCCGACGAGGCGGACAAGGGCACGCCGGTGCTCGAGTTGCGTCGCAGCTTCGATCGCCGCGGGCAGATCGACGACATCTCCAGCGTCAGCGGCGCCGACCTGGTGATCGACCGCAGCGGAACCCATACGGTGATCGATGTGCAGTACAGCCGCACCGTCCCGCTGGTGGCCAACGTCAGCCTGCTGTTCGATCTGCACCCAAGCAGCGATTCGCGATGAGCCGATGACGGTTGATCAGCTCCAGGCCCGGCTCGGGCATGTGTTTGCCGATGCGCGCCTGCTGCAGGAGGCGCTCACGCACCGCAGCTTCGGCCTGCCGAACAACGAGCGCTTCGAGTTCCTCGGCGATTCCATCCTCAACTGCGTGACTGCGATCGCGCTGTTCGAGCGCTTCGGCGAACTGCGCGAGGGCGAGCTGTCGCGCGTGCGCGCCTCGCTCGTGCGCCAGGACGCGCTCTACCGCATCGCACTCGACCTCGATCTGGGCGACTGCCTGCGCCTGGGTGAGGGCGAGTTGAAATCGGGCGGCAGCCGCCGACCCTCGATCCTGGCCGATGCGGTCGAGGCCCTGTTCGCAGCGGTCTTTCTCGATGCCGGCTTTGCGGCCGCCAAGGCGGTCGTCGATCGGCTCTACGCCCCGCTGCTGGCAGAGGTCGATCCACTCAAGCCGAGCAAGGACCCCAAGACCGCCTTGCAGGAGTGGCTGCAGGGGCGCAGGATCGCAGTGCCGACCTATTCGATGGTGCAGGCACTGGGCGAAGCCCACGCGCAGGAGTTCGAAGTGGCCTGCGAGATCCCCAAACTCGGCGTGCGTACGCTGGGGCGTGGTCCCAGCCGACGGATCGCGGAACAGCAGTCGGCCGAGCTCGCGCTCGCCGCAGTGAGAAAGAAATGAGCGAAATCCCCCCCATGCCCGAACACGACGACGCGCTGAGTGCCGAGCACCCCGCAGACGGCTTCCGCGCCGGCTTCGTCGCCATCGTCGGTCGCCCCAACGTCGGCAAGTCCACGCTGCTCAACCGCCTGATCGGACAGAAGATCAGTATCGTCTCAAGCAAGGCGCAGACCACCCGCCACCGCGTCACCGGCATCCTTACCGAGGCGGGTGCGCAGTTCGTGTTCGTCGATACGCCGGGTTTCCAGACCCACCACCGCAACGCGCTCAACCGCTCGATGAACCGCACCGTGTCGCAGGTGCTAGCCGACGTCGACCTGGTGTTCTTCGTCATCGAGGCGGGGCGCTTCACCGACGACGACCGCAAGGTGCTGTCGGTGATCCCCGAGTCGTCGAAGGTGATCCTGGTGATCAACAAGGTCGACCAGTTGAAGGACAGGACCCGCCTGCTGCCCTTCATCGACCAGGTGCGCCAGGCGCGCGACTTTACCGAGATCGTACCGCTGTCGGCGGAGAAGGGGCGTAACGTCGATACGCTGATCAAGGCCGCAACGCCGCTGCTGCCGGTCGGGACGCCGATGTTCCAGGAAGACGAGATCACCGACCGCAGCGAGCGCTTCCTGGCGTCGGAATTCCTGCGCGAGAAGCTCTTCCGCCTGCTCGGCGACGAGCTGCCCTATGGCATCGCGGTCGAGATCGAGAAGTTCGAGGTCGAAGGCAACCTGCGCCGCATCCACGCCGCGGTGATCGTCGACAAGGCGGGCCACAAGTCGATGGTGATCGGCAAGGGTGGCGAAAAGCTCAAGCGCATCTCCTCCGAGGCCCGCGTCGAACTCGAGAAGCTGTTCGACGGCAAGGTGTTCCTCGAGGTCTGGGTCAAGGTCAAGAGCGGCTGGGCCGACGACGAGCGTGCGCTGAAGAGCCTCGGCTACGAGTAAGCCGGGCGCGGAGTCATGGCGGGAGCGAAGCAGCGCGTCGAGCAGCAGCCCGCCTGGGTACTGCATACCTATCCGTGGCGCGAGACCAGCCTGATCGTCGAGATCTTCGCGCGCGACCATGGCCGGGTAGCGCTGGTCGCCAAAGGGGCGCGCCGGCCGCACTCGCAACTGCGCGGCGTGCTGATGGCCTTCCAGCCGCTGCTGATGGACTGGTCCGGCGGCGGCGAGGTAAAGACCCTCGTGCGCGCCGAATGGCAGGGCGGACAGCCGCTGCTGACCGGGCGCGCGCTGATCTGCGCTTACTATCTCAACGAACTGCTGGTGCGCCTGACCGCGCGCGAGGACGCCCATCCGCGGCTGTTCTCGGCCTACGCCGATGCGGTGCTGGCGCTCGGCCGCGGCGAATCTGAATCGCCCGTCCTGCGCCGCTTCGAGCTCGCCCTGCTGCAGGATCTGGGCTACGAGGCCGGGCTCGCGCATGAGGGTGACAGCGGCGAGCCGGTGCGGCCCGAAGGGCGCTACCTTTATATAATCGAGCGTGGTCCGGTGAGGCTGGAAACGCTGGAGGAAGGGGGCGCGTCCCTCGACCCCGCCGCGCTCGGCGAGCAGCCGCTGCTGTCCGGGCAGACCCTGCTCGACATGGCGGCAGACGACTTCTCGCGCGCGCAGACCCTGACCCAGTCCAAGCAGTTGCTGCGCATGCTGATCAACCACACCCTGGGCGGCCAGCCGCTGCAGTCGCGCCGGGTACTCAAGGAACTGCAGGAGCTCTGATGATCGAACTCGGCGTCAACATCGACCACGTCGCCACGCTGCGCCAGGCGCGCCGCACCTGGGAACCCGATCCGGTGTGGGCCGCGGTGGAGGCCCACCTCGGCGGCGCCGACGGCATCACCATCCACCTGCGCGAGGATCGCCGCCACATCGGCGACGAGGACGTGCGCCGGATCGCCGAGCTCACCCAGGTCAAGCTCAACCTCGAGATGGCCGCCACCGACGAGATGGTCGCCATCGCCTGCCGCACGAAGCCGCAGATGGCGATGCTGGTGCCCGAGGGCCGCCACGAAGTCACCACCGAGGGCGGACTCGACGTGCTCGCCCAGGAGGCGCGCCTGCAGGACGTGATCGCCCGCCTGGCCGACGCCGGCATCGTCACCAGCGTGTTCATCGACGCCGAGCTCGATCAGATCGAGGCCGCCGCGCGCATCGGCGCACGCGTGTGCGAGATCCACACCGGCCCCTACGCCCACGCCTTCCACGCCGCCGGTCGTGACGCCGAAGCGCCGGCGGTGCTCGCCGAACTCGACAAGATCCGCAGCGCCGGCGAAGTAGTTCGCAGCCTGGGCATGCGCTTCAACGCCGGCCACGCGCTCAACTATTACAACGTCGAACCGATCGCCCGCCTGCACGGCATTCGCGAACTGCACATCGGCCACGCCATCGTCAGCCGCGCGGTCTTCGTCGGCCTGCGCGCAGCGGTGGCCGAGATGAAGCGGCTGATGCGCGCTGCGGCGCAGGCCGCCTGAGCCGCAGCGGGCAAGAACGACGGACGATGAGCGCTCGTAAAACCTTGGGCGGAGCATGATCCACGGCATCGGCACGGATCTCGTGCAACTGCGGCGAATGCGCGAGGCGCTCGAGCGTCACGGCGAGCGCTTCGCGCTGCGCATCCTCGCCGCCTCCGAGGTGGACGCCTGGCGCGCCCACCGCGACCCGGCGCGTTTCCTTGCCAAACGCTTCGCCGCCAAGGAAGCCTTCGGCAAGGCGCTCGGCACCGGTGTCGCCGTGCCGGCCACCCTGCATGCGGTCGCCGTCGGCCACGACGCGCGCGGCAAGCCGGAATACCGCTATGACGAGCGCCTCGCCGCGCACATGCGGGACAACGCGCTGCGCGCCCACCTCAGCATCAGCGACGAGGACGAGCACATCGTCGCGTTTGCGCTGATCGAGCGCTGCGCTGACTAGCGGGCTTCATTTGCCGCGAAAAGTGCGGTGATTGACCGCTCGTTTCAACAGCGAGACTTTCAAGATGAACCCAGGCACCAAGCGCCCGCGCGGCCCCGTGATGATCGACGTCGCCGGCACCGCGCTCACCGACGAAGAACGCGAGCGCCTGCTCGACCCGCTGGTCGGCGGTGTGATCCTGTTCGCGCGCAACTTCACCGGATCGGACCAACTGCGCGCGCTCACCGCCGACATCCGCGCCCTGCGCGACCCGGCGCTGATCATCGCGGTCGACCACGAAGGGGGCAGGGTGCAGCGCTTTCGCACCGATGGCTTCACCCGTCTGCCCTCGATGCGCAGCCTGGGCCTGCTCTGGGAGCACGACCACCTGGCTGCGCTCGACGCCGCGCGCGCGAGCGGCTTCGTGCTGGCGGCGGAGTTGCGCGCACACGGCGTCGATCTCAGCTTCGCCCCGGTGCTCGATCTCGACTACGGCTGCTGCCGCGCCATCGGCAACCGCGCCTTCCACCGCGACCCGCAGGCCGTCGCCGCGCTCGCCCAAGCCTTGGTCGCCGGCATGGCGGAGGCGGGCATGGGCGCGGTCGGCAAGCACTTCCCCGGCCACGGCTTCGTCGAGGCCGACTCGCACCACGACGTGCCGGTGGACGCGCGCGACTTCGACACGCTGTGGAACGAGGACATCGCCCCCTACCGCCACCGCCTCGGCCGCCAGCTCGCCGGCGTGATGCCCGCGCATGTGATCTACCCGCACGCCGACCCCAGCCCGGAACCGCAACCCGCCGGCTTTTCCCCGTTCTGGCTCAAGGACGTGCTGCGTGAGCGGCTCGGCTTCCAGGGCGTGATCTTCAGCGACGACCTCAACATGGAAGGCGCCCGCGTCGCCGGCGACATCGTCGGCCGGGCGAAAGCCGCCTACGCCGCGGGCTGCGACATGCTGCTGGTGTGCAATCGCCCGGACCTCGCTGCCGAACTGCTCGACCGCTGGGCCCCCGTCCCCGACCCGGACAATCTCGCCCGCCTCGCCGCGATCGTGCCGACCGCCGCGCAGCCTGCGTGGCTCGCCGACCCCTTCGCGCTCGAACTCCACGCCCCCTACGTCCACGCCCGCGACCGCGTCGCCGCCATCCCCGAGGACAGCAGCACCGCACCGACCATGACCGCCGCCACCATCGGCGAGCAGCGCACCGAGATCCTCCATAAGCCCGGATAATCGACAGGAGTTTCCTACGGACCGTCGAGCATGAACTGCGCTGGAAGGAATGCACCCGTGTCCGCTCCGAGGCACAGATGGTTTCAAGCCCTATTCTGCATCACCACTCATGACCGATCCGACGCCCTCTAACGCCTTCGACCCCAAGCCCTTCCTGCGCACCCTCACCGAGGAGCCCGGCGTCTATCGCATGATCGGCGCCGACGACAGGGTGCTCTACGTCGGCAAGGCCAAGAACCTCAAGCGCCGCGTCTCCAGCTACTTCCAGAAGACGCTAACCAGTCCGCGCATCGCGATGATGGTCGCGCAGGTGCTGCGCGTGGACACCACCGCCACGCGCTCCGAGGCCGAGGCCCTGATCCTCGAGAACAACCTCATCAAGAGTCTGGCGCCGCGCTACAACATCCTGTTTCGCGACGACAAGACCTACCCCTACATCGAGCTCTCGGCGGACGAATTCCCCCGCCTGGCCTACCACCGCGGCGCCTTCACCAAGGGCGCGCGCTACTTCGGCCCCTTCCCCAACGCCTGGGCGGTGCGCGAGAGCATCCATCTGCTGCAGAAGACCTTCCAGCTTCGCACCTGCGAGAACAGCGTCTTCGCCAACCGCTCGCGCCCCTGCCTGCTGCACCAGATCAAGCGCTGCACCGCACCCTGCGTCGGCCTCATCGAACCCGCGGCCTACGCCGCGGATGTGAAGCTCGCTACCCGCTTCCTCGACGGCCAGGCGAACGAGGTCATCGACGACCTCACGAACCGCATGCAGGCCGCGGCCGAGCGCCTCGCCTTCGAGGAAGCCGCCGCCTGCCGCGACCAGGTGCGCGTGCTGCAGGCGGTGCTGCACAAGCAGTTCGTCGATAGCCGCAAGGACGAGGATGTGGACGTGCTGGCCGCGATCGAGGCCGACGGCCTGACCTGCGTGAACATCGCCATGGTGCGCGGCGGCCGCCACCTCGGCGACCGCCCCCAGTTCCCGAGCGGCGCGGCGGTGTCGGGCGCGATGGACAGCCTGCTCGCCTTCGTCGAGCAGCACTACAGCCAGCACCCGATCCCGGCGCGCATCCTGGTGAACCTGCCGCCCGAGGCGGTCAAGGAGACGCTCGCCGAGATCACCGAGCGCCCGCCCGGCGTGGTGTCACCGCGCTTCGAAGCCGAAAAGGCGTGGATGGAGATGGCCGAGAACAACGCCCACCTCGCCATCCAGGCGCGCGCGCGCGACACCGGCCGCATCGAGCAGCGTCTGGAGGCCCTGCGCGCTGCGCTCGACCTGGACGAGGCGCCACAGCGCATCGAGTGCTTCGACATCAGCCACACCATGGGCGAGGCCACGGTGGCGTCCTGCGTGGTATGCGAGGCCGGCGCGATGAAGCGTGCGGAATACCGGCGCTACAACATCACCGGCATCACCGGGGGCGACGACTTCGCCGCGATGCGCCAGGCGTTGGAACGACGCTACGGCAAGGTCGCGGCCGGTGAGGGTGTCTGCCCCGATCTGATCCTGATCGACGGCGGCAAGGGGCAGGTGAGCGCCGCGCGCGCCATCCTCGCCGAGGTGGGGCTGGAGGCGGTGGCGATGGTCGGCGTGGCCAAGGGGGAGGGGCGCAAGGCGGGCCTGGAGACGCTGATCTTCCCCGACGGGCGGGAGGGCCTGGCGCTCGGCGGCGAATCGGCGGCGCTGCATCTGATCGTCGAGATCCGCGACGAGGCCCACCGCTTCGCGATCACCGGCCACCGCGCCAAGCGCGGCAAGGCGCGCGTGGGCTCGAAGCTGGAAGACATCCCCGGTGTCGGCCCCTCGCGCCGACGCAACCTGCTTGCCGCCTTCGGCGGGCTGGACGGCGTGCGCGAGGCGACGGTGGAGGATCTATGCCGGGTGGAGGGCGTCAGCCGCAAGCTCGCTGAGCAGATCCACGCTGCGCTGCGTTAACCGGCCAGCGCTCCCTTGACCCAGGCGTTGGCCTGCTTCGCATCGAAGCTGGTGCCGAATTTCGCCTTCAGCGCGCCCATCACCACACCCATCTGCTTCGGCGAACGGTCGGCGAGGCCGGCGACGGTTTCGGCGATGAAGGCCTTCACGTCGGCTTCGCCCGCCATCGGCGGCAGGTAGGCGGTGAGGATGACGGACTCCTGTTCCAGCGCCGCACGGCGGTCGGCGTCCTTGATCACACCAAGCGCTTCCTGGTTGTTCTTCAGGAACTTGCGGATGGTCTGCTGCACCTCGTCATCGGTGCTTTCGCGGTTGCCGGCGTTCTTGCCGACCATCTCGGCTTCGCCGATCAGGGTGCTGAGCAGGGTCGCACGCACGCCGTCGGCGGCCTTGCGTGCGAGCATCGAATCTTTTTTCAGTTGGGACAGCAGGCTCATGGGCGACTCTATCGGGTTCGGTGGCAGGGCGTGATGGGCGCGATTCGGGCCCAGCGCATTGTGGCAGCCGGCCGAGTTTACCCCAGGGCACCACGGCCCGAACACCCGTGTGCGGATCAGCCGCTCGCGGGCACGTGAGCGAGCTGCATGCGACGCTCGACCCGCAACTGGAAGCAGCCGCGCGTGGTCTTCTCGATGCGGATCGGCGCATTGCGCTCGATGAGTCGGCGCGCCAGCAGGATCAGGCGCGCTTCGAGGTTGTCACTGATGTCGGGCAGGCGGATGCGGGGGTCGAGCCGCAACTCCCGGTTGCTGAAGGCGGTGCGGCCGGTTTCGACATGGTCGCTCAGCAGCGCCCAAAGGATCGAGCCGGCCACGCCCTTTATCAGGTAGTCGGTGTCGATGAAGATGCTGTCGTTCTCGGCAAAATGGCGTACCTGCAGTGGCGGACCCGCCGGCGAAGCTGCCGCCGGCGTGGGGCGAGGGGAGGCCCGGAGCTCTTCGCGGGCATCCGTCGGGCCGTGGTGCAGAAGCTGGATGGCCGCGCCCAGCCCGCCCGCCAGGGAAACCAGGACGTCTTCGTCGTCGTAACCGAAGCGTTGCTCCTGCGCACTCTCCACATACAGCACGCCGAGCGCACGCGTGCCGGCACGGATCGGTACGGCGAGCTGGCTGTTCGAGCCGGCCAGGCCGGGGAGCGGGATCTCGGTGTCCATATGGACGCCCAGACCGCCACGCTCGAGGTTTTCGCGGATGGCCTTGCCATAGCTGTATTCGGCAGCAAAGTGTCCGATGCGGATCGGTGTGCACTCGCGCGCAGCGACGCCGATGATGCCGTCGCCGAGCGCGATTTCGGAGCCGATCCCCGAGGCCTCATAGCCACGGCTTGCGACGGTGTAGAGACGGCCGGCGACTGCGTCGAGCAGCAGGATCATCGCGTGATGGATGTCGAAGTGGCGCTCGAGGCAGTCCAGGGTGCGGGACAGCAGGCTGTCGAGGTCCATGCACTGGCACAGTTCCTCCACGCTCGTGCGCAGGGCGGCGAGCAGATTGGCGCGCGGCAGAGGCGGTGCGAGCGTTCGCCCGGGCACCTGCTCGATCTCGAGCACGCGATAGAGGTCGGCGCCGAGCAGGCGGAAGACGCCCGCCATGCCGGTGTGTGAGGCGATTCCGGCGAGCTTCGCCTTCATGATCTCGAACAGCGGACCTTCCTCCTCGGTGCGCAGGTACCGCAGCAACAGCCGGTAGTGGGCTGCCGTGACCGGATCGATGAGGGCCACGCGGGCGATGGGATTGGCGAGGATGTTGCGGCGCGTGGTGTTGAAGAACTGCCACGACAATGCCACGTGTTCGGCGTCCACATACTGTACCTGCGAGAGATAGGCCGCATTGGGCACGCCGTCGGCTGCGCAGGTGGCGATCGTTCCGGGAATCGCGCCGTCCAGACAGGCGCGGATGGCATCGAGCTTGAGCTTCATGACCGCAGCACGTGTCCGGCCTCAGGCCCGGGGGTCTGCACGCTGGCAAACGTGGGGGTAAAGCGCACCGCGACGAGATCGCTGGCGTCCGCATGCAGCACACTGCGGATCACCGCGCCCGAGTAGCCGACGGCCTGCAGGCCGGCGGCAAAACGATCCACGTAGCGTGCCGCCAGCACGGCATCGCCCGCTTCAACGGCGGTGATGACCGCGTCGCTGGCCTTGAACTGAACCGTGCGGTGCGTCTGTGGCAGGCTGAAGACCACCGAAATGCGGGCGTTACGGCGGATGTCGGCGATTACGTCGGCGCTCGCCGGCGCCGCGAGCAGCACGGTGAGCTGGCGCTGGTCGACAGCGACCCTGCAGCCAGTGCCGCGTGCAATGTGTGGCGTGCGGGTGTCGTCGCAAGTGGCAAGCGTGATCGACACCTCGCGCCGGACGAAGTCGGCGAGGGCGCTGTCGATCAGCGGAGCGGAGAATGCGTCCATGGTGTCTTGATCATAGACACCATGGAGCGGATCTCAATCTCGCGCAGGCTGGCAGCGTGCGCCTAGTGCGGGCCGGCGGCGGGAAACACGATCGCCATCCCCTGTGGCTGGGCGCCGGGTGGAAGGTAGGCGGGGGCAGGCTCGCCGGCAGGCCCGAGGACGCGCACGAAGCGGTAGAAGGCACGCAGGTCGGTCTCGTCCATGTCACGCAGCGCAAACCAGGGCATCGGCGGGCGATAGCTCAGCGTGCGCGCGTTGCGCACCCATTCATCCTCGCTCAGGCGGCTGAGCGCCAGACGCAGGTTGCTCGGATAGGTCGTGCCCCAGGGGCCGCGCCAACCAAGGCGGTCACCGGTCAGCCACTGCTGTTCGGGAACCTCACCCCCCGTCGTCGCGTAATTGGGCGTATGGCAGTCGTTGCAGCCCGCGATGCGGGCGATGTAGCGGCCGCGGTCGATCATCGTCTGTTCCGCCGCCGGTTCGGCCGCGCCCGCCAGGGTGGCGGTGCCGGCGAGGATGAGGGTGGCAACGATGGGGTAATGCGCGCGTTTCATGGTCGTTCGTCTCCTGCTGGTGGAAGCCCGCTGCTGGAAGGTTCTCCATCGCGAGCAACTGCAGTGTGGCGACGACGATGAAACCGCGTTGCTAAAAAGCCGCTGCGAAGATCTTAAGATTTTCCTAGCAGGGTGTTGAAAATTGAACCGTCACCTTCGGTTTCCAGCTTGGCTGGGAAAAATCGACGCTGAAGAACCCCGGCGTGGTTTGGCATGAAGCACTTTCCAGCCGTCTTTCGAGCCGATTCCG
>NZ_JAVEYL010000049.1:0-13714 GCF_034003485.1 Thauera sp.
AGAACTCGACCACGGGCTCGATGCTGAGCGCCGACTGCACGCGCGCGGCGACGCCGGCCTGACGCATCGCGTCGCCCAGCGCCAGCGCGTTCATCACGGTGGCCAGCATGCCCATGTAGTCGGCGGTTGCGCGGTCCATGCCGGCCGCGCCACCTGCCACGCCACGGAAGATGTTGCCTCCGCCGATCACGACGCCCACTTCCACGCCGAGGGCGCGGATTTCGGCAACTTCAGCGACGATGCGGGCGAGCATGTCGCGGCTGATGCCGTAATCGTCGTCGCCCATGAGGGCTTCGCCCGACAGCTTCAGAAGGATGCGGCGATAGGCAACAGTCATGCAGGCTCCCGGGCTCAGGCCTTGGCGGCCGCTGCGGCGGCAGCCTGGGCGGCGACTTCGGCTGCGAAGTCGGTGGTCTTCTTCTCGATGCCTTCGCCGACCACGTACAGCGTGAAGGAGGCGATCTTCGCCGACTTCGCCTTCAGCAGCTGTTCGATGGTCTGCTTGCCGTCCTCGGCCTTGACGAAGACCTGACCCAGCAGGGTCACTTCCTTCAGGTACTTCTGCACCGAGCCTTCGGCGATCTTGGCGATCATCTCTTCCGGCTTGCCGGCTTCGCGCGCCTTCTCGATCGCGACACGACGCTCGGCTTCGATCAGGTCGGCCGACACGCCGGTCGAATCCAGCGACTTCGGCTTCGACGCGGCGATGTGCATCGCCAGGTCCTTGGCCATCGCATCGTCACCACCGACGACATCGACCAGCACGCCGATCTTCGAGCCGCCATGCACGTAGCTGGCGACCTTGCCTTCGGCCTGCACGCGCACGAAGCGGCGGATCGACATGTTCTCGCCGATCTTGCCGACCAGTGCGGCGCGGGTCGATTCGATGGTGCCTTCGCCGAACGGCAGCGCCGACAGCGCGGCCACGTCGGCCGGGTTGTTCTCGGCGACCAGCTTGGCTGCGCCATTGACCAGCGCCAGGAAGTCGTCGTTCTTGGCCACGAAGTCGGTTTCGCAGTTCACTTCGACCATCGCGGCAGTCTTGCCGTCGGCCGACAGGAACAGACCCACCACACCCTCGGCGGTCACGCGGGCGGCGGCCTTGCTCGCCTTGTTGCCCAGCTTCACGCGGAGGATCTCTTCGGCCTTCGCCAGGTCGCCGCCCGCTTCGGTCAGCGCCTTCTTGCATTCCATCATCGGAGCGTCGGTCTTTTCGCGCAGCTCCTTGACCATACCTGCGGTGATTTCCGCCATGCTCATCCCTGCCTATATGTACGAATCGGTAAAACAATCGCGGGCGCCTGGGCGCCCGCATCAATCGATCAGGCCTGGGCTTCGCCTTCGCCCTCGACCTCGACGAACTCGTCGTCGGACTTCAGCTGCGCCACCAGGTCCTGGGCGGCGCTGTTGCGGCCTTCCAGGATCGCGTCGGCCACGCCGGACGCGTACAGGCGGATCGCGCGGCTCGAGTCGTCATTGCCCGGAATGACGTAATCGACGCCCAGCGGCGAGTGGTTGGTATCGACCACGGCCACGACCGGGATACCCAGCTTGTTGGCTTCGGTGATGGCGATCTTGTGGTAGCCGACGTCGATCACGAACAGCGCGTCCGGCAGGCCGCCCATGTCCTTGATGCCGCCGATGCTCTTCTGCAGCTTGACCAGCTCGCGCTGCAGCACCAGGGCTTCCTTCTTCGGCATGCGTTCCATCGAGCCGTCTTCGACCATGGCTTCGAGATCCTTCAGGCGCTTGACCGACAGCTTCAGCGTCTTGAAGTTGGTCAGCATGCCGCCGAGCCAGCGCTCGTCGACATAGGGCACGCCGGCGCGCTGCGCCTCTTCGGCCACGATCTCGCGGGCCTGGCGCTTGGTGCCGACCATCAGGATGGTGCCCTTGTTGGCCGACATGCGGCGGATGAAGGCCATCGCGTCGTTGTACTTGGCGACGGTCTTTTCCAGGTTGATGATGTGGATCTTGTTGCGATGGCCGAAAATGAAGGGGGCCATCTTGGGGTTCCAGAAGCGGGTCTGGTGTCCGAAATGGACACCCGCTTCCAGCATTTCGCGCATGGATACGGACATTCGAGATTACTCCGAACAGGGTTTGACCTCCGCCCGGCCGTGTTCACAGCCGGCATTCCGGCTGCGCACCCTATCGGTTCAGTCACCGTATACATATGCGGCGACACCGGGCGTGTGGATTTGCCTGACGCACCCGCCATCGGGCACTGAAATCAGACAGCCTGCGATTCTAGCAGCCGCAATGCAACAAACTCAAGTCGGCCGGATGACGGCAGTTTGCCGCCCGCAGGCGCTTCCGCTAACCTGCTGTCCCTCGGAACACCCTTACAGAGCCTTTTCATGAGCGTCACCATCAAGACAGCGGAAGAAATCGAGAGCATGCGCGTCGCCTGCAGACTGGCGTCGGAAGTGCTCGACTACATCGAGCCCCACGTGCAGCCGGGCGTCACCACGGCCGAACTCGACCGCCTGTGCCACGACTACATGGTGAACGTGCAGCAGACCATCCCGGCGCCGCTCAATTACGCACCGCCGGGCTACAGCCCCTATCCGAAGTCGATCTGCACCTCGGTGAACCACGTCGTGTGCCACGGCGTGCCGGCCGACCGGGCGCTGAAGAAGGGCGACATCGTCAATCTCGACATCACGGTCATCAAGGACGGCTTCCACGGCGACACCAGCCGCATGTTCATCGTCGGCGGCGAAACCACCAAGCAGGCCGCGCGTCTGTGCGCCATCACCTACGAATGCCTGTGGCTGGGCATTTCGAAGGTGAAACCGGGCGCACGCCTGGGTGACATCGGCCACGCCATCCAGCGCCACGCCGAGAACAACGGCTTTTCCGTCGTGCGCGAGTTCTGCGGTCACGGCATCGGCCGCAAGTTCCACGAGGAGCCGCAGGTGCTGCACTACGGCAAGCCGGGCACCGGCATGGAACTGAGGGAAGGCATGATCTTCACCATCGAGCCGATGATCAACGCCGGTCGCGCCGCCGTATCCGAACTGCCCGACGGCTGGACCATCGTCACCCGCGACCGCAGCCTGTCCGCCCAGTGGGAGCACACGGTGCTGGTGACCGCGGACGGCTACGAGGTGCTGACCGTGTCGGCCGGCAGTCCGCCGCCGGCGCTGAGCGGCGACACGGCCCGGGCCGCCTGAGCGGTGAACGGGCCGGCCGATTCCGACGCGCTGCGTCAGCTCGTCGTTGCCCTGCGCAGCAAACTGGCGGCCAGCCAGCACGCGCTCCGCACCCGTTTCGAACAGGATGGCAACAGCGGCCGCATGCTGGCGGCGCGCGCCCGCGCGGTCGACGACGCGCTGCGACAGCTGTGGGCGGCGGTCGGCCTGCCGCGCACGGCAGCACTGATCGCGGTCGGTGGTTACGGGCGCGGCGAGCTGTATCCGGCGTCCGACGTGGACGTGCTCTTCCTGACGCCGAGCGAAGTATCCGCCGACACCGAGGCGCGGCTCGAACATCTGGTCGGGCTGCTGTGGGACATCGGCCTCGACATCGGTCACAGCGTGCGCTCGGTCGCCCAGTGCGCCGATGAGGCGGCGCGTGACATCACGGTCGAGACCACGCTGCTCGAAGCCCGGCTGCTCGCCGGCTCGCGCAAGCTGTTCCACGAGCTGAGCAGCACACTGGAGGCGCAGCGCGATCCCGGCGCCTTCTTCAAGGCGAAGCGGCTGGAACAGGACGAACGCCACCAGCGCTACCAGGAGACGCCCTACAGCCTGGAGCCCAACTGCAAGGAGAGCCCGGGCGGCCTGCGCGACCTGCAGGTGATCCAGTGGATCGCCCGTGCGAGCAGGCTGGGCGCTAGCTGGGCCGAACTGGCCGCGCGCGGTCTGATCACCGCCGAGGAAGCGCGCCAGCTGTCACGCGTCGAGCGCTTCATGCGCGACACCCGGGTGCGCCTGCACCTGATCGCCCGCCGGCGCGAGGACCGGCTCATCTTCGATCACCAGGAGGCGATGGCCGCCGCTTTCGGCCTGGCCGCGACGCCGACGCGCCGCGCCTCCGAGGTGTTCATGCAGCGCTACTACCGCAGCGCCAAGACCATCACCCAGCTCAACACCATCCTGCTGCAGAACATTTCGGCCGTGCTGTTTCCGGCCGACGAATCGACCGTGCTGCCGATCAACGCACGCTTCCAGTCCAGCCGCGAACTGCTGGACGTGGTCGATGAGCAAGTGTTCGAGCGCGAACCGAGTGCGCTGCTCGAATGCTTCACGCTGCTGCAGCGGCACGGCGAACTGAAGGGCATGACGGCGCGCACGCTGCGCGGACTGTGGCGCGCGCGTCACCTGATCGACGCCGGATTCCGCCGTGACCCGAAGAACCGCGCCCTCTTCCTGTCGCTGTTCCAGCAGACGCGCGGTCTGGTGCACGAAATCCGCCGGATGAACCAGTACGGCATCCTCGGCCGCTACCTGCCCGCCTTCGGCCGCATCGTCGGTCAGATGCAGCACGACCTGTTTCACGTCTATACGGTCGATCAGCACATCCTGCAGGTGATGCGCAACGTGCGCCGCTTCACGATGTCGGAGCACGCGCACGAATACCCGCTGCTGTCGCGCCTGATCACCGGCTTCGAGCGGCGCTGGCTGCTCTACCTGTCGGCACTGTTCCACGACATCGCCAAGGGCCGTGGCGGCGACCACTCGCAGCTGGGCATGCGCGATGCGCGCCTGTTCTGCCGCCAGCACGGCCTGAGTGCGGCCGACACCGATCTGGTCGTGTTCCTCGTCGAACACCACCTGTCGATGTCCTCGGTGGCGCAGAAGCAGGACCTGTCCGACCCGGACGTGATCCGCGATTTCGCGCGCGTGGTGAAGAGCGAGCGCCGCCTGACCGCGCTCTACATCCTCACGCACGCCGACATCCGCGGCACCAGCCCCAAGGTATGGAACGCCTGGCGCGGCAAGCTGCTGGAAGACCTCTACTTCTCCACCCTGCACGTTCTGCAGGGCGACGGCGCCGGCATCCCGGGCAGCGGCGACCGTCAGGAGCAGGCGCGCAGCCTGCTGCGCTACTTCGGACTGCGCGAGGGCGTCGAGCAGGCTTTCTGGGCGCGTCTGGACACCGTCTACTTCATGCGCCACGACCCGGACGAGATCGCCTGGCACACGCGCATGCTCTATTTCCAGGTCGATGCGACGGTGCCGGTCGTCAAGGCGCGTCCGAACCAGGTCGGTGACGGCCTGCAGGTGATGGTGTACGCGCCCGACCAGCTCGACCTCTTCGTACGGCTGTGCGGCTTCTTCGGGCGTCTGGGCTACAGCATCGCCGACGCCAAGATCCACACCACGACCGACGGTCATGCACTCGACAGCTTCGTGCTGCTCGACCCGAACCGTCATCTGAATTCGCGCGACATGATCGCGCTGATCGAGACAGGTCTGGCCGAACGCCTGCAGGCACAGCTTCCGGCCGAACAGCCGGTTGCCGGGCGGCTGTCGCGCGAGGTGAAGCACTTCCCGATCACGCCGGAAATCGTCATCAAGCCGGACGAGCGCAAGCAGCATCACATCATGCACGTCACCGCCGCCGACCGTCCCGGCCTGCTCTACTCGGTGGCGCGCGTGCTGGCGGCGCATTCGATCCGCCTGCACACCGCCAAGATCACGACGCTGGGCGAGCGCGCCGAAGACGTATTCCTGATCTCGGGCGAGGAACTGGACAGCAGCACGACGCTGATCCGGCTGGAGCAGGAACTGCTGGGCGAGCTGACCGTCTCCTGAATGCGGTATGACGAGCGCGACGCAGTACTCGCTGCGCCGCGCCGGTTTACGGACATACTGTCGCCGCCGGCGTACCCGGGCATCTCCGACGAGGACGGAACCCAGCCTTGAGCCTGACCCGCGACGAACCCGCACAGTTCACGATGACCGACCGCGCGCGACCATTGATCGTCGCGCTGCTTGCGCTGATGGCAGGTCTGGCGCTCACCGCCTACATCGCCGGCAACGAGACGGAAGAACTGCATCAGCGCGAACGCAGCGCCGTGGCGGCGCAGGCCGGACAGGTGCGGGCGCGCCTGGAGAGCGAGGTCAACAGCGCCGCCCACCTGTCGCTCGGACTGGTCAGTTTCATCGCCGCCAACCCCGACTTCGACCGTGCCTCCTTCGACCGTGTCGCCGAGCGCATGCTGGCCTACGGCCGGCATCTGCGGAACATCTCGGTGGCGCCGGACAACGTCGTGCGCGAGGTGTATCCACTCGCCGGCAACGAGGGCGCGATCGGGCTGCGCTATCTCGATACGCCCGCGCAGCGGGACGCGGTCGTGCGCATGATGAACTCCCGTCGGTTCGTGCTGGCCGGCCCGCTCGAACTGGTGCAGGGCGGCATCGGGCTGATCAACCGTTTTCCGGTCTATCTGCCGGCGCGAAACGGCGAGCCCGAGCACTACTGGGGGCTGGTCGCTGTCGTGCTGCGTTTCGATTCGCTGCTCGAGGCGAGCGGCCTCGCTCCGGAGAACGCTGACGTGCACTACGCACTGCGCGGCCGCGACGGGCTGGGTGCGGCGGGCGAAGTCTTCCACGGCGACGCGGCACTGTTCGACCAGGCGCCCGTGCTGGTCGACGTCGTGCTGCCCGACAACGCGCGCTGGCAACTGGCGGCCGTCCCGGCAGGCGGCTGGCAGGACGGGCCTTTCAGCGGCCGGATACTTGGCATCTGGGGTATCGGCGCAGCGCTGTCGCTGGCCATTGCCGCCCTGCTCCATCTGCGCCAGCTGCAACTGCGCCGGCTGCAGCTGCGCGACGCCGAGCTGTCGCTCGCCGCCAGCGTGATCGACAGCCTGAACGAGGCCATCATGGTCACCGACGCACGCGGTCGCGTCGTCACCGTGAACCCGGCGTTCAGCGTGCTGACCGGTATCGACGAAAGCGCCGCCAGCGGTCGCCCCGCGTCGGCGGTGGTCAGCTGCCCGTACAGCGAGGAATCGCGCGGCGAATTCGCCGCTCAGCTGGACCGCGACGGCTACTGGCGGGGCGAGCTGGACGACCGGCGCGCCAGCGGGGAAATCTATCCCAAGTCACTCAGCATCTACCCGGTGCGCGAGCCGGGCGGCGGCGTCGCCCACTACGTGCATTCCTTCTCCGACATCAGCGAGCGCAGGGAGGCGGAGCGGAAGATCCATCATCTGGCCCACCACGACATGCTGACCGGCCTGCCCAACCGCCTTGCGCTGCAGCTGCGCATGGAACAGGTGATGGCGCAGGCGCGCCGTCACGGCACCCTGCTGGCGGTGCTGATGATAGACATGGACCACTTCAAGGACATCAACGACACGCTGGGTCACCATGTCGGCGATGCGCTGCTGGTCGAGGTGGGCAAGCGCCTGCAGCGCTGCGTGCGGCAGAGCGACGTCGTCGCGCGCCTCGGTGGCGACGAGTTCGTCGTCCTGGTGACCGACATGGTGACCATGCTGACCGCGGCCGCGGTGGCGGAGAAGATCGTCGGCGCGCTGTCGGCGCCCTACGCGGTCGAGGCCTACCAGCTGCACTCGACGCCCAGCGTCGGCATCGGCGTCTTTCCGAACGACGGCGAGACGGTCGATGACCTGCTGCGCAACGTCGACAGCGCGATGTATCACGCCAAGGCCGCCGGCCGGAACAACTACCAGTTCTTCAACGACAGCATGTCGGCCAATGCCAGCGAGCGGCTGACCCTGCAGAGCAGCCTGCACCAGGCCATCGCCAGGCGGCAGTTCGTGCTGCATTACCAACCGCAGATCGAGACCGGCAGCGGCCGGCTGGTCGGCGTCGAAGTGCTGGTGCGCTGGGAACATCCGGAGCGCGGCCTGGTGCCGCCGAACAAGTTCATCCCGATCGCCGAGGAAAGCGATCTCATCATCCGCCTCGGCGAATGGATACTGCAGGAAGCCTGTCGCCAGCTCAGCGTCTGGCGCGCCCTGGGCCTGCAGATGCGGGTCGCGGTCAACCTGTCGGCGCGGCAGCTGCGCTCGAAGAACCTGTTGCGACAGATGAAGGATCTGGTGCTGAAGTACGACCTGAAACCGGGCGACCTCGAACTGGAAATCACCGAGAGCGTCGCCATGGAGGACGCCGACAACACGCTGCGCATGCTGGCCCAGCTGCGCGAACTGGGCCTCGAACTGGCGATCGACGACTTCGGCACCGGCTATTCGTCGCTGAGCCATCTGAAGCTGATGCCCTTGCAGCGGCTGAAGATCGACCGTTCCTTCGTCAAGGACATCGAGAACGATCCGGACGACGCCGCCATCTGTGCCGCAACCATCAGCCTGGCGCACAACCTCGGTCTGACGGTGATCGCCGAAGGGGTGGAGACCGAGGCGCAGTACGCCTTTCTCGGCAATCTCGGCTGCGAGTGCGTACAGGGCTACCTGTTCAGCAAGCCGCTGCCGGCAGCGGAACTGGAGGCGTGGGCGGCGGCGCGCGCAGCGGGGACACGAACCGCGAGCGGCATCTAGGCAAGGACCATGCGACTGCGACTTCTGCCTTCGAATGGCCGGTGGTTGCTGATCGCCGGCCCCGTTCGGGTCAGAAGACCCCTCCCACAAAATCCCGGCCAGGACTCAAGCCGTGGGTCGAGCGCATCCCTCGTGGGAGCGGCCTTGGTCGCGACACGGCCGACGCCGTCCGCCGGCTTCGATGCAGGCTTGCTGTCGGGGTCAAGACTCCTCCTGCAGAATCCCGGCCCGGGCTCAGACCGTCAGTCGGGCGCACCCCCTGTGGGAGCGGCCTTGGCCGCGACGCAGCGGTAGCCATCCACAGACTTCGATACCGGCTTGTGCCGGGGCGAGAGAGCCCATCGGTTTTCGATAGCAGCGCCCGCACAGACTCCGTCAGTCGTCCCCTTCCTCGACGCCCGGGAACAGCACGTCTGTGTAGCCGAAGCGACTGAAGTCACGCACCCGCATCGGGTAGAGGACGCCGTCCAGGTGATCGCATTCGTGCTGTACGACACGCGCGTGAAAGCCTTCGACCTCACGGGAGATCGGCTTGCCCTCGGGGTCGAAGCCGCTGTAATGCAGCCGCTGGTAACGCGGCACCACGCCGCGCAGCCCGGGCACCGACAGACAGCCTTCCCAGCCCTCTTCCATGTCGTGTCCCAGCGGTGTCAGCACCGGATTCACGAGCACCGTGAAAGGTACGACCGGCGCGTCCGGATAGCGCACGGACGGCGAGCCGCCGAAGATGACGACGCGCAGGTCCACGCCGATCTGCGGTGCCGCAAGGCCGGCGCCGTTGGCGGCCTGCATGGTGTCCATCAGGTCGGTCACCAGCGCATCGAGTTCGGCCGTGTCGAAACGCTCGACCGGCCGCGAAACGCGCAGCAGGCGTGGGTCGCCCATGCGCAGGATGTCACGGATCATGGGCACACCCCCTCTTCGCACAGTCGTTCGAGCAGGTGGCGCACACGCATCATCGCCTCCTGCAGCATGGCCTCGATGGCCGACATCTGGATGCCGTGCGCCGAGTCACCTCGGCCGGCCGCGTGATTCACCACCACGTTGAGCGCCGCATAGGCCAGACCGGCCTCGCGCGCCAGCACCGCCTCAGGCATGCCGGTCATGCCGACGACGTCGGCGCCGTCGCGTTCGAAGCGGTTGATCTCGGCCGCGGTCTCGAGGCGCGGCCCCTGGGTGGCCGCATAGACGGCACCGTCGACCACCGCCTCGCCGGCCAGCGCCGCGGCGGCCAGCAGCCGACCACGCAGCGCACCATCGTAGGGCTCGGTGAAGTCGACATGTTTCACCTGACCGTCGTGGCCATCGAAGAAGGTGGAGTGGCGGCCCCAGGTGTAGTCGATGATCTGGTCCGGCACGACCAGCGTGCCCGGCGCGAGGTCGGCGCGGATGCCACCGACCGAGGCCACCGATATCACCTTGTTCACGCCGACGTTCTTCAGCGCAGAGATGTTTGCGCGGTAATTGACGCGATGCGGCGGAATCGTGTGGCCATAGCCGTGGCGGGCGATGAACACCAGTTCGTGACCACCGAGGCGACCGAAGGTGAGCGGACCGGACGGTTCGCCGTAAAGGGTGCGCACGACCTCGCGCCGCGTGACGTCAAGGTTGGCAAGCTGGGTCAGCCCGCTTCCGCCAATGATGGCCAGCATCGTTCCGGAACTCCTGATTGGATGACCGGCGAGTCTAGCAGCCGGGACGCCCTCCGTCCGGGCACCTGACGTCTTGCGACCTTGGCGTGCTAAACTCGCGTGTTTATCTTTTGCGCCGCACCATTCCCATGTCCCGCTCCATACGCAACATCGCCATCATCGCGCACGTCGATCATGGCAAGACCACGCTGGTTGACCAGCTGCTGCGCCAATCCGGCACCTTCGCATCGCACCAGCAGGTGTCCGAGCGGGTCATGGATTCCGGCGATATCGAAAAAGAACGCGGCATCACGATTCTCGCCAAGAACTGCGCGATCGAATACGAAGGCACGCACATCAACATCGTCGACACCCCGGGCCACGCCGACTTCGGCGGCGAGGTCGAGCGCGTGCTGTCGATGGTCGATTCCGTGCTGCTGCTGGTCGACGCGGTCGAAGGCCCGATGCCGCAGACCCGCTTCGTCACCCGCAAGGCGCTGGCCCTCGGCCTGAAGCCCATCGTCGTGGTGAACAAGATCGACCGCCCGGGCGCCCGTCCGGACTGGGTGATCAACCACACCTTCGATCTGTTCGACAAGCTGGGTGCCACCGACGAACAGCTCGATTTCCCGGTCGTGTTCGCTTCGGCGCTGAACGGCTTCGCCATGCTGGACGCCGACAAGCCGGGCACCGACATGCGCCCGCTGTTCGACACCATCCTGAAGCACGTGCCGCAGCCGGAAGTCGATGAAGACGCCCCGCTGCAGTTGCAGATCTGTTCGCTCGACTACTCGACCTACATCGGTCAGCTCGGCATCGGCCGCATCAAGCGAGGCCGCATCAAGCCGAACCAGGAAGTGGTGGTTTACTACGGTGACGAAAACCGCGGCAAGGCCAAGGTCGGCCAAGTGCTGACCTTCAAGGGCCTCGACCGCACGCAGGCCGAATCGGCCAGCGCCGGTGACATCGTGCTGGTGTCGGGCATTGAGCAGGTCGGCATCGGCGTCACCATCTGTGACCCGGAATCACCGGAGCCGATGAAGCCGATCGCGGTCGACGAGCCGACGCTGACCATGAACTTCATGGTGAACGCCTCGCCGCTGGCCGGCCGCGAGGGCAAGTTCGTCACCAGCCGCCAGATCCGCGAGCGTCTGGAGAAGGAACTGCTGAAGAACGTGGCGCTGCGCGTGAACTACACCCAGGATTCGGACGTGTTCGAAGTGTCCGGCCGGGGCGAACTGCACCTGACCATCCTGCTGGAAAACATGCGCCGTGAAGGCTACGAGCTGGCGGTCGGTCGCCCGCGCGTGGTGTTCAAGGAAATCGACGGCGTGAAGTGTGAGCCTTACGAGCTGCTCACCGTCGACGTCGAGGAAACCCACCAGGGCGGCGTGATGGAGGAACTGGGCCGTCGCCGCGGCGAAATGCAGGACATGCAGCCGGACGGCAAGGGCCGCGTGCGCATCGAGTACCGCATTCCGGCGCGTGGCCTGATCGGTTTCCAGGGTGAATTCCTGACGCTGACCCGCGGCACCGGTCTGGCCAGCCACGTGTTCGACGACTACGGCCCGATGGCAGGCCCGATGTCGGAACGTCGCAACGGCGTGCTCATTTCGCAGAACGACGGCGAAGCGGTGGCCTACGCGCTGTGGAATCTGCAGGACCGCGGCCGCATGTTCGTCAATCCGGGCGACGTGCTGTACGAGGGCATGATCATCGGCATCCACTCGCGCGACAACGATCTGGTGGTGAACCCGATCAAGGGCAAGCAGCTCACCAACGTGCGCGCCTCGGGCACCGACGAAGCCGTGCGCCTGATTCCGCCGATCGCGCTGACGCTGGAGTCGGCGATCGAATTCATCGCCGACGACGAACTGGTCGAGATCACGCCGAAGAACATCCGCCTGCGCAAGCGTCACCTGAAGGAACACGAGCGCAAGCGCGCGCTGCGTGACGAAGCGTGACATCCGGGCTGGGTCCGATTGAAAAGAGCGCCTCTGGCGCTCTTTTTTGGTTCTTCGCGCGATCTGGGGGAAGTAGTGGTTGACGGTTCGGAGGTTGGTAGATTGGCAGTCGCCAAACAAACCGATCCCCCTCCTCTTCCCCGTCATGCGCGATGCTATGTTGGGCGTGGTCTTCTGGGAAGGCCGCCTCGTCGATTCATGCCAGGAGCGAGCCGACGGTTCGCTGCTTCTCACCCTCTCTGAAGACCCCTCACACCGCCCGCGATGTGGGCGCTGCGGTAGCGACTGTGTTCTGCTCCACGAGCGCCGGCGACGCCGGGTGCGCGATCGAGACTGGTTCGATCGACGCGTCTGGCTGGATGTGCCGATTCGCCGCCTCGACTGTTACCAGTGTGGCGCACGGGCGGCCGAGCGCCTGAGCTGGCTCGACACGGGGGAGCGCTTCACGCACCGATTACGCGCCTGGGTCGAGGCGCTGGTGCAGATCCTGCCGGTCGCCCACGTCGTCCAACTCACGGGCTTGCACTGGCACACCATCAAGCGCATCGACCATCGGCGTCTGCAGGCCCGGTACGGCTCTTTCGATGCGCAGGGCGTGCGGCGGTTGGTGATGGACGAGTTCGCGCTGCACAAGGGGCACCGCTACGCGACGGTGATCATGGATGCCGAACGTATGCGCGTGCTGTGGGTCGGCGAAGGCAACAGCCGCGAGGCGATCCGGCCCTTCTTCGAATTGCTGGGCAAAGAGGGCTGTCAGCGCATTGAGGCGGTCGCAATGGACATGAACACCGCCTTCGATCTGGAGGTGCGCGCCCATTGCCCGAACGCCGAAGTCGTCTATGACTTGTTCCATGTCGTCGCCCGCTTTGGTCGGGAGGTCGTCGACCGGGTGCGCGTCGATCAGGCCAATGCCTTGCGCAGTGCGCCCGCACAACGTCAGGTCATCAAGCGCTCGCGCTGGTTGCTGCTGCGCAACCGCGACAACCTGGGCAACGAGCAGGCGGTCAAGCTCGAGGAACTGCTGGCGGCCAACGCACCGCTGGCTACCGTCTATCTGCTGAAGACCGCCATCAAGGAAATCTGGTTTGCGCCATCGGTCAGAGACGGCGCCCGAAGATGGAAAGACTGGTACCGCCTGGCGATCGAAAGCGGCATCGCGCCGGCGATCGCCTTTGCAAAGCGACTCCGAAAGTACCTGCGTGGCATCCTCGCCTCAGCCATCTTTCCCTTGAACACCAGCATTCTCGAGGGCGTCAACAACCGCATTAAGGTCATCAAGCGTATGGCCTACGGGTTCCGGGATTCAGCCTATTTCTTCCTGAAGATCAAGGCCGCCTTCCCCGGAAAGGCGCGATGAACCTCTTTTTTTTCGCCCCGCCGAACGGGGCCGCGAGGCGGGAACGCGCCATCAGACGCCACGCGCCCGGCTCAGGACGCGTGTGCGGTCTGCGCGCGCAGTCTGGCGTAGGCGGTCTGCAGCACACGGGCGTCGTTGCTCGCGCGATGACGTGTCGTGTGCAGTTCTTCCGCCACCGCCTGCTTGACGCCGTGCCAGCGCGCCGCCTGATCCTCGTTCAGCAGTTCGCGCAGGCTGCGCAGATGAAAGCGCGGCACGCGGTCCGCCTCGTCGTAGAGGCGCG
>NZ_JAVEYL010000023.1:0-59409 GCF_034003485.1 Thauera sp.
CGCCATCATGGAAGAGTGCGGCTTCACGGTCACGCGCAACCCGTCGGAAATGGCCAAGCTGCTGAAAGCCATGCTCTGAGCCTGACGCGTTGAATGTGTCACGAAGGCGCCGGCAAGTCCGGCGCCTTTTTTGTTAACTGGCGTTTGGGGCGCGCTAGAATGTTTTCTTTTGCCTTCAATCGTCGGGCTGCGCGCGGCGCCGACGCAACTTTTGAACGGGTAGGGGCATGCCGAAACTGGTTCTCAGCATGGATGGACTGGTGCTCAAGGAAATGCCGCTCGGCAAGGAGCGCACGACCATTGGTCGCAAACCGGACAACGACATCCAGATCGACAACCTGGCGATCAGCGGGCATCACGCGATCATCACCTGCATCACCAACGATGCCTTCCTCGAAGACCAGAACAGCACCAACGGCACTTACTTGAACGGCCAGCCGGTCAAGAAGAACGTCCTGCGCAACAACGACGTGATCGAGCTCGGCAAGTACAAGATCAAGTTCCTGGTCGACGACACCAAGCCCGGGCTGTCTGCGTCCGAGATGATCGAGACTGCCGCGCTCGCGCCCTTCGAGATGCCGGGCACCACGACCGACGTGTCGCTACCCCCCGCGGGGCCGGCGCCGCGCGAGACGCAGATCATTTCGGCCGCGGCCCGCCAGGCGGTCGCCCAGGCCGAGGCGGCGGCAGCTGCGCGGGGAGAGGCAGGCGGTCTGGGGGTCATCCAGGTCCTGAGTGGCGCAAATGCAGGACGGGAGCTGCAACTCACCAAGTCGCTGACCACGCTCGGCAAGCCGGGCAGGCAGGTCGCGGTGATCACCCGTCGGCCACACGGTTACTTCATCACCCACGTCGAGGGCGCCAGCTTTCCGCTCGTCAATGGTCAGGCCATCGACGCCCAGGCGCGCCTGCTGCACGACCACGACATCGTCGAACTCGCGGGCGTGAAAATGGAGTTCTTCCTGCAGCGCTGAAGCCTCGTAGTGGCGTGAATTTGTGCCGCGCGCGGGCGTCAGTGCGGGTGATAAGGTCCGCAGCGAGATGGGGATTTCGCGGCAGCCCTTGCACTGCCGGTCATGCGGGTGGTCGAGGTGATGAAGCTCAAGGTGCTCGGTTGCAGCGGCGGGATCGGTGGTTCGCAGTCGCGGACCACGTCGTTTCTCGTCGACGACGACGTCCTGATCGACTGCGGCACGGGCGCGGGAGACCTGCCGCTCGCGGTGCTCAAGGGTATCGATCACGTCTTCCTCACCCATGCGCATCTTGACCACATCGCGGCTCTGCCCATGATGATCGATTCGGTGGGTGAGCTGCGCGAGGCGCCCATCGTGGTGCATGCGAGCCCCGAAACCATCCGCATCCTGCATTCGCATATCTTCAACTGGCTGATCTGGCCGGACTTTTCCACCATCCCCGATCACGCCAATCCATACATGCGCTTCCAGCCGATCAATGTCGGCGAGTCCGTGGCGCTTGGCGGTCGTCGCATCACCGCGCTGCCTGCGCGGCATACCGTGCCGGCGGTGGCCTACAGCCTGGACAGCGGTGCCGGGCAGCTCGTTTTTTCGGGCGACACCGCCTATTGCCCTGAACTCGTCGCCGCGATCAACGCCTGTCCCGAGCTGCGCCATCTGATCCTGGAGACCGCGTTCGCCGAGGAGCAGCACGGCCTCGCGGTGGCCTCGCGCCACCTCTGTCCGAGCATGTCCCGTACTATGCTCGACGAAATACACGCCGCGCCTGCGGTGCACATAAGTCACCTCAAGCCGGGCGTCGGCGAGCGCATCATGGAACAGTTGCGAGCGGCGGGCAGCGCGCTGACGGTACGTCGCCTCGACCAGGGTGACGTGCTCGAATTCTGAGAGATGTGGTCCGCCACCCTGCACGGGCATGCGTTCGTGCGCGCGCCATGCCCGGCCCAGAGCAAAATTAGGAGACATGAGCGAGATGATCGCAAGCCCGTCGCAATCCGGCGTCGTATCCCGCCGACTGGCCTTCTTCAAGGGCCTGCAGATCCTGACCAACCGAATCCATGCCAGCAAGGACGTAGACGAGATCATGCTCGAGCTCGCGCCCGAGCTGTGCACATTGTTCGAGGCCGAGCGCTTCACCATCTATGCGGTCGAGGAGAGCGGCGGATCGATCGTCACCCGGGTCAAGACCGGCCTGAGCGGGGTGCAGAGCATCCGCTTGCCGCTCGGCGAGAACAGCATCGCGGGTTACGTCGCCCTGAGCGGTGCGCTGGTCAACATTCGTGACGTCTATGACGATGACGAACTGCGCCGCATCTCTCCGGCCCTGCAGCTGCGGCGCGAGGTGGATGCGAGCACCGGGTTCCATTCGCGGCAGATGCTGGTGGCGCCGATCCGCGATCCGGACACCGGCGGCCTGCTCGGTGTGGTCCAGCTCATCAACACCCTCAACGGCGAGCCGTTTTCCAAGGTGGCGGAGGAGGGCGTGCTGGGCCTGGCGCAGACGCTGGGCGTGGCCTTCCTGCGCCATAGCCGGCAGCCCGGGCGGCTGCGTTCGCGCTTCGATGCGCTGATCGTCGACGGCCGCATCACCGCAGAAGAGTTTGCCGACGTGGCGCGCGAAGGTCGCGAGGGTGGCGCCGGCACCGAAGCGCTGCTGATCTCCCAGCTCGGGCTCAGCGCCGCCGAGCTCGGCGCCGCGGCTGCGCGCTATTTCGGCGTGCCCTACCAGCCATTCGCCGCCAACCACGTCAAGCCGATGGACCTGCTGCGCAACATCAAGCGCGAGTACGTCGAGCAGACCTTGTGGCTGCCGTACGAGGAGAACCCCGAAGGCGTGGTGATCCTGTGCGTCGACCCGGAGCAGGTGCGCAGCTCGGGTATCGCGCACAACGTGCTGCCGAAGAAGCGGCTCAATTTCCGCGTCACCACCGAGCGCGACTTCGAGCAGACCGTCGAGCAGTTCTTCGGCGCCGCGCTCGACGACGCCTCGGTCACCGATCTGCTGTCGGGCCTGGACGATCGCGAGGAGGATTCCGGCTCGCTCAAGGACGACGTCAGCGCGGCCGCCGACAACGAGCTCGTCAAGCTGGTCAACCGTATCGTCGTCGACGCCTATCGCCAGGGCGCCTCCGACATTCACATCGAACCCCGCCCGGGCAAGGAAAAGACGCTGATCCGCTTCCGCAAGGACGGCTCGCTCGTGCCCTACATCGAGGTGCCGGCGAGCTACCGCAATCCGCTCGTCACCCGCATCAAGATCATGTGCGACCTCGACATCGCCGAGCGCCGAAAGCCGCAGGACGGCAAGATCCGCTTCCGCAAGTTCGCCCCGCTCGACATCGAGCTGCGGGTGGCCACGCTGCCCACCCAGGGCGGCATGGAAGACGTGGTGATGCGCCTGCTCGCCAACAGCGAGCCGATCCAGATCGACAAGCTCGGCCTGCTGCCCTTCAACCTCGACCGCCTGAAGGCCGCGATCGCCAAGCCCTACGGCATCTTCTTCGTGTGCGGGCCGACCGGTTCGGGCAAGACCACCACGCTGCACTCCATCCTCAACTACATCAACACCCCGGACACCAAGATCTGGACGGTGGAGGATCCGGTCGAGATCACCCAGAAGGGCCTGCGCCAGGTGCAGGTCAACCGCAAGGCCGGCATCGACTTCGCGACCATGATGCGTGCCTTCCTGCGCGCCGATCCGGACGTGATCATGGTCGGCGAGATGCGCGACCACGAGACCGTGTCGGTCGGTATCGAGGCTTCGCTGACCGGCCACCTGGTGTTCTCCACGCTGCACACCAACAGCGCGCCGGAGTCGGTGGTGCGTCTGCTCGACATGGGCATGGACCCGTTCAACTTCGCCGATGCGCTGCTCGGCGTGCTCGCCCAGCGCCTGGCCAAGCGCCTGTGCACGAAGTGTCGCGTGGCCTACCAGCCCGACGACGACGAGGTGAATCGCCTGCTCGACGAGTACTGCGAGGACATGCACCTGACAGACGACTTTCGCACCGACGCCGAAGCGGCCCGCCAACGGGTGCTGACGCGCTGGAAGGAAGCCTTCGCCGCCAAGGACGGGCGCTTCACGCTGTACCGCCCGGTGGGCTGCGAGCACTGCAACCAGGGCTACAAGGGGCGGGTGGGCCTGCACGAGCTGATGCTCGGGTCGGACGCGATCAAGCGCCTGATCCAGGCGCGCGGCCGCGTCGACCAGATCCTTGGCCAGGCGCTGGGCGAGGGCATGCGCACGCTGCGCCAGGACGGCATGGAGAAGGTGCTCGCCGGCATCACCGACATGAAGCAGGTGCGCAAGGTCTGCGTGCGCTGAACGGACCGGGCTGCGCCCACAGCGGTTAGAATCCGGGCTGATCCCACCTCCCGGAGCGCCCCCATGTACCGCATCGCCCCCAGCCTGTTATCCGCCGACTTCGCCCGTCTCGGCGAGGAAGTGCGTAATGTGATCGCAGCCGGCGCCGACTGGATCCACTTCGACGTGATGGACAACCATTACGTCCCCAACCTCACCATCGGCCCGCTGGTGTGCGAGGCGATCCGCCCCCACACCACCGCGCCGATCGACGTGCACCTGATGGTGAAGCCGGTCGACCGCATCATTCCCGACTTCGCCAAGGCCGGGGCCAACGTCATCACCTTTCACCCCGAGGCGTCCGAGCACATCGACCGCAGCCTCGGCCTGATCCGTGATGCCGGCTGCCAGGCCGGCCTGGTGTTCAACCCGGCCACGCCGCTGCACCACATGGACCACGTCATGGACAAGCTCGACGTGGTGCTGCTGATGAGCGTCAATCCGGGTTTCGGCGGCCAGAAGTTCATCCCCGAGACGCTCGTCAAGCTACGCATGGCACGTGAAAAGCTCGACGCCTACGAGGCGAAGAGCGGCCGCCGCATCCTGCTCGAGATCGATGGCGGGGTGAAGACCGACAACATTGCCGACATCGCCCGTGCCGGTGCCGATACCTTCGTCGCCGGTTCCGCCGTGTTCGGCGCCGGCAAGGACGCCGATCCCCACCGCTACGATTCGATCATCGGCGCGCTGCGAGGTGAACTCGCCAAGGTGGCGGCATGAGCGGGCCGGCACGCTTCTCGCCGCGTGCGGTGCTGTTCGACCTCGACGGCACGCTGCTCGACACCATCGCCGACCTGGCCGATGCAGCCAATCTCATGCTTTCTGAGCTCGGCCGGCCGGCGCGCACCCAGGACGAGATCCACAGTTTCGTCGGCAAGGGCATCCCCAACCTGGTGCGGCGCTGCATGACCGAGGGCACGCGCGCGACCGAGGCCGAGGTCGAAGCCGCGGTGGCCGTGTTTCGCCGCCACTATGCGGTGGTCAACGGCGTGCGCACCCGCATCTATCCGGGCGTCACCGACACCCTGGACGCGATGCGCGGGCGCGGTCTGCGTCTGGCGGTGGTCACCAACAAGGCTGAGGCGTTCACGCTGCCGCTGCTCGAGCGCATGGCGATTGCGCATTACTTCGACACCGTGATCAGTGGCGACACCCTGGCGGTGAAGAAACCCGACCCCGCGACGGTGCACCTGGCCTGCGAGCGCCTGGGCGTGGCGCCGGCCGAGGCGCTGATGATCGGTGACTCGGCGAACGATGCGCTCGCCGCCCAGGGTGCGGGCGTACCGGTGCTGTTGGTGACCTACGGTTACAGCGAAGGCGTGCCGGTGGACACCATAGAATGCGATGGGCTACTATCGAACGCGTTTCAGGCGCTGGATCATATCGTTAAGGCATAGCTGCGGCCTTGGGCCGGGCCTGGCTTCGTCGTTGGGTGCCACCGTCTGTCCCACACCCCTCCACCACAGATCGACATCGTGATGCGCGCACCCCGGGATCGCTTCCTCGCCGCCTTCTCCTCCGTCCAGCCGGGCTGGCACGGTGGTTGGCGCTGGCCTTTGGGCCACTGAACGCGATTCCCCTTTGCGGGGCCCGGGCAGCGCCGAGCGCGCACCCGCTCTCCGCGCCAGCTTCCCCCCGCTGCACGCCGCTCCGATTCAACCGCTGTCCGTGGAGTCTCCATGCTCGAACACGAATTCAACGCTCTCGCCGCCGAGGGCTACAACCGCATTCCGCTCACGCTCGAGACCTTCGCCGATCTCGACACCCCGCTCTCGATCTACCTGAAACTCGCCAACGAGTCCTACACCTACCTGCTCGAATCGGTGCAGGGCGGCGAGCGCTTCGGGCGCTACTCCTTCATCGGGCTGTCGTCGCCCACCCGCATCGAGGTCTATGGCCGCTCCGCGCTGCTGCTCACCGGCAACCGCCTGGTCGAGCGCCGTGACTACGGTGACCCGCTCAACTTCGTTGCCGAGTTCATGAACCGCATCAAGGTGCCGCCGCGCGAGCACCTGCCGCGCTTCGCGGGCGGCCTGGTCGGCTGCTTCGGCTACGACACCGTGCGCTACATCGAACCCAAGCTGGCGAAGACGGAGAAACCCGACACCCTCGGCACCCCCGACATCCTGCTGCTGCTCTCGGAGGAGGTCGCCATCGTCGACAACCTCAGCGGCAAGCTCACGCTCGTGGTGTATGCCGAACCCGAAGTGCCCGGCGCTTTCAAGCGCGCGCAGAAGCGCCTGCGCGAACTGCTCGCGCGTCTGCGCGCACCGGTGCAGATCCCGGAAGAGATCCGCGCCGAATCTGCGCCCGCGGTGTCGAGCTTCGGCGAGGAAGGCTTCAAGGACGCCGTGCGCCGCGCCAAGCAGTACATCGTCGACGGCGACGTCATGCAGGTGGTGCTGTCGCAGCGCATGAGCAAGCCCTACGCTGCCAGCCCGATGGCGCTGTACCGCGCGATCCGCTCGCTCAACCCGTCGCCCTACATGTTCTATTTCAACTTCGAGGACTTCCACGTCGTCGGCGCCTCGCCCGAGATCCTGACCCGGCTCGAGGACGACGTCGTCACGGTGCGTCCGATCGCCGGCACGCGCAAGCGTGGCGCCACGCTGGCCGAGGACCTCGCCCTCGAAGAGGAACTGCTCGCCGACCAGAAGGAGATCGCCGAGCATGTGCAGCTGCTCGACCTCGGTCGCAACGACGCCGGGCGTGTGTCCGAAGTCGGCACGGTCAAGGTCACCGAGCGCTTCACCATCGAGCGCTACTCGCACGTGATGCACATCGTCTCCAACGTCGAGGGCAAGCTCAAGGAAGGCCTCAACGCGCTCGCGGTGCTGCGCGCCACCTTCCCTGCCGGCACCGTGTCGGGCGCGCCCAAGGTGCGGGCGATGGAGATCATCGACGAGCTCGAACCGGTCAAGCGCGGCATCTATGCCGGCTCGGCCGGCTATCTCGGCTTTCACGGCGACATGGACATCGCGATCGCGATCCGCACCGCGGTGGTCAAGGACGGCCAGATCCACGTCCAGGCCGGCGCCGGCATCGTCGCCGATTCCGACCCCGATGCCGAATGGCAGGAAACGCAGAGCAAGGCGCGCGCCATGCTGCGCGCTGCCGAGATGGCCGAGGGCGGGCTGGATACGCGGGTCTGAGCGACATGTGGGCAAGCCCGCTCCCACGAGGGTGATGCCGCAGACGCCCTGCGCACCCTTGTAACCAGAATCCAGGCGAAGCCGGCCTGACCCCCGCCGGCTTCGCGAAGGGAATGACCATGCTGCTGATGATCGACAACTACGACAGCTTCACCTACAACCTCGTGCAGTACTTCGGCGAGCTCGGCGCCAACGTCAAGGTGTTCCGCAACGACGAGATCACCCTCGAGCAGATCGAGCGCCTCGCGCCCGCGCACCTCGTCATCTCGCCCGGGCCGTGCTCGCCAGCGGAGGCCGGCATCTCGGTGCCGGCGATCAAGGCCTTTGCCGGCAAGCTGCCCATCCTCGGCGTCTGCCTCGGTCACCAGAGCATCGGCGCCGCATTTGGCGGGCGCATCGTGCATGCGCAGAAGCTGATGCACGGCAAGACCTCGCCGGTGCACCACATCGATCAAGGGGTGTTCCGCGGCCTGCCCAATCCGCTCACCTGCACGCGTTACCATTCGCTGGCGATCGAACGTTCCAGCCTGCCCGACTGTCTGGAAGTGACGGCATGGACGGACGACGGCGAGATCATGGGCGTGCGCCACAGGACGCTGGACGTCGAAGGCGTGCAGTTCCACCCCGAGTCCATCCTCACCGACTGCGGCCACGCGCTGCTGAAGAACTTCCTCGATCGCGGTGCGCGCCTGCCGGCCGCCGCCTGAACACCCGCTGCGAGAGCATCATGACCACGATTACCGCCCAGCAAGCCCTGCAACGCACGATCGAGCACCGCGAGATCTTCTTCGACGAGATGCTGTCGTTGATGCGCCAGATCATGGCCGGCGAGATCTCGCCGGTGATGACCGCCGCCATCCTCACCGGCCTGCGCGTCAAGAAGGAAACCATCAGCGAGATCACCGCCGCAGCCACCGTGATGCGCGAGATGTCGACCAAGGTCGTGGTGCAGCCGCCGCACGACCACTTCCTGGATGTGGTCGGTACCGGCGGCGATGGCGCCAACACCTTCAACATCTCCACCACCACGATCTTCGTTGCCGCCGCGGCCGGCGCCCGCGTCGCCAAGCACGGCGGGCGGGGCGTGTCGTCCAAGTCGGGTGCGGCCGACGTGATCGAGGCGCTCGGCGTCAATCTCGAGCTCACCCCGCAGCAGGTCGCCGAGTGCATCGAGGCCACCGGCATCGGCTTCATGTACGCTCCGGCGCACCACAGCGCGATGAAGAACGTCGCCCCGGTGCGGCGCGAGATGGGGGTGCGCACCCTTTTCAACATCCTCGGTCCGCTCACCAATCCGGCCAGCGCACCCAATACGCTGATGGGTGTGTTTCACCCCGACCTCGTCGGCATCCAGGCGCGTGTCATGCAACGCCTCGGCGCCAATCACGTGCTGGTCGTGCACGGCCTGGACGGCATGGACGAGGTCAGCCTCGGCGGCGCCACCCTGGTCGGCGAGCTCAAGGACAACACGGTCACCGAGTACGAGATTCATCCCGAGGACTTCGGCCTCGCCATGGCGGGCAGCCGCAACCTGCGCGTCGAGGATGCCACCGAGTCGCGCGAGGTGCTGCTCGGCGTGCTCGACAACCAGGCCGGTCCGGCGCGCGAGATCGTGATCTTCAACGCCGGCGTGGCGCTGTACACCGCCAACCTGGTCGACACCATCGGCGCCGGCATCATGCGCGCGCGCGAGGTCATCGAGAGCGGCGCGGCGCGCGCCAAGCTCGACGAGTTCGTGCGCTTCACCCAGCAGTTCCGGAGCGGAAAATGAGCGACATCCTGCAGAAGATCTGCGCGGTCAAGGAACAGGAAGTCGCTGCGGCCCGCGCCGCGTTGTCGCAGCCTGATTTGCGTGCGCAGGCCGAGGCCCAGCCGCCTGCACGCGATTTCGTCGATGCCATCCGCACCAAGCATGCGGGCGGCCGCGCCGCGGTGATCGCCGAGATCAAGCGTGCCAGCCCGTCCAAGGGCGTGATCCGCGCCGACTTCCATCCCGCCGAGATCGCCGCGTCCTACGAGCGCGCCGGCGCCGCCTGCCTGTCGGTGCTCACCGACCGCCAGTTCTTCCAGGGCGCACCCGAATACCTGCAGGCGGCACGTGCGGCCTGCCACCTGCCGGTGCTGCGCAAGGACTTCCTGATCGACGCCTACCAGGTGTTCGAAGCCCGTGCGATGGGGGCCGATGCCATCCTGCTGATCGCCGCTTGCCTGGATCTGGCGCAGATGCGTGACATGGAGCAGCTTGCGATCGCGCTCGGCATGGCGGTGCTGGTCGAGGTGCATGACGGCGCCGAGCTCGACCTCGCGCTGCAACTGCAGACGCCGCTGATCGGCATCAACAACCGCAACCTGCGCACCTTCGAGGTGTCTCTGCAGACCACGCTGGATCTGCTGGCGCGCATCGTCAGTGGGCCGGGCGGGCGCATCGTGGTCACCGAGTCGGGCATCCTGCAGCCGCAGGACGTGAGCCTGATGCGCAGCCATGATGTGCATACCTTCCTGGTCGGCGAGGCGTTCATGCGCGCGCCGGACCCGGGGACGGAGCTGCAGGCGCTGTTCGGCGCCTGAACATCGCGATGAGCGAGCGCAGCCCCGATACGCGCCCGGCCCTGCCGCCCGAGGCGCCGCGGCCGCGGCGCTGGCTGCGGTGGCTGGGCTGGGGTGTCGCGCTGCCGGTCGCGGTGCTCGTCGGCGGCGGCGCGTGGTTGCTGGGGACGCAGTCGGGGCTCGATGCCAGCCTCGCGCTCGCCCAGCGCGCCACCGGCGGCGCGCTGCGGGTCGACGGCGCCCGCGGGCGCGTGCTCGGCGGCGTCGAGATCGATGCGCTCGCCTACCGCACGCCGGATCTGTACGTCGATCTGAAGGCCGTGTCGCTGGCCTGGCAGCCGGCGGCGCTGTTCGAGCGCCGCTTGCAGATCGACCACCTGACGGTGGCGCGCGTGGCGATCGCCCAGACGGTGGTTGAGGACAAGCCGGACGCGCCGCCCGCGGTCGCCCCGGCCTCCCTCGAGTTGCCGTTCGCGATCGAGGTCGCGCGTCTCGCGGTGGGGGCTTTCGCGATCCGCGACCTGCCCGCGGCGGGAGCAGCGAACGATCCCGACAGCGCAGTGGAAGCGGCGGCCGACGTCATCGAGCGCGCGGAGGAGGCCGTCGCCGACCCCGCTGGTGCCGCCGAGGCCGTGACCGACGTGGCCGCCGAGCAGGGGCTGATCTTCACCAAGCTGGAGGCCGCGCTCGACAGCGATGGCCGCCACCACCGCCTGCGCACGCTCACGCTCGAGCTGCCGCAGGGCAAGGCACACCTGACGCTGGCGCTCGACGGCGCGTCGCCGTTCGCGCTCGAAGGCGAGGGCGGCTTCGACGGCGTCATCGAAACACATGCGCTTGCGCTGCAACTCAAGCTCGCCAACACGCTGCTCGAGCCCCATCTCCTGGCCGACGCGAAGGCCGAGGCCGACGGCCTGAACGTGCGGGTGGAGGCCGAGGCCGCGAGCTTCGAGCCCAACCCCCTGCGCCGGCTGGCGATCAAGGCCGGTGAGCTCGACCCCGCCGCCTTCGTGGCGGGCGCACCCCGCGCCGCGCTGAGCCTCGAGGCCGAGCTGGCCGCGCCGACCGCGCACGAAGGCCTGCTCGCCGGGCCGATCCGCCTCACGAACAGCCAGCCGGCCACCGTAGACGCCAACGGCATTCCGGTGCTCAGCCTCGCGGGTGTGCTCGACTGGCGCATCGGGGAGGTTGCGCTCGATGCGCTCGAGATCCACTTGCCGGACGAGGGCCGCATTGCCGGGCGCGTTGCCTGGCGACCGCCGCAGGACGAGGACGCGGACGCTCCGCCGCGCGCGGAGGATGCTCCTGCCCCGGTCGTTGCACCCGAAGCGCCAGGGGCCGCGCAGGCGAAGGCCGCGACCGATGTCGGCGTCGGCCAGCTCGTCGCCGCCCTCGAGCTCGTCGGCATCGACACCCACCAGCTCGACACCCGCCTGCCGCGCCAGATCGTCGCCGGCCGCATCGATGCCGAGGCCGACGCGCTGCGCCAGCAGGCGCAGATCGGGCTCGCCGTGGGCGCTGCGCGCATCGACGCCGAGGCGGTGGTGCTGGCCTTGTCGACGCCAGCGCTGGAGTCAGCCGGCGACGGCGCCATGCCCGCACCGACCCGCCACCTCACGCTCGACGCCCGTTTGCGCGGCGTCGATCCGCGTGCGCTGCTGCCGTCCGCACCTACAGGGCGCCTGAGCCTCGATCTCAAGGCCGAGGCCGAGTTGCCGGCTACGGGCCTGCCCCAGGCCGCCACGCTCGACTTCCTCATCCCCGACAGCCGGCTCGAAGGCCTGCCGCTCAGCGGCGAGGGGCGCCTGCGGCTCGAAGGCCAGCGCCTGCCCGAGGTGCGCCTGGCGCTGCGCGTTGCCGGCAACACGCTCGATGCGAACGGCGCGCTCGGTGCGGCCGCAGACAGTCTCGCCCTGCGCCTCGATGCGCCAAAGCTGTCCGCCATCGGCTTCGGCCTCGCCGGCCGCGCCGGCGCCGAGGGGCGCGTCGGCGGCACGCTCGAGGCTCCGAACGGACAACTGCAGTTCTTCGGTGAAGGCCTGCGCCTGCCGGGGGACGTGCGCCTGGCCGGCATCAACGGTAGCGCACGGCTCGACGCCGGCATGGACGGCCCGTTCACGCTCGCGATGGGCCTGTCCGGGCTCGGTCCCAGCGCGCGCGGCGCGGACGGCAAGGCGCAGCCCGACTGGCTGGCCAGCGCCCGCCTGAGCGCCGAGGGCACACGCGCGCGCCATCAGCTCGAGCTCAGTGCGAATACCCCCGAGCGCGAGGGCGTGGCCAACACGCTGCGCCTCGCCGTGCAGGGCGGCGTGGATGAGGGCGACATGCCACGCTGGACCGGCCAGCTCACCGCACTCGAGACCGCCGGGCGCTTCGCCGCCCGTCTGGTCGCGCCGGCTGCGCTCGAACTCGCCGCCGACCGGGTGCGCCTGGGGGCGGCCGAACTCAATGCCGGCGACAAGGGCCGCATCCGCCTGCAGGAAACCGCCTGGTCGCCGACGCAGACCGTGCTGCGCGGCGATCTCGCCGGCCTGGTGCTCGACCTCGAGCCCAAGCGCCGCGATGGCCGCCCGCGCCGCAATTCCGATCCGCTCACCCTCGGCGCGCGCTGGGACCTGACGGTGGGACGCACGCTCGAGGGCGAGGCGCGGGTGTTCCGCGAATCGGGCGACCTCAGCGTGGAAGGCGAGATTCGCACCCGGCTCGGCCTGGAAAAGCTGGAGGCGGTACTCAAGGCCCGCGGCGAGCGCATCGACCTCGCGCTCGACGTCCGTGGCAAGGAGTTCGGCAGCGTGCAGGGCGAAGCCGGCCTGCGCGCCCGCCGCGGCGCGGACGGGATGTGGGGCGTGCCGCCGGAGACCGCGATCAGCGGCGCGGCCCGGCTCGACATGCCGTCGATCACCTGGCTCGGCCGCCTGGCGCGCGAGAATGTGGAGACTGCGGGCCGCCTCGCAGGCAGCTTCAATGTCGGCGGTACGATTGCCGCGCCGCGTGCCAGCGGCCGCATCGAGGGCCGCGAACTCGTGTTCACGCTGATCGATCAGGGCCTGATCCTCGCCGGCGGCGAGCTCGACCTCGATTTCGACAGCGACCGCGTGCGCCTCGAACGCCTCGAGTTCATCTCGCCAAACCGCGTTCGACCTCGCGAGGACCGGATCCCCTTCGACCGCCTGACCGCCACGCCGGGTCGCTTCACCGCACGCGGCGAGGTGCTGCTCGCCACCGGCAATGGCAATTTCCGCTTCGACGCCGACCGCCTGCCGCTGCTGCAGCGCGACGACCGCTGGATGCTGCTCTCGGGCGAGGGTACGGCGCGCAGCACGTGGACCTCGCTCGTGCTTGACGCCGACTTCCGCGCCGATGCGGGCTTCATCGAGTTTGCCGAATCGCTGCCGCCCAGCCTGTCGGACGACGTCGTCGTGCTCGGCCGCGAGGAGCCGGCCGCGGGCGGCGCGTTCGCGGTCAATGCGGATGTGCGCGTGAGCTTGGGCGATGCGCTCTACCTGTCGGCGCTGGGACTGGAGACGCGGCTCTCGGGCGACCTGCGCATCCGCCTGCAGCCCGGGCGGCCACTGTCGGCGGTGGGCACGGTATCCACCGTGGGGGGCGGCTATCGCGGCTATGGGCAGAGCCTGGTGATCGAGCGCGGGGTGGTGAACTTCCAGGGCCCGCTCGATGCGCCCGGGCTCAACATCGTTGCCTTGCGCAAGGGGCTGGAGGTGGAGGCAGGGGTTTCGGTCACCGGCAGCGCCAAGCGCCCGCAGATCCGCCTGGTGTCCGAGCCCAACGTGCCCGATCCGGCCAAGCTGTCGTGGATCGTGCTCGGGCGCGCGCCGGATGCCGGCTCCGGCGCCGACCTCGGCCTGCTCCTGCCGGCGGCGGCGGCGCTGCTCGGCGGCCCGGGCGGCGGCATGACCGAGGAACTGTCGCGCAGCCTGGGCTTCGACTCCTTCTCGTTCGGCCAGGGCGAACTCAACAGCACCAGCCGCGCGGCCAGCAGCCGCGTGCTCGGCAGCGGGTCGACGATCGCCAGCGGGCCGTCGGTGTCGAGTCAGGTGCTCTCCCTGGGCAAGCGCCTCGGGCCCGACCTCTTCCTGTCCTTCGAGCAGAGCCTGGGCGGCGCGGCGACCCTGGTCAAGCTGACCTACCAGATCTCGCGCCGGATGTCGGTGATCGCGCGTGGAGGTACCGACACCGCGCTCGACGTGCATTACGGATTCTCCTTCCGCTGAGTGTCGGCCTTCCCGGGCCTGGTGAAGTGCGAAGTTGCATCTCTGCACGGGAATGAATCGCGCATCGGACGGTCTTCCTCGATGCAACCCCAACCCCCGATGGAGCCATGACATGACCGACAACAAGACCACCCCCGAATTCGAGACCGCCATCCTCGGCGGTGGCTGCTTCTGGTGCCTGGAGGCGGTGTTCGACCTCGTCGACGGGGTCGAGGAGGTGGTGCCCGGCTACTGCGGTGGCCAGGTCGAAGACCCGAGCTACCGCCAGGTTTGCAGCGGCGGCACCGGCCATGCCGAGGTGATCAAGATCGTCTTCGATCCGGCGCGGGTGAGCTACCGCGAGCTGCTCGATGTCTTCTTCACCATCCACGACCCGACCACGGTCGACCGCCAGGGCAACGACGTCGGCCCGCAGTACCGCTCGGTCATCTTCGTCACCAGCGACGCGCAGCTTCACACCGCGCTCGCGGTGATCGAGGAGATGGGCGAGCAGCGCGTGTTCCCGCGCGCCATCGTCACCCGCGTCGAGCGCGCGCCCACCTTCTGGCCGGCCGAGGCCGAGCACCACGACTACTATGTGAACAACAGCGACCAGCCCTATTGCCAGTACGTGGTCGCGCCCAAGATCGTCAAGTTCCGCAGCCGCTTCGGCGCGCCGCGCACGCCCGGGAGCAGGGGTTAGAATGCCGGCTTTCAATCACCGCAGGAGAGACGCATGACCCAGACCACCACCGCCAGCGGCCTCGTCATCGAGGAACTCGAAGTCGGCACCGGCGAGACCGCAGTCGCGGGTCGCATGGTGTCGGTGCATTACACTGGCTGGCTCACCGACGGGCGCAAGTTCGATTCCAGCAAGGATCGCAACGACCCGTTCAACTTCCCGCTCGCCGCCGGCCATGTGATCCGCGGCTGGGACGAGGGCGTGCAGGGCATGCAGGAAGGCGGCAAGCGCAAGCTCACCATTCCGCCCGAGCTCGGCTATGGCGCGCGCGGCGCCGGCGGCGTGATCCCGCCCAACGCCACCCTGGTGTTCGAGGTCGAGCTGCTGAAGGTGCTCTAAGTCCTCGTGCGGGGGCGGGCTTGCCCGCTCCCGTGGGCGCCCCCGTCGGGCGTCCACGCTTGCGCACCGAACAAACGCCAGTCGCACAAACGCCAGCCGTACAAGGCCACCCCTCATGAAGCTCGATCCGGCGCAGCGTCACATCCTGACGCTGCTGCAGAAGGACTCCACGCTCAGCACCCAGGTGCTCGCCGACAAGGTGGGCATGTCGCCCACGCCGTGCTGGCGGCGGGTGCGCGACATGGAGGAAGCGGGCGTGATCCGCGGCTACGTCGCGCTGGTCGACCGCCACAAGGTGGGCTTGGGGACCTGCGTGTGGGTGCGGGTCAAGTTGAAGCAGCACAGCGGCGACGTGCTCGACCGCTTCGAGAAGGTGGTGAAGGCCTGCCAGGAGGTCGTCGAGTGCTACGAGCTGCTCGGCGAGACCGACTGCCTGCTCAAGCTCTACCTGCCGAACCTGGAGGCGCTGTCGGCCTTCATGCACAACTTCCTGCTCAAGATCCCCGAGATCGACGTCACCCACTCGGCAGTGGCGCTGCGCGAGATCAAGAATGAAACCGCCCTGCCGCTGTGAGGCGGGCAGGGCGGCTTGTGGCGGCGGCTGGTGCTGCCGTGCGTCTTACAGGTTGCTCCAGAACACGAACAGCACGCCGATCGGCGCGACGTAGCGCGACAGCAGCGTCCACAGCCCGAAGCCGGTGCTGCCGAGGCCGAGTTCGGCCTTCACGCCCTGCTGGTCGAGCTTCCAGGCTGCAAACACGATCGCACCCAGGCCGGCCAGCGGCAGCATGAACTTGCTGGTCGCGTAGTCGAGCAGGTCGAAGATGTTCATGCCGAACAGCTTCACGTCGCTCCATACGTTGAAGGACAGCAGGGCGGCGATGCCGAGCGCCCAGATGGTGCCACCGGCGACGATGGTGGCGGCCTTGCGGCCGAGCGGCGTGCGCTCCTCGAGCAGCTCGACCACCGGCTCCAGCAGTGAGATCGACGAGGTCAGCGCGGCGAAGGTCAGCAGCAGGAAGAACAGCGCGCCGAGCACCAGACCGCCGCTCATGTTGCCGAAGGCCAGCGGCAGGGTGACGAACACCAGGCCGGGGCCGGCCGCGGGGTCGAGGCCGTTGGCGAACACGATCGGAAAGATCGCGAGACCGGCGCACAGCGCGAACACGGTGTCCATGATCACCACGGTTCGCGCCGTGCGCAGCAGGTCGACCTCCTCGCCGAGGTAGGAGCCGTAGGCCATCATGATCCCCATGCCGAGCGACAGCGTGAAGAAGGCGTGGCCGAGCGCGGCGAGCAGCACCTTGCCGTCGAGCTTGCTCCAGTCCGGGTTGAACAGGTAGGCCAGCGCATCACCGAAACTGCCGGTGGTCATGCCGTAGCCGACGAGCACGATCAGGATCAGCGCCAGCGCCGGCATCATCAGCTTGGTGCCGCGCTCCAGGCCGCCCGACACGCCGAGCGCGACCACGATGACCGTCAGCAGCATGAAGATCGAGTGCCAGGTCAGCAGCTCGCCCGGACGCGCCAGGAAGCCCTCGAAGGCGCCGCCGATCGCGGCCTTGTCCATTCCGGTGAAGGCGCCGGTGGCAGCGTCGCGCATGTAGGCCAGCGCCCAGCCACCGATCACCGAGTAGAAGGACAGGATCAGGAAGGCGGCGAACACGCCGACCGCGCCCACCACCGCCCAGTTGGTGCTGTGGCCGTTGTCGCGCGCGAGCTGGGCCATGGTGTTGATCGGGTTCTTCTGGCCGCGGCGGCCGATCATCCATTCCGACACCAGGATCGGCACGCCGATGAGCGCGATGCAGGCCAGATACACGAGCACGAAGGCGGCGCCCCCGCTCTGGCCCACCATGTAGGGAAACTTCCAGATGTTGCCGAGGCCGACCGCGGAACCGGTGGCGGCGAGCACGAAGCCCATCCGCGACGACCACTGGCTGTGGGTGTTCTTGGCCATGTCAGCACTCCTGCCGGCGTGGGGTGCGGGCGCTGCGGTCGGGCCTCATGGGCGGCCGACCACTGAAGGCAGCGGTGAAGGTCATGTGTGTCTCCTCGAGTTTTAGGGCGCTTGTGGCGCAGCAGACAAAAGCGGCGGATTTTAAACGGTTGCCGGCAGGGGCCCAAGCTTGTACGCGCTTGTTTCGGGGGCGCAGGCTCAGCCGCATCGTCCTTGCTTGTGATGTCGGCCGTCGGGTGCGGCGGCTTGGACGGGGTGGATCGTAAAACCTGATAAGCGAAAAAATATTTCTTATATCGAGCTCTCGACACGCAATTGCGAAAAATATTTTCTGCGCTGGCGCCTAGCATTGCGTCCCGTAGTCGCTGCAGTCCGCGTCCGGCGGCCAGCGCCCCGACCCACATCCAGAGGAGACCACGCCGACCCGCCGGCAGCCCGCGCCAACCGCGCTGCGCATGCCGACAGGCGGCGGTTCACACCACCATGTCGAACACCCTGAAATCCGCCAGTCTCGACGACAAATACACCCTCAAGTCCGGCCGCGCCTGGATGACCGGCATCCAGGCCCTGGTGCGCCTGCCGATGATGCAGAAGCTGCGCGACGAAGCCGCGGGCCTCAACACCGCCGGCTTCGTCACCGGCTACCGCGGCTCGCCGCTCGGCAACGTCGACCAGGAATTCTGGAAGGCGAAGAAATTCCTCGAGCCGATGCAGATCCGCTTCCATGCCGGTCTCAACGAAGACCTCGCGGCGACCTCGGTGTGGGGCACGCAGCAGGTCACGCTCGACCCCAGCGCCAGGTACGACGGCGTGTTCTCGATCTGGTACGGCAAGGGCCCGGGCGTCGATCGCACCGGCGA
This sequence comes from Thauera sp., assembly GCF_034003485.1. Taxonomy (GTDB): domain Bacteria; phylum Pseudomonadota; class Gammaproteobacteria; order Burkholderiales; family Rhodocyclaceae; genus Thauera. The sequence continues at coordinate 18,150 of NZ_JAVEYL010000023.1, forward strand.
CGTGTTCCGCCACGCCAACGCCGCCGGCACCTCGAGGCACGGCGGCGTGCTGGTGATCGCCGGCGACGACCACGCCGCCAAGTCCTCGACCCTGCCGCACCAGACCGAGCACGTTTTCAAGGCGCTGATGATGCCGGTGCTGGCCCCGGCGGGCATCCAGGAATACCTCGAATACGGCCTGCACGGCTTCGCGCTGTCGCGCTACTCGGGCTGCTGGGTGGCGTTCAAGGCGCTCACTGACACGGTGGAGACGTCCTCGTCGGTGGAGGTCGATCCGTTCGCGGTGCAGACCCTGATCCCGTCGGCGGCGGACTTTCCGCTGCCGGAAGATGGGCTGAACCTGCGCTGGCCCGACCCGCCGCTGGTGCAGGAAAAGCGCCTGCTGCACCACAAGCTCTACGCCGCGCTCGCCTATTGCCGCCTGAACAAGCTCAACCGCACCATCATCGACAGCCCGAACGCCAGGCTCGGCATCATCACCAGCGGCAAGAGCTATCTCGACGTGCGCCAGGCGCTCGACGACCTCGGCATCGACGAGGCCACCGCGTCCGCGATCGGCCTGCGCCTGTACAAGGTCGGCATGGTGTGGCCGCTCGAGGCCGAAAGCGTGCGCCAGTTCGCCGAAGGCCTGGACGAGATCCTGGTCATCGAGGAGAAGCGCCAGTTCCTCGAGTACCAGTTGAAGGAAGAGCTCTACAACTGGAAGGACGCGGTGCGCCCGCGTGTGATCGGCAAGTTCGACGAGAAGGGGGAGTGGGCCTCCCCAGCCGAAGGCTGGTCCAACACTCCGCACAGTGAATGGCTGCTGCCGGCCGCCGGCGAGCTGACTCCGGCGATGATCGCGCGTGCCATCGCCGGCCGCATCGCGCGCTTCTACACGTCCGACCGCATCAAGGCGCGGCTGGCCTTCATCGAGGCCAAGGAGGCGGCGCTCGCCAGGCCACGCCTGTCGATTGCGCGCGTGCCGCACTACTGCTCGGGCTGCCCGCACAACACCTCGACCAAGGTCCCGGAAGGCTCGCGCGCGATCGCCGGCATCGGCTGCCACTACATGGCGACCTGGCTGTCGCCCGAGCACACCCAGACCTTCTGCCAGATGGGCGGCGAAGGCGTGCCGTGGATCGGCCAGGCGCCCTTCACCGATACCCCGCACGTGTTCGCCAACCTCGGCGACGGCACCTACATGCACTCGGGCATCCTCGCCATCCGCGCGGCAGTGGCGGCGAAGGTGAACATCACCTACAAGATCCTCTACAACGACGCGGTGGCGATGACCGGCGGCCAGCCGCACGACGGCACGCTGTCGGTGCCGATCATCGCCCGCCAGTTGCTCGCCGAGGGCGTGGGCACCGTGGTCGTGGTCAATGACGGCACCTCGCGCGCCTACGGTCCGGCCGACCTGCCGCATGGCGTCGGCGTGCGCCACCGCGACGAGCTCGATGCGGTGCAGCGCGAGCTGCGCACCGCACCGGCGGTCACCGCGATCATCTACGACCAGACCTGCGCCGCCGAGAAGCGCCGCCGCCGCAAGCGCGGCACCTTCCCCGACCCGGCCAAGCGTGTGGTGATCAACGACCTGGTGTGCGAGGGCTGCGGCGACTGCAGCGACAAGTCGAACTGCATGTCGGTGGGTGCGGTGGAGACCGAGTTCGGCCGCAAGCGCTTCATCGACCAGTCCTCGTGCAACAAGGACTATTCCTGCGTGAAGGGCTTCTGCCCGAGCTTCGTCACCGTCGAAGGCGGCAAGCTGCGCAAGGGCAAGGCGAGCGGAGCGCTCGGCCGTCTGGCCGGGGAACTGCCCGAGCCGCAACTGCCCGACACCGCCGCACCCTGGGGCATCCTCATCACCGGCGTCGGCGGCACCGGCGTGGTGACCATCGGCGCGCTGCTCGGCATGGCCGCGCACCTGGAAGGCAAGGGCATCTCGGTGCTCGACATGGCGGGCCTGGCACAGAAAGGCGGTGCGGTGTGGTCGCATGTGCGCATCGCCGACCGCCCCGAGCAGCTCCACGCCGCCCGCGTCGCCGCCGGCGAGGCCAATGCGGTGATCGGTTGCGACCTGGTGGTCGCTGCCAGCGACGAGTCGCTCGCCAAGATGCAGCGCGGCCTCACCCGCGTCCTCATCAACCGCGACCAGACCAACACCAGCGAGTTCGTGCGCGGCTTTGCCGCCCAGGCGCGCAGCGGCAACGTCGGCGCCAACCCGGACCCGCAGTTCCCGGCGCGCTCGATGGAGGCGCAGATCGTCGACGCGGTCGGCGCGGACAAGGCCGAGTTCCTCGACGCCACCCGCATCGCCACCGACCTCCTCGGCGACTCGATCGCCACCAACCTGTTCATGCTCGGCTACGCCTGGCAGCGCGGGCTGGTGCCGCTGTCGTGGCAGGCGATCGAGCGCGCGATCGAGATCAACGGCGCCGCGGTCGAGGCCAACAAGGCCGCCTTCCTGTGGGGCCGGCGCGCCGCGGTGGACCTGAAGGCGGTGATCGAGGCGGCCAAGCCGCAGTTCGGCACGCCGGAACATCACAAGCTATCGACCAGCGTCGACGAGGTCATCGCCCGCCGCAAGGCCCAGCTCACCGACTACCAGGACGCCGCCTACGCCGAGCGCTACGCCAGGCTGGTCGAGCGCGTGCGCGCCGCCGAGGGCAGGGTCGCGCCCGGCATCACCCTGCTCACCGAGGCGGTGGCGCGCGGTTACCACAAGCTGCTCGCCTACAAGGACGAGTACGAGGTGGCGCGGCTGTACACCGACAGCGACTTCATCAAGCGCGTCGACGAGCAGTTCGAGGGCGACTACAAGCTCGTCTTCCACCTCGCCCCGCCCACGCTGGCCGACAAGGACCCGCAGAGCGGCGAGCTGAAGAAGAAGGAATATGGCCCGTGGATGCTGAAGGCGATGCGCGTGCTGGCGAAGTTCCGCCACCCGCGCGGCTCGATGCTCGATCCGTTTGCGCGCAGCCACGACCGCAAGCTCGACCGCGAACTGATCGCCGACTACGAACGCATCGTCGACGAGATCCTGGTCAATCTCGACCTGACCAACCATGAGGCGGCGATCGAGCTGGCGTCCATCCCCGACCAGATCCGCGGCTTCGGCCACGTCCGCGAGCGTTACCTGACCAGCGCCCGTGCGCGTCAGGCGGCGCTGCTCGAGGACTTCCGTCACCGTCGCCCGCCGAGTGCGCCGGTGGCGACCAAGGCGCGCAAGACGATCGCGATCATCCCCGGGTAAAAAATCACAGGGGTCAGACTCGATCGATCCGTCGATTCCAAACGAGTCTGCCCCCGATTGATCGCCAACCCATCGGTCCGTGGGAGCGGGCTTGCCCGCGAATTTTGCAGCGGGTACCCCGCATTCGCGGGCAAGCCTGCTCCCACGGAAGAACAGCCCGCCAGCCATGAGCTGGGTCGGGCGCAATCAACCACGTTCCCACAAGGAAGGAGACACAACATGGCCGTATTTTCCCTGAGCGACTTTGCCGACCACGAGCAGGTGGTCTTCGTCAGCGATGACAAGAGCGGACTGAAGGCGATCATCGCCGTCCACAATTCCAATCTCGGCCCCGCGCTCGGTGGCTGCCGCATGTGGCCGTATGCCAGCGAGGACGAGGCGATCCGCGACGTGCTGCGCCTGTCGCGCGGCATGACCTACAAGTCGGCGATGGCCAAGCTCAAGCTCGGCGGCGGCAAGTCGGTGATCATCGGCAATCCGCGCACGCACAAGACGCCCGAGCTGCTCGCCGCGTTCGCCCGCGCGCTCGAACAACTGAACGGGCGCTACATCGCCGCCGAGGACTCCGGCACCAGCGTCGCCGACATGAAATACATGGCGCGGTTCACCCGGCATGTGGCCGGCATCCACGACAAGCCTTCGGATGCGGGCACGCGCAGCGGCGACCCCTCGCCGGCGACTGCCTACGGCACCTTCATCGGCATCAAGGCCGCGGTGAAGGAGCGCCTCGGGCGTGACTCGCTCGAAGGCCTGCGCGTGGCTGTTCAGGGCGTGGGCAACGTCGGCTTCGACCTCGCCCGCCAGTTGAAGGAAGCCGGTGTGCAATTGTGGGTGACCGACATCCACCGCGAGCCGCTCGTCCAGGCTGGCAAGGAGCTCGGCGCCACCGTGGTCGCGCCGGATGAGATCTTCGGCCTTGACGTCGATGTCTTCGCCCCGTGCGCGCTCGGCGCCATCCTCAACGACACCACCATCCCGCAACTGAGGGCGAAGATCGTCGCCGGCGCGGCCAACAACCAGCTCGCCGAAGCGCGCCACGGCGTCGAGCTGATGAAGCGCGGCATCCTGTACGCGCCCGATTACGTGATCAACGCTGGCGGCATCGTCGACGTGTATCACGAGCGCATAGGGTTCGATCGCGCGGTGTTGCTCAAGCACATCGAGGGCATCCACGACAACCTGATGGAAGTCTTCGAGCGCGCGCGTGAGGAGGAGCGTCCCACCGGAGAGGTGGCCGACGCGATCGCCGAGGAGCGTTTCAAGCGCTGAGCAGGGCAGGGGGACGTAACCTGCGAAGTACGGCGGGAGGGGGGGCTGGGCGTGGCGGTGCGTCGTCACGGCACGCTTCGCGGGCAAGCCCGCTCCCACAGCTACACCCGGTCCTACAGCTACACCCGCTCCCGGTGCGGCGCGTGGGGCAGCAGCCTGTGGGAGCGGCCTGGGCCGCGAATGCGAATGGCTTGTGCGTTCGTTCGCATCATTCCTTGCCTTTCTGTGCCTGAGGTTTATATTGAATCTAAAGTTCGGCCCGTCGTGGCCATTGCAGTCGAGGTAGCGAGCGGCGGGCGGCAGCACCTCTCCAATCCCCCGTATCCGTTCTCGCACACTCACAGGGAGCAACCAGACCTTCAGTCGCGTTTCTGCGGCGGCAGTACACCCATAACGATAAGAGGGGGTCGGCAGTGAGACACCATTCATCCGGGTCGAGGCAAGCGAGGACGTTTCTGTATCACCCCCTGGCCGCGGCGACACTGCTCGCGGCCAGCCTGCCGGCGGGCGCCCAGGAACAGCGCTTCAACATGACGCGCGGCGCCACCGAGATCAGCCAGCAGGTGTTCGACCTGCACATGACGATCTTCTACATCTGCGTCGCGATCGCTGCGATCGTGTTCGGCCTGATGTTCTGGTCCATCGTGCGCCACCGCAAGTCCAGGGGCGTGGTGCCGGCGCAGTTCCACGGCAGCATGAAGATCGAGCTCGTGTGGACCGCGATCCCGGTGCTGATCCTGGTGGCGATGGCGGTGCCGGCCACGCGTACGCTGATCGCGATGGAAGACGCCTCGGCGTCCGAGCTCACCGTGCTGGTCACCGGCTCGCAGTGGAAGTGGCACTACAAGTACCTCGACTACCCGATCGAGTTCTACTCCGTGCTCGCCACGCCACGCGCACAGATCGCCAACGAAGCGGAGAAGGACCCCGACTACCTGATGGCGGTGGACAAGCCGCTGGTGCTGCCCACCGGCAAGAAGGTGCGCTTCCTGCTCACCGCCGACGACGTGATCCACTCCTGGTGGGTGCCCGACTTCGCGATCAAGAAGGACGCCGTGCCCGGCTTCATCAACGAGACGTGGACGCGGGTCGACAAGCCGGGGCTGTATTACGGCAAGTGTGCCGAGCTGTGCGGCCGCGACCACGGCTTCATGCCGGTGGCGGTCGACGTGAAGTCGCCCGAGGAATTCGAGGCGTGGACGGTGGCGCAGGTGGCCGCCGCCGAGCAGGCCAAGGCGGAGGCCGCGACCGCCGGCCCGATGGCGATGGACGAGCTGATGGCGCTCGGCCAGAAGGTCTACGACAGCGCCTGCGTCGCCTGCCATCAGGCGAACGGCGAAGGGCTGGCGGGTGTGTTCCCGGGCCTGAAGGGCAGCGCGATCGCGGTGGGCGAGCCCGCCGCGCACATCCACATCGTGCTCTTCGGCAAGGCCGGCACCGCGATGCAGGCCTTCGGCAAGCAGTTGAGCGCGAAGGAACTCGCCGCGGTGATCACCTACGAGCGCAACGCCTGGGGCAACGCCAAGGGCGACATGGTGCAGCCGGCCGACGTTGCGGCCGCGATCGAGAAGGGGGAGTAAGCGATGAGCACCCAGATCACCGGCACCCTGGACGCACCCGGGCACCTCGACCACGACCACAAGCCGCGCGGCCTCGCGCGCTGGCTGTTCAGCACCAATCACAAGGACATCGGCACGCTCTACCTGCTGTTCTCGCTGACCATGCTGTTCATCGGCGGCAGCCTGGCGATGGTGATCCGCGCCGAGCTGTTCCAGCCCGGGCTGCAGTTCGTCGATCCGCACTTCTTCAACCAGATGACCACGGTGCATGGCCTGGTGATGGTGTTCGGCGCGGTGATGCCGGCCTTCGTCGGCCTGGCCAACTGGATGATCCCGCTGATGATCGGCGCGCCCGACATGGCGCTGCCGCGGGTCAACAACTGGAGCTTCTGGATCCTGCCGTGCGCGTTCACGATCCTGCTGTCCACGCTGTTCATGGAAGGCGGCGCGCCGGCGGCCGGGTGGACCTTCTACGCGCCGCTGTCGACCACCTACAGCGGCGACTCCACCGCCTTCTTCGTGCTCGCGGTGCACCTGATGGGGGTGTCCTCGATCATGGGCGCGATCAACGTCATCGTCACCATCTGGAACATGCGCGCGCCCGGCATGACCTGGATGAAGATGCCGCTCTTCGTGTGGACCTGGCTGATCACCGCCTTCCTGCTCATCGCGGTGATGCCGGTGCTCGCCGGCGTGGTCACCATGGTGCTCACCGACAAGTACTTCGGCACCAGCTTCTTCGATGCCGCGGGCGGCGGCGACCCGGTGATGTTCCAGCACATCTTCTGGTTCTTCGGCCATCCGGAGGTGTACATCATGATCCTCCCGGCCTTCGGCATCGTCTCCAGCATCATCCCCACCTTCGCGCGCAAGCCGCTGTTCGGCTACGAGTCGATGGTGGTCGCCACCGCCAGCATCGCCTTCCTGTCCTTCATCGTCTGGGGCCACCACATGTTCACCACCGGCATGCCGGTGGTCGCCGAGATCTTCTTCATGTACGCCACCATGCTGATCGCCGTGCCCACCGGGGTGAAGGTGTTCAACTGGGTGGCGACGATGTGGCGCGGCTCGATGACCTTCGAGGTGCCGATGATGTTCTCGCTCGCCTTCATCGTGCTGTTCACGATCGGCGGCTTCTCCGGTCTGATGCTGGCGATCATCCCGGCCGACTTCCAGTACCAGGACACCTACTTCGTCGTCGCCCATTTCCACTACGTGCTGGTGACCGGCGCGGTGTTCGGCATCATCGCCGCGGTGTACTACTGGATCCCGAAGTGGACCGGCGTGATGTACAACGAGCGCCTCGCCCAGGTGCATTTCTGGTGCTCGCTGATCTCGGTGAACATGCTGTTCTTCCCGATGCACTTCGTCGGTCTCGCCGGCATGCCGCGCCGCATCCCCGACTACGCGCTGCAGTTCGCCGACCTCAACGCCTTCATGAGCATCGGCGGCTTCCTGTTCGGCCTGTCGCAGTTGCTGTTCGTGTGGGGCGTGGTGCGCTGCATGCGCGGCATCGGCGAGCGGGCCACCGACCAGGTGTGGGAAGGCGCGCAGGGGCTGGAGTGGGAAGTGCCGTCGCCCGCGCCCTACCACACCTTCGACACCCCGCCGGTGGTGAAGTGAGCCGGCGACAGAGGGAGGGCGCGAGATGTCGGTGCACCGGAGTCTGATCAACAAGTTGCTGATCGCGTGCGTCGCGATGTTCGCCTTCGGCTTCGCGCTGGTGCCGCTGTACGACGTGTTCTGCGACATCACCGGCATCAACGGCAAGACCGACAAGGTCGCCGCCGCGGCGCCCGATCGCATCGACCGCGGGCGCCAGATCACCGTCGAGTTCCTCGCCACCCATGACCCCGCGGTGGCGGTGGATTTTGCGCCCGAGACCGCGCGCATACAGCTCAACCCCGGCGACCTGCAGGTGGTCTCCTTCGTGGTCGAGAACCGCACGGGCGAGCCGATCGTCACCACCGCCGTGCCCTCGGTGTCGCCCGGCGAGGCCGCGCGCCACTTCATGAAGATCGAATGCTTCTGTTTCCAGGAACAGCCGCTGGCGCCGGGCGAGCGCAAGGTCATGCCGGTGCAGTTCTACGTCGATCCGGAACTGCCGGCGCGCTTCAAGACGATGACCTTGTCTTACCGCCTGTATCGCAGCGTCGGCCAGACCGCGAGCCGCTGAAGCCACGTGGCCCGGGCGCTCGCCGCGCCCGGGTTCGCAGCAAGGGAGGGGCAACATGACGACGACCACGCATCAGAAGTACTACGTGCCGCACGACAGCGCCTGGCCGATCGTCGGCGCGCTTGCCCTGCTGCTGATCGGCTACGGCGCGGCGCTGTGGCTCAGCCAGCTCGACCAGCCCGATGGGCGCATTGGGCCCTGGGTGCTCGCCGCGGGCGTGGCGCTGCTGGTGGTGACGCTGTTCGGCTGGTTCGGCAAGGTCATCGACGAATCCCAGCGCGGCCTCTACAGCGCGCAGCTCGACCGCTCGTTCCGCCAGTGCATGAGCTGGTTCATCTTCTCCGAGGTCATGTTCTTCCTCGTCTTCTTCGGCGCGCTGTTCTATGCGCGCATGGTGTCGGTGCCGTGGCTCGACGGCGCCAGCAACAATGCGATGACCGCCGAGATCCTGTGGCCCGACTTCGAGGCCGCCTGGCCGCTGCTCAAGACCCCCGGCGGCACCGAGACCCAGGCCATGCCGTGGTCGGGCCTGCCGCTGTGGAACACGCTGATCCTGCTCGCCTCATCGGTGACGCTGCAGATCGCGCACGTGGCGATCGAGCAGGGCAAGCGCCTGCAGCTCAAGCTTTTCCTCGCGATCACCGTGCTGCTCGGGGTGACCTTCCTGTTCCTGCAGGGCTACGAGTACATGCACGCCTACGACGATCTCGGGCTGCGCCTGGATTCGGGCGTGTATGGCAACACCTTCTACCTGCTCACCGGCTTTCACGGCCTGCACGTGACCATCGGCGCGCTGATCCTGCTGGTGATGCTGCTGCGCATCGTGATCAAGGACCACTTCACCGCCGAGCACCACTTCGGCTTCCAGGCCGCGGCCTGGTACTGGCACTTCGTGGACGTGGTGTGGCTGAACCTCTTCATCTTTGTCTACGTGCTGTGAGGCAGGCGTGATGCGGGCAGGTGTTCAATACGGACGGGCGTTGGGGGTGATCACCCCGGTGGCGAGCAGCACCAGCAGCAGCGCCACCACCGCGACCGAGAACGCCAGCCGGCGGCCGAGGTGTTTCGACATCCGGGTCGTGCCGTCGCCGCCCTTGAGCATGACGAACAGCGCCTGGAACAGGCTGACGATGACCAGCACGAGCAGCACCACGATGACGAGCTTGACGGCCATGAACGTTCTCCGGCGGGAGGGTGGCGAGGGATGGCGATGAAGCTTAGCGCGTTCGGGCACCGCTGGGTGCTGCGCTGGCGGTGGGTGCTCGCGGTGCTTGCGGTCGCCGCCGTGCCGGCGGGGCTGTCGGCGTGGCAGTGGCAGCGCGGCGCGGAAAAGGAGGCGACGCTGGCGCGCATCGCGCAGTGGGAGCGCGAGGGGGCTGTCGGTCTCGCCCGGCTCGCGGAGCTGGCCGCTGCTGCAGTGCGCCCGCCGATGGCGAGCGTCGATGGCGTGCAGCTCGACTTCGCGGCGCGCTGGATCGCGCCCATGGTGTGGCTGGTGGATAACCGCATCGTCGACCGCCAGCCCGGTTACGACGTGGTGATCGCGGTGGAAGACATCGCCGACGTGCGCGCTGCGGGCAGCAGCGGCGCGGCGCCGCGGGCGGCGCTGGTCAATCTGGGCTGGATCGCGGCCGAAGGCGGGCGCGACGCGCTGCCGGTGCCGGCGATCCCGCCGCGGCTGCGCGTGCAGGGCATCTTCCGCACCGACGTCACCGGCCTCTTGCTCGGCGCCAATGTCGAGGACCACGGCCACTGGCCGATACGCATCCAGCAGCCCGACCCGGCGCAGCTCGCGGCCTGGCTGGCGGTGCCGCTTGCGCCGGGGCTGATCCAGCAGCAGCAGGCTTCGCCCTTCCACATCCACTACCGGCCGGTGGTGCTGCCGCCCGAGCGCCACCGCGGCTACGCGCTGCAGTGGGGGCTGATCGCGCTCGCGGTGATCGGCGTCGCGCTCGCGGCCAGTGCGCGTCGGCTGCCGACCGAATCGGGAGAGATCGCCCATGAGCAGTCGTAAATTCCTCGCGCTGTTCCTGCTCTGTGCGCTGGTGCCGCTGGCGGCGGCGTGGGCGAGCCTGCGTTTTGGCTGGTTCTCCGCGGCGCCGACCGTCAACCACGGCGAGTGGCTGTCGCAGGAGCTGCGCCTGCTGCCCGCGCCCGAGCACGGCGGCGGGCAGTGGCATCTGGTCTATGTGCCTGCGCTCGAGGGCGAGCTTGCCGAGCGTAGCGAGCAGGCGCTGTTGATCCTGCAGCAGCTGCACGTCGGCCTCGGTCGCAAGCAGACACGGGTGCAGGCCCTGGTGCTGGCGGCGGAGAACCCGGCCGCGCGCGTACGCTTCCCCCATGTCGAATGGCAGGCCGCGCAGGTCAGCGATGCCACGCTCCAGGGCCGCATCGTGCTGGTCGACCCGCGCGGCCTGGCCCTGCTGCGCTATGCCGTCGAGCCGGGGCCGGAGCAGGCCCAGCGCGTGGCGGGCGACATCCGCAGCGACCTGCTGCGGCTGATGAACTACGACCGCAGCGGCGTCTGAGGAGGTGGCGATGACACGCGCACGCTGGCTGGTGACTGCGACCCTGGTGCTCGCGCTGGCGGTGATCGCGCTCGGCGCCTACACCCGGCTCACCGACGCCGGCCTGGGCTGTCCGGACTGGCCGGGCTGCTACGGCCGGCTCACGCCGCCGGTGCACGACACCCACATCGCCGAGGCCCAGGCGCGCTTCCCCGACGCCCAGGTCGACCCCTTCAAGGCGCGCAACGAGATGGTGCACCGCTACCTCGCCGGCCTGCTCGGGCTGTGCGTGCTGGCCATCTTCGTGGTCTCGCGCCGCCTGCCGCGTGGGCGTGGGCTGGCCGCGGCGCTGCTCGCGCTGGTGGTGTTTCAGGCCGCGCTCGGCATGTGGACGGTGACGATGAACCTGCTGCCGATGGTGGTGGTTGCCCACCTCTTTGGTGGTTTTGCCCTGCTGGCGCTGCTCGCGTTGCTGCGCTGCGAGCTCGGTCGCGACCCTGGTGGCGCTGATGTGCCCGCGCTGACCGGGCCCCTCGAGCCGCGCCTCGCCGGCCTGCTGGCGCTGGCCTGGCTGGCCCTCGCCGTGCTTCTTGCGCAGATCGCGCTCGGCGGCTGGACCTCGGCCAACTACGCGGCAGCGGTGTGCTACCAGCTGCCCTTCTGTGAAAGCGGGTGGACCGCGCAGTTCTCGCTGCGCGCCGCCTTCAGCCTGCCGCTCGGGCACGAGAGCTACGAGTTCGGCGTGCTGCCCTATGAGGCACGCATGAGCATCCACGTGCTGCACCGCATCGGTGCCCTGGTCGCCACCGGCGTGCTCGCCAGCCTGGCGCTGCTGTGCTGGCGGCAGGCGGTCGGTGCGCGCGTGCGCCGGCTTGCGGTGGGCGTCGGCGTGCTGCTCGCGCTGCAGGTGACGCTCGGGCTGATCAACGTGCTCGGCCAGGTGCCGCTCTTCAACGCGGTCGCCCACAACCTCACCGCCGCCTGCCTGCTCGCCACGCTGGTGGTGCTGATCCGGCAGATGCATGCGTCGGCCGGGCAGACCTTTCGTTCAGAGCAGCGCACCAATCCGGCTGCTCGGCTGACGTTCCCGGCGGATCCGGGCATGGGCGCCGACCGTGGGAGCGGGCTTGCCCGCGAATGGGCGGATTCGGAGCCGCTGTCTTCGCGGGCAAGCTCGCTCCCACGATAACGCGCAGCCGGGGCGGCCTTGGCTGCGCATGGTGGACGCATCAACGACAACAGGGGAGACGAACATGGACGGCTACAAGCGGATTCCGACGGCGGCGGGCAGCATGGTCGATGCGCTCGCGCTTGGCCGTGCCTTCTGGCAGCTCACCAAACCGCGGGTGGTCGCGCTGCTGGTGCTGACCGCCTGGGTGGGCATGATGCTCGCGAGCGATGGCCTGCCCGACCTCGCCCTGATGGCGGTCGCTAGCCTGGGTATCGCGATGGTGTCGGGTGCGGCGGCGGCCTTCAACCACGTGCTGGACCAGAAGATCGACGCTCGCATGGCGCGCACCCGGATGCGTCCGCTGCCCACCGGGCGCCTGAGCAACGGGCAGGCGGTGAGCTTCGCATTCGCGCTCGCCGCCGCCGGCTTCGTGCTGCTGCTGGTTGCGGTCAATGCGCTCACTGCAGTACTGACGCTGGCCGGCCTGTTCGGCTATGCGGTGGTCTATACCGTGTTCCTGAAGCGCGCCACGCCCCAGAACATCGTCATCGGCGGGGTGGCCGGCGCGCTGCCGCCGGTGCTCGGGTGGACGGCGATGACCGGGACCGTGGGCGCCGAGGCCCTGCTGCTGATGATGATCATCTTCACCTGGACGCCGCCGCACTTCTGGGCGCTCGCCATCCACCGCGTCGACGACTACCGCCGCGCAGGCCTGCCGATGCTGCCGGTCACCCACGGCATCGAATTCACCCGCACCCTGGTGCTGCTGTACACCGTGCTGCTGCTCGCGGTGTGCCTGCTGCCGTACCTGGTGGGGATGAGCGGGCTGCTCTACCTGGCGGGCAGCCTGGTGCTGAACCTGCAGTTCCTGCACCACGCCTGGCGGCTCAAGTTCGCCCCACGCGCCGACACGGCGATCCGCACTTTCCGCTTCTCGATCACCCACCTGATGCTGCTGTTCCTGCTGCTGCTGGTCGACCACTACCTGAAGTTCGGGCCGGGCGCGCTCCTCTGATCGGGCTCACCCCGCTTCGGCGACCAGCTCGAGAATCGCCTCACCGTAGGCTTCGAGCTTGCGGTCGCCGACGCCGCTGATGCCGGCGAGCTCGGCCAGCGTGTGGGGGCGGGCGATGGCGATCTCGCGCAGGGTCGCGTCCTGGAACACCACGTAGGCGGGTACGTTGCGTTCCTTGGCGGTGGCAAAGCGCCAGGCGCGCAGGCGGTCGAAGAGCGTGGTGGGGATGCCGTCGGGGATCTCGAGGGCGGCGGCGCTGCGGCGCTTGCTTCGGTTGCGGCTGCGTTCGCGCTCGAGGCGCAGGTGAAACTCGGCCTCGCCGCGCAGCAGCGGGCGGGCGGCGTCGGTCAGGCGCAGGGCGTTGTAGCGCTCGTGGTCGACCGCGATGAATTCCCGCGCCACCAGTTGGCGGAAGATTGTGCGCCAGCGTTTCTCGTCGAGCTCGCTGCCGATGCCGAAGGTGGTGATGTCCTGGTGGTTGCGCTCGATCACCTTTTCGGTGAGTTCGCCGCGCAGCACGTCGATGAGGTGTCCGGCGCCGTAGCGCTGGCCGGTGCGATAGACGCAGCTCAAGGCCTTGCGCGCGACCTCGGTGGCGTCCCAGGTTTGCGGCGGGTGCAGGCAGTTGTCGCAGTTGCCGCAGGGCAACGAGTCCTCACCGAAATAGGTGAGCAGGTGCTGGCGGCGGCAGTTGGTGGCTTCGACCAGGCCGACCAGCACCTCGAGCCGGTTGCGCGCCAGGCGCTTGAACTCCTCGCTGGCCTCGGACTCGTCGATCATGCGCCGCTGCTGCACCACGTCCTGCGCACCCCAGGCCATCCACGCCTGCGCCGGCAGGCCGTCGCGCCCGGCGCGGCCGGTCTCCTGGTAGTAGCCCTCGATCGAGCGCGGCAGGTCGAGGTGCGCGACGAAGCGCACGTCGGGCTTGTCGATGCCCATGCCGAAGGCGATCGTCGCCACCATGATCAGGCCGTCTTCGCGCAAGAAGCGCGTCTGGTGCTCGGCGCGCATCTCCTGCGTCATGCCGGCGTGGTAGGGCAGGGCGTTGAGCCCCTGCTCCTGCAGCCAGGCGGCGGTCTCCTCGACCTTGCGTCGCGACAGGCAATAGATGATGCCGGCCTGGTCGGGGCATTCCTCGCGGATGAAGGCGAGCAACTGGCGGCGCGGGTCGTCCTTGTCGACGATGGTGTAGCGGATGTTGGGGCGGTCGAAGCTGGCGACGAAGCGGCGCGCGTGGGTGAGCTTGAGGCGCTCGGCGATCTCTTCGCGCGTCTGGCGGTCGGCGGTGGCGGTGAGCGCGATGCGCGGAATCGACGGGTAGCGCTCGGGCAAAATCGAGAGCTGCAGGTATTCCGGGCGGAAGTCGTGGCCCCACTGCGACACGCAGTGCGCCTCGTCGATGGCGAACAGGGCCAGGCGGTCGGTGTCGCGCAGGTGGTCGAGCTGGTCGAGAAAGCGCGGCGTCATCAGGCGCTCGGGGGCGACGTAGAGCAGGTCGAGCTCGCCGGCGTAGAGCGCGCGCTCGACCGCGCGCGCGCGGTCGGCGTCGAGGCTGGAGTTGAGGAAGGCGGCGTTGACGCCGGCTTCGACCAGCGCGCTCACCTGGTCCTGCATCAGCGCGATCAGGGGCGAGACCACGATTGCCGTGCCCTGGCGCAGCAGCGCCGGGATCTGGTAGCACAGCGACTTGCCGCCGCCGGTGGGCATCAGCACCAGGGCGTCGCCGCCGCTGGCGACGTGCTCGACGACCTGCTGCTGTTCGCCGCGGAAGACGGGGTAACCGAAGACGTGCTCGAGCACGCGGTGTGCGGCAGCGGTAAGTGATTCGCCGTTCCGGGCGATGAAGGTGCCGCCCGTCTGCGTTGAAGAGGTGGCGAGCGGAGAGGTGGAGTCGGCGGGCATGGCGCGCATTTTACCGCCGCGCGCGCCGATCACGCCTTTTCAGTACGCCAGTCGCGCAGGGCGGCCAGGGTGTCGTCGAGACCGCCCACCACGCGGATGCCCGGCAGGCGTTTCTGCTTGTCGCGCACGGCGGCGCCGCCGGCCCAGATCCCGATCCCGTCGGGCAGCATCGCGCGCAATTCCAGCAGGCCGTCGATCGCCTGGCGTGCCGGGTAGGCGATGCTGAACGACAGGCCGACGATGTCGAAGCCGCCGCTCACCGCCGCGCTGCGGATGTCGGCGAGCGGTGTGCGCGTGCCCAGCGACAGGCAGGCGACGCCCTCGGGTACCAGCATCGCCTCGGCCATGAGCAGGCCGAGCACGTGCTCTTCTTCCGGGAAGGTGGTGAGCAGCACGCGCGGCCTCCCGCCCGGCGTGGCGTGGGCGCCGATCGCGCTGCGCAGCACGTTCTGCACCTGCTCGGTAAAGAGGTGTTCTTCCGGCACCTCGACCTCGCCGCGCATCCAGGCCTCGCCTACGGCGGCCGCCAGCGGGGCGACCGTGTCCGCGACGAAGCGCTGCAGTCCCTGCTTCATCAGCGCCTGGCGCAGGGCGGCGTTGAGTTCGACGCTGCGGTGCAGGCGCACCAGTTGCAGCAGGCCGTCCTCGCGCCCGGTGCTGGCGGCCTCGGGGCACAGGCAACTGTCGAGCATGCTGGCGAGTTCTTCGATGCTGGCGCCGACGACGCCTGCCGGACGCCGGCCATGGTCGATCAGACGCCGGATCAGACGCAGTTTCTCGACCTGCTCGGGCGGATACAGGCGTTCGCCGTTGGCGTCCCGGGTCGGGGCGGGAAAACCGTAGCGCCGCTCCCACACCCGCAAGGTGTCCTTGGCGAGGCCCGTGTCGCGTTCGACGGCGGCGATGCTGAAGGCGGCTTCGGGTGGCGTGGGAGCGTTCATCAAGGGGGTCTGGTGAGGTGTGAAGGGACGAAACTCTCAGTCGATCTTAGGCGCAGAAAGTTTCTTTGTCCAGGACAAACAGCATCACCCCGTCCCGTTGTTGTCCGCGTTCTCGTCCGCTGCTGCCGCCTGCTGCGGTGTCAAGTCCCCGTCCAGGACAGCGAGCATGCGCGCAGCCTTGGCCACCTGCTCGATCGCACGCCGCTCCAGACTGGCCAGGCGCAGCCAGTCCTGCATCACGCGGATGTCGATGCGGGCGTGGGCGCCCTCCAGCAGCAGCGCCTCCTTGAAGGCCTGGTAGCGCAGCTCCGTTTCCTCCAGGCGGATCGCCACCGCCGCCGCGGAAAAGTCGTCGCGCGCGGCATCGGCGCTTGCGGCCAGGGCGCCCGTGGCCTGTCGGAAGGCGATTGCAATCGGCTCGATCTCGCTGCCCGGCGGCGAGCCCAGCGTGGTCGCCAGCGCGCACGCCTGACGCACCGCGATGACTGCGCTCTCCTGATATTGCAGCGCGCGCAGGCTGTGCGCCAACCCCTCGACCAGCGTGGGCGGCAGACGCATTGCGCTCAGCTTGCGCACATAGTCCGAAATTGCCGGTGCGAGCGCGTCGAGTGCGCTCGCCTGGCGTTCGATCCAGGGTTCGTCGGGCGGTACCCGGGTGGCCGCGGTGAGCGCCGTCACCGCGAACGACTGCGTGCGCCCCAGCTCGAGGCGCAGCGCGCGCAGGGCCAGGTCGGGCACCGCCAGCGAGGGTGCGTCGAGGTGGCGCGGACGGGCGATCTCTTCCTCGCGGCTGCGGAAGTGGCCGGCCAGGTAACGCAGCAGCGGGCGCGCCAGCGGCATCATCAGCAGCACACCGAGCAGGTTGAAGACGGTGTGGAACATCGCGATCATCACCGCGGGCGTCGCCGGTTGTTCGAACCACCCGCGCAGCAGGCCGAGCAGGCTGACCAGCAGCGGCAACATGGCGATCGCCATCGCCCCGGTGACGAGGTTGAAGATCACGTGGGTCGCCGCGAGCCGGCGCGCGTTCGAGGTGGCGCCGAGCGCCGACAGGAGCGCGGTCGAGGTGGTGCCGATGTTGGTGCCGATCACCATCGCGCACGCCGCCTCGATCGACATCAGCCCGCCCTGTGCGGCGGTGATGATGATCGCGATCACGGCGCCCGAGGCCTGCATCAGCACGGTCAGCAGGGTGCCGATGCCGACCAGGACCAGCCAGCCGGTGAAGCCCGGGGCGATGTGGTCCTGCAGGTTCATCGTCGCGCCGAACCCGGAGAAGGTGCCCTTGAGCACGTCGATGCCGAGGAACAGCACGCCGAAGCCGGCCAGCGCCTGGCCGAGCGCGCGCTGGCGCACCGTGCGTCCGGCCAGCATCAACACCGCGCCAAAGCCGACGAAGGGCAAGGCGAAGGCGTCGATCTTGAAGCTGAAGCCGAGCGCCGCCACCAGCCAGGCGTTGAGCGTGGTGCCGACGTTGGAGCCGAAGATCACCCACATCGCGTTCTGCAACGACAGCAGGCCGGTGTTGACGAAGCCGATGCTGGCCACGGTGACCGCGGTCGAGGACTGCACCAGCGCGGTCATCGTCATGCCGGCGCCCAGACCGCGCAATGGCGTGGCGGTGCCGCGTTCGAGCAGGCCTTCGAGTGCGCGGCCGGCGGCGAGCTTGAGGCCCTCGGTGAGCATGTGCATGCCGAGCAGGAAAAGGCCGATGCCGCCGGCCAGCCCGGCAAAGACGTCGAAGGGGGTGAGTGCGGTCGTGTCCAGGGGAAGGTCCTCGGGCGGAGTGCTCAGGTGCGTGCTCAGGTGCGTGCATCGCAAGCGTAATACCGTATGAGCGGCTTGGGGAGTGGCATCCGTCGCGGACGACGCCAACCGAGGGGTGCTGCCGTGTCTGGACAAAATTTTCAATTTGTCCTGGACAAACGATTGACAGTGCGCAAAGCCTGCCCTATCGTTCAAGCGTCAACCACTCCTGTCCAGGACACAGCCATGAATGCGAAGATGCACACCAAGCGTGCCGGCATGCTGTTCGCCATCGCTGCCGCCGCCGTAATCCCCATGCAGACGGGCGCCGAGTCGCTTGCACTTGCGCCGCAGGCCGCCGTCCTCGTCGCCCAGGACTCGCCGACCGTCGTGGACAAGGAGGCCGTTGCTCCGCTCGACCTGATGCTTTTCGTGCATCGCCCCGACCTGCCGCTGCGCGCCGTCCCCACCAAGTACAAGGACCACTCATGAACGCCCCGGAGAAATTCTTCCTGCCCGACGTCCAGTCCAGCGCCGACCATCGCGCGCTCGTCATCCAGCGCGTCGGTGTTCGCGGCCTGCGCTACCCGATGTCGATGCGCGATGTGGACGGTAGCGTGCAGCACACCGTCGTCACGCTCGAGATGACCGTCGGCCTGCCGGCTGACGTGAAGGGCACGCACATGTCGCGCTTCGTCGAACTGCTCGAGGCAGAACGTGACGCGCTCGACCTCGATGGTCTGCGCGGCCTGTTCGCCGACATGCTGGTGCGTCTGGAGGCCAGCAGCGGCCGCATCGAGGCGCGCTTCCCGTGGTTCATGAAGAAGACGGCGCCGGTGTCGGGCGTCGACAGCCTGCTCGACATCGACGCCTGCGTGATCGTCGAGAAGCTCGAAGGCGGTGACACCCGCAGCACGCTGCAGGCGGTGGTGCCGGTGACCAGCCTGTGCCCGTGCTCGAAGAAGATCTCGGCCTACGGCGCCCACAACCAGCGCTCGCACATCACGCTCAGCGCCACGCTGCGCGGCGACCTCGGCTTGCGCGAGCTGGTGCGCATGGCGGAGGAGGAAGCCTCGTGCGAGGTCTTCGGCCTGCTCAAGCGCCCCGACGAGAAGTGGGTCACCGAGCGCGCCTACGACAACCCCAAGTTCGTCGAGGACCTGGTGCGCGACATCGCGCTGCGCCTGCGCGCGGATGCCCGCATCGCCGCCTGGTCGGTGCAGTCCGAGAACTTCGAGTCCATCCACAACCATTCTGCGTACGCCCTGATCGAGGGCGAGAACGCGGCGGAGTGATGTCATGAAGATGGGCGAGATCGAGCGCCTGCCGGGCTTCGGCGGCGAGGGTGGCCGAAGTGACCAGGGCAGGCGGATTGCCGTGATCGGCGGCGGCATTGCCGGGCTGTCCTCCGCCTGGCTGCTCGCGCCGCAGCACCGGGTGACCTTGTTCGAAGCCGGCAGCTACGTCGGCGGCCACACCAACACCATCGACGTCACGGTGGAGGGGGTCACCCATCCGGTCGACACGGGCTTCCTGGTCTTCAATCGGCGCACCTACCCCAACCTGTGTGCGCTGTTCGCGCTGCTGCAGGTCGATGCGGTCGAGACCGAGATGAGCTTTGGCCTCAGCCTCGCCGAGCCCGACCTGGAGTGGGCGGGATCCGACCTCGGCACCGTGTTCGCGCAGCGTTCGAACCTGGTTCGCCCCGCCTTCCTCGGCATGCTGCGCGATATCCTGCGCTTCAACCGCGAGACCACGCGCATGGCGAGCGAAGGCACCATGCCTGCGCTCGCGCTCGGCGAGTACCTGGCGATCGAAGGCTACTCACGGGCGTTCCGCGACTGGTACCTGCTGCCGATGGCGGCGGCGATCTGGTCGTGCCCGACGCGCGCGATGCTCGCCTACCCGCTCGCCACCTTCGTGCAGTTCTGCCACAACCACGGCCTGCTGCAGATTCTCAACAGGCCCAAATGGATGACGGTGAAGGGCGGCGGGCGCAGCTACGTCAGGAAGATGCTGGCGCGCCTGGACGACGTGCGGGTGAATGCGCCGGTGCGTCGGGTGGTGCGCAACGCCGACGGCGTGTGGGTGCACACGGCATCGGGGCCAGAGCACTTCGACGAGGTCGTGTTCGCCTGCCACAGTGATCAGACCCTCGCCCTCCTCGGCGGTGAAGCGAGCCCCGACGAGCGCCGCATCCTCGGTGCGGTGCGCTACCAGCCCAATCTTGCGTACCTGCACACCGACACCGCGCTGCTGCCGCGCAGGCAGAAGGTGTGGTCGGCGTGGAACTACCTCGCCGGCGAAGGCGCGCCCGACGCACGCCCGGTGTCGGTGAGTTACCTCATCAACCGCCTGCAGCCCTTGCCTTTCGAGACGCCGGTCGTGGTGTCGCTGAACCCCTTCACTGAGCCTGCCGCCGACAAGACGATTCGCCGCATCGAGTATTCGCACCCGGTGTTCGACCACGGCGCCGTCGACGCCCAGGCCGCCCTGCCCGCGCTGCAGGGCCGCAACCGGAGCTGGTTCGCCGGGGCGTGGACCGGCTATGGCTTCCACGAGGACGGCTTGAAGTCGGCGGTCGCCGTGGTCGAGGCGATGGGTGTCGACGTGCCCTGGCGTCGCGGCCACGTGCAGGCGTCGGCCGCGCGCGAGGCGACTGCGCTGGAGGCAGCCGCGTGATCAATGCTGCCCGCCAGGCGGACGCCCCGCTGCACGTCGCGCTCGACATGCGCCAGGAAGCGTCTGCCGACGCCAGCCCGGCCGCGGATGCGCTGCAGCCCGCGGTGTGCTTCGGCGCCGTGATGCACGAGCGCCACGTCCAGGCGCACAACCGCTTCGTCTACCCCACCGCCTTCCTGCGCCTGCCGCTCTCCAGCCTCGACACCCTGCGCGTGCCCTTGCTCGGCATCGAGCGCGCCAATGTGTTCAGCTTTCGCAACCGCGACCACGGTGCGCGCGACGGCTCGCCGCTGCTGCCGTGGATTCAGGCGCTGCTGCGCGGGCAGGGGCTGGCGGAAATCTGTGATGGCGAGATCGTGTTGCAGACCATGCCGCGCATCTTCGGCTTCGTGTTCAATCCGGTCAGCTTCTGGCTCTGCCACGACCGCGAAGGCGTCTTGCGTGTGGTGCTGGCCGAGGTCAGCAACACCTTCGGCGAGCGCCACAACTACCTGGTGCATCACCCCGAGCTGCGCCCGATCGTGTCGGGTGACGAGTTGCGCGCCACCAAGTGCTTCCACGTCTCGCCCTTCTTCCCGGTACGTGGCGAATATCGCTTCCGTTTCGAGCAGCGCGGTGCGGTGCATGCCGTGGCGATCGACCTCCTGGACGGCGGCGAGTTGCAGCTCTCCACTCGCCTGTCCGGTCGCGCCGAAGCGCTCGATGGCCGCGCGATGCGCAAATGGCTGGCGCGCCAGCCTTTCATGACCCTGGGCGTTGTTGCCCGCATCCATTGGCAGGCCCTGCGCCTTGCGCTGCGGCGGGTGAGCTTCTTCCGCAAGCCGCCACCCCCGATCGAGGAGACCACCTGATGAACGCAGTCGACCACGCCCTGCAGCCGATTGCCGGCGTCCGCCTCGCGCGCATGCCGCGCGCCACCCGCCTGTGCCTGGAGATGCTCGACCGCCTCGACGGCGGCGCGCTCGCGGTGGAGTTGCCCGACGGATTGCGCCTGCGCGCCGGTCACGGCCCGCTCGTCGCCCACCTGCGCGTGCGCGACCACGCGGTGTTCGACGAGGTGCTCGCGCGCGGCGACATCGGCTTCGGCGAGGCCTGGATGGACGGCCTGTGGGACACCGAAGACCTCACCGCGCTGCTGCGCCTGCTGTCGACCAACCGCAGCCGGCTGCAGGGGGCGATCTACGGGCGCCTGTTCCGCCTGCTCGGCCACCGCCTGCAGCATCTGCTGCGAGCCAACACGCGCACCGGTTCGCGGCGCAACATCGAGGCCCACTACGACCTCGGCAATGATTTCTATGCGCTGTGGCTCGACCCGACGATGACGTATTCGGCCGCGGTGTTCGCGTCGGCGGACGAGTCGCTGGCCGATGCCCAGTTGCGCAAGTACCGCCGCATCCTCGACGAACTCGGCGCGCAGCCGGGGCAGACCATCCTCGAGGTCGGCTGCGGCTGGGGCGGCTTCGCCGAGGTCGCCGCCACCGAGTTCGGCTGCAAGGTGCTCGGCATCACGCTGTCGCCGTCGCAACTCGAATTCGCCCGCGCGCGTGCCGAGCGCGGTGGCTTTGCCGACCGGGTGGATTTCGAGCTGTGCGACTACCGCGACGTGCGTGGCCAGTACGACCACGTGGTGTCGATCGAGATGATCGAGGCGGTGGGCGAGCGCTTCTGGCCGACCTACTTCGCCCAGCTTTCCGCGTTGCTCAAGCCCGGCGGGCGCTGCGTGGTGCAGGCGATCACGATCGACGACGCGCTGTTCGCGCGCTATCGGCGCGGCACCGACTTCATCCAGCGCCACGTCTTCCCCGGGGGCATGCTGCCCAGCCCGGGCGCGGTGGCGCAGCAGGCCGCGCGTGTCGGCCTCGACGTGGTCGGTGACTTCGCCTTCGGCCGCGATTACGCGCGCACGCTCGCGCACTGGCATCGCCGCTTCGAGGCGCAGTCCGCCGCTGTGCGCGCGCAGGGCTTCCCCGAGCGCTTCCTGCGCATGTGGCGCTTCTACCTGTCGTATTGCGAGGCGGGCTTCGAGACCGGGGACATCGACGTGCATCACTACGTCTTTGCCCACGCCGGCGCTGCGATCCGGGGAAGCTGATGGCCTCGCCGCGCTGGTCCGGAGGCGTTTGCCGCGCGGGCATCCTCGCCCTCTGCCTTGCGGTCGGCTTCCCGGCGTTCGCCGTCGTGCTGCCACCTTCCGTTGCGGCGCAGCATCCAGAGTTCGACCGCGTCGGCGGCGGGGAGATGCGCTGGCTTGGCTTCAAGCTCTACGACGCCGCGCTGTGGGCGAGTGCGCGTGGCGAGGCGGCGATGGGCGACGCGCATGTGCTGTCGATTCGCTACGCGCGTGCGATCAGCAGCGAGCGCCTGGTCTCTGTCAGCCTCGACGAGATTCGCCGCCTCGGCGTCTCCGATGAGGCCCGGCTCGCGCGCTGGGGCGAGGCACTCGCCGCCGCTCTGCCCTCGGTGGAGGCGGGTGACACACTCGCTGCGCTGCACCGACCGGGCGAGGGCGCGCGGTTCTGGCACCAGGGCGAGCCGAGCGGCGAGATCCTCGACCCCGAGCTGGCGCGCGCCTTCTTCGCCATCTGGCTTGACCCGCGCACGCGCGAACCGGAATTGCGCGCGCAGTTGCTCGGGCTGGCGGACGGCGGGCGATGAAACCCGGCGCGCCAGACCCGGCCGATGCGGGCTCGGCGCCGACTACTGCGCTCGCAGCCTACGGCGCGCTCGGTCTTCCGCTGGCGTTTGCCGCGCTGCCGATCTACGTCCATGTGCCACGGCTCTACGCCGAAGGGCTGGGTCTGTCGCTGGCGCTGGTCGGTGCGGTGCTGCTGGCCGCCCGTATCGTCGATGCGGTCACCGACCCGCTGATCGGCTGGGCCAACGACCGCCTGCCGCGGCGCCGGCTGTGGATCGCGCTCGCGCTGCCGGTGCTGGGCGCGGGCATGGTCGGCCTGCTTGCGCCGCCGGCCGGGGCGGGCGCGCTGTGGCTGTTTGCGCTGCTGGTGCTGGTGTCGCTGGCGTATTCGGTGGCGACCATCGCCTACAACGCGTGGGGGGCCGAAGTGGGCACCACGTCCGCGGCGCGTACGCGCTTCGTCGCCAGCCGCGAGGCGTTCGCGCTGGTGGGCGTGGTGCTGGCGGCGGCGCTTCCGGGATTACTGGGCGCAGGCGAGCTTGCCGGTCTGGCGCGCCTGGCCTGGGTCTTCCTGCCGCTGCTGGCCGGATTCGGGCTGTGGACGCTGTGGCGCGCGCCCGCGCCTCCCGCGGTACGCGCGGGAACGGCGCCGGTGTGGGCGGGCTTGCGCGCCGCGCTCGGCGAGCCGGCCTTCGCGCGCCTGCTCGCGGTGTTCGCAGCCAACGGCATCGCCGCCGCGATCCCCTCGGCCACCGTGCTGTTCTTCGTCGCCGACGTACTGCAGGCGGCCGAGCTCGGCGGCCTCTTCCTGGTGCTGTATTTCGTCGCCGCCGCAGCCAGCTTGCCGCTGTGGCTGAGGGTGTCGCAGCGCATCGGCAAGTTGCGCGCCTGGCTGGCCAGCATGGTGCTGGCGGTGGCGGTGTTCGCGTGGGCAGGTCTGCTCGGCAATGGCGACCTGGTCGCCTACGGCTTGATCTGCGTGCTCTCGGGGCTGGCGCTCGGCGCCGACCTCAGCCTGCCGCCCTCGCTGCTCGCCGACCTGCTCGCGCGCAGCCGCGCGGAGCGGCATGCAGATGAGCGAGCGGAAGACGGGGGGCGAGCGCAGGGTCGGGTGAAAGCCCAGCCTGCGTCACTCGAGGCCGGCGCCTGCTTCGGCTGGTGGAACTTCGTCACCAAGGCCAACCTGGCGCTCGCCGCCGGGCTGGCGCTGCCGCTGCTTGCGCTGCTCGGTTATGCACCCGGTGCACGCGACGCAGCGGCGACCGCCGCGCTTGCCGGTGTGTATGGCTTCGTGCCGGTGGTGCTCAAGCTCGGCGCGATCGCGCTGTTGTGGCGCTGGCGTGGCTTGATCGAGCCCGCGCTGCCCGTCGCCCCGCCGTTGGCGGCGGCTGTTTGCAGAGGAGGTGAGGCGTGAAACGTTTCTGGTTGCTATTTGTGGCCCTTTTCGGGCTGTGGGGGTGCAGTACCGTGGACATCGAGGACTACCGCGCGGAAAAGCCCGTGCTCGAACTTCGCGACTACTTCAACGGCACGCTCGACGCCTGGGGCATTTTCCAGGACCGCTCGGGCAAGGTGGTCAAGCGCTTTCATGTGCTGATCGAGGCGAGCTGGCAGGGCGAGGTCGGCACGCTCGACGAGCGCTTCACCTATTCCGACGGCAGCACCCAGCGCCGGGTGTGGACCATCACCCGCCTCGGCGCAGGGCGCTACACCGGCCGTGCCGACGACGTGGTCGGCGAGGCGAACGGCGAAGCGGCGGGCAACGCGCTGCGCTGGCGCTACGTGCTCGCGCTGCCGGTGGATGGCAAGGTGTACAACGTCGATTTCGACGACTGGATGTTCCTGATGGACGACAAGGTCATGCTCAACCGGTCGCTGATGAGCAAGTGGGGCTTTCGCCTCGGCGAAGTTACGCTGAGCTTCGTCAAGCGGGAGGCGGGGTGAGCAGCGAATCGGGCAGGCTGCGGCGTCTGTTTGCTCCGCTCAACACGCCGATTTGCGACTGGGCGGGCAGGCGGGTGTGGATCGTCGGCGCCTCGTCGGGCATCGGCGAGGCGCTCGCGCTCGAGCTCTCCCGCCGTGGCGCCCGCCTGGCGCTGTCGGCGCGCAGCGCGGAACGTCTGGAGGCCGCATGCACGGCGTGCGGGGGCGCACTCGCGCTGCCAATGGATCTGTCCCGCGACGGAGAAATCGAGCAGGCACGCGACCAACTGCTCGCCGCCTGGGGCGGTATCGACCTCGTCGTGTTCAATGCCGGCACCTATCGCCCGCTGCGCGCCTGGGAGCTAACGGCAGAAGCTGTGCGCGAAACGCTCGCCACCAACCTCATCGGCACCATGAGCGGCACCGCCGCCGTGCTGCAGACGCTGCTCGAACAGGGCCATGGCGCGATCGCGCTGGTCGGCAGCGTTGCCGGTTACGGCGGGCTGCCGAAGGCGACGGTGTATGGCCCGTCCAAGGCCGCGCTGATCAACTTCGCCGAGGTCCTTCACCTCGACCTCGCCCCGCGCGGCATCGACGTATTCCTGATCAACCCCGGCTTCGTCGCCACGCCGCTGACCGCGCAGAACGACTTCACCATGCCCGCGCTGCTCACACCGGCGCAGGCTGCCGATGCGATCGTTGACGGCTTCGCCAGCGGAGCTTTCGAGATCCACTTCCCGAAGCGCTTCACCCGCGTGTTGAAGCTGCTGCAATGGCTGCCGCGGCGCGTCTATTTCGCGCTGATCCGCCGCGCCACCGGCTTGTGAACTTGCCCGCCATGACCAAGCTCTACCCTCCGCACCACACGCCCCCGGGCACCTCGACCCCGGGCGCATCCAGCGTGGGAGCGGGCTTGCCCGCGAACGCAGCCTCGCCGGCAGAACCTTCGCGGGCAAGCCCGCTCCCACGGCAAACGCCCGCACGGCGCCTGGCGCACTTCTACGAAACCCTCACGCCGGACAGTCTCGCAGCGCTCGACGCGCTCTACGCCCCCGACGCCCGCTTCAAGGACCCCTTCAACGAGGTCACTGGCACCGCCGCCATCCGCCGCATCTTCGCGCACATGTTCGCCACCACCGACGCGCCGCGCTTCCTGGTCACGGCGTGCATCGAGCAGGGCGAGCAGGCGATGCTGGGCTGGGAGTTCCACTTCGCGCTGCGCGGGCGCGCGCTGACCGTGCGCGGCGTCACGCATCTGCGCTTCGACGCCGACGGCCGGGTCGTGCTGCACCGCGATTACTGGGATGCCGCCGAGGAGCTGTACGAGAAGCTGCCAGTGGTCGGAGGCCTGATGAGGGCGCTCAAGCGCCGGCTGAGCGCGACGGGCTGAGTGGCCCGATGAACACGCGGCGGGTTGCGCACCTCAATGCGACTTTCCCGCGGCTTGCCACAGATCGATGAACTCGGTCGGTGTGATGACGGCACTGCCCGGACGGGGTCTGTCCAGCAGCAGGCGATCTCCGGTTATCAGGACCGCGCTCGTGGTGTTGGCGAGCAGCGCCCAAAGATGAGCATCGCCAGGGTCTGGAGCTTCGTGAGCCGTGTCGTCCGCGGCTTCCTGCCACATCGCGTTTGCGACGATTTCGGTCAGCAAAACGTCGATCTGTGCTTCATCGAGCCCATGCAATCGGGCCAGTTTGGGGCGCAGCAGGACGGCGCGATATTCGGCGAGCAGCGCCGGCGAGACCACGTGGATCAAGCTTCCGTCGAGCATGGCGTCGACGATCCTGGTGGTTGGACTGCCGGGCTCGGCACTGATCAGCCCGGATACGAGTACGTTGGTATCGACGATGAAAATGCGCTTCATCCCGGCCGACGTGCCTGGCGGGTTTCTTCGGTTGCCAGATCCAGTGCTTCGGCTTCGGATAGTTTAGATCTGCTGCGCGCACGCGCCACCAGATCCCGTGCGCTTTCCACCGGCTTGATGCCTCGCAGCACAAGGCTCTCTTCAATGATCTTGGTGATCGAACGGCCCTGGCGCGCGGCCGTCTCCTTCAGTGCGCGGTAGAGCGAGTCTTCGAGGGTGATCGTGAGTCGGCTCATGGTGACTTCCTGATGGTAGATGCAGTTTTGTGCGGTTAACAAATAGCACCAAAACATCATCACATCAACGTGTGCGAATTCAGGCGCAGTATCTTCTCCCGGGTCTCCTGCGACGATCCGTCGCACATCGGCTGACCCGACCCCGCAAGGCGGACTATCATCTGCCGCTGATAGAACACAACATACAGGCACGCCTCATGCTTTCACGCCGTCACGCTGTCTCCCGCCTCATTGCCGTGCCGCTGCTCGCTCTCGGCCTGCTCGGCGGCTGCACGCCTTCCGAGCCGGTGTTCAAGAGCACCGACATCACCGGCGCCGACTACGGCAAGAACTTCGCCCTCACCGACCACCACGGCCAGCCGCGCACGCTGGCCGACTTCAAGGGCAAGGTCGTCACCATCTTCTTCGGCTACACCCAGTGCCCCGACGTCTGCCCCACCGCGCTGTCGGGCATGAGCACGGTGATGGAGGAACTCGGCCCGGACGCGGACCGCGTGCAGGTGATCTTCGTCACCGTCGACCCCGAGCGCGACACGCAGGAGCTGCTGGCCGAATACGTGCCGGTGTTCGACAAGCGCTTCCTCGGCATGTACGGCACGTTGGACAAGATCGCCGAGATCGCCAAGGATTTTCGTGTGTTTTACCGCAAGAGCGGCGACCTGCAAGGCCACTACACCATCGACCACACGGCCGGCACCTACGTCTTCGGGCCGGACGGGCGGCTGCGGCTGTACATGCGGCACGCCGAAGACCCGATGGTGGTCGCGGCGGACATCAAGGCATTGCTGGCGGGGAAGTGAGGCAAGTCACCGAATTTCGACGATGCGCTCGCCGCTTTCGAGCGCCGCTTGCAGAAGCGGCAGTACCGATTCGAAAGCACTCATCAAGGCCTGCTTGCGGCAGTTCCCGAGGCGAACCCATACGACTTGAGGTGGAATGCGCTCCAGTCGATCTGAAGGGAGGCGAAAATCATCGTCTTTCGTGACGACGACGAGCCCCTCCTCCTTCGCTCGATACCAGATCTCTGCATCGGGAGCTTTGTCCAGCCCAAGATCGGAGACATGGCGAGCATCCAGCCCTTTGCCGGAAAGCCAGCGCGCAAGCGCAATGGGTAGTTGCGCGTCGACGAGGAACTTCACGCAGCGATCAGAACCGGGTGGTCAGCCTGTCGGGCGGCGTATTCAAGCACCGCGCGGATGTCCGCTTCCTCCAGCACGGGATAGTCTTCGAGGATCTCAGCCGGACTCGCGCCCGCACTCAGTAGGCTCAACACGTCGGAAACACGGATGCGAAAACCGCGGATGCACGGGCGTCCTCCGCATTGGTCGGGGGAGATCGTGATGCGTTTGATCAGGTCGAGTCCAGCTACCATGTCGCCCTCCCGTTGATACTGCTCAGTTGGTGTGGGCAGTATAGCTGCGCAAGATTCCGGTTGCGGAAGCTCACGCCACTCCCGCCAGCATCCCCCGCATCTTCTGCATCGCCTTCACCTCGATCTGGCGGATGCGCTCGGCCGACACGCCGTATTCGGCGGCCAGCTCGTGCAGCGTGGCGCTGTCGCCCTCGGTGAGCCAGCGCCGCTGCACGATGGTGCGGCTACGGTCGTCCAGGCTGGCGAGCGCGGTCTTCAGGCCGGTGTCCTGCAGTTGCGCTTGTTGCGTCTGCGCCAGCACTTCGGACGGCTCGGCGTGCGGGTCGGGCAGGTAGGCGATGGGGGCGAAGCGATCGTCGTCGTCGTCGCTGCCGGCGTCGAGCGGGATGTCGCGGCCGGTGAGGCGCGTTTCCATCTCCACCACTTCCTCGGGCTTTACGCCGAGCTGGGTGGCGATCGACTGCACCTCGGCGGGCTGCAGCGTGGTGCTGTCCTTCTTCATGCCGCGCAGGTTGAAGAACAGCTTGCGCTGCGCCTTGGTGGTGGCGATCTTCACCAGGCGCCAGTTCTTGATGATGTATTCGTGGATCTCGGCCTTGATCCAGTGGATCGCGAACGACACCAGGCGCACGCCCCGCGTCGGGTCGAAGCGCTTGACCGCCTTCATCAGGCCGATGTTGCCTTCCTGGATCAGGTCGGCATGGGGCAGGCCGTAGCCGAGGTAGCCGCGCGCGATCGCCACCACGACGCGCAGGTGCGACATCACCAGTTGCCGTGCCGCATCCACATCGCCGTCGTCGCGCAGCCGCGTCGCCAGATCCACCTCCTGCTGCTCGCTGAGCATGGGCATGCGATTCACGCTCTGGATGTACTGATCCAGACTGCCAGTGGCGGGAATGGGAAACGTCAGGGCGTAAGACATGGGCTTGGATCCTCCTTGCGCTGCCATTTTAGCACTCGGGGCGTGAGAGTGCTAAGGGGCGGCGGGAGTTCCAGGGTGGCCTTTTTCAGTCTTTTTCGGCGGACACCCAGTCCTCGACGCGCAAACCCGAAATGCGCCTGAACTCGCGCGTATTGTGGGTGACCAGGGTGGCGTTTTCGGCCAGTGCGTGACAGGCGATCCACAGGTCGTTCCCCCCGATCGGTGTGCCTGCCTCCTTCAGGCGGGTGGCCTGTTCCGCGTAATGCCGGCAGATGGCGGGGTCGACGGGATAGCGCACCGGTACCTGGCGTGCCAGGGCGTTCAGCCGCCGCAGTACCTCCGCCTTGCGAGTGCTGCGCTCGGCGCCCTTCAGCAACTCGGCCCAGGTCACGAAAGACATGCACAGTGTGTCACTTTCGGGGAGTGCGTCGATGCGCTGCGCGATGCCGGGCGGCTGGTTCTTGATCAGGTAGATCAGGATATTGGTGTCGAGCAGGTAGATCACAGCGCCTCGCGCTCCTGCACCGGCAGCGGCGCTTCCTGTTCGGCCTCGAGCGCGGCGACGAAGTCGTCGTCCACTTCGCCAAGCGCTTTAAGGGCCTGCATCAGCGCGGTGCCACGCTGTACGCGCAAGGGGTGGATCACCAAGTCGCCCGCGTCGTTGCGCGTGATGCTGACGCGGTCGGTGTCGAGACGGAACTCTGCCGGGATACGGACCGCCTGGCTGTTGCCGTTGTTGAAGACGCGGCTGGGCAGTGTTTCCATGGCATCATCTCCTGTAAATACGCTAGCGTGTGTATTTTAGTGCTCGCGTAGCAATAGGGCAAATATCCACTGTTTGTTTCGCGTGGGCGGGCTGCGCCTCGAACCCGTAAGCTGACCTGCCTTCTGCGCTGCGCTCTTCATTCAACGCACGATGAACGCTGCTGGCGTCAGGATTGGAATGCCGTGCCATGGGTTCAGCACAAGCAGATCCTTGTCCCCGCTGATGATCGCCGCCGCTTCGCCTGCGAGCTCGGCCAGGGTGTCTTCCGAGCCAAGCAGGCTGCCGCGGGCGAGCGCGAGATCGACCGCCTGGGCGGCGGTGCTGCGCGGCGCCAGCAGGCGGCTGACGAGAACGTTTGTGTCGACGACGAAGCGCAAGAACTCAGTCATCGGCGAGCAATTCGGCGAGCTTGTCCTCGGTCAGGCCCGCTGCGGCGGCTTTCTCGCCGACTGCGTCGCAAAAGCGCTGAAATTCGGCGACGTTGAGTCGTGTGAGGCGCTCGTACTCCTTCATCGACAGAACGACCGCGACATCGCGCTTCTGGCGGCGGATCACGACGGGTTCGTGCGTGGCCAGGTCGAGCACGCGGGCCAGTCCCTGTTTTGCCTCGGTGGCGGAGACGGTGCGCATGGTGGTCACTCCTTACCGTTCAGGCGAACTTGGATTGTATGTTTTGTACGAAATGTACACAGTTGGCGAGCTGCGGGCGTGCTGCCGGCGGGCTTGGGCAAGCACGTCAGAGGCGCGCAGGAAATTCCCGTGCGGTGTGAACGACGTTGAGCACGATCACCGAGTCATCCGTCACTTTCACGAAGGCAATGTAGGGCAGTCGGCGAACGACGAGTTCGCGTGCGCCCGGGACGCGCGCACTTGCCCGGATACGGTCCGGGAAGACGCGCAAGGCTTCGACTTCGGCAACGATGCGCGACTGGACGGACGCTGCAGTCAATGGTCCTGCTTCAGCGTAGTAATAGGCGAGAATCTCCTCGAGGTCGTCCAGCGCCTCGTCGGTCCAGAGGATATTCATGCACGACGATTCCGCGCCGCCAAACGCTCGCGCAGCAGGGCCATGGCTTCGTCATGCGCATGTAGTTTGGTCTGGCCAGCGTCCAGGCGTTCGAGCGTGGCCGTGAGCTTCTCGAAGAGCCAGCCGTCGTAACCGGGTGTCTTGTCGAGCAGGAATTCGGGCAACAGCGTGTCTGCTGCGTCCTCGATCGACACCATGATGCCGACAGGGCGATCGTTCTTGGTGATGACGACCGGCTCCCGGCGCGATGCATCGAGGAATTCGCCGAACCGGTTCTTTGCTTCGCGTGCGGTCATGACTTTCATGATCAGTGTCCTGAGTAGTGTCGAGATAGGTCCATAGTAGCTACTTTAGGCGGCGCGGCAAGCGTCTGTGTCTGCGGGGGTCGATTGCGCTTGATCGCAAATGCAACCATGGTCATGATCATGGTCATGTCGATTGACCAAGGAACGCAACCATGCAAACCATTCAAGCTTCCGAATTCAAGGCCCGCTGCCTCGCCCTGATGGACCAGGTGGCGGCCTCCGGCGAGATCCTCGTCATCACCAAGAACGGCAAGCCCGTCGCCGAACTGCATCCTTATCAGGGCGCGCGCGCATCGTCGCCTTTCGGCCTGCATCCGGGCGTGCGCATCCTGGGCGATATCGTGTCGCCGGTCGCGGACGAGGACTGGGAGGCCTTGTCGTGATCGTCCTCGATACACACGCGCTCATCTGGATGGATGCCGACGATGCCGCGCTCGGTCCTCAGGCGCGCGCGCGCATCGAGCAGGCATGGCGCGGGGGTGAAGTTGCGGTCAGCGCGATCAGCTTCTGGGAATGCGCCATGCTTGTGGATAAGGGGCGCATTGCCCTGCCGCTTGCTGTAGACGGCTGGCGGGCAGGCCTGCTGAGTGCAGGACTGGTCGAGATTCCGCTCGACGGCCGCATCGCGCTCGCGGCTGCGGGGCTCGCCGACCTGCATCGTGACCCGGCAGACCGCTTCATCGCCGCATCCGCGGGGGCACGCAACGCGACGCTGGTGACGGCGGACGAGAAGCTGCTGGCATGGAACTCGGCCCTGCTGCGGCTCGATGCACGGCGCTGAGCGGCGTTCTGTTGCACGTCCGCAACAACAAAGGCTGGAATGTCGCGTTTTAGTGCTTCCAGGCTTGCAAGGTGGGCGGCAGGTTTGCAGAATCGCTCCAACTTCTCGCCAGAGAGGTGAGTAGGGCCAAGGCAAGTGCCTGGTCTCAACTTCAAATTTGAGGAGAAACACATGCAAAAGAAACTGATCGCGCTGGCTGTTGCTGGCCTCGTTTCGGCCCCGGCCTTCGCTCAGTCGAACGTGACCATCTACGGTGTGGCTGACGCCTACATGGCGTTTGGTGACCACGGTGACAACGACATGGGCGCCATCAACAGCGGCGGCCTGTCGGGTTCGCGTCTCGGTTTCCGCGGCGTCGAAGATCTGGGCAACGGCCTCAAGGCTGTGTTCACCTTCGAACAGGGCTACAACGTCGATGACGGCACGGGCCTGGGTGGCAACTCGCGTCAGTCGTTCGTTGGCCTCTCGGGTGGTTTCGGTACCGTTAGCCTGGGTCGTCAGTACGCTCCTGGTTACGACTTCATTGCTGACTCTTTCGGTAGCTCGCCGATCCTGTCGCCGCAAGCGATCCTTTCGGGCGCCGTGGGTTCGACGATCGATGCCAGCTCTGACGCTCGTTGGAACAACTCCGTCGCCTACAACGGCGCTTTCTCGGGCCTGAAAGTTCGCGCCATCTACTCGATGGACGCTGATGTTAGCGGTCGTTCTGCGACCGAAGTTGGTACCGATCCGTATGATGACGACGCGCTGGGCCTGGGCCTCGATTATTCGAACGGCCCGCTGCGTGTCGCCGCTGTTTACCAGTACCTGAAGGATGGTGTTGGCAGCGCAACTTCGGACGATCAGACGGAATGGTCGGTTGGTGGTAGCTACAACTTTGGTATCCTGACTCTGGCCGCCAACTACCAAGACTATGAGGCTGTTGGTAACCTCAGCGGTAACGACGGTGACATTTGGCAGGTTGGCGTGGTGGTGCCGGTTGGCGCTGCTGGCAACGTCCATCTGGGCTACGGTGAACTCGACGCGGATCTTGCCGATGCCAAGGCTAAGTCCTACTCGATCGCTTACACGCACGCTCTGTCGAAGCGCACGACCGCTTACGCTGGCTACAACCGCACTGACAACGATACTGGCCTGAACATCGGTGTTGTCCCCGCGCCGGCTGGCGTGACCGGCGAAGAAGCTGACGTCTTCGCTGTTGGCGTTCGCCACACCTTCTAATCTGTTCTCAAGACAGGTTTGAAAGTAAAAACGGGCCTTCGGGCCCGTTTTTTCGTTCACGCTCACCACATCAACCGTCGCGTTACACGACGCTTTAGCGCAGTGGATCGAGCTTGAAAAACTCGCCCGACAGCCTGCCTGCGTGCCAGTTCGCCATCAGTTCTTCCTTGTGTAGTTCGATCCACGCATTCACCAGCATCTGCTTGTTGCGCGGCAGCTCGCCGAAGATGGGCTTGTTGGCGGCAATGTCGAAACCCGCTTCCAGTCCCTCATACATCGCGAGCAGAAACGGCGCGGTGGGCTTCTTGGTCTTGGGCATTGGCAGCGCAACGATGATGCCGTGGTAAGCGGAGATCATCCGCAGGTCAGTCACACAGGGGCGCTGAGAGGGTGGCCGCGTGTACAAGTGCGCGATGTCGAGTCCCGAGAACGCCAACCTGCTGACCGCTTCGAACAGTGGTTCCAATGGATACTGCTCGTTGCCATAACGACGACTGGCACGCTGCTGCGTGTGACCTGACAGTGCGTCGTGCACTTCCTCCTCGATGCCCACCGCGCGACACGCATCCTTGAAGGTGTGGCGGAACGAGTGGAACACCTTGCGACTGTCGGTGATGCCCACTTTGCTGCGCAGGTAGATCGAGAACCACGTGCTGAAGTAGCCGCCGAGCTTGCCGCGACCGTTGGCACGTAGTTCGGGGAACAGCAGACCAGGTCGCCGCGCACGTGCCACGTAGTCGAGAAAGCCACAGTCGAGCAGTTGGGGATGTAGTGGGATGCGACGACGGGACGCGGCGTTTTTCAACTGTGCGTGTGCTGCGTCGTCGGTGATGCTGAGGTAGTGACCCAGCGTGTCGTCGTGCCGCACATCGGCCACCATCAACTGTGCCAACTCTTCCACCCGCGCACCCGTAAAAAGCGCCAGCAGCGGCAACCAGTAAGCCGCTTCACGACCGCCGCCTTTGGGAAACTTGCGCTGGGTATAAACCTCGCTTTGAAACAGGCGGTTCAACTCGTCGGCAGTAAAGGCCACGCGTGCTTTCTGCTGCGGCGTGGCGATGGCCCGCACATCGGCTGCTGGATTGTGGGCCGTATGCTGGTAGTCGATGGCGGTGCGGAAGAAGCCTTTGAGAATGCCGATTTTGTGGTTTGCGGTGACGGCGCTTTGTCCTGCTGCCAGCAAGTGATCACGAAAGGCCAGCACATCACGGCGCTCGATCTCGGCAAGTGGCTTGTGCTCCACGAACACGGCGAACGAGTCGAACACCTTGCGATACTCGACAATGGTTGTCGCTCGTCGCTTGGTTGATGTGCGCTGCCACTGCTCGAACAACTCGTCGTAAGCGGCCGTGGCTGGCGCTGCTGTCGTGCTCGATGTGGATGTGCTTGTGCGTGTCATCGCTGTCGGTGAGCGTCGTGAAACGCGACGCTACGAGAAAGTGTGTGTGACCGTCCCATTACGCGACGCTTGAGAGATTGAATGCGTGAGCGTCGCGTAAAGAGACGCTTGCGATCACTTCGGCTTGCGCACGATGCTGGCTGTGACGCTCTCGATGGCGCTGTCCAGTTCGCCCGCTTCGGCAGCCTGCTTGATCGTGGTAAGCGTCGGCACAATCTCAGCCGTGCTTTCCAGCTCGACCGCGTTCGTGTTCTTGCTGAGCGGCAGCACCTTGTTGCCATAGCGGATCGCAAGTTGAACCTTGCCGTTTGCTTCCCACCACCACGCCTTCACTTTCTTTTGCGCTTCGACGGTGACGCGCTCGCCCGTCTCTTCGTTGCGCACCTTGCGCTTGCTCTTGAGTTCGAAGCTCGCGCCTTCGTACACCGAGCGTGCCCACTCAATCTGCTCGGTAAGCTGCTTGATGAGTTTTGCGCGTCGTTGCTGTTGCGGGGAAAGCTCGTTAGGACGCTTGGCGGAAACAAGCTTGAGGGTGTTCAGCAGTGCCATTTTCGACGCTCCATGTGTGTATGTTGTATGGATAGTTTATGGTCGATGCTGGCGTCGGACGACCGAAATTTGTCGCTGGCTGCTCCACCGAGAACTGCGCTTGTAGTGCTGCCTTCTCGATTGCGCATTGAGTTGCGAACTGCTCCTCTTCACGGATGTGCCGATGGTGTGCTTGCTCTTGGCGCGCTACCTCGGCAGAGTCGCTGAGGTATGGCTTCAGTTCTTTACCTTCCAGATGCCAGTAAGGAATGCCCGTCTGCTCTCTCATTTCAAGTTCGATGGTCGCTTTTAGCTCAGCGCCCAGTTTTCGATCCAAAATCACTGCGTCGTGTATCGAGGCGACGACCTGGCGCCCCTTGCTGGTTACGATTTTCTTCACGGCATCCATCGCCCACGTTTCGAAATGCTGATAGAGAAATGCGATAACGAGTGGTTTGCTTATGCGTCCGCTCTCCGTTCTCAATCGTGGGCTATCGAGTAAGGTCGGTATTTCTTTTAATGCGTAGGCATAGATCAACTCATCCATCACCTTCTGTTCCTGAATGAAGCCGCGGATGGGTGCGCAAGTCAGAAAGCGACGGCGGTGGATCGGGTTTTTGATGATGTCGACTAATGCGGGGTTGTGCCAACTTCCATTCTTTAACCAGCCGCTTCGCTGCTCGCGTGCGCCAAAACTGATTGCCGTGATCGCTTGTTTGACGATGCGTTTCTGTAGATCCTCGTTGACGTTATCGTCCTTCTTGAATGTTAGTAAGCATATCTCCTTGACGATCGCAGGTTTGTCATCGATGAAGTAAATGCTGTTCTTAAATAGCGCGTCGGGTCTCGCACTTGGGTCAAGGGTTCGCGCTAAATCGCTTCCCATACCGACCTTCCAAGATATGACGGCCGATCGTATGTCGTATTCCCAGCAGCCGCCATACATCGCTCGCCGTAGTTGCTTGCGAACAGACTGCGCACTGATGCCTTCGTAGTAGGTGCGGCCAAAAGCGCTTGGCTTGCGTCGTTGAAGATAAATGCCGCCCAGCTCGGTCGCGATGTTCAGAATGTGCGCAGCTTGGGTGAGGTCGGTGAGCCGCTTGTCCTCGGTTAAATGCTTGGGCTTTGTCTTGAGCCAATCGATGTAAGCCTGTAGTGACTTTGTGTTGACGGGTGTGGGGTCGAAGATTTCGAATAGCTCAGCTAGGCTGTTGATGGTCGCTGCTTCTGGATAGGTGCGGTCGATGAGGCTGCGTCCAGTTTGACTGCTGTCACTGCCGCTCAACAGTTGAGCAGTTGCGCTATTGGTGCTTCCGAACTGCGCGATGTTGTCGAAGGTGATTGTGACTAAGGGCGAGAGCTTTACTTGCGAGAGTTTGTGGGTGAGGTTATTGCCTCGTTCGACGGCAATGACCAACGACAGCTTGTTCTGTTCAAGCCACTTATGTAGTCGTATCTTGTCGCGTCCGAGCTGTCCGCCTTTATTGCTCAGCGTGTGTAGCGATAGGCTGTATAGGTTGAGTTTGCTTTGCGCGGGTGTGCGCCCGTTGACGACAGACCTGGTAATCAAGTCTTCGAGGGTGGTGACGTATTTCTTGAGTGCGCGCGCGACGTTTGACGTTGGGAATGCCTCGGTGAGTGCGCGCGATACTTTCTCATCTACTTGTATATTGATCGACATAAATCCTCCTTTCTCATATTTATGCGCTGAAAAAGTAGGTGTGTGACTTTTTAAAAGTCACACGCTTATAGTAATAAGTTGTCTCTCTTTATTGATGAATGATGATGGGTGTGATGGGTGCGAAGCAAGCGCATTCCTCCTTTCTTTCTTTTTTGGGTTGCGCTTTGTTTGTTTTGTTTTGCTTTTCTGCGCAGCGCAGGCGTAGACGCGTTAAAAAGCGCTGTGGCGCGTTTTTTGGGTGTCGGGAATGTGTGGGTAGCTGGGCGGCGCGCTTGCCGCTTAAAACGCGTTTAAACGCGTCGGTGTGTCGCGCACTAAAAACCAAAGAGAATAGTGAAAAGCTTTGATTCTGCGCTAAGTCTTTGAAAGTTAATAACCCGCTGCTGCGCAATGCGCGGTTGTCCTCATAGAACCAAAGAAAACATAATAAATGCGCTTGAATTATTTGATTCTGGAGGGCGTATGGGACAAGCGAGAGTGATGACGGCAGCAGAGGTGCGGCGGGTGCTGGACTACGTGGCAACGAGGCCGCACGCAGCACGCAACAGGGCGTTGGTGCTGATGTCACATTGGGCGGGGCTGCGCGCGAAGGAGATCGCCGCGCTGCGCTGCTGCGATGTGGTCGATGGAGCGGGGCGGGTGAAGGAAGAAGTGCTGCTGTCGGTCGAGCAGACCAAGGGCAAGCGTGGGCGCGTGGTGTACTTGGGGACCAAGATTCGCAAGGAACTCGCCACCTACCTGCGCGCCTGTCCGCCGCGCAGTGACGCATCGCCACTCTTTCCGACGCAGAAAGCACCGACGCGCGGCTTCTCGGCGAACACGATGGCGCAGTTCTTCCACAAGCTCTACAAGGAAGCGGGCATCGAGGGTGCCAGCTCACACAGCGGTCGGCGCAGCTACTTGACGACCCTTGCCGACAAAGGCACAAGCATCCATATTCTCAAGACGCTGGCAGGGCATCAGAGCATCAGCACCACTGCGGTGTACTTGTTCAGCAGCCCATCGCAACTGAAGGCAGCAGCCGATTTGGTCTAAACGGGATACAGGAGAGGAGTGTGCGGGACTTCGAGAAGGCGTTGTGCGAGTGGGCGCAGGAGTATGACGAATACGAGGAGTGCCCCGACGCGATCAGCATCGTGTTCGACGGCTATAGCGAATCAGACGAAGAGGAAGGCTTAGAGGAAGCGCTACGGAAGCGATGCTACGCCGTCTTCGTTCACAAACAGTCGGCAACCGAACGCTTTGTATTCCCAGAACATGACACGATACATAGGTGGATCTTACATAGGCCTGACGTGGAGGCGTGCTTTTATGTCTGGCTTCGCGCAGACGGCCAGGTAGAGTTTATTACGCAACTTGATAATGCTGCGGATGAAACGTGGGCGCGGGAGGTGATTATGGCGCTGTGGCGGAAAGAGCGTGGCGAGGATGAAGAAGACAGTAGCGTCGTTTAACGCGACGCTGTCACTCAAAGCTTGGGCGGGAGTTTCTTGGTGATTTCGAGGTTTCGTAGTTGTCGCAGTAGCTGGTCTTTCTGCTGCTGCTCGGCGTCACGCTTGAGTCTGCCGTAAGCCATCAGTCCCATCACCAGTTCGGCTTTTGTTGGTTTCTTGCGTTTTTCGCTCTGTGCGCTTTGCTGGATGACAGATTGTATGCGCGACAAGCTCTGTGCGGAGTCAGTGGCGACTGAAGGTGGGTTGGCTGGCTGAACGATTTCGTTGATTTTCATGGTGTGCTCTCTGCTGTATTTATAGGCGTGGAGATAATAAAAAAGGGTTTGCGCCGTAGAAAGCGCAAACCCTCTTTTCATAGCACTGTTAGTTGTAGTCGTTTAGGAGGAATCGGTGTTTTTCGAGTGGCTATTAGATCGTCAAGTTGGTTGAGGTAGCCGCGAAGGTCACCAGTTTTGACGACAGAGAGTTGTTTAACGAGCTCCGCTTGTGTAATCGCGATGTTCTCGTTGGCAAGTATTGAGGTCGCGCGAGGCAAGAATGAGTGAACGGAAATGGCTGGAAACTCGACACAGCGGCAGCGGGAGCGGATGCTTTGATGGATGGCCATTTGATTGTTGGTTGTGGCGAAGAGTGTGATGCGATCAGCGAACGAATCCAGCGCCGTCCAGAGCTTTACGAGGTTTTTGGTGGCGTTATCGAACTCGTGTAGCACGAGGTAATAGCGCGCGTTCTCGTCCCCTAATTTAGTTAACTGGCATTGACGTTGTAGGTAGTCTTTCAAGTCTTTTTGGTCGAGAAGCTCAGAATAGTCCTTTTCTTCGACTATGGCGGACTCACCGCTGATCGCGTAGGGCAGTAGATCAGCAACGGTCGTTTTTCCAGTTCCGTTTGGCCCATAAAAGATGATGTTTTGGATGAGGTCGCCTCGGGCGACGGTGTTGATAAACTCGCGAACACTTTCGTTCGGGTAAATCACATCGGCAAGCGTGGTGGGCTTGTATTTGATTTGGCAGTTCATGATCGTCTCCGTGTATAAGTGAGGTTGTTATTAAGCGGCGAGGCGCTCAACGGTAGGTTTTTTGGCGTAAGCGGACAGTTCCGCGT
The DNA here is from genome assembly GCF_034003485.1 of Thauera sp. GTDB lineage: Bacteria > Pseudomonadota > Gammaproteobacteria > Burkholderiales > Rhodocyclaceae > Thauera. Next base: position 57,574 of record NZ_JAVEYL010000023.1, read on the forward strand.
TGTCGCGGTTTTGCGCGTGGGCAGTTTCGAGATTTTGTTTTGCGATTCGAGTCAGCAGTTGGTTATAGATGATGTCATCGACGTCGAGCAGCGCAGCGACCACATCGACAGTGCCATCGAGTTTGGGTCGAGCAAGAAAGATAGCGTGATTTTTTGTGGCACCCGCAAACTCGAACGTGGCAAGAGGTTTTGCCGTATTCGTTTCAATGTCAGCGAGAGTCGCGTTTTTTGAGTTGGCGAGATCAGCGGCCTTTTTGATGGCGTCCTCGCTCTTTTTGATTTGGCGACGAACTTCTTCAATGCCGCCGTTATCGCGCAGCCAGTTCGCGAGCCCGTCATAGGTCACGCCGTGCGACTTTGCGGCAGTGAGAACGGACACATAACGATTGGCGCGCTTGCGGTCGGAGTTGAAGACGTAGCGGATGAACATGGTGAGCATGGTTGTGTTGCTTTGAACTTTGATGCCGCGTTCGTTGAGCGCCGCGGTGAGGTCGAGGCGGAGTTTTTTGCGCTCAGCGTCTTTTGCGTTGATGAAGTTTTCGTCGTAGAGCTTCAGGCAGTCAGCCAGCAGTCCGTAAAGGATGTCGGTCGCGGTTTTGTATTCGTTGTCAGTCCATGCCGCGCAACGCGTATGGATAGCGTCGAGAGACGCGACGGTGGTGTTGGCGAACAAGTCGGCGTGAGCGTTGGTGGTTGCGCGGGCGATGGACGTGCGAACAGTGGCGTTGAGGCGGGAAGTGGAAGTCTTAGTCATTTGGATTACCTCGTTAGGTTGTCGACGTAGCGGGTTGGAAGGAGATGCCGTGTGTGCTGCGTCGATGGGTGTAGTATCCGCTGTTAGCTGTTTGGGTAATACAAACCACAAAAACGTCGATCGAACTGGTTAACATCTTTGTATGGCTACGAAGCGGCCGCGCCAGGCGTGGCATCTCTCAGGCACCGACTTCACGCAGCCAAGGCTCTACGCGCGGCAGGACTGGCGCTTCTTGCTCTTCTTTCAGTTCCTGCGTATCAGCCCGAGCTATGCGCTGGCGCTCGACTGTGAGCGCGAGCAGGAACTCGCGGAGCGTCTGGGCAGCGCGGAACGAGCGCGCAAGGTGTGGCGCACGCGGTGTGATATGGGGGATGTGTTCACCGTCCTGTTCAAGGACTGGTGGCAGGCACGCGGGCTCTCGCTTTTCGGCATACACACGGCCAAGCCCCGAGTAGTGGGCATCCGTCGCTTGCGGCCAAATGAAGACGCCGATGAGCGGCGTAAGCGTGTAGGTGCTGCTTATCGCCGCTTTGTCGAGGGGCGGTATAGAGAGCAGGGAAACCCCGACTCAGTGCTGATCTCGGTTCCGTTAGGAATGAAGCCTGCGTTGATGGTGCGACAGTTGAAACAACTGCTGGCGGAGGTCCAGGCTGAGCATCCGCCCGAACTACCAGTAGCGGCATACGCCCTTGAGGAAAACAAGTTGCGCGAGGCGAGGCTCCTTGCGTGCTTGCGCCTGATCTACAAGCGCAGCGCGCGGCCCGACGAGGAACTATGGCGCGCTGCGGCACGGGCCAAGATCAGCGAAACGCATGTCGTCGATCCGCTGGCGAAGAAGAAGGACGCCAAGAGTGCCGAGGCACGACGTATGCTGACGATCATGGCAAGTCGCCTGTCGCGTGACGCACTCATGATTGCCGAGAACGCTGCGGCGGGTAAATTTCCATCGATGGAAGGTAAGCGCTCCACGAACCCCATCCTTCCGGGGCTCGCTACGCTGTGATCAACTGCTCAGCCTTGAGACTCCAGGGCAGGAGGGCCTCGAAGTGTTCGACGGTGGTCGCGGTAGGCAAGGCGCGCAG